>CBFIGL010000007.1:89099-130944 GCA_965662135.1 Planktotalea sp. | reverse complement strand
CGCGAGTGCGGGAATACTGGGATAACCGCCAAAACCCACCACAACGTCCGGCTTGTCAGCAATCATCTTGAAAACCGAGCCGATCACCCCCCCCGCAATGCGCGGAGCAACGGCGAGTTTAGCCAGGAGACCACCGCGCGCGAATGTAGCGCTGGCCATTTGTTCGATCTCGACGCTATGGGGAAAGCCACCAGTGTAGCGTGCGCCGCGCGCATCGGTGCTCAGCTTGACGCGCCAACCCTTGCGCAACATCACCTCTGCCAAGGCCTGCGCGGGGAACATATGCCCGCCCGTGCCACCTGCCGCGATCACCAAAAGCGGCGCTTTCTTACTCATTAGACTCGTCCCCGAAGCAGATCACCAATTTGGCCCTGGGGCCGTGTGCGCGTAAAGGCCAAAAGCATGCCAACCGCAATACCCCCCGCAATCAGAGAGGATCCACCGTAGCTGACGAACGGAAGCGTCATGCCTTTCGCAGGCAGCAAACGCACCGCAACGCCAAGGTTGATCATCGCTTGTACAGCAAACATGCACACAAGTCCCGTGCCAGCCAGGCGAATGAATGGATCACGTTCGCGCATCAAACGCAACAATGAGCGCACGATGATACTTGCGTAAACCGCGATGATACAAAGCACTAGGAATAGACCGTATTCTTCGGCTGCAACTGCAATGATGAAATCGGTATGCGCATCAGGAAGTGACCATTTCACTTCACCCTCGCCCACACCAACACCAAAGAAACCGCCTTCGCGGATCGCATTGGTTGCGTAGCCAAGCTGCGTGGTCGGATCGACGTCCGTGGACAAAAACCCGTCAATACGACGCGCGAAATGTTCCGAATTATTATAAGCAACTATGCCACCCGCGACCACAAGACCGGCCATGGCCAACAGCAGCGTCATCGGCGCGCCTGCTACGAAATACATCACCCCCCAGCCAAACAGGATAAGCGACGCTTGACCAAAGTCTGGCTGTATTGCGAGGATCAGGACAATCGTGATTGTAAGCATGAACGACCACAGTTTGCCTGGTGGTCCGCCAATCTCTTGTGAAGCGGCCATCATCCAAGCGGCGACAATGATGAAACCGGGCTTCAAGAATTCTGACGGTTGAACCGACGCAAACCCGAGCGAATACCAGCGTGTCGCGCCTTTGCCGAAATCCGTGCCGAAAAACGGAAGCAGGATCAGCGCAATAAAGGCTGCGACAAAACCCAAAACTGCAAGCCGGCGCACGACGACGGGGTTCAACATCGACGTTATGAACATTGCAGTCAGCGCAAGGCCGCCAAAAAAGGCTTGGCGCTGCACGTAGTGGAAGGGTTCAAACCCGTTCTTAGCTGCCAAAGGGGGCGATGCGGCCAATCCAAGTAAAAGCCCGATTCCAAATAAAATGAGTATGCAAGACATCGACCACTTGTCGACTGTGCGCCACCACTTTGGAAGAACAGGCTCGCCATCCCGAATGGGGACGCTGCCATAAACCATTTCTGTCATAGATCACCGCTGATCGTTGCCTCGTACATGTCCCGTTTTCCGGGATCTGAGTTCTGTGTAGCGAATCGGTGTTTCGATTGCCAGCATTGTTTCTTATTAGGCGGAATGCCGCAAAGCGGCATGCTTGATGAGCACAGCCTTCGGCTATGCGATGTGCCTCCGGCGGGAGTTTCTTATGCAAGATGAAGGGGCTTGAGTTTTTGGCCGCTCGGGTGCAGGTGACGGGGATGGAATTTGATACGATAATCATTGGCGCAGGCGCCGCAGGTATGATGTGTGCTGCCCATTCTGGCGGGCGCACGCTTGTGATTGATCATGCGAAAGCGCCGGGGGAGAAAATACGCATCTCTGGTGGTGGACGTTGCAATTTCACAAATTTAGGGACGTCATCTGCGAATTTTATCTCCAAAAACCCGCATTTTTGCAAGTCTGCTATAAGTAGATATACCCAATGGGACTTTCTTGACCTGATAGCCAAGCACAAAATCGACTGGCATGAGAAGACCTTGGGGCAATTGTTTTGTGATAGTTCTGCCAAACAGATCGTAGCGATGCTTTTGCAAGAAATGCGGGATGCGGGGGCGGAACTGTGGTTAAACAGTTCAGCACAAAGCATCACCCATGATGGCGCAGTCTATCAAATTGCCGCGTTGAGGGACGGTCATCACGTCGCGTTGAGCGCGCCAAATCTGGTTTTGGCCAGTGGCGGCAAATCCATCCCCAAGATGGGAGCATCTGGTTTCGCATATGAGATCGCACAGAAATTCGGGCTTGGGTTGACAGACATTCGCCCTGCCCTTGTGCCGTTGACCTTTTCGGATCAACGCTACGCGCCAATCTCAGGCGTCAGCGCGCCAACGCGTGCTACGGCAGGTGGCACCAGCTTTGAAGAAGCGACATTGTTCACCCATCGCGGGCTGTCAGGTCCAGCCATTTTGCAGGCTTCGTCATACTGGCGCGAAGGGGACGTGGTGGTACTGGACATAGACCCGAACGGGACTTTGTTTGGCACACTCCAAACAGCGCGCCAAGAGCAAGGCAAGCGCGACATCTCCACGGTTTTAACCCAGCATTACCCTGCCCGTTTGGTGCAACACATCAGCGAAGAAATGGGCATCACCGGACGTGTCGGGGATCAGTCGGATCTGGCGTTAGAAGCCCTGTGTCAGAAGCTTCGCAATTGGGAGCAAGTCCCCACTGGTAGCGAAGGCTATCGCACGGCCGAGGTTACTTTGGGCGGCATCGACACCGATGGGCTTTCGTCGAAAACCATGGAAGCGAAGGCACAAAAAGGGCTTTATGTGATAGGTGAAGCAATGGATGTAACTGGTTGGCTTGGTGGATATAATTTCCAATGGGCGTGGTCCAGTGGTTGGGCGGCGGGCACGGCTATTTCACACACTTTGAACTAGACCTTGGGGTCAGGGTTTTCTGTGTGACCGTCTACCGCGATAACTTGGCCGGAGACCCGTTTCGCGCCATCGCCCCCCAAGAATACCGCCATATTCGCGATGTCTTGCGAGGTTACAAATGTGCCCATAGATGTGCCGCTTGCGTAGCCCGTATAGACCTGATCCCGGGTCATGCCTTTTGCCTTGGCTTCACGCTTCAAAACCCCTTCCATGCGCGGCCCTTCGACAGCACCGGGACAGATCGCATTGGCGCGAATGCCGAACGGCCCCAGTTCCATCGCAAGCGTTTTCATCAGGCCAATCACCCCCCATTTTGCTGCCGCATAAGGCGCACGGTTGGGGTAGCCGTATTGACCCGCGGTTGAAGAGGTCAAGATGATCACGCCCTTGCCTGCGTCTTTCATCAAAGGCGCTGCGTATTTCGCAGTTAGAAACGCGCCGCCCAGTGTAATCGCGACACAAGTATTCCAGTCAGCAATGGACACGTCTTCGACTTTTGCCGTGGGTCCTGCGATACCTGCATTTGCGCAGACGACGTCCAGACCACCCCATTCGGCGGTAATATCAGCGAAAAGTGCAGCCATCGCCGCGTCGTCAGACACATCCACGACTGACTTGCGCCAAGTATCGGGATTGGTCTGTAGTGCGTCTGCATCAATATCCGTGATCCAAACGTCATAGCCCGCGTCATCAAAGGCCACTGCCATCGCTTGACCGATGCCATTTGCGCCAGCAGTGACCAAGACACGGTTCACTTGCGCAAACCTACAGATGCGCCTGCACCTTGCGGACGTGGGAGTGTGCTATGCCCTTTTGCGATACGCGCAAGATTGGCTTCTATCGCACTGCTCGGCACTGAGGGTCGTCGCGTGTCCAAGCTGACGTGGATCAGCATATGCTCACCCGTGGCCAGAAGTCGTGCGCCGTCATACATTTCATGCCAAAGGTGCATTTTTTTGCCGTCCCCCAGTAAGACCTGTGTGCGTATTTCGATGCGCGTGCCTGCGTGGACTTCATCGATGTGACGAATATGGGTTTCAGCAGTGAAGTAGCTACCACCCGTGGCGATATACTCCGCATCGCAGCCGACCATTTCCATGAAGCGGTCCGTGGCATCGCCAAAGGCTTGTAGGTAGCGTGCTTCATTCATATGGCCGTTGTAGTCGGTCCAATCCAGCGGGACGGTCCGTTTGGATGTGAGTACGGGCACGTTTGGATCAACATCAGCGACTTTGGCAGCCATGCCGTTTTGCGCTGCGAGCACTTTGTCATGTGTCTTGGCCGTTGCGCCTGCCCCCCAATTGCCAGCGCGCAATGAACGGATAATACCAACGAGATTACTGTCGCGGATACGTTCCAGTTCACGCGGATTTAGATCACCTGACTGGGTATCGCATTGATCGCCGACCATTTCGACAAATTCATCGGTGAGGTCAGGCACATCCATCAGCTTGGTCCATGGCCATTTCAGGCAAGGGCCAAACATGGCAAGCATGGCGCGCATGCCGCCTTCACCCCCTGCAAGGTGAAACGTCTGCATCGTCCCCATTTGCGCCCAACGAAGGCCGGGGCCGTAGGCGATGGCCGCGTCAAGTTCTTCTGCTGTTGCCACTTCATCCTTCAGGAGCCAGAGCGCCTCGCGCCAAAGCGCTTCTTGCAAACGATCAGAGAGAAAGCCTTCGATCTCGACGCGACAATGAAGGGGATGCATGCCGATAGCGCTGTAAATCGCTTTGGCCTTTTCAATATTGGCCGCATCGGTTTTCTGACCCGCCACCAGTTCGACCAGCGGCAAAAGATAGACCGGATTGAACGGATGCGCGACGATCAAACGTTCGGGATGTTTAAGCTCGCTTTGCAAATCCGTCGGCATGATGCCCGACGTTGAGGACGCGATGATGCCACTGGTGTTGGCGGCTTCGATTTCGGCATAGACCGCATGTTTGATGTCGAGGCGTTCTGGCACGGCCTCTACGATCAATTCACAATCAGTGACTGTTTGTGCGATTGTTTCACAGTGGGTTAGCGACCCTGCTTCAGGTAAAGCAACATCCGTCAAACCCGGTAACGCACGACGGGCGTTTTCAAGGACTGCGTTGATCTTACGCTCTGAATTGGGGTCAGGATCGTATAGGCGTACATCCCATCCGTTCAACATGAAACGCGCGGCCCAGCCGCCGCCGATTACGCCGCCACCGACGATTGCTGCTACTTTGGTCATGACTCGATCCTATTTCTGAAGAACGTCTTCTAACTTACTGATATTATAACCATTACTAGAAAGGATGGTTTCGGCCTTTGCGCGCTCTGCTGCGCTAATCCGGGGGCTGCGCGCCAATATCCAACCTGTGGTGCCTTTGGGGTTTCCAACCACGGCAAGGCTATAATCCGGTGCCACATAAAGCACCCAATAGTCCCCGCGGACAAATGGTAGCCAAGGCACGAACGTCACAGACAGACGCCCGGGCGCGTCGACGCGCGCAGACCCTTGCGCGCGGGTCACTGGAGCGTTCAGCGCCCCTTTATAGCAGGTGTTAAGGACGCGAATATCGCCGTCACTGCGCAAAGCGTATTCAGCCGTAACGCCGACACAACCGCGTTCAAACCTGTTGGGAAAGCGCGCGATTTCATACCATTTTCCAAGGTAGCGATTTAGATCAAGCCCCCCTTCGACAGTCATGGGGATTGCTAGATCCCGATAGTTTTCTGCAGTTGCCGGGGCCGCAAGTGACGTCGCCATGACAAGGGCGAGAGCCTGTAAGAGAAAGCGCATATCAGTTTCCTTTACGCCGCTGGTGCGCGTTTTGTCAGGCCAAGTTTTTCGCGAACGGCCTGTGGTCCAATCACGCGCGCGCCCATATTTTCGATAATTGTCACAGCGCGATCAACCAATTGTTCATTTGTCGCAAGTACACCTTTGTCGAGCCACAGATTATCCTCTAACCCGACGCGCACGTTGCCCCCTGCCAGAACAGAAGCCGCAACATAGGCCATCTGGTTTCGACCCAGACCAAAGCCACTAAACGTCCAATCATCAGGAACATTGTTGACCATCGCCATGAAAGTATTCAGATCATCTGGTGCGCCCCAAGGCACCCCCATGCACAGTTGCACCAGCGCAGGGCTATCAAGCACGCCATCCGCAACCAACTGTTTTGCATACCAAAGATGGCCGGTATCAAAGGCTTCGATTTCAGGTTTTACGCCAAGCTTGGTCATCATGCCGCCCATCGCAGTCAACATGCCGGGGGTATTGGTCATGACGTAGTCAGCTTCCGCAAAATTCATCGTGCCACAATCAAGGGTACAAATTTCAGGCAAACAGGCCGCGATATGGGCCACACGTTCGGTCGCGCCCACCATGTCTGTACCTGCGGCTGTCGGGAACGGTTTTTCAGCACTGCCAAAAATGATGTCACCGCCCATGCCAGCGGTCAGATTCAGAACCACGTCCACATCTGCATCACGAATACGATCGGTGACTTCGCGGTAATAGGCCAAATCCCGTGAGGGCGTACCGCTTTCAGGGTCGCGGACATGGCAATGGGCGACGGCGGCCCCTGCTTTCGCGGCTGCAATGGCACTATCCGCGATCTGTTTGGGCGAACGTGGCACATGGGGGCTGCGATCCTGCGTGCCGCCAGAGCCTGTGACGGCACATGTGATGAATACTTCGCGGTTCATGGTCAGCGGCATAGATTGGCACCTTCTTAATGTGATTTTAGCCACGTTGCCGTGAAAGCCGATGATGTGAAACCACAAAAGCGACGCAAGACGCCGCAACACCGCATCCTTTTGGCCAGCAATGCACAAAACGCAGGGCGGCAATGCGCGTTGGCCCAGTTGTTTGGCGCTAACAGAGCGCTGATATGAGGAAGACATGAAAAGAGAAAGGACAAGGCTATGATGACCTTGATTAAAAACTGGAAGACACGCGCTGTTAAGGCGGCCCAGTATCGTACTGCTGTTTCCGAATTGCAGCGGCTTAGCCGAAATGACGCGCTGGATCTGGATATCTACTACGGTGATATTCCTGAAATCGCGCGCAAAGCGGTTTACGGAACCTAAGGTTGGCGCTCTAGCGCGAGCAAAGCGCGTTTGCGCCACAAACCACCTGCATAGCCCGTCAAAGACCCGTCTGCCCCGATCACTCTGTGACAGGGAATCAGAATGGCGATTTGATTGGCCCCATTGGCCCGCGCCACAGCGCGCGTGGCTGTGGGGTTGCCCAATACAACCGATAAATCCCCGTAGCTGGTTGTTGTTCCAAAGGGAATTTCCTGCAACGCTCTCCAGACAGTTTTGGTGAAATCCGTCCCGTACAAGATAAGCGGGATGGTAAACTGCGCGAGCTTGCCATCAAAATACGCGCCCAGCTGATCATCCAAGTTGCGGGTGATGCGGGTCTGGCCTATGGCGATTGTCCCAAGGGATGCCCCGAGTTTGCGCATTTCTTTGGGTAGTTCTTTACGATCGGCGAATTCCAAAAGATGCAAATGCGTGGCATCACAGACCGCGACCATCGTGCCCACAGGGGTTTCAATGGGATGCGCGAAAAGTTTGGCTGCGCCTTTTTGCATGCCCATCCAATTACTTAGGGTTTTGGCAAAGTCCTGCGCGCTTTGGAATGCCGGCTCGATCCGCTGCAAGGGCTCTGCGCCAAGATCAAAGCCAAGCTGTTCCATCGCTTAATACACCTGCGGATGCTGTCGGTGCGTGTCGTTGAGATCATCCAAAACATTTTGGCTCAGCGTCACATCGATAGAGCCAAGCGCATGGCGCAGTTGATCCGTGCGCGTGGCGCCGAAAATGGCAGAGGCCATGAACGGACGGGTGCGACACCATGCAAGCGCCATGTGGACCGGGTCCAACTCATATTTTTGCGCGATTGCGAGATAGGCATCGACGGCCGGGAACACCCGATCCGTGATGCGCCCACCAAGACCATCGACCAAACTGCGGCGGGATCCATCCGGGATTGCGCCGCCTTGGTATTTCCCTGTCAGCAGGCCCGCCGCGAGCGGGGAAAAGGCCAATAATCCAACGTCTTCGTTCACACTAAGCTCGGCCAAATCGGTATCGTACAAACGACACAGCAAAGAATATTCGTTTTGAATGGACGCCACGCGCGGACCATGCCCTGCTTGGGACAGGCGCAACCATTCCGATGTGCCCCAAGCGCTTTCATTGCTAAGACCGAAAGCGCGGATTTTTCCTGCGTCAACAGCCGTCTGAAGCGCTTCAAGCGTTTCAATCATATGTGCCAGCGTTTCTTCGCGATCCTGTTTTGAGGGATCAAATGTCCAGTTTTGGCGGAACATATAGGACCCGCGATTGGGCCAATGAAACTGATACAGGTCGATGTAGTCGGTTTGCAGCCGCTTGAGCGAGCCATCAATCGCCTCTGGGATGCTGGCCGCAGAGATGCCCGCCTTGTCGCGGATATGATCCCAACCATTGCCAGAGTGTTTGGTGGCGACGATCACATCATCACGCCTGCCCGTCTTGGCCAGCCACGTGCCCACGACACGTTCACTGTCACCCTGAGTTTCGGCGCTGATCGGGTTAACAGGATACATTTCGGCCGTATCGAGAAAGTTCAGGCCCGCATCGAGTGCGATATCAATCTGTTCGTGACCCTCAGCCTCAGGCGTTTGGGTCCCAAACGTCATGGTTCCTAGGCAAAGTTCAGGCACAGTAATGCCCGTCCGACCAAGCGGATTCATCTTCATTTGAACACTCCGATGAGCAGGAATTTAGGACGTGTAAGGCGTCAGACTTACATCAAGAACTCAAAAGACTCTTCCATTTGGCTATCACAGGCGGCCAGAAAAAGTGTTGTGAGGGTCATTGTGACGACGATTTTGAGTTTGGTCATTTTAGCGCTCCTCGCAGATCGGAAATTACCAGTGAAACTATGAGGCACCAAGGTTTGGACAACAAGCGATTCTAGGTCGCTGTGTACTACTATTTACGACGTACCCTTGGGATACGGCTGCTGGTCAGATCGTAATCCGCTTCCGGGTGCGGAGGATGTCCGTGGTTTTCTTGCCAGAAGCGAATGCCGCCAAGTCGCAAAAACACAGGGATGGTCAGGATCATCCCAACAACAAATCCCCCCGCATGCGCCCAATACGCCACGCCGCCCAGATCAGGATCAGAGATCACACCGTTTCCAACTTGCAGTGCAAACCAAACGCCCAACATGACCCATGCCGGAATCGGGAAGATGCGGAAAAAGATGATCAAGATTAGCAAGATATCGACTTTCGCCTTCGGGAACAGCAACAGATAGCCCCCCATTACCCCAGCAATCGCGCCAGACGCGCCAATGGTGACAATTTGCGAATAAGGATCAACAACCCACTGTGCGAGCGCTGCAAACACACCGCTGGCCAGATAGAATCCGAGGAAGCCAAAATGACCCATCTCGTCTTCCATATTGTCGCCAAAAATCCACAAAAACAGCATGTTACTAGCGATATGCATAAAGCCACCATGCAGGAATTGCGTGCTGATCAACGTGGTATAGTCGCGCCCTTCGCTGATATGCGCAGGCACCATGCCCCATTCATAAAAGAACAGGTTCAGCTCTCGGCTTTCGCCGAGCGGGACGTTAAAACTAAGGAAGATCAACACGTTGATCGCGATCAGCGAGTAGGTGACATAGGGCGTGCGCCCCGACGGGTTATGGTCGCGAATAGGAAGCATTTGGGCAAGCTGTCGTTTGCTCGCCCAAAGGTCAAGACCCGTTAACCCTCAGGCGCGCTTTCTGCCAGCAAGGCTGCGTTACCCCCTGCTGCGGTTGTGTCCACGCAAAGGTGTTGTTCTTCCACAACGTAGCCTTCATTCGGCATGCCGGTAAGCAATGGCAAAATCGCCCCTTGGCGCGCAGCAAGGGCTTGGGCGTAGCTGCGCTTCAAGGTCGGATTGCCCCAGAAGATAACACCGGAAATCCCGTTCACTTTGGTCAAATCCTCTGGAGTCACCTCGCCTGTGGCAAGGATTGCACGTCCACCAAGGGCGCACACGGCGTCTGCCTGAGCTGATGCGGTTTGCGTCCCCGGGCCTGCGCACAAGACAGGTGAGCGGGCGTGACGGCTGAGTTGGTTCAGCTCGCCCGTAGGGCCGGGAAGGATGGTTTTGATCGGTTTGTCGTCTGTGCCAACCTGCTGGATCGCCTGGGTTAGATCGTTCAGGGACATCTTGTTGTCGAAGGTTCCTGAGGCTTGCGCGTTCGCCACTTTGCGGAAGCGCGACAAATACAGCGGGCCGCCTGCTTTAGGCCCCGTGCCAGAAAGCCCTGCTCCACCAAAGGGTTGCGAGCCGACGATAGCACCGATCTGATTGCGGTTGATGTAGATATTACCTGCTTTGATCCGCTCGGACACATATTGCACGCGGTCATCAATGCGGGTTTGCAAGCCGAATGTCAGGCCATAGCCAGTCTCGTTGATATCTGTGATGACTTTGTCCAGCTCTGATGATTTGAACCGCGCGATGTGAAGGACGGGGCCAAAGACTTCACGTTCCAAGTCAGAAATCCCATCAACAGAAATCAGAACCGGCGGGACGAAATGACCTTCAGTCGGTTGGTCGAGTTGAAACACCACCCGACCGGAGGCGCGCGCATCTTCAACATAGGCCGTAATCTGTTTTTGCGCTTGTGCGTCGATCAAAGGGCCAACGTCTGTGTGCAATTTCCATGGCGCATCCATGCAGAGTTCACGCATCGCACCTATCAACATGCTTTGGATTGTGTCGGCCACATCGTCCTGAACATAGAGGCAGCGTAGCGCGGAACAGCGTTGCCCTGCGGATTGAAACGCGCTTTCCACGATGGCAGTAACGGCCTGTTCCGGCAAGGCGGTGCTATCGACGATCATCGCATTCAAACCACCCGTTTCCGCCAGCAACGGCGCATCTGGTGCAAGATGATCAGCCATCGCTTTGCGTATGATCTGTGCTGTTGCAGTGGATCCTGTAAAGGCCACGCCATCCACGCGCGGATCAGATGTCAGCGCGGCACCGACGGATCCGGTGCCAAGGATCAATTGCAATGCAGCGCGCGGCACACCGGCTTCGTGCAGCAAGCTGACCGCAAGATGCGCGATCAGCGGGGTTTGTTCCGCAGGCTTGGCCAAAACCGCGTTGCCTGCCGCAAGGGCGGCACTGATTTGTCCAGTGAAAATCGCCAGCGGAAAATTCCATGGTGAGATGCAAGTAAAAGTGCCAATCGGTGCATCATCCGTTGTGCGTTCAGCATAATAGCGCAAGAAATCAACAGCTTCGCGTAATTCTCCAACACAATCCAGCAGGGTTTTGCCAGCCTCACGCGAAAGCAAAGCAAAAAGTTCACCAAACCGTGCTTCATACAGATCGCCAGCTTTGTGAAGAATTGCCGCGCGCGTGCTTGGCGATGCATTCCAAACTGCCGCATCGCCAAGGGCAGCTTCGATCTGCGCATCGCTTGCAAGCGTGGCAGTGCCAACCGATTGCGAGGCATCAACTGGATTGGACACTGTCACGACCTCCCCACCTACAAGATCACTAGCGATCAGGCAGTTTGCGGACCATTGGTGGTCCGCAAATGGCACGCGGGCGGCTTCGATGGTGTCTAGGTCAGGCGTGTGGCTTAGATCAAACCCGATTGAATTCACACGTTCCGGCTGAAACAACTCCGCCCCTGTCGCGAGCCATTTTTCAGCCGTGTATGCAGCGTCGAACGGGTCGGTTGCAATCTCTTCAGGGCTGACATCTTCGTCGACAATCTGGTTCACGAACGAACTATTTGCCCCATTTTCAAGCAAACGACGTACGAGATAGGCCAGCAGATCACGATGCGCGCCGACGGGTGCGTAGATGCGGCAACGGGTGTCGTGCTGCGCCATCACAAGGGAATGCATCGCCTCGCCCATGCCGTGCAAGCGTTGGAATTCAAACGCAGATATATCTGTCGCCATGTGCAAGATCGCACTGACCGTATGGGCGTTATGTGTCGCAAATTGCGGGTAAATACGATCTGTCATCCCCAGTAGTTTTCGCGCGCAAGCGATGTACGAAACGTCGGTGACAGGCTTAGAGGTAAAGACAGGAAACCCTTCCAAGCCTTCGACTTGGGCGCGTTTTACTTCGGTGTCCCAATAGGCGCCTTTGACCAAACGCACCATGATGCGGCGATCCAGACGGGTGGCGAGCGCGTTCAAATAATCCAGAACGAACGGGGCGCGCGGTCCGTAGGCTTGGACAACAACGCCGAAACCGTCCCAACCTTGCAAGGCTTTTTCGCTTAGCACCGCTTCGATCACATCAAGTGAAAGCGTGAGGCGATCCGCTTCTTCGGCGTCAATGTTCAACCCCATACCCGCGGATTTCGCCAGCAGCGCCAGCGAACGCAGACGCGGGACAAGTTCGTCCATCACCCGCGCTTTCTGAGCCACCTCATAACGCGGGTGCAAGGCAGAGAGCTTGACCGAAATTCCAGGATTTTCGCGGCAATCATCAGAATGACACGCCTGCGCAATGGCAGAAATCGCGCGGCTATAAGACAGGTGATAGCGCTTGGCGTCCGCATCGGTTTTCGCGGCTTCACCCAGCATATCATAGGAATATGAAAACCCTTTGGCCTCCATCTTGGACGCACGCTCCATCGCGCTGACGATTGTTTCGCCCAAGACGAACTGGCGGCCCATTTCCTTCATCGCGCGGCTAACTGCGGTGCGGATCACCGGTTCCCCCAAACGCTTGATCGCGCCGCGCAAATGGCCGACGGGGCCCGGTTGATCGTCTTGCAACACCCGCCCTGTCAACATCAACGCCCATGTGGAAGCGTTCACCAAAGATGATGACGAGTGCCCCAAGTGCTGACCCCAATCGGACGGTGCGATCTTGTCTTCGATCAATGCATCAATCGTTTCTGCGTCCGGCACACGCAACAAAGCTTCGGCCAAACACATCAGCGCAACGCCTTCGTCGGTTGAGAGGCCATATTCAGCCAAGAAAACTTCCATCAGGCCCGGATCGTCAGCATTGCGGATGCGTGTGATCAAATCGGCTGCGTTCTCACTAATCTGGCTGCGTTCTTGTGCGCTTAGGTTGGCAAGTTTCACCAGATCTTCTACGCGGCGCGCCTGATCATCAAATGTATGCGCATCAATCTCGCTATAGCGAGGGATGTTAAGTGGCATGGGCGCTTCTCCAGAGCAGTATTTTTGCTATCATTACACCAACTATTTGACTACAAAACATTGACTTTATGCATTTCAAAAGTCGATTGTTCCGAATTATCATCAAAATGAGGTCCAAATGAACCGCAGCGAACTAGATAGCTTTGACCGCAAGATTCTTAATGTCGTCGCCTCTGAAGGGCGCATCAGTGTCACGGACCTTGCCACGCGCATTGGCCTGTCCAAATCCCCGACGCAAACGCGACTGAAGCGGCTTGAAGAAAGTGGCATTATCAAAGGGTATCGCGCAATGTTGGACCCGATCCAGTTGGGCCGCGAACATGTGGCTTTTGTCGAGATCAGATTGTCCGACACGCGCGAGACGGCTTTGACCGCCTTCAATACCGCAGTACGTGCCATCCCTGAAATCGAGCAGGCCCATTTGATCGCGGGCAATTTCGATTATCTGTTAAAAGTGCGCGCAAGTGACATGGGCAGCTATCGAAAAGTCCTCGCGGAAAAGCTGTCGACCTTGCCTTATGTATCCAGCACATCAACCTATGTTGCGATGCAGGCAGTCAAAGAAGAAGGCCGTGCCGCATTCTAGCGATGTGCGTGACTTGACATAAACGCCAATCGCGCCATCATCTTTCTGTATGACACAGCTACTATTGACTACTGTTCTAATCTGCACGGCGGGCGCTGTGGGTGCTGCCTGCCCTGCTTCGCCTGATCATTCCTTGCGCATGGGCGAACTGATTACCTCCGCGCAGATCGCACCGGATGAGCGTGCAGCGCAGGTGATTTCCAACAGCATGTGGGAGCTTTGGGCAGACGCGCCGGACGCACACGCACAGGCGATGCTGGATGAAGGGATGTCACGGCGTAGTGTCTATGACTTTGCAGGGGCCTTGGTCGTTTTTGAGGAATTGATCGCCTACTGTCCGAATTATGCCGAAGGGTATAACCAGAAAGCCTTCGTGCATTTCTTGCAGCAAGAGTATGAACCCGCGTTGCAAGCGCTGGATCAAACACTTGATCTATCACCCAAGCATATCGCTGCCCTTGCCGGAAAAGCGCTTACCCTGATTGGCTTGCAGCGAGATTCAGAGGCACAGGTGGTCTTGCGCGACGCACTTGCCCTTAATCCTTGGCTGAAAGAGCGGCAATTTCTGAAAGGCGACGCGCCTGTTCCGGAAACGGATCTGTAACTACGCAAATTTGCACCCAATCCACGTTTGAAACGCATTGTGGTCGCTGCGGTGTGGCGCTAAGGAATGCGTAGGGCTTTTGTGAAGCCACAACAGCCTTTTGCGGGCGTGATGGAATGGTAGACATACCAGACTTAAAATCTGTTGGGCCTTGTGCCCGTGTGGGTTCGAGTCCCACCGCCCGCACCACATCTTTAAAAGCTCAACAAAGAATGTCGCTTCGCCGTGGTGATGTTTTGCAAAGGATAGTGTTATGACCAAGATGCCGCCCGAAAACCTGCGCTCGCGCCAGTGGTTCAACAATCCTGAGAACCGCGAAATGACGGCCTTGTATCTGGAACGGTATCTCAACTACGGGCTGACGCGCGAAGAATTGCAAAGCAACAAGCCGATCATCGCGATAGCGCAAACCGGCAGCGATCTATCCCCGTGCAACCGCCATCATATCGAATTGGCCAAGCGCGTGCGCGACGGGATTATTGCAGCCGGTGGTGTGCCTTTGGAAATGCCGGTGCATCCCATTCAAGAAACCGGCAAACGCCCGACCGCATCGTTGGATCGCAACCTTGCCTATCTGGGTCTGGTCGAAACGCTTTATGGTTATCCGGTTGACGGTGTCGTGCTGACGATCGGCTGTGACAAGACCACACCTGCCCTGCTGATGGCGGCGGCTACGGTTAACATCCCTGCGATTGCTTTGTCCGTTGGACCGATGCTGAACGGCTGGTGGGAGGGCGAGCGCGCAGGCTCGGGCACAGTGATCTGGAAAGCCCGCGAAAAGCTGGCCGCGGGCGAGATTGACGAAGACGGGTTCATGGATATTGCTGCCGCCTCTGCGCCGTCTGTTGGCTATTGCAACACCATGGGCACGGCGACCACAATGAATTCTCTGGCTGAAGCTTTGGGCATGCAGTTGCCTGGTTCTGCCGCGATTCCAGCGCCTTACCGTGAACGCGGACAGATCAGTTATGAAACCGGCAAACGGATTGTCGGCATGGTTTGGGACGATTTGCGCCCGTCCGACATTATGACCCGCGAAGCATTTGAAAACGCCATTGTGGTGAATTCCGCGATTGGTGGATCAACAAATGCGCCGATCCATTTGAACGCGATTGCGCGGCATTTGGGCGTACCGCTCGACAATGATGACTGGCAGAATGTTGGCCACGATGTGCCATTGCTGGTTAACTTGCAGCCTGCGGGCAAGTACCTTGGCGAGGATTTCCATCGCGCAGGTGGCGTGCCTGCGGTGGTCAGTGCGCTGCTGGGTGACGGGCTTTTGCCCCACCCTGATGTGGTCACGGCGAATGGCAAAACCATGGCCGAGAACTGCGCTTTGCGACCATCCACGAACGACGATGTGATCCTACCCATTGCCGCGCCTTTGAAGGAAGCAGCTGGCTTTATCAACCTTAAGGGCAATCTGTTTGACAGCGCTATCATGAAGACGTCTGTGATCAGCCCCGCGTTTCGCGCGGCTTACCTCAGCAATCCAGACGATCCGAACGCCTTTGAAGGACGCGCAGTCGTCTTCAACGGACCAGAGGATTATCACCACCGCATTGATGATCCAAGCGAAGGGATCGACGCAAATTGCATCCTTGTGATGCGCGGCGCGGGTCCAAAGGGCTATCCCGGTGGTGCGGAAGTCGTGAACATGCGTGCCCCTGCGTACTTGCTTAAGGCGGGTGTTGAAGCATTGCCCTGTATCGGGGATGGGCGGCAATCAGGCACTTCGGGTTCGCCGTCCATTTTGAACGCAGCACCCGAGGCCCCTGACAATGGCGGCCTAGCCGTGCTGCAATCGGGTGATACCATCCGCATTGATCTGAATAATTTCAGCGCCAACATCCTGATTTCCGATGAAGAATACGGCGCACGACGTGAGGCACTGATGGCGAGCGGTGGTTTCCCATACCCTGAAAGCCAGACCCCTTGGCAGCAGTATTTCCGCGAAATGGTAGAGCCGTTTGATAAAGGCATGACCCTACGCGGTGCGGATGCCTATCAAGATGTGGCGCGCAAGGGCTTGCCGCGGGATAACCACTAAGGGGGTTTTCACCATGTTGCGTCATTTAGCTCTTTCACTGGCAATCGTGATTGCCGCGCCGATGGCGGCGGAAACGCAGATCATGTCTGCGCCAGACGCTTTTGCAGCGGTCAGTCAAGGGAATATGGTTCTGATCGATATTCGAAGCCCAGAAGAATGGGCTGAGACCGGGGTCGCACAGGGCGCGGTTACCTTGACCATGCACAACAAAGAATTTCCCAAGCAAATCAGCACATTACTGAACACACAGAAAGACAAAACCATCGGTTTGATTTGTGCGACTGGGGGCCGCACGAATTATGTAGTGTCTTTTCTTGCGAAGAGCGGATTTCCCGATGTTGTGGATGTGTCCGAAGGCATGATGGGAAACAAGCGCGGGGCCGGTTGGATCGCACGCGGTTTACCTTTGATCACGTCTGACGCAGCAAAAGCCGCTTACAAGCAACTGGCCACCAACAATTAGGTGCGCTTAATAGTAAGCGTTAGAAAGAGCCGCCCGTCGTAGGCGGCTCTTTCTGTTTTATTGTGCCGCGATTGCGTAGTCTTCCATCGGGGGGCATGTGCAGGTTAAATTGCGGTCCCCCCAGACGTTGTCGACACGGTTTACAGGTGGCCAGTATTTGTCCACGCGAAACGCACCGGGGGGGAAGCAACCGACCTCGCGCGTGTAAGGGCGGTCCCAGTCTTTCACCAAGTCTTCCATCGTGTGTGGTGCGTTTTTCAGCGGGTTGTTATCCCCGTCAATCTTACCTGCTTCGATCTGGGCAATCTCTGCGCGGATCGCGAGCATGGCGTCACAGAAGCGGTCAAGCTCGGCCTTCGTTTCGGACTCGGTTGGTTCGATCATCAAAGTGCCAGCTACTGGCCAGCTCATCGTTGGGGCGTGAAAACCGCAATCAATCAATCTTTTAGCGATGTCGTCCACTGTTACATGGGCGCTATCTGCAAAGGGCCGTGTGTCAATGATGCACTCATGTGCAACGCGGCCTGTTGGGCCTTTGTAAAGCACATCAAACGCGCCTTCCAAACGCTTGGCGATGTAGTTGGCATTCAAGATCGCAACGCGCGTGGCTTGGGTCAGGCCTTCACCGCCCATCATCAAGCAATACGCCCATGAGATCGGCAACAACGAAGGAGAGCCGAACGGCGCGGCCGATACAGCGCCCTCACCGCCGTTGGGATCACCGGGAAGATGTTCGATGAGGTGGGATTTCACACCAATCGGACCCATGCCTGGACCACCGCCGCCGTGCGGTATGCAAAAGGTCTTGTGCAGATTCAAATGGCTCACATCACCGCCCAGATCACCCGGACGCGAAAGGCCAACCATCGCGTTCATGTTAGCGCCGTCGATATAGACCTGACCGCCCGCGTCATGGGTGATCTTGCACACGTCGATCACGGTTTCCTCGAAAACGCCGTGCGTGGACGGATATGTGATCATGCAAGCGGCTAGGTTGTCTTTGTGTTCCTCCACTTTCGCGCGAAAATCATCGAGGTCGATATCGCCGCGGTCATTGCACTTCACGGGAACCACTTTCCAACCCACCATCTGCGCAGAGGCAGGGTTGGTGCCATGTGCATTCATCGGGATGATGCAAATGTTGCGATGACCCTGCCCTTGCGAACGGTGATAGCTGGCAATGCTCAGCAGCCCCGCATATTCGCCCTGCGCGCCCGAATTGGGCTGCATAGAGATGGCATCATAGCCTGTTACATCGCAGAGTTTTGAGGACAGATCGTCGATCATTTCATAGTAGCCTGCCGCCTGATCCTTGGGGATGTAGGGGTGCAGGAGCGAGAATTCATCCCAGCTGACAGGCATCATTTCAGCGGCGGAATTGAGCTTCATCGTACAAGAGCCAAGCGGGATCATCGCGCGATCAAGGGCCAGATCACGATCCGCAAGACGACGCATGTAGCGCATCATTTCGGTTTCTGCGCGGTTCATTTGGAACACGGGGTGCGTTAAGAAATCAGAGGTGCGGATCAGCTTTTCAGGCATATGGTAGTGCGGCGTGTAGTCCTTGTCCTCTTGGGTGATGCCAAAGGCGCGCCAGACGGCCTCGATCGTTTCTGAGCGCGTGCGCTCGTCCAGCGTGATGCCGACTTTGGTTTTGCCGACGGCGCGCAGATTGATGCCCTCGTCCACAGCGGATTTCATAACGGCAGATTGTAGGGGGCCGACGTCGACGGTTATCGTGTCGAAAAATGCAGCAGGCTCGGAGTGAAAGCCTGCTGTGCGCAGCCCTTCAGCCAAGCGCGCGGTCTTGCGGTGGATGCGCTGCGCGATAGCCTTAAGCCCTTCGGGACCATGGAATACAGCATAGAAACCGGCCATGACAGCAAGCAATGCCTGCGCGGTACACACATTCGACGTCGCCTTTTCACGGCGAATGTGTTGCTCGCGGGTTTGGAGCGACAGACGGTAGGCGCGGTTGCCATGGCTATCGATGGAAACACCCACGATGCGCCCCGGCATGTTGCGCGCGTAGGATTGCTTGGTCGCCATATAGGCCGCGTGTGGTCCACCGTAGCCGACCGGGACACCGAAACGCTGGGTCGAGCCGACAGCAATGTCCGCCCCCATCGCGCCCGGTTCTTTGAGCAAAGTCAAAGCCATAGGGTCTGCGGCGATGATGGCGATGGCCTTTGTGTCGTGCAGTTTGGCGATGTCATCGGTGAAATCGCGTAGGTGGCCGTGGGTGCCGGGGTATTGGAAGATCGCACCAAAGACGGCGTCTGCCTCCATATCGTCAGGCTTGCCCACTGTGATCTCTATCCCCAACGGTGCCGCGTGGGTTTTCATCACCGCGATGTTTTGCGGATGGCAGCCTTCGTCGATGAAGAAGCCTTTCACTTTGGACTTGGACACACGTTGCGCCATGGTCATGGCCTCGGCGCAGGCGGTGGCCTCGTCCAGCAAGGATGCGTTGGCGATTTCTAAGCCCGTCAAATCACTGACCATGGTTTGGAAGTTCAACAGCGCTTCTAGGCGCCCTTGCGAAATCTCAGGCTGGTAAGGTGTATAAGCCGTGTACCACGCAGGGTTTTCAAAGATATTGCGCTGGATCGCAGGCGGCGTGACTGTACCGTGATAGCCCTGCCCGATAAGCGAGGTCAGCACTTTATTCTTCTGCGCTGTTACTTTCATGTGGTGCAGCAATTCGCGCTCTGACTTGGCTTTGCCGAAATCCAAAGGCACGGTCTGACGGATCGCTTTGGGCAAGGTTTCATCCATCAAAGCATGAAGATCTTTCGCCCCCACCACGTCCAACATTTCGGCCATCTCAACAGGGGATGGGCCAATATGACGGCGGTTGGCAAAATCATAAGGTAGATAATCGGTGGGGGTGAAGGTCATTGTCGTGATCCTTTAAGCGATTAACTTTTTGTAGCCAGCTTCGTCCATGTAATCGTCCATTTGAGAGATATCAGACGGCTCGATCTTGACGAACCAACCAGCACCAATCGCATCTTCGTTGGCGAGTGCAGGATTTTCTGACAGCGCTTCGTTCACTTCGACAATTTCGCCATCAATCGGGGAAAGAATGTCTGAGGCGGCTTTGACGGATTCAATCACGACGATTTCTTCGTCTTTCGTAACTGTCGTGCCGACTTCGGGCAGCTCGACAAAGACGATATCGCCCAATTGCTCTGTCGCGTGTTCGGTGATGCCGATCACAACGCCGTCGTCTTCAACGCGCAGCCACTCGTGTTCTTCTGTGTACTTCATAGGTCTTCTCCGTGTTTATCGTTTGAAATTCGCTGGTGTGAAGGGCAGTTTTGTCACCGTAAGGGGCAAGCGTTTGCCGCGTAATTCACCGTATATCATTGCACCAATCGTCGCAATTTGCGCATCTATCAGACCCATAGCAACGGGGCCGCCCACTGTGGGGCCAAACCCGCCGGACGTGATCGCTCCGATGCTTTCACCACCGTCAGCACTGGCAAACAATGGAACGCCCTCGCGCATCGGCGCGCGTCCTTCGGGGCGCAACCCGACACGTTTGCGCGGCGCACCTTGATCCATTTGGGCGAATATCACCTCAGCGCCCGGAAAGCCGCCTGCGCGCGCGCCTCCGTTGCGGCGGGTTTTCTGGATCGCCCAGGTCAGCGCGCCTTCTACGGGACTGGTCGTGGTGTCGATGTCGTGACCGTAGAGGCACAGACCGCCTTCAAGGCGCAGTGAGTCCCGCGCGCCTAGCCCGATGGCGTCCACATCATCGTGTTCCAACAACGCGAGCGCCAGCGCTTCGGCGTTCTCATTGGCTACAGAAATCTCATAACCGTCTTCGCCTGTGTAGCCCGAGCGTGAAACCCAGCAATCAAACCCCAGCAAGTTCAGCGTCGCCACATCCATGAAACGCATTTCAGCCGCTTTAGGGTTCAGCGCGCTCAGCACAGCTTCGCTGGCAGGTCCTTGCAGCGCCAAAAGCGCGCGGTCTGTGACGGGCGTGACGGTTACGTCGGGTTCCAGATGGGCCTTCATATGGGCGATATCAGCATGTTTGCAGGCCGCATTTACCACGACGAAGATGTGATCGCCACGATTGGCCAGCATCAGGTCATCCATGATCCCACCGGCATCGTTGGTGAACATGCCATAGCGCTGGCGATTCTCTTCAAGCCCTTGGATATCGACTGGAACAAGTCGCTCTAACGCCGCAGCAGCGCCCGCGCCCGAAACCTTGAGCTGCCCCATGTGGCTGACGTCGAACAACCCTGCCTTTTCGCGGGTGTGAACATGTTCTTTCATCACGCCCAGTGGATATTGCACAGGCATGGAATAGCCCGCGAACGGCACCATTTTGGCCCCCAAGCGGACATGCAGATCATGCAAAGGTGTCTCTAGCAGTTCAGACATATTTAGGCCCTTCAATTAAGGCCGACTGCATTTTTGAGAAAAAGCAAGCGGCACCACGTCTAGTATACGAACACGTCCGTATACGTGATGCCCCCTCTGTCATGGTGCCTGAGATCGCTATCCCTTCGGCGGACGCAACGCGCGTCACTCTCCAGAGTGTCGTGACAGCAAAGGTCCGGTGGCCTGAGAGTTTCCGGGGCGGTTGCTCCTTCGGCACCAGCTGGGCTGGTTCTCCCGATACTGATGGGCTGATTTGGCGCAAGACTGCGTCACTTGTCAACAATGTATGCGGTGGGATGCGAAGAAAGTCGGGCATCCCTTGGAACGCCCGACCTATATTTGTGCGTTAGGATGCGGCAGTCACGGCGCGCCCTGTCATGACTTTGATCAGATGTGCGCGGTAGTCTGCACTGCCATGAAGATCTGCAATCAGATTATCCGCGCTGGCCGTCAGATCGGCCAAAGCATCCGCCGAGAAATTCGCATTCAACGCCTCTTCCGCCTCGGCCCAGCGAAACACGCCTTCGTTGGACGCGCCAGTCACCGCGACGCGCACGCCATCGGCGTATTTGGCAACAAAAACCCCGACCAAAGCAAAGCGGGATGCAGGTTGGACGAATTTCTGATAGTGCGCCTTTTCAGGGATCGGGAAAGTGACACCCGTAATGATTTCGCCCTCTTCCAGCGCGGTTTCAAACATGCCTTGGAAATAGTCACCCGCCGCGATTTCGCGCGTGTTGGTGATGATCGTAGCACCTGACGCAAGCGCCGCAGCGGGATAGCAAGCGGACGGGTCGTTGTTGGCGAGCGAACCACCAATCGTGCCGCGGTTGCGCACAGCCGGATCGCCGATGTTTGCAGCGAGCGCAGAGAGCGCTGGATAGCTGCCATCCGCTGCTACGGCAGCGTGGTTGGTCGCGCCACCGATGGTGATAGCACCACCGGCCGACGTGATTTCTGCCAAGTCTGCGATGCCCGTTAGACTGACCAATGTGGACGGCGCCGCAAGGCGTTGTTTTAACGTCGGGATCAGGGTTTGCCCCCCACCCAGCGCCTGAGCTTCATCCGCGCTTAGGGCGGTCACGGCGTCAGCCAAAGTTGATGGGCGTTCAATGTCGAAAGAATACATCTCCGCTCTCCTTAATTTGCGTTGTTCATGGCTGACCACACGCGATGTGGGGTCATGGGCATATCGATATGGGTGACGTTCTTGCCCCCCGACTGCAGCGCGTCGATCACTGCGTTCACGACAGTTGGCGGCGATCCGATCGCCCCCGCCTCACCGCAGCCTTTCACACCTAACGGGTTGTGCGTACACGCATTTCCCTGACTGTGATCCACGGTATAAAACGGCAGATCATCTGCGCGCGGCATGGTGTAATCCATGTAGGACGCGCTTAGCAGTTGGCCGTTTTCATCGTAAGTCGTATTTTCGACCAGCGCCTGACCGATGCCTTGGCCCAGTCCGCCGTGCACTTGACCCGTCACAATCATCGGGTTCATCACATTGCCGAAATCATCTACGGCTGTCATGCGATCTACGCGCACCTTACCGGTTTCTGGATCAACTTCGACCTCGCAACAATAGGCACCTGACGGATAGGTGAAGTTGGCAGGATCATAGAACGCTGTTTCTTCCAGACCCGGCTCGATTTCCTCAAGCGGGAATTCGTGCGGGATGTAGGCTTTGAGAGCGACCTCGCCGAAGCTGACCTTGCGGTTGGTGCCAGCGACGCTGAACTCGCCATCAGTGAAATCCACGTTGGACGGTTCAGTTTCCAGCATATGCGCCGCGATTTTGGTCGCCTTCAGAATGATCTTTTCCGTTGCACGCACCATAGCCGAGCCACAGACCGCAAGTGAACGAGACCCGTAAGTGCCCATTCCAAAGGGAATTTTCGACGTATCGCCGTGAACAATATCAATGCTTTGGGCATCAATCCCAAGCATATCAGCAACAATCTGCGGAAACACTGTTTCGTGACCTTGGCCATGGCTGTGCGCACCGACCATGACAGACAGATTACCTGTCGCGTTCACACGAACAGTGGCCGCATCGTAAAGACCCACACGCGACCCCAAGATACCCACTAGGTTAGAGGGAGCGATACCGCAGGCTTCGATGTATGCGTTCACGCCGAAACCGCGCAGCATGCCTTTGGCCTCAGACGCCTTACGGCGTGCTTCAAAACCGGCCATGTCGGCGACGATTTCCATTCGGTCCATCAAGGCGTCATAGTTGCCGCTGTCATACTCAAGGCCCGCCGCAGAGGCGAAAGGGTATTGATCCGGTTTGATGAAGTTTTTGCGGCGCAGTTCAATCGGATCCATACCGATTTCACGTGCGGCCATGTCGATCACGCGCTCAAGCGAATAGGTCGCTTCTGGGCGCCCTGCTCCGCGGTATGCATCAACCGGGGCAGTGTTGGTAAAGACCGCTTTGACGTTCACATAGACCAGCGGAACCGTGTAGTTGCCCGCCATCAATGTGCCGTGCAGAAAGGTCGGTGTCGCCGTCGAAAAGTTCGACAGGTACGCGCCGACGTTCGCCATTGTCTCAGTACGGAAGGCAAGGAAATTTCCCTCTTTATCCAGCGCCAATTCGATTTTGGTCACGTGATCACGGCCATGGGCGTCTGTCAGGAACGCTTCAGAGCGATCCGCAGTCCATTTCACTGTGCGGCCCAATTTCTTTGCAGCGGCCAGAACCAATGCTTCTTCGCCGTAGTGATAGATTTTGGAACCAAAGCCCCCCCCCACGTCGGGGGCAATCACGGTCAGTTTGTTTTCAGGAATACCCATGACAAACGCGCTGATGAGCAAGCGATGCAGATGCGGGTTTTGGCTGGTGGTGTGGAGGATATAGTCACCAGTTCCTGTGTTATAGTGTCCGATGGAACAGCGTGGCTCCATCGCGTTGGGGACCAGACGGTTGTTCACCAGTTCCAGCGTCGTGACGTGATGCGCGTTTTTTATCGCTTCGTCAGTTGCGGCGCGGTTGTCTTCTATCCAACCCCAGTCAAAACATTGGTTGGTGCCGATTTCATCGTGGACATAGTTGGTCCCAGAGAGCGCGTCGGCCATGTTGACCACTGCGTCATGCTCTTCAATCTCGACTTCAATCGCTTCCACAGCGTCTTTGCCTTGCTGAACCGTTTCTGCAATCACCGCTGCGTAAGCGTCCCCCACATGGCGCACTTTGCCATGCGCTAAAACAGGGCGCTTTGGTTCTTTCATCGGTTCGCCATCGCGTGAGTTGATCAGCCAACCCGCCGGGTTGCCGCCAACTTCGACAAAGTCTTCACCTGTGAAAATCGCCAAAACACCCGGCATTGCAGCCGCCGCTGTTGTGTCGATTGACTTGATTGTGCCATTGGCCACCGTCGAGCGCGCAAATACCGCGGCACATTCGCCGTGGGTTTTTATGTCGTCGCTATATTGGCCTTTGCCGGTCAAAAACCGGACGTCTTCGCGGCGCGTTGTTGAAGCGCCTATTCCACCATCTTTTGGCATTTTGTAGTCCTCCCTTACGGGTGCGATTTTTCTAGAAAAATCAAGCGCCCCGTTTCGTTTCAGATGCTTGAATTATTCAGCGGCAATTGCAGAGACGTCCTGACCGGATGCGGCCATGATCGCCTTGACGATGTTGTGATATCCGGTGCAGCGGCAAATATTGCCTTCAAGATATTCACGAACGTCTGTCTCGGATGGCTTGGGGTTGTCCTTGAGCAGCGCCGCTGCGGACATGACCATTCCGGGCGTGCAAAACCCGCACTGCAAACCGTGGTGATCCTGAAACGCTTGCTGGATCACATTCAGCGAGCCGTCGCTATTGGCCTGACCTTCGATCGTGCCAACCTCTGCCCCATCCGCTTCTGCGGCAAACATCGTGCAGGACTTCACCGCCTCGCCGTTCACATGCACCACACAGGCACCGCACTGTGATGTGTCACAGCCGATATGTGTTCCTGTCAGACGCAAGTCTTCGCGCAAGAATGCGGAAAGCAGCGTATTCCCGGCCACATCGCCAGATACAGTGGCACCATTCACAGTCATAGAGATTTTCGTCATACTATCCTCCCAGATCATGTGAGCAACTGTGCGGCGAAAATTGTCCGCTGGCTATCGTTTTTTCAAAACAGAGACGCAAACGGCAAGAGACTGCCAGCCACAAAAGCCGATAGAGGCCTTGGGTGTGCAAAAATTCCTTAATAAAATTAGGAAGTTACAACGGCAGGATAAAACAGAATGCATTCGGTTTTTGACGTTCCGTCCTGTTTGCGTTTCAGCGGTTCTTGAATGCCCCTCGGCCAAGGCGAATGCGGCAAATTCGTGGTGAAAATGTGCGAACCCGCAAATCCATGTGCGAGAGTTTCAGCAAAACACGGAGAGCGGATTCACGAAGCTTGTTTATTTTCAACACCTTGGGCAGTGGCGGACTTGACCGGCTGGAATTCCGAGAGTTGGCGGCAGAAAGCGACGGTTCAGGCCCGTTTATTGATAACGTCAGCCTTATTAGTGCGTCCCCTGATGCGCCCTCATTGGCGCTGCGCCCGGATCTGACCGAAGAGGTTCTAGAATCACCTGACCTGCCAACACGTCCAACGCCAGAGCCCGAGCCAGAGGGCATTCCGGGTATTCAACTGCTGGGCACTGCGGCAGGTGAAACACTAACCGGCACGGCAGATGACGACACGTTGAATGGTGGCGACGGTGATGAACGGACTTGGTGGCAACGATATTTTCGTCGTGAGCAATGGTACGGACACACATGATGGTGGCGCAGGTGTGGACACTTATGATGTGGACAATTCCAGCGTTAACACGACGGCAGTCGATGTGGATCTGGCAGCGGGAACAGCTGGGGCCAACACGCTTACCAACATTGAAAACGTGCTTGGTGGCGATAGCAACGACACGATCAGCGGCTCAAGCGAGGATAACTTGCTAAGTGGTGGTGCAGGCAATGATATCCTGACAGGTCTGACCGGCGAGGACGTTCTTTTGGGCGGTCTTGGTCATGACAGCCACATCGGCGGTGAAGGCGACGATATTTTGATCGCCAGCGCGGGCACAAATGTCTTTGACGGGGGTGCGGGCGATAATGCGTTGATTATCAACAGTTCAACCGTGCAGGACTTGTCCTTCGACATTGATCTGGCCGCAGGCTCAGACACTTACGGCAACACCCACTCGGGCGTCGAGAACATCGATGGCGGCAACGGTGACGATGTTTTGACAGGATCAGACGCAGCTAACGTCCTTCTCGGACGTCTGGGCGATGACACGCTGTCCGGCGGACTTGGGGGCGACGTTCTGGACGGCGGCGACGGTGATGACGTGATGTTCGGCAGCTTTGGGACCGACAACTATGACGGTGGTGCGGGTGTCGACACGGTTGATATCGGCGGCTCTACTGCAGGGGATGCGGACTACAACATCGACCTAGCCGTAGGTCAGGACCAATACGGCAATACCTACACCAACATCGAAAACGTGACCACTGGCGCAAGGGATGACAACCTTTTTGGCGATGCTGCGGACAACCAGCTGCAAGGCAATGACGGCAATGACACGATCAACGGTGGCGACGGCAACGATTTCCACAATGGTGGAAACGGCGATGACCTCTTTATCGCTAACGCTGGATCAAACAGCTACTTTGGCGGCAATGGCATCGACACGCTACAGATCGCAGGTACAATAGAAGATTCTGTCAGTTATTCGATCAACCTTGCAGAAGGGATCGACGATCAGGCAACACAAGCTTTGGCGTTGAAAACATCTATGCAGGGTCCGGCGACGACAGCCTTGCGGGTGATCTTGCTGACAACATTCTTGACGGCGGTACGGGCAACGACACGTTGATCGGTGGCGGCGGCGACGACACATTGACAGGTTGTCTGGGCGACGACGTCTTCACGATGGACAATGATGCAGGCAGCGTAGAAGTCACCGACTTCACACAGGGTGCGGACCAGATCGACCTAAGCAATATCGCCGGTTTGGACGACTTTGATGACCTAGCGGCCTTCTTGCTATCGGGCGACGGCACATCAACGCTGACGTTTGATATCACAGAAGTCGATCAGCTGCAGTTGATCATCCAAGCGAAAGAAGACCTGAAAGCCGCTGACTTCATCTTCTAAATCACAAATTTAAGGCCCCTTATGTTTACGCGAAGGGGCCTTTTTTGTCGGAAATCCCGAAGACTGGCCTAAGTACTTTGCAAAGCCCTGCAAATGGGCGGATGTGCAACCCCAAGGATGCTTTGCGCGATGGCCACAGACGATCTTTTCTCAGACCACCCTGCCCGTGGCGAAACCGTTACTTTCGAACCAACCCGTGCCGCGGGTCTAGCGCGACTAGAGCGATTTGCCTCTCGTACAGGCGCGCATTACGCATCCCAACGCAATTACGATCTGGGACCAGACAGACGCAGCACTGTGTCCTCACTGTCGCCTTGGATCAGGCATCGTTTGATCACAGAAGAAGACGTGCTGACCCAAACCCTTGCGCGACACAGCACCTCTGCGGCAGAGAAATTCTTGCAAGAAGTCTTTTGGCGCGGATATTTCAAAGGCTGGCTAGAGCAGCATCCAAGTGTTTGGCAGGCTTATGAAACCGATTTGGCGCGTGAATATGAAACCCTAGACATCAACAACGCCTTTAAGCTGGGCTATTCGGACGCGATCGAAGGGCGCACAGGGATCGCCTGTTTTGACCATTGGGCGCAAGAACTGGTGCAGACCGGATATCTGCACAATCACGCGCGCATGTGGTTTGCATCCATCTGGATCTTTACCCTGCAATTGCCATGGCAGTTGGGTGCAGATTTCTTCATGCAGCACTTGTTAGACGGTGATCCCGCATCCAACACGCTAAGTTGGCGGTGGGTGGGTGGTTTGCATACGAAAGGCAAAACCTACCTCGCGCGGGCCTCAAACATCGAAAAATACACGGGCGGGCAGTTCAATCCGGTGGGGCAATTGGCCAGCCAAGCGGTTCCATTACTTGAAACGCAGGAGCATCCTTTGATCCCGCTTGCGATATCTGACCCGATCCCAAAGCGCCCTGCCCTTTTGTTGATCACGCCAGACGACTGCCATCCTGAGAGCGCCTTGCATACGGCCGTCACGGGTGTTGTCGGATTGCAGCCCCCCATGAGCCAAAGCGCGCAAGTCCAAGCGTTCAGGCAGGCGGCCCTAGAAGACGCCATCACCCGTAATGAGGCAGGAAAAATCATTGAATACGACGGCTCTTTCAGCCCCTTGATAGAAGCAGCACAGGCGGCCGATGTCCGAGATATTGTGACCGCCAAAGCCCCTGTGGGACCTATAGCGACCCAGTTGGCAGCCGCTAAAGTCAGGCTCGCCCAAGACGGCATCACCTTGCACCAAATCATGCGGCCTTATGATGCGCTGACATGGACCCATGCCAACAAAGGCTTCTTCAAAGTCAAAAAGAAAATCCCTTATATTTTGCGTTCTTTGGGTCTTGGCGGGTGAAGCGCATGTGGCACACTTGTTTTTGGCAGCTAGAAAGCTAACTGCGAATGATGAAAAAGTACGTCGATCTTGCCCCGGAACATATCAGTGAAATTGTTCAAATGGCCCTGTCCGATCATGTCAGTTTTGCCAATATTCAGCGTGAATACGGGATCAGCGACAAACAGGTGAAAACGCTTATGCGCGAAACCCTCAAAAGCGGCAGTTATAAAACATGGCGCAAACGTGTACGCAGTTTCGGTGACCGCAGAGCTACGTATAAATAGGGAAAAGTGGTGTGATCATTCATCAAATACGCAGCCGAACCAGATGACGCGCGCGCCAAGTGTCGTTTGGTTCAAACGCGATTTGCGCATTGCTGATCACGCACCTTTACTAACTGCGGCACGCACCGGCGCGCCAGTAATACCGCTTTATATTGTTGAGCCTGAATTTTGGCTCCAATCTGTCGCCTCGCGTCGTCATTGGCATTTCATCCACGATAGTCTGATTGATTTGAACACCTCGCTTACACGCCTTGGGGCGCCGCTTGTGATCAGGGTTGGGGAAGCCTGTGACGTCTTAAAACAGCTGAAAAACACCAATGGAATCAAGGCAATTCATGCGCATGAGGAAACTGGAACCCGCTGGACTTATGATCGTGATCTTGCGGTGCACGGTCTTTGCAATTCGCTAGGCATTGCATTTAATGAACACCCCGCCAATGGGGTCGTGCGCAGGCTGCGCAGCCGAGATGATTGGTCAAAACTGCGCAACATGCGCATGGCGCAAGACGTGTTGCCAAAGCCTGACAGGCTCAAGCCCGTAACAGATTGCGCATCCGATCCATTGCCCAACAAGGATGATCCCCTGTGCGGCACTGACAGAATTGGCAATGTGCAAAGAGGTGGCCGCCAACGTGCCGTCACCGATCTGCGCAGCTTTTTAACCCATCGTTCCAAAGGTTATCTGGCGCATATTTCGGCGCCTGATCGCTCTGAAGTGTCGTGTTCGCGTTTGTCGGCCCATCTGACATGGGGCACTCTGTCTGTGCGCGAAGTGGTGCATGCCATTGCCAAGCGACGCGCACAGCTAACACCTTTAGAAAAGCAAGGTTTTGGGCGCAATTTGGCGGCCTTCCAATCGCGTCTGGCATGGCGGTGTCACTTCAACCAGAAACTTGAAGACCAGCCAGAAATTGAAACGCATTGCACGCATCCCGCCTTTGAAGGCATGCGCATAGGTGAGCACAATGATGCCTTTTTCCAAGCGTGGAAGACAGGCAACACGGGCTTTCCTTTTGTGGATGCGTGTATGCGCAATTTAGTGGCACATGGCTGGATCACCTTTCGTATGCGCGCGATGTTGGTGAGTTTTGCAAGCTATCAGCTATGGCTGGATTGGCGCGTGACGGCGCACCACCTTGCGCAGGTCTTCACGGATTTCGAACCCGGCATTCACTACAGCCAGATGCAGATGCAATCAGGCGTGACGGGCATTAACACCATGCGCGTCTACAATCCGGTGAAGCAATCCAAAGAACATGACCCCAAGGGCGTTTTCATTCGAAAATGGGTGCCTGAACTGCGCGCAGTGCCAGATGCCTTCATCCATGAACCTTGGACATGGGAAAAGACCTTGCTGGATCAGAGTGATTTCACCCTTGGCCGCGACTACCCCGCCCCGATTGTCGAGCAAGCCCAAAGCGCGCGGCGCGCAAAAGACGCAATCAGTGCGATCCGCCAAGGAGCAGAGTTTCGCACCGCCGCACGAGCGGTCTTTCAAAAGCTGGGCAGTCGTAAATCCCCCGATCGCAGGCGCAAAAGCAAGGTATCCAAGGACACGGATCAACTATCGCTTTTTTAAAGGGCCTATCCCTGCGCTTGCGCCATCACTGTACTCATTCGGGTCAAAAGCGTTAGATATCTTTCAACAGTCGCAAAGCGTCATAGATCGCCGCATGGGTATTGCGCGCTGAGACCGCGTCGCCGATACGGAACAGTTGGAACTGCCCGTCGGGGTTGCCAACCACGTTTTGCGGTGTCCCTGCGATCAATGCATCGTGATCCACAGCCCCCAGGTTGGAACTGCTTGGCTTAAGCGAAAAGTACAGATTGTCCAGCGGCAGCGTTCCGTAATTCACAACGACCTGATCGTAGTGTTTTTCCTGCGTATGATCACTGTAATCCGTGCCAATTGTCGCGGTCAGTTTGTTGCCATCCCGCACAACGTCCAGCAAGCGGCGCGTTACCGTAAAGGTCACGTCCTTATCTTGCAATGCGCGCATGTAAGGCACCAGATTCATTGCCATAATATCAGGGGCAAAGGTACGGTCAGGCGTCATGATTTCCACGGTTGCGCCTGCATTGGCCGCAATTTCAGCGGCTTGCAAGGCTGGATGATCGCCACTTTCGTCGTAAATCAGGACTGATTGTGCAGGTTTCACGTCCCCTGCGATAATATCCCATGAGGTGACAACATTTGCGGCCTCTTTGCCTGTTTCAAACAGCTCTGTATTTGGCGTCCCGCCCGTCGCAATGATGACCACATCAGGGTTAAGCGCGGTGACATCTTCTACCTCGGCCCACGTGTTGAAATGAAACACTACATCGCGCGCGGCACATTGCGACATACGCCAATCGGTGATTGAAATCATCTCGCGACGGCGCGGGCTTTGTGCGGTTAATCTGATCTGCCCGCCTGCTTCGGGTTGGGCCTCGAATACGGTAACATCATGCCCCCGCTCTGCGGCGACGCGCGCCGCTTCCAGACCCGCTGGCCCCGCGCCAACGATCACAACTTTGCGTTTATTTTCAGTAGGTTCAATCGTGTGGGGCATGGTCAATTCACGCCCTGTTGCAGCATTGTGAATGCACAGCGCATCGCCTGCTTGATAGATGCGATCAAGGCAATAAGTCGCCCCGACGCAAGGGCGGATATCCTCTTCACGTCCTTCCATGATTTTCTTGACCACATGCGGATCGGCCATATGCGCGCGGGTCATGCCGACCATATCAAGCAAGCCTGCCTCAATCGCGTAACGTGCAGTTGCTACGTCAGGAATACGTGCTGCGTGGAACGTGGGCATGCCTGTCAACTTTTTCACTTGCCCTGCGAAGTCCAAGTGTGGCGCGCTTTTCATGCCCTGAACGGGGATCATATCCGTCATCGCGGGATCTGTGTGAATGCGCCCTTTGATGACATTGAGAAAATCAAGCTGCCCTGTGGCTGCCAAGGTCTTGGATATTTCCAAACCGTCTTTTGCGGTGATGCCCCCTTTTTGCGCTTCATCCGCCGTATAGCGAAAGCCAACGATAAATTTGTCGCCCACACGTTTGCGGATCGCAGCAAGCACATCAAGCGGAAACCGCATTCGGTTTTGCAAAGTATCTGCGCCGTAAGGGCCAACCAGATCATTGGTCAAAGGCGACCAGAATTGATCAAGCAAATGTCCGTAAACCTGAAGTTCGATCCCGTCCATGCCACCGGCTTGCATACGTTGCGCCGCATCTGCAAAGTCATTGATAATACGATCAATGTCCCAGTCTTCGATCAGCTTGGGAAAGGCGCGATGCGCAGGTTCGCGGTGCTTTGACGAAGATACAGACGGCAACCAATCGCCTTTATTCCATGTGGTGCGCCGCCCCAGATGGGTCAGTTGGATCATCACCGCACAGCCATGTTCATGACAGCCATCCGCAAGGTTCTTAATCCACGGTACCACTTCATCTTTGTAGGCAAGAATATTGTTGAACACAGGAGGGCTGTCTTTTGACACCGCTGCCGAGCCCGCCGTCATCGCCAAAGCAACCCCTGCTTTCGCGCGTTCTTCATGGTAGGCGCGGTAACGATCTTTGGGCATACCATCTTCTGGATAGGCAGGTTCATGACTGGTGGTCATGATCCGGTTTTTCAATGTGAGATGTTTCAATTGATAGGGCTGAAGCAGCGGGTCTTTTGTCATCTGGATCATCTCATGAAAAGTGTTTCACGAGAGTTGCGCAATTCGCACAGATGATGTCAAGAATGGCGATCCCATCAGGACTCGAACCTGAAACCCCCTGCTTAGAAGGCAGGTGCTCTATCCAGTTGAGCTATGGGACCGGACCGCCGTTTCTATCGCTTAGTTCTAGGGGTTGGTGCAAGTAGAAAGGCGAAAAATTATAGCGCGAGTTCCGCCAAAATGGCCGCACGATCCCCATCACGCGCTGGGGCTGTCATGATCGGGCGTGTTTCACCGTCAAATCGTGGCGCTGGGGCCGCTTGCATATAGCCCTGCCCTGTATCCCAAACCTTGCGCGCGCTCATATGGGGGTCTTTGTAGGCTTGGTTTGGCGACAGCACCGAAGCGACGCAGGCGTCTGAGGTTGCAAAAATCTGGGACCAGTGTTGCTGAGGCTGGCTTGCGAAAATCGTTGTGAACCGCTCGGTTTGGGCGCGCCAATGGCGTGCCTCATGTTGGCTTTGCATCAATGGATCGTCATGCAAATCAAGTGCCTCAAGCAAAGTTGCGTAAAACTGCGGTTCCAACGCCTGAACAGACACAAAGGCCCCACAGGCACATTTGTAACTGCGCGACCAATGCGGACCATCCAACAGGCTTGCGCCACGTTCATCGGATAAACCACCGCCCTGCCCGAGCGCCATCAACAGGTTCATCATATGTGCGGACCCGTCCACAATCGCCGCATCCACGACAACGCCCTGTCCGGTGCGTCCTGCTTTGATGATACTGGCCAGCATACCCGCCACCAAATACAGGGCCCCGCCACCGATATCTCCTAGCAAAGTTGCTGGTGTCACCGGCGCATCATTGGGCAGTCCTGCGTAATAGAGCGCGCCAGACGTGGCTATGTAATTCAGATCGTGCCCTGCCTGCTGCGCGCGTGGACCTGTTTGGCCCCAACCTGTCATACGACCATAGACCAGTTTGGAATTGGCTGCGTGACAGTCTTCTGGCCCAAGGCCAAGGCGTTCCATCACACCGGGGCGAAACCCCTCGATCAAACCGTCAGCACCTGCGATCAGTGCTTTTGCAATGTTCAGATCAGCAGCTTCTTTCAGATCCAGCGCGATAGATCGTTTACCCCGATCCAGCAGGCTGGCCTCTGCCGTGATGCTACCCGATTTGCCCTTACGGTGAATAACAGTCACTTCTGCGCCCAGATCAGCCAGCATCATACCCGCAAAAGGCGCAGGTCCAAGCCCTTCTATTTCAACAATTTTTATGCCATCAAGCATTCAGATCAGAACGCTTTGAATGTCATCGTTGTCAGCGAGCGTTCGATCCCTTCGATCGGCAGCAAGTGATCATTGATGTACTTTCCCACGTCTTGATCCTCGGGAATATACATCTTCACCATCAAATCGTACTCGCCCGAAGTTGAGTAGATTTCCGAGTGAATTTCTTCAAATGCAATCTTCTCTGCGACTTGATATGTCGTGCCGGGTTTGCATCTGATCTGTACGAAAACACATGTAGACATGAGGATGGTCCTTTTACTGGCTTGGCCGCAAAGCTGGCATAGAGGCCACGCCAACGCAATCGCGAAACGCAGCCGCTTGGCCTGCGCGGCGTCCCTGCTATAAGGGCCGTAATCAGCAAGCCTAAGGATAGTGCAATGCGAACGGCAACAGTGACACGCGCAACCGCAGAAACCGATATTTCAGTCGAGATCAATCTTGATGGAACCGGTGTATACGACAACCAGACCAGCGTTGGCTTTTTTGACCACATGCTGGACCAACTGGCGCGCCATTCGATGATTGACATGACCATTCGCGCCAAGGGTGATTTGCATATTGATGATCACCACACGGTTGAGGATACGGGCATCGCTTTGGGTCAAGCCTTGGCGCAAGCCCTTGGGGATAAACGTGGAATTCGCCGATATGGTGAATGTCACCTGCCTATGGATGATGCACAGGTGCGCTGTGCGTTGGACCTATCCGCGCGTCCGTTTCTGGTGTGGAACGTAGACCTGCCAACGCAAAAAATCGGTGCGTTTGATTGCGAATTGGTGCGTGAATTCTTTCAGGCTTTCGCGACACATGGCGGCATCACGCTGCATATTGACCAGCTGCACGGCTTTAACAGCCACCACATTGCAGAAGCGGCGTTCAAAGCTGTTGCGCGCGCATTACGTGTTGCGGTTGAAACCGACCCGCGCAAATCTGACGCCGTACCTTCAACCAAAGGAACGCTGTAACGTGCTGACGGCAATTATTGATTACGAGAGCGGCAATCTGCATTCAGCAGAGAAAGCATTTGGCCGTATGGCTGCAGAAGCGAATACAGGCGAGGTTGTTGTCACTTCTGACGCAGACGTTGTGGCACGCGCGGACCGCATTGTTCTGCCTGGTGATGGTGCTTTTCCGGCCTGTGTAAAGGCGCTCAAAGGGACCGGTGGTCTTTTTGATGCGCTCCAAGAGGCTGTCACAGTCAAAGCACGTCCGTTCTTGGGGATTTGCGTCGGGATGCAGCTGATGGCAACGCTTGGACGCGAGTATGAGGATACAGACGGCTTGGGTTGGATCGACGGCAATGTGGTGAAAATCAGGCCACGCGACACAGGTTTGAAAGTCCCGCATATGGGATGGAACGATCTGGTGATCGACACACCCCACCCCGTGTTTGAAGGGGTGAAAAGCGGTGATCACACCTATTTCGTCCATTCCTACCATTTTGACGTAGCCAAGCCAGAAGAGCGCTTGGCCCATGTGGATTATGCAGGCGATATCACCGCGATTGTCGGGCGTGATACAATGCTGGGGATGCAGTTTCATCCAGAGAAAAGCCAACAGGTTGGCCTGCGGCTTATCTCCAATTTTCTGACGTGGACGCCGTAGACCTTTAGTTTACGCGCTTCCAAGTCCCGCCGTCACGGCAGATTCCCAGAACGCAGCCTCGCACTTTTAGCTGCGAGCCGCTGACTTGGATACGACTATTATAGGTCTTGTCATTGGCGGGATTCCAGACTTTGCCACCGGAATACGCCCCAGCACCATCGGCTTTCATGTCCCAAATGATCCGTTTGCCAAAATTCTCAGATTTGAAAGTTTTCCCTGCACTATCAAAAGATTGCGTCAATACTCCGCAAAATTTTGCTCCGCACGGCTCAACTTTAACAGTGCCGGAATTGCCGTTCTCATCCTTAATCGTGCGCCATGTTCCAACAATAGGTTCTGCGAATGCAGTTGTTGCTACAAGCATCAAGGCGGCGGCTGTTAGTACTGATTTCATAAGTCTCTCCCCGTATTTGGCTTTAGAGTGCAAGGACTGCGCACTCAAAGCAAGCCTTGACCCTACGCCCCGTTGCAAATTCGCTAATCCCATGGCAATGCAATCTGCAAGAAATGAAAGGTGCTGCCTGATGATCCTCTACCCTGCAATTGACCTTAAAGACGGACAGGCCGTGCGCCTTGTGCGTGGTGAAATGGACCAAGCGACTGTCTTTAGCGACGATCCTGCGGCACAAGCAATGGACTTTGTGAACGCGGGCTGTGAATGGCTGCATCTTGTTGATCTTAATGGCGCTTTTGCGGGTGAACCTGTAAACGCCGCGCCTGTCGAGGCCATTTTGAAAGCCTGCAAAGTGCCGACCCAACTGGGCGGTGGCATCCGTGATATGGCAACGATCGAGCGTTGGCTGGAAAAAGGGTTGCAGCGTGTGATCCTTGGAACCGTTGCGGTGGAGAACCCCGATCTGGTGCGCGAGGCGGCTAAAGCGTTCCCCGGTCACGTGGCTGTTGGAATTGACGCCCGTAACGGAAAAGTTGCTACAAAAGGCTGGGCCGAGGAGACGAATGTCGATGTCACGGATTTAGCGCGCTCTTTTGAGGACGCTGGTGTTGCGGCAATTATCTATACCGACATCAATCGCGATGGTGCCATGCAAGGGCCGAATGTGGAGGCAACCGCAGCCCTAGCGCGCGCGGTTTCAATTCCTGTGATTGCTTCGGGTGGTGTGTCTTCGATTGGAGACTTGATTGCATTGCGCGATTGCGGTGCTGGTCTGAACGGCGCGATTTCAGGGCGGGCGCTTTATGATGGTGCGCTTGATCTGGGTGATGCTTTGAAGGTGCTGTCATGAAACGATTTTGTGACGAACAGTCGGAAGGCAATTTTTCTGGAAAAATTGAGGCCATTGAATGCTGAAAACCCGCATTATTCCCTGTCTTGATGTTGCAGATGGCCGTGTTGTCAAAGGCGTGAACTTTGTCGGGCTGCGCGATGCGGGCGATCCTGTTGAAAGCGCACGCGCCTATGATCAAGCTGGCGCAGATGAGCTTTGTTTTCTTGATATTCATGCGACCCACGAAAACCGTGGCACAATGTTTGATGTTGTGCGCCGCACCGCAGAGCAATGCTACATCCCTTTGACTGTAGGGGGTGGCGTGCGCGAAGTAGAGGACGTGCGCGCGCTCTTATTGGCAGGTGCGGACAAGGTCAGCTTTAACTCAGCCGCTGTCGCACGCCCTGACGTGCTATCCGAAGCGGCCGATCAGTTCGGTAGTCAGTGCATTGTTTGTGCGATCGATGCCAAGACCGTTGCGCCGGGTCGTTGGGAAATTTTCACCCACGGAGGGCGTAAACCAACGGGTATTGATGCCGTTGAATTCGCGCAATTGGTCGCGGCCAAAGGGGCTGGAGAAATTCTGCTGACGTCGATGGATCGTGACGGCACAAAGTCGGGGTTTAATCTTCCTTTGACGCGCGCCGTATCGGATGCGGTCAATATCCCTGTGATTGCCTCAGGCGGGGTGGGTAATTTGGATCATTTGGTCGAAGGTGTCACCAAAGGCGGCGCAAGCGCTGTTTTGGCGGCCTCGATCTTTCATTTTGGCGAGTTTACCATCGCCCAAGCCAAAGCGCATATGGCCGCGGCAGGCATTCCGATGAGGTTCACATGAGTATTTTGCACGATCTATTCGCCACCATTCAAACGCGCAAAGCTGAAGGTGGTGACAGCAGCTGGACAGCGAAATTACTTGCCAAAGGTCCTGAAAAATGCGCCGAGAAATTCGGCGAAGAAGCTATTGAAGCCATCATTGAAGCGGTCAAAGGCGACAAGGCGGCACTGACCAGTGAAGCCGCAGATGTGTTTTACCATTTGATGGTGATGCTTGCTGCGCGGGATGTAAGCCTTGCGGATGTTGAAGCAGAGCTGGCGAAGCGCAGTGGCATTTCGGGTATTGCTGAAAAAGCGTCGCGCAGCTGAGATCCGTTATTCCATGAGTTTATTTGGCAAGATGAAGCGGGTTTCGCGCTATCGCTTGCCAATCAGGATGTGGCTGGGCCAGAGGTGCCGCGACGAGCGCCTCACCCGACCAGATCGCAGGGCTGGCCAATAGCGAACGCCGTGGCAGCACAGCAGTATCGCGCCAGTTTTCGCACAGGTTTAGCCCGCGTTCGTTAAGCGGCCGGATCGAATGGTATCGCTTCATGGGTCCAGTGATACTCCAGCGTTCATCTGAACCATCAATGGCATTCACTTCGCGCGTCACGCGCAGAGTGTTCTGGTGTTGGTAGAGCAAGCAACCATGAACCGTTCGCGCGCTGTCGCTTTGCATCGCTTCGATGAGCGCAGAGAACCGTGGACGGTAAGGATTTCCCGATAGGGTGCACATCACTCGGGTCAGGACACGACAGGCCGTTTCTTTAGAAGCGGTTTTGAGCGCGGGTAAATCAAAGACTGCATCGCCATGATCTGCCCATGCATGCGCGGCAATCCATGCGTCAGCGGCTTGTTCCAGCACTTCGGATGCGGCCCGCATCCATTCGGCGGTTTGGCTTAAACGATCCGTTGTGAGGCCCAACGCATCAAAGGCGGGTTGGGCCTGACGCATTTTAACACGGGTAAAGCGCGGGTCTTGGTTGGAGGGATCTTCGCTCCATGAAATCCCGCGATCCTTTAGCATGGATTGCAGGCCTGTGCGCTTTGCATCAAGCAGCGGACGCAAGAAGGTCGCCCCGTCCCGTTCAAAACGCGCAGGCATTTTCGCCAACCCGTCTACGCCCGAGCCACGCGCGAGCCGCATCAGGAACGTCTCGGCGACGTCGTCTTGAGTGTGGCCTAATGCGGTGGCAACAAGTTTGGCTTGTTGGGCCCATTGCGCAAGTGCATCGTAACGCGCAGTACGCGCCCTGGCTTGTAAATCCGCGCCGTCTGTCAGTGCGAGTGTGATCGTCTGATGCTGAACGCCCAAAGCCGCACAGAGTTTGCCTGCTTGGTTTGCTTCGTCCTTGGCCGCTTTGCGCAGACCATGGTTTATCGTGACCGCGTGAAGGCGTTTAGGGCCAAACGCATCTACTGCCAAGATTAAAAGAGCGGTTGAATCACTGCCACCAGATAGCGCGATCCCTAATGGAAGCGCATCCTTTAGCAGTGTTTTGTTGAGCATCAGGTGCAGCTCAGCGCGGTCATCTCTGTTTGCGCATTATTTGCCGCGGGTGTTCCCGGATGACGCACACCGACTTCGCCGAGTGTTACGCAGGCTTCGGAGATTTTACCGAGGCGGCCCAAGGTGCGGCCCAAGCGAAACAATGCCTCAGGTGCGATGTCACTTGCGGGGTCCCGCGAATAGGCATCCAGATAGGCGCGCGCAGCGTCACGGGAATTGTCCGCAGCCTCATGCGCTTCGCCTTGCTTTAGACGTGCCTTGCCTTCCAAAGGACTGCCAGGATAATTCTGTGTAAACACTTCGAATTGCGATGCCGCCCCTGCGTTATCGCCAGAAGCCAAGAGCGCGCTTGCGGCGTCAAAATCCGCTTGCTCCCCCATCGCCAATTGGGTGTCATTCGCATCTGTACCACCGGTTTGCACCGGAGGGTTCGGAGCCTTGGGCGTGGTCCCGCCCCCAAGCGTGCTGGTGTCCCCCAGCTTGCTGACGTCACCGCCCTCAAGCTCGACCAAGCGGAATTCAAGATCGCCGATACGGTTGGTCCCATCCTTCACGATGGAATCGATACGAAACTCAAGCTGCTCGATCTTGCCCGTAAGGCGCTGCAATTCGCCTTCGACAGAATTGATCCGATCCGTCGCAGAATTGCCTCCAATCGCAGGCGCTGATGACCCCGTTGTCGACAGCTCGCGCTTGAGACGTTGCATTTCAACGAATAGAACCGTCAAATCCTGACGGATGTCGGCAAGGGTTTGATTGTTGGAGGACTGGCCTGCTACCACAGCGGGCAACAGACTAAAGGACAGCGCGGCCGCTGCAAAAACCTGTGTCAAACGAGCCGTCATATATCTCTTTCCCAAACCTGTGCGCTTAGCCGGACAGTCCTGCTGCCAAGACTGTTACCGCGCGACGGTTCTTAGCATAGCAATCCTCTTGGGAGCAAATCTCAATCGGGCGTTCTTTGCCATAGCTGACAACACGAAGTCGCGAGGATGGCACGCCATTGGACACAAGATAGTCGCGTACCGCATTTGCACGACGCTCGCCCAAGGCGACGTTATATTCGCGTGTGCCTTGTTCATCTGCATGACCTTCGATGATCGCGGTGTAGTCAGAGTTGGTTGTAAGCCATCGGGTTTGGCCATCAAGGATCAAGCGGCCCTGCCCTGTAAGTGTCGATTGATCGACTTCAAAGAGGATTCGATCGCCAACACTTTGCTGGAAGAAGGCAACTGATGTGGGATCATTCGCGCCGCCTGTGCCGTCAAAGCTGCCATTGGCGTTTTGGTCAAAGCCGGCACCCGCATTCAGGTCAGCGACATCATCGCCTTCAAAATCGGATTTATTCGAGCAAGCGGCAAGCGCCAGAACGCTTGTCAGTAGAACTGCCTTGGTGATCATTTTCATCTGTCTGTCTCACTGCTTATTATTATGTTTCAGAGTCTTAGTTTGTTTTCGCTTAGCGCTGAAGCGGCGACCACGAGGGATCGGATGCTCCGCCCTCGGTGGGAATGCGTTTCAAATTGCGGCCCGAAATATCAACGGAATAAAGCGATGCTGAACCGGCTGCCCCTTGGGTTTCTCGGGTGAACATGATCACACGACCATTTGGCGACCACGTAGGCCCTTCATCCAAGAAGGATGCGGTCAGCAAACGCTCTTCCGAACCATCCGTACGCATCACGCCAATGTGGAAGCGACCTTTGGATTGCTTTGTAAAGGCAATCAAGTCACCGCGCGGCGACCATACAGGTGTGCCGTAGCGACCTTGGCCAAAGCTGATACGCTTGGAATCGCCACCATTCGCGCTCATGATATAGATCTGTTGTGAACCTGATCTATCGCTTTCAAAGACGATGCGACTGCCATCAGGGCTATAGCTTGGCGCTGTTTCGATTGCCGGACCAGAGGTCAGGCGAGAACTTGCACCGCTGGCCACATCCATACGGTAAATATCAGTGTTACCCCCGCGTGCGAGCGAATAGACCACAGTGCGCCCATCCGGGGCAAAGCGCGGAGCAAAGCTCATCGAGCCTTCCTGACTTTCCAAGACGCGGCGTTGCACAGAGCCGACATCAAGCACATAGATGCGCGGAAAGCCTGTTTCGTAGGACGTGTAAAGTACGCGATCCCCTGTCGGGGAAAAACGCGGTGCAAGGACAAGGTTTTCAGACCCCGTCAGATACTGCACGTTTGCGCCGTCATAATCCATAATCGCAAGGCGCTTGCGACGTTTGTCCTTTGGTCCTTGTTCGGACACATAGACAACGCGGCTGTCAAAATATGGCTGTTCGCCGGTAATGCGTGCATAGACCTGATCGGCCACTTTATGCGCCATGCGACGCCAACCTTGGGTGGTGCCAGCAAATTGCAGACCCGAGCCAATCTCTGCACCCGAAAACACATCGTAGACACGGAACTTAACACTTAAATTAGAACCGCTGACGTTCACGGCACCCGTTACCAAAGCCTGCGCATTGATTGCTTTCCAATCGGCGTATTGCACGGGGGCATCGAAACTTGTGAACTGGCTGATATAGGCAGTGCGCGGCACTTCGCGAAACAGGCCTGTACCTGCAAGATCGCTAACAACAACACGCGCGAGCCGTTCAGCAAACTCATTGGCCGCACTGCTTTCGGCGACAAAATTTGGGGCCGCAAAAGGCATGGGTTCAACCACGCCTTCAGTGATTTCAATGCGCAATGGGCCGTTTTGCGCCCAAGCTGCAAAGGGCAATACCACGATTGC
>CBFIGL010000007.1:54880-88987 GCA_965662135.1 Planktotalea sp. | reverse complement strand
GTTGCCCATGGATGTGTCCAATGGGACTCATCTGATACGCATATCCTTTGGATTGAAGGTCATTTCGATCTCTTTCCACTGCTCGTATTTGTCGTCCGGCAGATCATAGCCTTCCTTCTGGCAGCGCAACACTGCGCGCCTTGCGGATTGATAGGCCGTCTCGACAGCCGAACCTTCCCCACCTGAAGAAGATACAAGGCGCATGCTGCTTGCAATCACCTTGCCGCTGACATCCATCGACATGCCGACAACAACGGTCACATTCGCAGCTTGGCTACCCACATCCACAACCCAACAGCTTTGTACCGCCAGACGCAGCGCGCCTGTTTCTTGTGCGGTCAGTGTCGGACCCGTTGGCACGTCTGTGGCAGCAGGTTCACCAAGCGCTTCGGCCAATGCAGCATTCACCGCTGACGAGGTATCGGGCGCTTGCGTTGCCGCTGTATCGCGTGGACGCGATCTCGGGCGTTGGGTGCTGCTTGGCGCACTAGATGCCGGTTGTTCCGCTTCCGTGACGATTTCAGTAGCCGCCTCTTCGGGGGCTGTTTCCAATTGCTCTTCCACCACTTGCTCAGCATTTTCATCTGGTTGCGTGGCCTCTTGCGCGGTGTTGTCGATTTCAACTTCCGGATCAGGCGCGGCGACCGCTTCTGGCGCGACACGGTCCGCGGGTCTTGGCTTGGGACGCAAAGACGTGTCCGGCGCAACGCCGGGGATCACGACAGCTTCCTCGACCGGCTCAGACAAAGGATCTGGTTCTGGCGCTGGTTCCGGTGGTAAAGGCGCAGGCTCTGGCTCGACAATCTGGGGAGGATCAGGGCGTGGCACGGGCGTGGGCTCCGGCTCGGGAATGACCGGTTCAGGCTCGGGCTCTGAATCCGGTAGACTTAAGATTGGCTCAGGAGCATCAGGCACGACATCAGGGGGTTGCGACGTTTGCGTGAGTGCTGCGAACTCTGCCTCTGAAATCACAGAGACATCCACCGTTGGCAAATCCAACGGCTCGGCGTCAAACACCCCGCCAAACATCGCAAAGCCGAGCAAAAGCGCGTGTCCGCCTGCTGATATGTAGGTGCTTTTTTGCACCGCGCGCGCCCTAGTTATCCGCGAGGTCGGCGTTCAATTCTGGACCGCCGGTATCAGTAACAAGGCCGATGTCGCTAAACCCGCCTGCATTCAACGCGCCCATGACTTGCACGACTTGCTCATAAGGCACTGCCCCATCCGCACGCAAATACACCCGCGTGCTGCTGCGCTCAGAGGCAATCGCTCGCAATTTCGTGACAAGCTCTGCGACCTCGGTTTCAGTCGTCTGGATCATGACGCGCCCATCGGCGGCAATGGTCAATGTCAACGGCTCTTCCGCATCAGACGGCAACGCACCGGCGGCTGTCTTGGGCAGTTCAACAGGAACGCCAACAGACATCAAGGGGGCCGCCACCATGAAGATGATCAGCAGCACCAGCATAACGTCCACGAAGGGCGTGACGTTTATCTCTGCCATTGGGCGCGCGCGCCCGCCCCGACGCCCACGTCGCTTGACGCCTGACACTTTCTGAATAACATTCGCGCTCATGGCTTAGCTATCCAACTGGCGTGACAGGATCGTGGCAAACTCATCTGCGAAGGCTTCATAGCCACCGACGATACGATCGCTGTCTGCGCTGAATTTGTTATAATAAATCACGGCAGGAATCGCAGCAAGAAGGCCCAGACCTGTGGCCAGAAGGGCTTCGGCAATACCGGGTGCAACGACTGCGAGATTGGTGTTTTGCGCCTCAGCAATTTCGATAAAGGCGTTCATAATGCCCCAAACCGTTCCAAATAAACCCACGAAGGGCGTGGTTGATCCGACAGTCGCAAGCACAGACAGGCCTGCCTGCAAATCATCTGCTTCTTTAGAAATCGCAACATCCATCGAGCGGTCGATCCGGCTTTGCGCACCAGCGATCAATCCACCGTCTACACGGTGCGAGCGGCGCCATTCCGTCATACCAGCTGCAAAAATCTTTTCAGACGCCCCTTTGGGCTGCTGCCCAATCGTTTCAAACAGTTGATCCAGCGGCTCGCCCGACCAGAACGCCTGATCGAAAATCGCGGCTTCACTGCGCGCTGCGCGATATTGCATGTATTTCTGAACAACAATCGACCACGACCAGATCGAGGCAACGACCAGCATGATCATGACCAGTTTTACAGTAATTGTCGCGCGCGCAAAAAGCGCCCACATGGAGAAATCAATCTCCTGCGCCATCGCAAGGGTTTCTGCTTCCATTTGCCTGCTCTTTTTTGTCCGGCCACTGATGTGGCTCTTTGATATAAAGGCATCTTAGACGATATCAGTAGCAAAACCAATATCTCGCAGATCACAGGCGCACGATTGCCGCAAATTAGTGGACGATTCGGCGGATATTCGCTGGAAGCCGCGTCGGCTGGCCTTCTAAAGTCAGCGCAACCAGCGTAACCTGCGCACTGAAAAGCAAATCCTTGCCCCGCATAACGTCCTGGCTCAGAATGATGCGCGCACCGCTCATCTGTTCGACGCTTGTGCGCACGATCAGGTCATCGTCAAATCGCGCAGGCGCGAGGTAATCCGCCTCAACGCGACGCACAGCAAAGACCAATCCCTCGTCATCACGCAATTTGCTCTGATCGATCCCCTGTTCGCGCACCCATTCGGTGCGCCCACGTTCAATAAATTTCAAGTAGTTGGCGTAATACACAATCCCCGCAAGATCCGTGTCCTCATAATAGACCCGCAGCGCAAATTCGTGCATTCCGCTCTCCTACTGCTTTTTCGGCATGCGCGCGGCAAGGCGCAACGCATGGCTTGGATCATTCGCCGCGACAGGCATCACCGCATCATAGGCGGCAGCAAGCAGGCCTGAAATCTCGGGTTTCACAATCACACCACCATTGTCCATCACTGCAAGGGGCGAGTTCAGCAAAAACGCAGTGTCAGACCAAAGCACCATCATCTGCACCGCTTGGCTCAGCGCGAGGGTTTCCGCCGGCACTTCGCTGAGATGTTTGTCCATGCGAATGAAGGTAAAGCAGGCCTTGATTGCGCCGTTCTCGTCAAAGCGAAACACGCGATACTGGTTGGCATCTGCCGCCGTCACACGCGCAACCATCGCGGCCAAGTCCGGCACCAATTCATCAAGCTTGGGAACCTCCAGCAATTCAGCCCAGTCGCTAAAGAAGAAGAACATCGCATTGGTGCCAAGTTCGGGATCGGTTTCCGCCATGTAGTGATTGCTGACCAAGCACACCGCTTCGATCGCGCCTTTGACCACTTTCAGTGTCTCTTCATTTACCCCGAAGACGACAGGCGAAATCGCCCGCCCCCAGCGCGCAAACGCATACTCACCGCCGCTGCGCGTAAACAGCGCTTCTATTTCGCTAACGTCCAACATCGTCTTCATCTTGCCTTTAAACTCACCGCGAAGCGTCCCGCACTCTCACTCAAACAACCCCGCCTGATCCGGTTTTCCCGGAGCCGCCATGCCCAAATGTGTCCACGCCTTTTGCGCCAACATGCGCCCGCGCGGAGTACGCTGGATCAAACCTTGCTGCAACAAAAACGGCTCGATCACTTCTTCCAGTGCATCACGGCTTTCCGATAGTGCCGCAGACATGGTTTCAATGCCCACTGGCCCACCCTGATAGTTCTCGGCGATCAGCCGCAAATACCGCCGATCCGCCCCATCAAGGCCAAGCTTGTCGACCCCAAGCCGCGTCAAAGCCATATCCGCCAGCTTTTGCGTGACCTTGCCGTCGCCTTCGACAACCGCGAAATCCACGACACGGCGCAGCAAGCGCCCTGCAATCCGCGGCGTGCCCCGCGCGCGCTTGGCGATCTCGCGCGCGCCGCCTTCATCCGCAGGGTTGCCCAGCTTGCGCGCGTTCCGCTCCACAATCGTGAACAACTCGTCCTCTGTATAAAACTCCAGCCGCGTCGGGATACCAAAGCGATCGCGCAAGGGCGTGGTCAGCAGCCCAAGCCGCGTGGTCGCGCCCACAAGCGTGAAGGGCTGCAATTCGATGCGCACAGTGCGTGCGGCAGGGCCTTCACCGATCACCAAATCCAGCTCGAAATCTTCTAGTGCTGGATATAGAATTTCTTCGACAACAGGATTGAGGCGATGAATTTCATCGATAAACAACACGTCGCGCGCTTCAAGATTGGTCAGGATCGCCGCCAAATCCCCCGCCTTGGCCAAGACAGGCCCCGAGGTCATACGAAACGACACCCCAAGCTCGCGCGACATGATCTGCGCCAGCGTGGTCTTGCCCAAACCGGGGGGGCCATGAAACAAAGTATGATCCATCGCTTCGCCGCGCCGTTTCGCGCTTTCGATAAAGACCTTCAGGTTCGCGCGCGCTTCAGCTTGCCCAATAAACTCATCCAACGCCTGCGGACGCAACGCGCGATCATTGTCTTCAGGCAGTTCTGTTGGCCGCATGGTGGGATCAGGATCAATCATACCCTATCCCTTCGGTGCAAGCAGTTTGAGTGATGCGCGGATCAGAGTTGATGTGTCCGCCTCAGGATCGCTTCCCGCAGCCTCTGCCACAGCGCTTGCGGCATCAGAGGGCGAATAGCCAAGGTTGCTCAGTGCGGATAGCGCTTCGGCTTGCGCGCTTGCGCTTGGGGCGGGAATCTTGCGCACGGGCGTTTCGATTACATCGAAATCATCAGATGCCGGCACCTCGCCCATCGCTTCGGCAAAGGTGCCGACACCCATCGCCATTACACCGGGCGCTTTGTCCTTGAGTTCAATCACGACACGCTGCGCGGTTTTCGGGCCCACGCCCTTGGCCGCTTTGATCGCCGTCACATCCGCCAGCGCAATCGCGCGGCTGACACCGTCGGCCCCAAGCGCACCCAGAATTGCCAAAGATGCCTTCGCGCCAATGCCTTGCACGCTCATCAACAGGCGATGCCATTCTTTTTCGATCAAGGACGTGAAGCCAAAAAGCTGCAAATTATCTTCGCGCACCAACAAGTCCGTATAAAGTGAGACAACTTCGCCAGACCCCGGCAAGCCTGCCAAGGTACGGTCCGAGCAATAGACCATGTAACCCACACCGCGCACATCGATCAGTACGTGATCCGTGCCGCGATAATCGATCCGTCCAGAAAGTTTGCCAATCATCCGTTTGCCGCCTGTTTTGCTTTTTCCCACACGCTGGTGGAGCGGGTATAATGAGCATGACACATCGCAATCGCCAAGGCATCTGCTGCGTCAGGGCCATTCAGCACCACGCCGGGCAATTGAAGTTTAACCATATGCTGCACTTGTTCCTTGGCCGCATGACCAACACCCACAACTGTCTTTTTCACTTTGTTGGGGGCATATTCACCGATCTCAAGACCTGCTTGCGCCGGCACCAGCAAGGCAATGCCGCGCGCTTGCCCGAGCTTCAGCGTCCCCGCCCCGTCTTTGTTAACAAAAGTCTGTTCCACCGCAGCCGTTGTTGGCTGGTATTCACGCAAAACATCCGTGAGTTGGCGATGGAGTGACAGCAAACGCAGCCCCAAATCCTTGCCCTCGGATTTGCAAACCCCGTTTCCAAGATGGCGCATGCGCGATCCATCCACCTCGATCACACCCCAGCCCATGTTTCGAAGACCGGGATCAATACCTAAAACACGCATGCTGCTCTGCACCTGTTGGTTCAACTGTTGTTTTTTTGTTTCAGTAGCACGAAAGGCGAACAAAAGGAAAGGTTAATACAAAAATGTCGTATTTATCCACAGGCCGATCAAAAGCGACACGCGCGCTGCAGCAACGGGTCAAATTCGCCGTCACACGTACAGAAAACGACATCGCCAAGGTCATATTTTCGTCATATTTTAAAGGGCTTTAAGAGAGTTCTCTGCAATGCAGAAAACGCATAGGACCCATGCAATAATGCTCGCTTGTCAGCGTGTCGCAATCCTCTTAGTCCCCCCTCAGAATGAAACATATGACCAGCCTGTGAGGCGGTCCACCAAAGGAATACGATCATGGCTGTTATCGACAACACGCGCTCCGCATACGTCTCCAACGGCGGGACTTCCGCGCTGGTAAATATCTTCGCTGCATTCTCTAAATGGAATGATGCACGTCTGACACGCAAGGCTCTTGGCCAACTCTCTACACGCGAATTGGAAGACATCGGTCTTTGCCGCGGCGACATCGAGAATGTGATTTTCGGGTCCTTCAGAGGCTAAGTCGGTTTAGACTTAGCACGCCAAATAAATAAGAGCCGCTGCATGGACTTGCAGCGGCTCTTTTTGTTTTCAGATCCATCTGGTGACGCGCAAATTCTTCTGCGCCCCACCATAAAAAACGCGCCTTATCTTAGATAAGGGGCCGCGAATGAACAGATCGCATCAGTAATAGGATCGACCCAAAGGGCCATCGCGCCTACTTGCTCAAACACGTTGCCCTGAGACGGCGCAACACGTTCTTCCCCATAGGCAATCACACCGATGCTAAGCAAAGCCAGCGCCTTGGACACCATGACGAGCACGACAAACAACGCGATCAGTTTGAACGGCACGAAAGAAAGCCGCCGCACCTTCGGGCGCGGTACGACCTGAATGATACCATTCTTGTCGACAAGGGCCATATAGCGCTTCGTTGTCCGTTCTTCCTAATCAGACAAAAGCACAAACCCTGATGTTCGCTGGAGATGGGAAAACCCATGGCAGCCTCAGATGATTTGGCCCCCACCAATTCAGATATGATTCCGTACAAATAGATTATGGCATAATCTGGGCAATTAAGACGAAATTAGGATAAACAAATTTGAATCTAGTCCATTTTATGAAGTGTTAGTGAAGACCATTCACCAATCTCTTCTCTATGGACCAGATTGGCGCCAGTTCCTGCATAAACCGCGATGATCTCATCCGCCTGTTCATTCAAAAGGCCAGAAAGAATCAGATATCCGCCGTCTTCAAGATTTGCACACATATCAGGCGCGAGGCTTATCAATGGCCCTTTCAAGATATTCGCAAAGATCAAATCAAACGGACCGGCGGCCACCAGATCAGGGTTGTCAAAGCCGGCGGCTTCGACGCAGCGTACGCGCCCTTCTAACCCGTTCGCTGTTACATTGACCCGGGCAACATCAACAGCAACTTCGTCAATGTCACTGGCCAAAACTTCACCGCTCCAGATGCGGGCGGCACCCATTGCAAGAACCGCTGTGCCACAACCGATATCGGCGACGGACTTGCCGACAAACCCTTCATTCGCAATGCGATCCAAAGCGCGCAAACACCCTAGTGTGGTGCCGTGGTGCCCCGTACCAAAGGCCATTGCGGCTTCGATTAGCAACGGTTCGCAATCGGCTGGAACTTTATCCGCATCGTGGCTGCCGTAGACGAAAAAGCGGCCCGCTTCGACAGGGGCCAGTTCACGACGCACATGAGCGACCCAATCCGTTTCAGGTATCTGCGACACCACGAAAGGTTTGGCCGCGAAAGCCGCGGCCAACAGGTCAAGTCCGCCCACATCAGGCGCTTCGATGAAATATCCACCCACTTCCCAAAGCCCTGATCCGTCCTCAACTTCAAAAACACCAACGCCTGTGGGTTCGGGGATCAGGCGCTCCATTGCATCGCCCAATCGCTCTGCGCCCTCTTTGCCGGTAACTGTTGTGAGTGCTGTGAAGGTGGTCATGGATCGGTCCTTTTACGTTATTCGGCGGGCTGACAGACAAATCCGCCAAAACGTGTTTCATTCCCCGGTGCAGGGTGGCGCGGGATCAGCAGCGCAAGCGCAAAAGAAATCAGCGCCATGCCAGCGGCAACCCCAAACACCGCTGAGGGCGAGGTTAGCCACAAATAGCCAAGCAGAACCGGCAAAAACACCGCTGCAATATGGTTGATCGTAAAGGCCACCGCCGCTGTCGGTGCAATATCACCCGGGTCCGCGATCTTTTGGAAGTAAGTCTTTAAAGCCAAGGCCAATGCAAAGAAGATGTGATCAATCACATATAATGCCGCCGCCAGCACAACGCCCCAGCTGAACCAATAGATGCCGCCATAAGCCAGAAAGACCAAGGCAAGCCCCATGTATTCGAACAATAGTGTGTTGCGCTCACCAAAGTGGGCCACTGCGCGCCCCATCAAAGGGGCGACAAAGATATTCACGACAAGATTGATCAAATAAAGCGCGGTGATCTCATGCACTTCAAAACCAAAGCGTTCGACCATCATGAACCCAGCAAACACCATAAAAATCTGACGGCGCGCACCAGCCATGAATTGTAGCGCGTAATACAGCCAATAACGCTTGCGCAGGACCATCTTTTTCAGCTGCGGATGCGGCGCATCAAATTGCGGATAGATGATAAAGCAGGCAATCGCGATCAGCGCAGTTAACCCACCTGAGACCAGATAAACAAGGTTATAGCTTAGATCAAAGGTTTCCCATGTCAGCACGATCAGTCCATAGGCAAGCAATGTCGCCCCCGATCCTGCGGCCAAAAGCCAACCCAGCATCTGAGGCGCGCGCGCTTTGTCTATCCATTGCAATTGCAGCGATTGATTAACCGTCTCGTAGTAATGAAACCCGATCGAGCTTAGCATAGTAATAGTCAAAATCCCGCCCATACTCGGGAACCATGCTGTGATCGCGGTTGCGACGCCAAGCATGATCAAGGATACCAAGCCAAGGACTTGTTCGCGCATAAAAATGATAATCGCAATTACGCCAACCGCCAGAAACCCAGGGATTTCGCGCACTGTGTGTAACCACCCGATGTCAGAGCCGTCGAAATCTGCAACCTCGATAACAAAGTTATTCAGCAACGCAGACCATGTGGAAAACGCAATTGGCATGGCCACCGCCATTACAAACAAAAGTGCGATAGGCCTGCGCCAAAGCGGGAATTGCTGGGCATCTTTAAGGGTGATTGCTTTCATGGCCCTCCCATATGCCCCTTTTCCCGCCTTGGCGAGAAGGATTTGCGCAATCTGATCTACATCAAAGCACAGCCATTCACGTTTTGGCATAGGTCGTTCCAAATAGACTGAAAGGCACGAACATGGACTTGATTGCTTTGGTTGAACGAATTGGCGAAGCGCCAACGGCAGCTTTGCTTGGCCTGATCACAGGAACAGTCTTTGGAATTGCCGCCCAGCGGTCGCGGTTTTGCCTGCGCGCAGCTGTTGTCGAGTTCGCGCGCGGCGGTATGGGCGATAAAATTGCCGTTTGGCTTTTGACTTTTTCAACAGCCGTGGTCTGGGTTCAAGGCGCACAAATGCTAGGTCTTATCGAAACAGCAGATGCGCGAATGATGGCCGTTCCGGGTAGCTGGTCAGGGGCAATTGTTGGTGGCTTGCTCTTTGGGGTGGGCATGGTTCTGGCGCGTGGGTGTTCGGGTCGCCTTTTGGTGCTCGCCGCAACAGGTAATTTGCGCTCGGTCGTTTCTGGGCTGATTTTCGCCGTCGTCGCCCAGATGAGCCTTTCGGGCATGCTTTCGCCGCTGCGCGATAGTATTGCCAGCCTTTGGATTACAACGGGTGGGCGCAACATGGATTTGCTGGCGACTTTGGGTCTGACCCAATCGGCTGGCCTCGCCCTCGGCATCGCTCTTGCGCTGTTGGCGCTTGTCGTGGCGCGGCGCAACCAAATTGGCGCGTCTAAATTGATATTCGCCTCTGGTGTCGGCTTTGCCGTCGCGCTGGGGTGGTTTTTGACATACTCCCTTAGCCAAGTTGCCTTTGATCCGGTCCAGATCGAAAGTGCGACCTTCACGGGTCCCTCCGCACACACGCTGATGTTCTTTTTGGATCGCAATGCAGTGCTGGAATTCGACATTGGCCTTGTTCCAGGTGTTTTTCTGGGGGCATTCATCGCCGCCTCCCTCGCAGGGGAACTCAAATTCCAGGGCTTTGAAGGGACAACAAATATGCGCCAGGCCATGATCGGCGCAGCGCTTATGGGCTTTGGCGGGATGCTGGCAGGTGGCTGTGCCATTGGCGCTGGCGTCACGGGCGGATCCATTTTCGCAGGCACCGCTTGGGCGGCCCTGTGTTCATTCTGGATTGGCGGCATGGCAACAGATTGGTTGGTCTTCCAAAAACGAAGCTTGGCAACCGCATAAGGGCTGCTAGACTTCGCCTATGACACTCGAAAAAGTTACCGTCGAAAATGTGAATGTCCCGGGCCACACCGAAAATGTGCGCGCCGACAAATACAACGATGTGCGCGCGGCTTTGCTTCACATCTTGCCAAGCAACGCCCCCGGCCTGCCTTTCGCTGACGTGAAAGAAGCTGCTAAACCCTTATTGTCTCCCGATCTTTTCCCAGAGGGCAAAACGTCCGGTTGGTGGGCCAAATGCGTACAACTCGACCTAGAGGCAAAAGGCCTCATCACCCGCACCAAAGCCACACCCCTCACGTTCTACAAAACCTAACCCCTACTTTGGTCTCTTAATACATCGGTAGTTCGGGGGCTAACCCCTAGGGTCAGGACCCATTAATCCTGCACCGTCAGTTTGTCAGATTTTTCCTCTGATAAGAAGCATTTGCCCAGGCATAGTGGTTCTATTTCAAGCAGATGTGACGCAAATCAGAGGGAAAATCCGTCAAACCCGAAGGGCGGCAATTTTACTTCATTTCAGTGTCTCGGGCCGCTTGTAAATAGAACCACTATTCACTGCACGTCCCAACCCCCTGAAATTTTGTGAAATTGCCGCTGTCGGCTCAGTCTGAGCGAACCACTTGGGCTCTAACCCTTCAGGAAAACTCACGCTCACGAGCGTTCCTAAACGCTAGGTTAAGCCCTTGGCGGTCCACTAGACATACCCCAAAAAGTGCGGAAAAAACGTTTATTTACTTCATTTTTTGCAGATTCAGAACTGCACAAAACGTACTCGAAGTCGACCATCGTCAATAAAAACTCTGCGGATCGATATCAACGCTTAGACGAACTTGCGGTGGCACCCGCACTTGCTTGATCCACTCTGCAATCGCGCGTTGGATTGGTGCTGTTTTCTCTGCTTTTACCAACAAACGCACACGATGCCGGCCACGCACACGCGCAATCGGTGCAGGCGCTGGCCCGTAAACCTGCGCTCCAATTTGGCGCAAAGGCCCATCCAAACGCGCCAACTCCCCACCCAAGTCGAAAACCTCCTGCGCATCAGGCGACGACAGAATAATTCCGGCCAAGCGTCCATAAGGCGGCACAGCGGCTGCGCGCCGCTCTCCCGCTTCAGCACTCCAGAACCCGTTTTCATCCCCCGCCAGAATCGCGCGGATCACAGGATGTTCGGGTTGATAGGTTTGCATCAAAGCAGTGCCTTTTTTGGCCGATCGACCCGCGCGCCCCGCCACTTGGCGCATCAATTGAAACGTCCGCTCCGCTGCGCGCAGATCAGATCCTTGCAAGCCAAGATCTGCATCAATCACTCCAACCAGCGTGAGCAAGGGAAAATTATGCCCCTTGGCCACCAATTGCGTGCCGATAATGATATCCGCGGCCCCCTCTGCGATACCGACAATCTCAGCCTTTAACGCACGCGCAGATCCATACATATCCGATGACAACGTCGCGATGCGCGCGTCCGGAAAAAGTTCTGCCGCTTCTTCGGCCAAGCGCTCAACCCCGGGACCGACAGCCGCTAAACGATCCTCGGCTTCGCAGGACGGGCAAATCTCGGGCATCGCTTTGGTCTCGCCACATTGATGGCACACCAGCCGCTTTTGAAACCTGTGCTCAACCATGCGTGCATCACAGTGGTCACATCCGATTTGATGCCCACAGGCACGACAGATCGTAACGGGCGCATAGCCGCGACGGTTGATAAACAGCAAAGCCTGCTCACCAAACGCCACCCGCGCTTCTACCTCCGCCTTCAGTTGAGGCGAAATCCAGCGATTGCCAGCCAATTTCACATCGCGCATATCAATCGCGCGCATATCTGGCATAACAGCCTCGCCAAAGCGTGAAGTCAGATCAATGCGTGTGTATTTTCCAGCTTCCGCATTGGCCCAACTTTCCAGACTTGGCGTGGCACTTGCCAAAATTACCTGCGCTGAACAAATCGACGCGCGCAGCACCGCCATATCACGCGCGTTATACAGAACACCGTCCTCTTGCTTGTAAGACGTGTCGTGTTCTTCATCGACCACAACCAGACCCAAATCACGAAACGGAAGAAACAACGCCGAACGCGCACCAACGACGAGTTGCGCGCCACCTTGGCCAACCATTTTCCATGCGCGCCGCCGCTCAGTCATGGTTACGCCGGAATGCCATTCCGCTGGTTTCGCACCAAATCTTTCTTGGACGCGCGTTAAAAATTCGGCCGTCAAAGCAATCTCGGGTAGTAAAACAAGCGCTTGACGTCCTTTGCACAGGCACTCTGCAACCGCTTCCAGATAAACCTCGGTCTTTCCTGATCCAGTCACACCGCGCAGCAAAGTCGTACCATAGGTTCCCGACTTTATCCCCGCCTTCAATTGCTCGGCAGCTTCTGCCTGATCCGGTGCAAGTTCTTTGCTCGGTAAAGCCGGATCAAGGCGTGGATAAGGTAAATCGCGCGGTGTATCTTCCTCGCGCACGGCACCCAGTTTGACCAAACCTTTCACCACGGATGATGTCACTCCCGCCGTCTCGCTTAGTTCCTTCAGGGTGAACGACAGATCACCATATTCCTGCAAAGCATCCAGCACGCGCCCGCGCGGTTCCGTCATGCGATCGGGTTCTACATCGCCTTTGCGGTACACTTTTCGCATCGATGGCGGATCCCCCAGCCCCGGTGCACGCACCCCAAGGCGCAGCATCGATTCCATATCCGTGAGCGTATACGCACCCGCCTTTTCCAGAAACTCGCGCAATTCTGCGCGCATCGGAGCGGCATCCAACACGCGGATGACCTTGCGTACTTTCGCATAGTCGAAATCACCGTTGCCTGCCGACCAGACAACGCCCAAAACCTTGCGCGGCCCCAGCGGCACTTCAACAAAAGCACCCACCCAACAGCCCCCTTCGGGTGCTTTGTAATCCAGCATCCGTCCTAAAGGTTGCGTCGTCCAAACACCCACCAACCGCCCTTCATCGAAGAACTCTTGTGCGTCATCGCGTAATGAGGGGTTTTCGGACATAGGAGCATGAGGTAAAGCCTCCAGCAACATACGCCAACCCATCAAAGGACTGCTGCCCATGAAATTCTTCGTAGATACCGCCGAAATTGACCAGATTGCCGAACTTAATGACCTTGGAATGGTGGATGGCGTCACAACCAACCCGTCTTTGATCATGAAATCTGGTCGCGACATTCTGGAAGTCACGAAAGAGATTGCAGCGCTTGTTGATGGTCCGGTATCTGCCGAAGTCGTCGCAACAGATGCAGACGAGATGATCGCAGAAGGCCGCAAGCTGGCGAAGATTGCAGAGAACATCACAGTGAAAGTGCCGCTCACATGGGCTGGCCTTAAAACCTGCAAAACGCTCTCGTCCGAAGGTACGATGGTGAACGTCACGCTTTGTTTTTCTGCGAACCAAGCACTTTTGGCGGCAAAAGCCGGTGCAACCTTCATTTCGCCTTTCGTAGGTCGCTTGGACGATATCAATATCGACGGAATGGATTTGATCCAGGACATCCGCACAATCTATGACAACTACTGCTACGACACCGAAATTCTGGTCGCCTCTATTCGCACTGTGAACCACGTTCTTGAATCGGCAATGATTGGTGCAGACGTGATGACAGCGCCCCCTGCCGTGATCAAAAAGCTGGCCGATCACCCGCTGACCGATGCAGGTCTGGCACAGTTTATGGCCGATTGGGCGAAAACAGGTCAGAAAATCCTCTGATTTTTCAGCTCTCGTGTTATAGGCAAAAGAAAGAAGCACGAGAGCAGAATGAACAATAGCGCTAAAATGACAGATGATCTGCGCGAGCGGATCATCACACGTCCCGATGTGATCCTTGAAGACAAAGACCTGATGAAGGCTTTGATCGAGGCAAACGAACGCTCGATGGGCGGAAATATCGTTGATTTGCGCGGCATCGCGATGGAGCGGCTCGAGGCACGGCTAGACCGCCTTGAGGACACGCATCGCTCGGTTATTGCAGCAGCTTACGAAAACCTTGCAGGCACGAACCAAGTCCACCGCGCCATTCTGCACATGCTTGATCCTGTTGATTTCGAGACATTCCTCAAGGATCTCGGCGGCGAAGTCGCGGAAATCTTGCGGGTTGACTGCATACGCCTTGTGCTGGAATCCGTGCAGGTCGAAGACGAACCCGCTGTCAGCAAACTCTCAGATGTTCTCTGCGTCGCTGAACCCGGCTTTATCGCGACATATTTAGGCGGCCACCCAGATCGCCCCTCACGTAATGTGACACTGCGCCAAATGTCCGAAGGGCATGACGCCATATACGCAGAAGCTGCGGGCTGGGTCCGTTCGGAAGCCTGTCTTACCCTTGATTTCGGTGCAGGTCGTTTGCCCGGCATGTTGGTGATGGGCGCAGAAGATCCCCATCAATTCACGCCACAACAAGGCACTGACCTTCTGGCTTTCTTCGGCGGTGTGTTTGAACGTGCTATGCGCCGTTGGTTGTCTTGAGCCTGATCTCCCCACAGGCACGCGATGCGCTTGAGCATTGGTTGGAGACGCAAAAGTCGCTGAAAGGCGCGTCTGAAAATACAATCAAGGCATATGCGAACGATACGGCCGACTTCATCGGCTTTATGACCAGCTACTCTGGCGAATCCCAAGGGCTTGCAGCGCTTGCGCGGATCACAACCCGCGATATGCGCGCTTGGATGGCGTCGACACGCAGTACAGACGTGGGCGCACGATCTTTGGCGCGCAAGCTTTCGTCAGTGAAAAGCTTTTATCGCTGGCTTGCCGAGCGCGAAGGATTTGAACCTACAGCCGTTCTCACCATTCGCGCGCCCAAGTTTCAAAAGAAACTCCCCCGCCCCTTGGCCGTGGACGCCGCCAAAGCGATGATCGAAACGGTTGAACTGCAAACACCCCACGCTTGGGTCGCGGCACGCGATAGTGCTGTGCTGACTTTATTATACGGCTGCGGATTGCGAATTTCCGAAGCGCTTGGTCTGACCGGTGCGGATGTGCCATTGCCCAACACACTGCGCATCATCGGGAAAGGCGGCAAGGAACGTGTGGTCCCGGTTCTGCCCGCAGCGCGGGAAGCTGTGGCGACTTATCTCAAAATCTGCCCGCACCCCGTTGAGCCGGACGCGCCCCTGTTCCGCGGTATTCGCGGTGGTGCGCTGAACCCGCGCGCAGTACAGGACGTGATGGCAAAGGCGCGCATGCAACTTGGCCTGCCGGCCACCGCCACGCCCCACGCGATGCGTCACAGTTTTGCCACCCATTTGCTAAGCGCCGGTGGAGATTTGCGTTCTATTCAGGAACTGCTTGGGCACGCATCCCTCTCCACCACTCAAGCCTATACTGCTGTGGACACCGCGCGTTTGATGGAAGTGTATGACCGTGCACACCCCAAAGCCTGATCTCTTTCCTCTCTCTAAAAATATCCCCGCCGGAGGCAAATCCTGCATAAGAAAATTGCACCCCGCTTAAAAATGAGTCATGAGGCCCGAATGACACCACAAAATCGCGCCCTCGCAGTTCACCTTCTCACCGCCACTGGCGCTGTTTTCGCAATGCTTGCCATGCTCGCTGCTGTTGATGCGCGCTGGGATATGATGTTTGTCTGGCTCGTCGTGGCCTTTGCTGTGGACGGCATCGACGGACCGCTTGCGCGTAAATATGATGTCAAACAATATGCGCCCGAGTTTGATGGCGTGTTGCTTGATCTGATCATCGATTATCTGACCTATGTCTTCATTCCGGCCTTTGCGCTTTTCACATCCGGCTTGCTGCCGGGCTGGCCCGGATGGGTTGCGATCATCGTGATCACCTTCGCTTCAGCGATGTATTTCGCCGACAATCGCATGAAAACAAAAGACAATTCTTTTTCCGGATTTCCAGGATGTTGGAACATGTTGATCATCGTGATCTTCGCAATTCAGCCTGCCCATTGGATCACACTGACCCTTGTCACAGCCCTTGCCGTCGCAATGTTTTTACCGCTCAAGTTCATCCACCCTGTGCGCACAGAACGCTGGCGTGTGATCTCGCTTCCGATCGCGCTTGCTTGGACGTTCTTTGCTGGCTGGGCCGCTTGGGTCGATTTCCATCCCGAAAGCTGGGCACACTGGGGGCTGGTTCTTACGTCAGTCTATCTGCTTTTTGCTGGAATCGCGCAGCAGATGATTCCGGCTAAATCCGCGTAAGCACGACGCCTGTCACAATAAGCGCTGCGGCTAAGGCTTTTGCGCGATCCATTCAATCGCCCATGACCAGCCAGCCAATCAGCACAGCAAACAGTATCGACGTTTCGCGTAGCGCTGTTACCAGCGCAATTGGCGCAACTGTCATGGCCCAAACCGCAATCGCATAAGCGCTGTAGGATGCCATCGCCGCAAGGCTGCCGACGGTCCAATCTTTGCCACTGGCGCGGAATACACCGCGCCCGCGCAAAGCCATACAGATCGGTGTGAACACCAAAGCATCCAGCACGAACAGCCAAGCCACATACATCACCGCTTCACCAGACACGCGCGCGCCAAGTCCATCGACGATGGAATATCCCGCAGTCATCAGCGCAGATCCCAGTGCAAGCGGAACCAGCTTGCGCGAGTCACCATTAGAAAATACTCCGCGCGCCATCACTCAAAATACCTGCGCCAAGGATCAGAACGCCGATAATTTCGAAGATACTAAGCGTATTGCTGAGAACAAAACCGCTGAGCGCCAGCACCATCATAGGCGCGGCACTGCGTGCAATCGGGTAGACGCGGCTTAAATCGCCCTGCTCGTAGGCGAAGGACAGGAACAGTTAATAGCCTGAATGAAACACGCCAGAGGCAATCAGCCATGGCCAGACATGCACACTTGGAAACGCGCTGAACAGCGCAACAATTGCGCCAAATCCCCCCTGCACTAACGTTAGGTTCAGCAAAGAGGTAAACTTGCTCGCCCCGCTTTTGATAAGCGCATTCCAGCTGGCATGCAGCAGCGCCGCCGCGAGGACAGCAAAGAATACGAATGCGCTCATCTAGATGTTATGCACGGTTATGAATCCAATGCGTCCGAGCAACGTCCGCACACGCCGTCATGGGCGTGGGTTCCGACATCGGGTAAAATCTTCCAGCACCGCTGGCATTTCTCGCCTGACGCTTTGGCAAACGACACAGCAACACCGCTGACGTCTTGCAAGGTGAACGCACCCTCCATTGCTGCATCGCCAGACACGGTGATGTTAGACGTGATCGCGATGTCATCAAACGGTACGCTTTCCAATGCCCCGCGCAGATCTACGTCCGCAATGTAGATTGTCGGATCTGCTTCCAAGGATGCGCCGATCACCTTTTCTGTGCGCTGCACTTCCAAAGCCGCTGTCACGACACGACGGGCTTGGCGGATTGACATCCATTTCGCTGCCAATGCGTCATCGCGCCATGCTTTGGGTGTCTCGACAAAATCGGTCAAATGGACCGAGCTGTCTTCGCCGCCAAAGCGTTCAAGCCAGACTTCCTCCATAGTGAACACCAGAACGGGCGCAAGCCATGTTGTGAGGCGCGTGAACAAGATATCCAGCACCGTGCGCGCAGCGCGGCGGCGTTCCGTGTTGCCGTCACAATATAGCGCATCTTTGCGGATATCGAAGTAAAAGGCCGACAATTCAACCGTAGCAAAGTTGAAGACCGCAGAGAAAACCCCTTGGAAATCAAATGCTTTGTAGCCTGCGTGCACTGTCTCATCGAGTTCGGATAGACGATGCAGGACCCAGCGCTCCAGCTCGGGCATGTCCGCGGGGTCCATGCGATCTGCTTCGGTGAAATCGTTCAATGACCCCAGCATAAAGCGCATTGTGTTGCGCAGGCGGCGATAGCTGTCTGCCACGCCTTTAAGGATTTCAGGCCCAATGCGCTGATCGGAGGTATAATCGACCTGTGCCACCCAAAGACGCAGAATATCTGCGCCGTATTGTTTGACGACTGTCTCGGGAACGATGGTGTTGCCGAGAGATTTGGACATCTTCATGCCCTTCTCGTCCAGCGTGAAACCATGCGTAACCACATTGCGATAGGGCGCGCGACCCAGCGTACCACAAGCCTGCAAAAGCGAGGAATGGAACCAGCCGCGATGCTGGTCCGTGCCTTCCATATACAGATCCGCGATGCCGTCTTCGGTGCCATCGGGGCGATCGCGCAGAACGAAACTGTGGGTTGAACCAGAGTCGAACCAGACGTCCAGAACGTCGAACACCTGATCGTAGTCATCGGGGTCAACGATGCCATCAAGGAAGCGTTCCTTCGCACCGTCCATGTACCATGCATCCGCGCCTTCAGCTTCGAACGCCTCGACAATCCGCGCGTTGACTGCGTCATTGCGCAAAAGGAAATCAGGATCGGTCGGCAACAAGCCTTTACGAGTAAAACATGTCAGCGGGACGCCCCAGGCACGTTGACGCGACAGCACCCAATCGGGGCGCGCTTCGATCATGGAATAAAGGCGGTTGCGTCCCGTTTGCGGTGTCCATTTCACCAGCTCGTCGATAGAGCGCAACGCGCGCTCGCGGATCGTCGTGCCATATGTGTCCTGATCATCACCTACCGCTTTGTCCACCGCCGCGAACCATTGCGGCGTATTGCGGAAAATGATCGGCGCTTTGGAGCGCCAGGAATGCGGATAGCTGTGCTTGATCTTGCCACGTGCAAGCAAGCCGCCCACTTCAACCAGTTTGTCGATCACCGCAGCGTTTGCATTGCCCTCTTTACCGTTGGGTTTAAGGATCGCTTTGCCACCAAAGAACGGCAGGTCATTGCGGAAACGGCCATCGTCCATGATGTTGTAGGTGATGACCTGTTCAAGCATGCCAAGGTCGCGGTAGAGTTCGAACTCTTCCATACCGTGGCTAGGCGCGCAGTGCACAAAACCTGTACCTTCGGTGTCGGTCACAAACTCCGCCGCGCGGAAATCACGGATGTCGTCCCATTCGCCGTTGCCGCCTTCAGCGCCCGCAAGCGGGTGTCGAAGCTCAAGAGAGGCAAGTTCGTCTGCACTCACATCACGAATTCGAGTGTACTGATCGGCTTCCAATCGCGCCTTTTGCATCACGTCTGACGCTAAGTTGTCGGCAAGAAGGTACTTGTCTCCGACACAAACCCAACTCTCATCTGGAGTACCCGTAACTTCATACAAGCCATAGGCAATGCTCTCACCAAAAACGACAGCTTTGTTCGACGGAATTGTCCATGGTGTCGTTGTCCAGATCACGACATAAGAGCCTAAAAGGTCATTGGGGTCGCGCGAAAGCTTTTCTTCAAGGGCTTCAATTGGCTGCGTATTCACCAAGATATCGTCTTTTGAGGGATCATAGGCTGGTTGAGAACGATACACTTTGCCCTGCTCGTTTTCGACAACACGATGAACATAGTCTTCCTTAGTCGGAACTTTATTCACCTTAAACTTCACCCAGATCGTAAAGCTTTCCTTGTCGTGATACTCCACTTCCGCCTCGGCCAGCGCGGTCTGCTCAACAGGCGACCACATCACAGGTTTTGAGCCTTGATAGAGTGTCCCATTCATCAAGAACTTCTGGAACTCTGCCGCGATCACCGCTTCGGCGTGGAAATCCATCGTGAGATAAGGATCAGGCCAATTGCCTGTGATACCCAAACGCTTGAATTCTTCACGCTGGATATCGACCCAGCCCGCAGCAAACTTGCGACATTCCTGACGGAAATCGACGATGTTCACGTCGTCCTTGTTTTTGCCCTTCTTGCGATATTGCTCTTCGATCTTCCATTCAATCGGCAAACCGTGGCAATCCCAACCGGGCACATAACGCGCGTCAAAGCCCATCATCTGATGGGAGCGCACGATCATATCCTTGATCGTCTTGTTCAGCGCATGACCGATGTGCAGATGTCCGTTCGCGTAGGGCGGGCCATCGTGCAGGGTAAAGGGCGTACGCCCCTCTTTAGCGCGCAAGCGATCATAAACCCCCAACTTTTCCCAACGGGCTAGCCATTCAGGCTCGCGCTTGGGCAGGCCCGCGCGCATGGGGAAATCTGTTTTGGGCAGGTTCAGAGTGTCTTTATAATCAACCGTTGTTTCGGTAGTATTTTCGGGCGTGTCAGCACACATATCGGGCGTCCTTTGGAACGGAATATATCAAGGAAAGAGAGGCAGCGCGGGTAACATCCCATGCGCTTGGTCCCGGCGGCTCTGTCTCAGAGCGCCGGGCCTGTAATTCGTATAAGGGTCGCGAATATCAGGGTCATGTTGGCGTTGCTTATAGGCACGCCATCGCGCGACGTCCAGAGCAGAGCAGGCCCCAATAAAGCTACAAGTCGTTCTTAGTCTTGCCTTGAATTCAATCTATCTAAAGTTGTGCGTATTGTTTTGCGCAGGTTAAAGGAGAGTTCGCCGTGTTTGGCAAAGGACCGCTATTCGCTTTGATCGGTATAGGCTGCATTGTGGCACCCGGAGGGGCACTGCTTTATGAAAAATACTATACCCAAACAGAAACATCGCCCGACAAGATGATCACACGCTATGCGCAAGAAGAAAATTGCGTCAAAGATTCTGTTCGCATCGCAGGTGTCTGGGTCGGGTGCAAAGCCAGCAGTTACGCGAAAGAGGACAAAAGCGCCCCTCGCAAGCTACGGTTAGATTCGCAAAAGAACGCGAAGGGTGCATTGTCCAAGGGGCAGTTTATCAGTGTGAACTGAGGTTTTCGTCTGACGTTTCTGATGTCTCCCACCGCGCGCTCATCGCGCGGTTGAGCCATGCAAGGCCTGTCAAAGCAAGGCCCAGCCCCAAGAATGACGCGACACGCACGAGACCATTGAGCCCGCTCATATCCAACAAGAACACCTTCGCAATAGTCAAAGCAATCCCCGCCATTGCAAGTTTGCGCAGGAAATCCGGGCGATGCGCAAAGGCAAAGAACAACACTGCGACAGAGGTCAGCATCATGGCGATCGTGTAGCTATAAAGCTCGCCTTGGCTGACAGATCGGCTTGCAATTTCACCGGCCTGCCAGAAACGCCGGATTTCAAGACCAACATAGACCAAGACCATCACCGCGCTTATGGCCGCAAAGGCACTTCGTAGAGAGCGGTGGATATGATCAAGCTTCCAGAAAAGACCCCCTAGGACGGCCGCAGGCACGAGATAGGCAATCGCAATGGTATCCAGCAGCAACGGACCAGAAATATCGCGTGCGCGCCAGTAGCTAAGCGTTGAAATCCCGACCAGCGCGACGAACAAGGTCGCGAACCCAAGGCCACCTAAAAGCAGCGCGAGTGGCATCCTGAGCCAAGCAAATCGCAGACCTTTGCGCCAGCGATAGAGTTGTGCGCCCATGGAAATCAACCAAATCGATCCGGCCAGCGACAAGCCCCAAAAGCTATCAATATCACTGCGCAACCATCGTTCTAACAAGATCAGAGCAAAGACCACGCCAAGCGACCAGATCGCGCTTTCAAGAGCCAATTGCGCACCTATGCGCTTGATCGGTCGCAAAATCGACCACGCCAGTGCCATCAGGCCAAGTGGCGCGGCGTAGCCTAAAATGACGTCCCAAAGCGGCGTATTCCACCAAGACGCCCAAGGCACACCTGGATCAACCAAGAAGCGTCACCCCAACACCGCGACCGCGAGTTGGATGAACATCCCCAACCAAGGCATATCCAAGCGACGATCAATCAGTGCTGCAATCACGATCATCACTGCAATCGCGATGCTAAGCTCGGCAGTGCTGAGGATCAACATCAAGGCAAAGGCAATCAATGAAAGAGCAGACATCGCAAAAAGTGCTGCGGGACGCATGTCCTGCGGCCAGCGTTTCGCACTGCGCTCTGCAAGCAATGTCATCACCGCAGCGCCAATGATTGCGTGCCCTGCCCATGGATAGTCGCCAATATATGTTGTCGGGGTCCAGAACATTTCAAGCACGCCAAGGGCAGCAGGCAGTACAAGTGCGCTTGCCCCGATCCAAACCAGCGAACCGCGCACCCCATTTGTAGCACGCCAGAACCCCAACACCGCAAAGGCAGCGAACAGCGTCGTGAGCAGGCTCACGCCGCGCGGCAGAGAAGTTTCGGGCACACGATCAACCAATGCAATGGCTGTAAAATCTTTGAAGACAGTCGCGCGATCCGCGGCAAGAACCACAAGAAGAACAATTAACGTGATTGATACGAATGCGCTTAGGTCTTCAAGCGCGGGTGCGTGCGACATCCAAATCAGTGCCAACAGGCCAAGGATGAAAACACTCCAAATTCCAAGCCAGCTTTCAAGCGATCCGTTTGCATCCCAAGCAATTATACTGCTGAACAGCAAAGCCGCGACAAAGGTCGCACCAGCAAGTCGCGTTGGGAAGTCAGGCCAGTCCATCCCATCTTTCTTACGCAGTTTTGCCAAGCTATCCGACAGCATGGCACCTGTGTGATTAGGCCAAACACGGCGGATCAGGATAGCTGTGGTCGCAAGTGTTGTGATCAGAAAAAATCCTAGTGCGTGCACTGCGTCTGCCCCGGACGTAAGTAACATCCACGTTGCAAAGAACCCGACGATCAGGGCCAAAACAGACACCCATGCCCAGCGCCGGATGGTATCGATCGCAAGCGCCATAACGACGATCAAGGCAAAGTAATAAAAGAACAGATGTGGCGCATCGCTAGGCCCACCAACGATGAAAGGACTCGTTAAGGCACCGATAACACCAACCGCTGCAAGGAAGGGTCCGTAAAACCAACCAAGCACAATAGAAAGCGCCGCAACCGCGACCAGCGCCAAAAGCGTCAAGTCAGTAGGCAGCATGTCATACAAATGCCGTGCAGAAAGAACGGCCGTGAACAATGTCACAATCCCCGCGCCAGAAAACGTCGAGGGCAGCGCGTTCATTGTACCGCTTTCATCACCGAAGCGGCGACGCACAACTTCGCCCAAAAGGATGAACGCAACGCCCAATCCAAGTGCGCCGATGATACGGGCAAAAGGTGTCAAAAGCCCCTGCTCTACCCCGTATTGCACCGTGAAAATCTTTGCAAGCGCAAGGGAAATAGCTGCAATGCCAAGGAACCAGTTTTCTTTGATCCAATGCACCGCATTTGCAAGCAACTCGCCACGAAACACAAATGCGCGCGGTGTTGTCATCGCCATGTCAGCCCCATCCAAAGCGACGTCTTAGTCAGCCGGTTGCGCGTTTGCGCCATCAAGCGGGGTTGTCTGCACAATGTCTTGTTGCGCGCTTATTGCGGCACGCCGGTCTTCTGGTGCAACCCATGGGTTCGGATCCGCCCCCGTCTTATCGGTTGCTTCAGTTGAGGCCATTTTGTCCTCAAACGCCGCGCGCTCAAGTTCATCAATGCGTGCACTCGAGGTGCGGATTTTGCGCGACAGGTTCAGCACGCCAATCGGCGCAAGCAAAACTGCCAAGCCCACGATGACCGCGACCAGGATCAAGAAACTGTCCATATCAGCTTCCTTCGCCGCCAAATAATCCTGTTAAAGCACGCCGAACAAGCCCTGTCACTGAGGGACGTTTCAACGCTGCAAACGGGAGTGGGCGACAGACTTCAATCGCCGCGACCCCGACACGCGCGGTCAATGCGCCGTTGACAACACCTTCTCCAAAGCGGCGCGAGACTTTGCCAAGCACTCCGCCCCCTGCGATAGACGACAGAAAGTCATCCCCGATGGCCACGGCACCGGTCGCCACTAAATGTGTCATCACCGCCTTAGTAAGCCGCCAATTGCCCAACGCCCCAGAACGTCCGCCATATATTTCGGCAATACGTCGTATCATCCGCAAGTTTGATGTCAGCGCCGTAGCCACATCTGCCAAAGCCAAAGGAACAAGTGCCGTGACCACTGCGACTTGACGTGCGGCCGCTTCAATTTCTCGCGTGGCGGCTTGATCCAGCGGGTCAAGCACCTCACGTTCAGCCAAATCCAGTAGCCCATCCCCATCCATCATATCCACGCTTTTCTCAGCAAGGGCTTCGCGCCCCCACCGCGTGTCTTCACGACTTTTGTAAAGGCGGGTCATTTGATCGACGACCTTTTGTGCTTGGCTTAAATCCCCGCTCGCGCGCGCCGCTTCGCCTGCGCGGTGCAAGACGTCCATACGTTTCAAACGCGAAAAGGCCGCCAGTTCGCGAAGCCCAATAACCAGCAAAACAAAGATAAACGCCGCCATAAGCACAACGACCGCATAGCCCAACAAAGGCACACGGGCGATCAGACCTGTCGCAAAGTCCCATGCCGCCAGTGAAATTGCGAACCCCGTCAGGGACAGCAACAATCCCCAGAACCACTTCACTAGCCTTGAAGGTCTGCGCGCGGCCAATGTAGCAATCGTTTGCATCGCCTGCCCGCTTGGCGCTGGCGTATCGAGATCAGGAACAGGTTGCGCCGCCTCAGGACCAATTTCTGGTGACGGTGCATTTTCGAGATCAATCAGAACCGGACCTTTAGCCATGCTGGGTCTCCTTGTCAGTGGATTGCCACGTCATGCGAACATCTGGCAGGCCTTCTTCATTTCCCGCACCGTCCGTGCGTTCCGCTTCTGTGAAGCCGTGTGCGTTGTAAAATCGTATCGCGCCTGTGTTGGCCTGAAATGTCCAGAGTTCTAACTGTGATTGCTTGGCTTGCGCTGCATTTATAAGCGTGGCTCCAATCCCGGCGTTTTGCGCCGCGCGTGCCACATAAAGCGATTTAACTGTTGTGCCATCCAACGCCAAAAATCCCGCGACGTTGAAATCTTGCTCGCATACACTGACCCAACCGCGATCAATCAAATCACCCATATGCGCAATATCTTCCGCCTGTGTATGAAGCTGCGGTTTCCATGCATGATCTGCCACAGCTTGTGCAAGGATAGCACCCAGTTTGCCTGCATCGGTGCTGCGCGCCGCTCTTATGTGCCTTGTCATAGCTTATCACCGATCAAAAACTGCGCCGCCTTGTCCAACCGGATATGTGGCGGACCAAATCCGGGCTTTAGCGTCAAAGGAGCGGGTGCGAACCGCATGATCTGGTAATCCTGATCCAGCCAGGCCTCTGCCCCGTCCCTTGCGGGGCCAAGCAAATGCGCAGGGTCTTTGGGCAGTTGACCGGGATAAAACGCAGCCTGTTTGCCGGTGTCTAGCAATGCTCCGCGCACACAATTCAAACGCTCGCCGTCATGTGCAATCGTTTCTTCTGTCGTTGCGCGCAAAGATGCCAGTGCCATCGACGATGTCTGTGCCCCCGCAAAGCGCGCCTTATCACGGGCATCGCGCGTCAAGGCCTCCATGATCGCGGTTAACTCGCCATGTTGAGTGTGATGCAAGTGATCGGCCTTGCTGGCAGCGAACAGGATGCGCTCAACCCGTTTGCCTAAAAGCAATCGACTTAGGAACGCATTGGTGCCCGGGCGAAAGGCGCTCAAGATATCTGTCATCGCGCCGCGCAAATCCTCGACGGCGCGCGGACCGTTGTGAATTGCGCCCAGCGCATCCACCAAAACGACTTGTCGATCAATCCGCGCAAAGTGATCGCGAAAGAACGGTTTCACCACATGCGATTTATACGCCTCATAGCGCCGCGCCATTTCGCGCCCTAAACTGCGGCGCGGTGCAATGCTGGCGTTCGCTAACGGTGCGAAGGTAATCGCGGGGCTACCTGCCAGATCACCGGGCAGCAAAAACCGCCCCGGAGTGCAATCATAATACCCCGCGTTGCGCGCAGTTTGCAGATACTCTGTGAAAGACGCCGCAAGTGCTTGTGCGCGTGGTTCATCAAGTTTGCTTGTGATATCCGTATCCGCAATCAGGTTACGATATGCCTGCGCTTCTGCACGGGTTTCAATGCGCTCAAGCACCTCGCTTGACCAATCTTCATAGCTTTTATCAAGCAACGCCAAATCCAGCAGCCATTCACCGGGATAATCCATGATATCCAGATGCACTGTCCGCGGCCCTTGCAAGCCACCGAGCAACCCATTGGGTTGCACCTTGAGAGAAACCCGTAGTTCAGAGATTGCGCGCGTGCTTTCAGGCCAATGTGGTTCGCGCGCAGTGAGCTGACCCAAATGTGCCTCATAGTCGAATCGCGGGACTGTATCATCAGGTTGCGGCTGCAAGTAGGCGGCGACAATCCGACCCTCCGCTGCGGTATGAAGCTGTGCCATCCGCCCGCGATCAAGAAGATTCGCGACCAACGAGGTTATAAAGACCGTTTTACCAGATCGCGCCAGCCCGGTGACACCCAAGCGAATGACAGGCTCGAACAATGTCTCGTTCACCGTATCACGCGCGCCTTCCATGGTGCGGATGATCCCGTCTGCTAGGGTAGAAATGACCAATGTCGCTGCCTCATCTTATTATCTGTTGTTTTTAGGATAAGGCCGCACCCCATCTGTTACTAGAGGGGAAAAAGATTGCCGCACGCCCCCTTCACCGCTAAGAGCAGCGCCATGCCCAGATATGCACTCAAAGTAGAATACCACGGCGCGGCTTTTGTCGGATGGCAAAGGCAAAAGGAACACGTCAGCGTACAAGGCCAGATCGAGATGGCGCTGGCCAAACTCGAACCCGGACCGCACACAATCGCCGCGGCGGGTCGGACCGATGCTGGTGTGCACGCTTGGGGACAAGTCGCCCATTGCGATCTGGCAAAAGACTGGGACCCGTTCAAACTGTCAGGGGCGCTGAACTTTCACCTGAAACCTGATCCCATCTCTATTGTCGCTTGCGCCCTGGTGGATGAAGAATGGCATGCACGCTTTTCAGCCACTGAACGCAAATATGAATTCCGCCTCCTGATGCGCCGCCCGCCGGCGACCCATGATGCAGGCTTGGTCTGGCAAGTTCCGCGACTATTGGACGTTGAGGCAATGCAAGAAGGCGCAAAACACCTGCTGGGGCGGCACGACTTCACGACGTTCCGCTCGTCTATTTGCCAAGCTCAAAGCCCGGTGAAGACCCTTGATGAATTGACCGTTAAGCAAATCGACGGCCCCTCTGGTCCCGAAATTCGCTTCACCGTGCGCGCGCGCTCGTTCTTGCATAACCAAGTGCGCAGTTTCGTTGGCACGCTCGAATGCGTCGGCTCAGGCATGTGGGATCAAATCGACGTAAAGACCGCGCTAGAGGCTCAAAACCGCCAGGCCTGCGGTACGGTCAGCCCCCCTCAAGGGCTATATCTTGCCCATGTCACCTACCCTGAAGATGTGTTCAAAGGGACGACCTAATACGTCTTTGGTCTTAAAATACCTCGGGGAGTCGATCTTTGATCGACGGGGCAGCGCCCCATCTGCGCGACCACTCAATCGTTGTCTGTCAATCCCGCTCCAGCGCCAGCAAGACGCGATGCTTCGCTTTCTGGCACCAGCATTTTTGCTGCAAAAACAGTCAATTGCTCCCATACGTCAGCCGCCACTTCAAAAGGTCCGCAAACTGGCTCCTGGACACCGAAGGCTTCAAACACGTCTGGCTGGATATCACACTCAAGTTTGACCTCGATTCCGGCGGCCTTAAGATCCCGCCACGCAATTACGGCCAAAACCGGATGCCCACCAAAGACCGACCCGTCCAAATACTCTGGCGGTTCAAACGGCAAAAGCAACAGATCGACAATCCGCGCCAACCGGCCTTTGCCCGCAAGGACAGGTGCGGCGCGCGCAAGCTCTTCCGCGCAGCCAAGCGACATTCCGGCCCCGCGCGCTGCTTTCAGCACCAATCCTGATATCTCATTGGCCGAGCGCATGGATCACTTTCCGAAACATGGCAACCACCAGTCGTCATCTGCATAGGCCAATTCGTCCAACAAAGGGGCCCCTTGGCATAGGGTGATCCGTGTCCAGCGGTCTGACTTGGGATCGAATTTCGCTGCGCCGAAAAAGGACAGTTTGCATCGAAGCATGTCAATCGGCAGGCAGCGGTCGCAAATCAGGTTATCGCGAATTTCTCCGTATGGCGCGCGCGCAAGGGTTTGCACCCGTCGCGTCGCAAAGCGTAAATCAGGGCGTTTCAACAAAAGTTCCGCGACGATGCCTGTTTCATCCTTCAGTGCATTCGCCAAAGCCGCAACTTGGCGCGCGATATCAAGCGGACTTTCCAAGGCAGCCCCGTCTTCTTCATAGCGCATGCCAAGCCGGGGTTCTTGCTTGGCCTCAGACACATACCAAAACTGAGCCGTTTCAGCCTTACTCTCGAAATCAAGCGCACAGGCCCAGGCCCAGTCTTGCGCAATCAGATCGCGTAGATCACCAACCGACATAGCAGGATCAACCTCGGCCACGAATGGATTTGCCATGCACTCTGTCAGGCCATCGATCAGATCACCGAATGGTTCGAGCAAAAGCGCGACAAGCAGTTCTTGCGTATCTTCAAACCACCGCTCGGCTTCTTTCAGGATCGTGGCAATCGGATCGGGTTTAGCCAAGGTTTCGGACAAGAGCACCTGCACTTGTGGCCAATCGCGCCGCAGTTGCGCAATACGATCAGCCGCTATTGCGTCCGGCACGTTCCATTCGTTCAGATGATCTGCGGCCCGCACGGCAAGCGCATGAAGTCGGCTTTGTTCTTCATCACTAAGCGATGGAATTGCTGCCACACGGGCAAGTCCTGTTTCGCGCACTTGCATCCAGCTATCCAACAGGCGCGGATGGCTGACGAGGAACGGTGCCATGCCAAGACCTGTCGAATTACCGATCCCTAAGTGACGTTTCAACTTTGGATCAAGCGGCGCGCCGCCCACGTGTTCGGCCAGATCATGGGTAAAGCCGCGAATAAGCCAAACGGTAAGCATTTCAGCCGCAAACGGACCACCCAAAAAGGGACGCGCCGCGATGTGTGCGCGGTCGGCAATCCCGAATTTACCGTTGCCGTAGACTGCTGTCGTGCGCATCAAATAGCCAACGTCGCGCACCATCTTTTCATCAGGTTGTGTGCCGTTCTTTAGGGCGTCCGTGACATGCTGGAACAAACGCACGGACTTGTTTGCGCGGCTTAACACCAAATCACGCGCGGTAAATCGTGCGGCTTCTTGTTTCGGGGCCGATCCTACGATGCGCGCAATTTCATCTGCATCGGGGATGCCATCATATAACACATAGGCCGTGTCCCACGCCGTCGCGATTACACGGTCTGTGCGCATCTCTGGCGGCAGGTCGGTCGAGATCGCAACCAGCGAATAGTCATACCCGCCAAGCCGCACGCTATACACCGCATGTCCGAACCCATCCGCATCCATTTGCCAAACAGGGCGTTGAACTTGCACATTCTCCGCCGCCAGATTGCGCATAAGCGTGCGCAAAAAGGACAAACGTGTCGGAAACATCGCTCCCATGCGGCGCAGGCGCATCACGGTGCTGGGGGGACGCAGCGCGATCTGGGGGATCGTATTTAACTCAGGCGCGTTCATGTGGCAGGTCCGAAGGACGTGTCATAGAAGGTGTACCAATTGCCGCCCATGATCCCCTCCATCTCTTGCGTGCTGAACCCCGCATCCAGCAGGCCTTGCGAGATATTTGCGAAATCACGGTTATCATTGAACCACTGTGGCATTGGCGGAAAACCCGCATCGCTGGCGCTGCCTTCGCCGTAATCTATCACTTTGCTCCAGCGACCGACGCGCATCCATTCGACAATGCTGTCGGGTTGGTCTTGGCAAAGATCGGTCCCGATCCCGAGATGTTCTGCGCCATAGCGCGACGCGGCCTCTGCCACCATTTCGCAGAAGCCTTGCAACGTGCAGGCAGGCCCATCTTTCAAGTGATGCGGATAAACAGAAAAACCCAGCATGCCGCCCCTACCCGTCAACGCTTTCAAAACCTCATCAGATTTATTGCGCAGCGCCGGATGCCACCAATGGGGGTTAGCATGGGTAATAGCGATCGGGCGGGCGGAGTAATCTATCGCTTCCAACGTAGAGCGATCCGCAGAATGGGACATGTCCACAACCATGCCAACGCGGTTCATTTCGGTCACGACTTGCTTGCCCATGCGCGTGAGGCCAGTGTCGTCATCCTCATAACAGCCCGTCGCAAGCAAAGACTGGTTGTTATAGGTCAGCTGCATAAACCGCACGCCAAGCTGGTGACAGATTTCGACCAAACCAATATCGTCTTCGATCGGGCTGGGGTTTTGAAACCCGAAGAAAATCGCGGTGCGCCCTGTTTCTTGGGCCAAGCGGACGTCAGCCGCAGATGTGCCTTTGAAGATCAATTCGGGGAAGCGTTCGAACCAGCGATTGAAGCTTTCAAGGTTCAATACCATTTCACGGAAACTTTCGTGATACGCGATGGTAACATGCACAGCGTCTACGCCGCCGTCGCGCATTTGGCGAAAGATGGTTTCGGACCAGTTGGCGTATTGCAGGTTATCTATCACTGGTGTTTTCATGTCCGATACGCTGCCTGCAAATCAACAATCGAACAAGGTAGAAAAACCGTCTTGGGCAATTTTTTCTTATGGTTTTTAAAGAAAAATCGTCACCCCAGCGCACGTAAGCGACGTCTTAGATATTTGACCGCAGAGCGATAGTGTGACGCGCCAGCGGCTTATGCAAACCGACCCGTTGTCCATTTGCTGTTCGCCCCTTGCATCGGCCCACCATAAAGCGCGTCGTCAGACAGGGTTTCGATCAGCGTAAGCAGTCGTCATGTACAGATTGCAAATCTGAACAGGCCCCTTCCCAAGACAGGTCTGCCTGCGATGCTCTAAGCTGGGCGTTATATTGAGGAAGCTGAGTCCACTTGTAGTCTTTTGCTGGGATATGCACGACGCGACCGGCTTGACCATCCACGTACCAGCCAAGAAAAAGCCTTACGCAATGGGCACGATGTGCCAATACATCTTTGATCAACGTATCATAGTCTTTGAGCATGGCCAAATCAGAAGAAATCTTTGCCAGAACCAATTGCAGTTTAGCATACTCTTGTGGGGTTTGCTGCATCAGTTCGGCTTTGACAGCGGCTGCGGACATGGGAACATCCATTCTCGTTCAGGATAGATTTAAACCCTCCACACTGCATTGCGCGGGATCAAATTTTCTTCTGAAATTTGGATCATCCCCGTTTTTGCGCAAAAAACGTCTTTAATAGAGCCGCCGCTTCCTCCGCTCCGATGCCATCATAAATTTCTGGTGCATGGTGGCTTTGTGTCTGTTCGAACACACGCGCCCCAACGGTGACGCCGCCTGATTTAGGATCACTCGCCCCGAAATACAGTCGCGCAATGCGTGCGTGAGCAATAGCACCAGCGCACATAGCACAGGGTTCCAGAGTAACGTAAAGATCGCATCCTACCAGACGATCCTGCCCTAAAATCGCACAGGCCTGACGAATCGCCATGATCTCGGCGTGCGCAGACGGATCGCAGCTCGCGCGCGTTGCGTTGCGTCCTGTGCCTATGATGACACCATCTTGGACAACGACTGCGCCAACAGGAACCTCACCAGCCTCGCCCGCACCGCGCGCTTCAGCCAAGGCCGCGTTCATAAATGAGGTGAAATGCATATACACGAGCCTATCTGCCTTTCGTTGCGCACAGCTTTAGCCTAAAGCAAGCGCATGAATACAGAAACACCCAAAGGCGAGCGTATCGCAAAAGTCCTAGCCCGTGCCGGCGTTGCATCGCGTCGCGAAGCCGAACGCATGATTGAAGCTGGTCGTATCGCCGTGGACGGCAAGACAATTGACAGCCCTGCGCTGAATGTCGACGTGCGCGCACGTATCACAGTGGACGGCAAGCCAATGACACCGCCAGAGCCGCCGCGCGTCTGGATGTATCACAAGCCACCGGGCCTTGTGACTACGGACAGCGACGAAAAAGGGCGCAAGACAATTTATCAGGATTTGCCCGAAGGCATGCCGCGCGTGATGAGTGTGGGGCGATTGGATTTGAACTCTGAAGGTCTGATCCTGCTTACCAATGATGGTGAACTAAAGCGCAAGCTAGAGCTGCCGTCCACAGGTTGGTTGCGTAAGTACCGCGTGCGCATCAACGGGCGCCCCACAGAGGAAACATTTGAACCCTTGCGCAAAGGGTTGAATCTTCAGGGTGAAATTTTCCAGCCGATGATGGTTAGTATTGACCGTCAACAAGGTGCGAATGCTTGGTTAACTGTTGGTATCCGCGAAGGGAAAAATCGCGAAATCCGTCGAGCAATGGAAGCGATCCAATTAAATGTGAACCGTTTGATCCGCGTCAGCTATGGCCCTTTCCAGTTGGGTAATCTGAAAGTCAGCGGTGTAGAAGAGTTACGCCGCAAGGTTTTGCGCGACCAACTTGGAATGACGGACGAAGACCTTGAAGCCCCCGGTGGGCCTGCAAAACCAGCCCGCCCTAAGCGTGGCAAAACCACTGTGAGCCGTGGCAAACGTCCACCGCTCAGCAAAGGGCCATTGCGCGGCAAAGATGCCTACGCCACCAGTGATCCGATGGCGCGAGCAGCCCCTTCGGGCAAATCCGGTGCAAAGCCGACAGGTAAATCCAATGGCAAGCCGACCGGCAAGCCCGCGAACAAGGGTTTTGGAAAACCAATGGACCGCAAGGCAGGCAAGCCTTCTGGTCGCCCGTCGGGCAAGCCCTCCGGACCGCGCCGCTAACGGGAATTAATTCCCCCTATCCTATTTTCAGCCTGCTCCGCTAAAGACGGGCGGAAATAGACCATTTCGGGGGATTTCACCGTGGCTGAGCTGCTGACACTGGAAATTTTGTTCAACCTTTTGATGCTGTGCTTTTTGCAAGCGGTCTTGGGCTTTGACAATCTGCTTTATATCTCGATCGAAAGCCAACGCGCCCCGGTGGCACAACAAAAAGCGGTACGGTTCTGGGGGATCATCATCGCGGTTGCCCTGCGGGTTGTGCTTTTGTTTGTTATGATCCGCTTGATCGACGCTATGGCGGCCCCGTTCTTCATTCTTGATTGGGAAGGAGGCGGCGTAAATTTTGCAACGCTGGTGTTTATCATCGGTGGTGTCTTCATCATGTATACGGCCGTGAAAGAGATCGGTTACATGCTTTCTATCGAAGACCTGCACACAGAGATCGAGGGCAAGGGCGGCAAATCCGCGGCGAAAGTGATCGCGATGATCGTGACCATGAACCTGATCTTTTCGTTCGATTCAGTTTTGTCCGCTCTGGCGATCACAGATGTCTTCCCGATACTGGCATTTGCGATCATCCTGTCAGGCATTGCCATGTTGGTTCTGGCCGATGGAGTGACACGCTTTTAGGAAAAGAACCGCATGTACGAAGTGCTTGGCCTGTTCATTTTGTTGATCGTCGGCATCGTCCTATTGGGTGAAGCAGGACAAGCGGCGGCACATGCGATGCATGATGACAGTCTGGCGCTGAAAGTCTTTGGCTATGAGGTCATTCCGATGTCGAAATCGACCTTCTACTTCTCTGTTCTGGTTTTGGTGGCTGTCGAGATCATTCAGTCCGGCTATAGCCGTAAATTGAACGCGCAAAGACGCACAGCAGCCAAGCACTAGAGCGGAATCTTGCGAATAAGGGGAAAACCCGTTTGTTTTTCCCGCCTTCGCACTGGTTTTTATACGTGCATCAGCACATAGTTAACACAATAAGCCGCACCAAGGTTCATCCCCGGGGGAATGATATGACCGGAACTGGTCTACAAAAATTCGCGTATATCGCATTAATCGTGTTGCTCTTCGGGGTCACGTCTGGCTGGCTTGGAGGGCTGTAAGACATGGCGCAGAAATATGGCGGCAAGTTTAGCCCTGACGGCGACACAGAAACGGACCACAAACCTCGCAAGCGCAACAGTTTCGACGGAACAAACCCTGACGCGGCGGGGGCACGGTCTAACGGGTTGTTTGCGCCTGCTATCGTGCTTGTGGCCACGACATTCTCGGACGGGGCAATCCCCCTTGCGGTCGGGTTGATCGGCGCTGGGGCTTTGACGTTGTCCGCTTGGCTATTGCGCTCAGGTCTGCGCGCTGAAGCGGAATACAACGCACGCAAAATCGCACGTCGTCCGGCCCTTCCACGCAAGGTGATTGCCTCGGTGGTTACG
>CBFIGL010000007.1:24228-54767 GCA_965662135.1 Planktotalea sp. | reverse complement strand
GACCCGATGAAAAACAAAGGCATGGAAGGGATCGATACCTTCCAACAAGATCGCGTCAGCCGTGTGGTTGATGAAGCCGAAAGCCACCTAGCCGCCATGTCCGACGCTATTTTGCGCGCCGGAGATCGTGGAATGGAGAAACGTGTCGAACAGTTCCAACGCACAGCGCGCGAATTGTTTCGTACCGTGGAAGAAGATCCCCGCGATCTGACCGCGGCACGCAAATACATGGGCGTCTATCTGCGCGGTGCGCGCGATGCGACGTCCAAGTTCGCCGATATATATGCACGCACAGGCGACGCCCAAGCGCGCGCAGATTACGCCGATCTCCTCGATGATCTGGAGCAGAACTTCTCTGCCAGAACCCGCAAAATGCTGCTTGATGATCGCAGTGATTTAAATGTTGAAATTGAAGTGCTACGCGAACGTTTGCAGCGCGAGGGCGTCAGCCCGTCTTAAACTGGAGTACTCCCCATGACCGCAACTATCCAAGCCAAAGCCCAAGAAACCCTCGCACTCGTTGAAGAAGTGAACGCTGTTGTTCTTGCAGAACCTACCGACGCAAATGCGATTATCGCCCTTGCGGATGCCCCAAAAAAGGTAAGCGCTGAAATCACCAAACGCATGAAAGAAATTGATATGGAAAACACCAATTCCATCGTCTCTTTCGGATCCGGCGCGCAAGCGGAATTGCAAGTTATTTCGCAAGCGATGCTAACAGATGTCCGCAACAAGGATGTTGGTCCCGCAGGCGATTCCTTGCGCAATATAGTCACCACAATTCGCGGTTTTTCAGTGTCTGAACTCGACGTGCGTCGCAAGCGCAGCTGGTGGGAGAAACTGATCGGTCGCGCGGCACCCTTCGCGAAATTCACGGCCAAGTTTGAAACGGTTCAAGGCCAGATCGACAAAGTAACCGAGGATCTTTTGGGTCACGAGCACACATTGCTTAAAGACATCAAGTCGCTCGATATCCTCTATGATAAAACGCTGGCGTTCTACGATGAACTCGCGCTCTACATCGCTGCCGGTGAAGAAAAGCTGCGCATTCTTGATACGGATGACATCCCAGCAAAAGCGGTCGAGGTGGAAAAAGCCCCGGAAGGCGATCAAGTTATGAAAGCGCAAGAATTGCGCGATTTGCGTGCCGCACGCGATGATCTGGAACGCCGTGTGCACGACCTGAAGCTGACGCGCCAAGTGACAATGCAGTCCCTGCCCTCCATTCGTTTGGTTCAGGAAAATGACAAATCACTTGTGACCAAAATCAACTCTACTTTGGTCAACACTGTGCCTTTGTGGGAAACCCAACTGGCCCAAGCCGTGACAATCCAGCGCTCTGCCGAAGCAGCAGTTGCCGTACGTGCGGCGAACGATCTGACCAATGAATTGCTGACTTCTAACGCTGCGAACCTGCGCGAAAGCAACAAGATGATCCGCACCGAAATGGAGCGTGGTGTCTTCGATATCGAAGCGGTCAAGCAAGCCAATGCAGATCTGATCGGCACAATCGAAGAAAGCCTGCAAATTGCGGATGAAGGCAAGGCAAAACGTGCGGCTGCCGAGGCCGAGTTGAAGAAAATGGAAAGCGATCTTCGCGATACACTGTCTGCCGCGAAAGCCAAAGCAACAGGCACAGGCGACACCATCGGAACAGCTGCAAACTAAATGAAGAATTTGCGGCGCCTCACTTCTCTGTCAGCCCTGCTTGGTGCATTTGCACTGGCAGGATTGGCAGGCTGTGTAAGTGCGCCGCAAACACCTGTTGGTCCGGTTGTATCGCCACGCCCGTTGCCCAAACCTGCGCAACCTGCCCCCGTCAAAGCGCAATCAGACCAAAGCAAAGCGCTCGCGACCTATTATGGTCGCGTCCAAGCGGACTTGCTGGTGCAAGGCTTTTTGCGTACCGATGGTGGTGGACAAGACACGCCTTACACAGACACGATGTTGGCGCGTAATTTTGAACAGATTGCGTTTTTTGATGAATACTCCGGCGGCGGTTTGAATGCTGGCAACGGTCAACCCGGACGTCTAAAAAGATGGGACGGACCCGTCCGGTTCAACGCTGAATTCGGGTCACAGTTCAGCGCGACCCAACAAGCCAGATATCGCGCAAATGTTGCAAGCTATGCAGGGCGTTTAGCGCGATCGACGGGCCATCCTATCGGGTACAGCCCGACAAGCGCGAATTTCCATGTGCTCTTTATGGGCGAAGATGACCGCGATTTGGTCCAACAGCGCGTACGCGCATTGGTGCCGCGCATTGATCCAGCCGCCTTACGGATTTTCGGCAATCTACCGCGCTCTATCCACTGTCTTGTGGTCGCCTTTTCTGGCGGTTCGGGCAATTACAGCTATACAACAGCAATTGCGCTGGTCCGCTCTGAACACCCTGATCTGATGATGCGGTCTTGCATTCACGAAGAGCTTGCACAGGGGCTTGGCCTTGCCAACGACAGCCCCGCCGCGCGACCATCTATCTTTAATGATGACGATGAATTCGCACTGCTCACCACACATGACGCGCATCTACTTGGGATGCTTTACGATCCACGCCTGACCACAGGCATGACCCTTGAGGCCGCGCGCCCGATCATCCGTCAGATGGCCGCTGAACGCACTGGGGCAGGCTTTTGAGAAACACACCACACACAAATCTAATGAAGGACTAATCCCATGGGTATTTTCGATTTTCTAACCGGCGAATTTATCGACGTCATTCATTGGACGGACGATACGCGCGATACGATGGTTTGGCGTTTTGAGCGCGAAGGCCATGAAATCAAATACGGTGCCAAACTGACCGTGCGCGAAGGTCAAGCCGCTGTTTTCATTCATGAAGGTCAGATGGCAGACGTCTTCACGCCCGGTCTTTATATGCTTGAAACCAATAACATGCCTATTCTGACGACGCTCAATCACTGGGATCACGGCTTCAAAAGCCCGTTCAAATCCGAGGTCTATTACGTCAACACCACGCGCTTTAACGATTTGAAGTGGGGCACCAAGAACCCGATCATTGCACGTGATCCTGAATTCGGCCCTGTGCGCCTGCGTGCCTTTGGCACCTATTCTATCAAAGTCTCTGATCCTGCCCGCTTCCTGACAGAAATCGTCGGCACGGATGGCGAATTCACGATGGACGAAATCAGCTTCCAGATCCGCAATATTATCGTGCAGGAATTCTCGCGCACAATTGCACGCTCTGGCATTCCGGTGCTAGACATGGCGGCCAACACCCGCGAGCTTGGCCAATTGGTCGCGAAAGAGATCGAAGTGCAACTAGCAGAATACGGGCTTTCCTTGCCCGAACTCTACATTGAAAACATCTCGCTGCCACCAGCGGTGGAAGATGTTATGGACAAGCGCTCCTCCATGGGCGTGATTGGCAATCTCAATGAGTACATGCAGTTCCAAACGGCCGAAGCTCTGGGCCGTGACGGTGGCGCTGGTGGTGCGATGCAGGCCGGCATGGGCGCAGGTCTTGGCATGCAAATGGCTCAAGGCATGGCGCAACAGCAAGGTGGCCCGTGGGGCGCGCGTCCCGGGCAACACCAGCAGATCAACCCCGCACCGGCACCGTCCGCACCACCGCCCCCACCCGTGGAACATGTTTGGCACATTGCAGAAAATGGCGCGACGACAGGTCCGTTCTCAAAGGCTAAATTGGGCCGCATGAGCAGCGAAGGCAGCCTAACCCGCGACAGCCTTGTCTGGACCGCGGGTCAAGATGGTTGGAAACGCGCTGAAGAGGTGATGGAACTCGCACAACTCTTCACGATCATGCCGCCACCGCCACCCCCCGCAGGCTAAACGGCCTGCTTCCTCTCTCTCTAAATATCCCCGCCGGAGGCTCCCGAACGTGCCAGATACGCAAGTGTCAGACATTCAAGAACATCGCTTTCCCTGCGATCATTGCGGCGCGGATTTTCGATTTGATCCTGCAGCGGGACAACTTTCGTGTGATCACTGCGGCCACAAGGCGCCAATCGAAGGGATGGGACGTCAGGCGCAAGCCATACGAGAGTTGGATTTCAACGCAGCTCTCAACGCCCAACTTCCAGAGGCGGAAATCGAAGAAACGCGGGTCTTGTCTTGTCCGAACTGTGCTGCCCAAGTCGAATTGGGCGGTGCAGATCATGCGGCCGAATGTCCGTTCTGTGCGACACCCGTTGTCACCAGCACCGGAACACACCGTCATATCAAGCCGAAGGCCGTTCTCCCTTTCGCGCTTGATGAACGAACAGCACGCAAAGCTATGACAGATTGGCTGGGCGGGCTCTGGTTTGCGCCGAACGGATTGCAAAACTATGCCCGCAAGGGTCGCAAGATGCAGGGCATCTATGTGCCGTACTGGACCTTCGATGCGGACACCAAATCACGCTACACCGGCGAGCGTGGCACGGTCTATTACGAAACACAGACTGTAATGCGCGATGGCAAACGCCAACAGATCCAAGTCGCCAAAGTGCGCTGGCGTTCGGCCTCTGGTCGCGTTGCGCGCTTCTTTGATGATGTGCTGGTACTTGCTTCAACGTCGTTGCCAAAGCGCTTCACGGATGCTTTGCAACCTTGGGACCTAGCCGCGCTTGAACCTTATAGCCCTGAGTTTGTCGCGGGCCTGCGCGCTGAGGGCTACACGGTTGAGCTTCAAGAAGGATATGCAGAGGCGCGTCACCACATGGACCGTGTCATTGAACGCGATGTAAAATTCGATATTGGCGGAGATCGTCAGCGTGTGCATCAGGTGGCAACGGTGGTCGAGGATATCACGTTCAAACACATCCTGCTGCCCATATGGCTCGCGGCTTATAAATATCGCGGCAAGACCTACCGCTTCGTCGTCAACGGCTCCACCGGGCGCGTTCAGGGTGAACGGCCCTATTCGGCGATAAAAATCACAATCGCGATCATTATCGGCCTGATCATTGCTGGCGCGATAGGGTACGGCGCGGCCATGTCGCAATGAACACGTTTGAGTCTTTAGAAAAACTGCTACGCACGCGCTATTCTTGTCGTGCATTCCTCGACAAACCTGTGGCGCGTCAAGAGATAGAACACATCATTCGTGTGGCGGGTCTTGTCCCGTCTTGGTGCAATGCGCAACCATGGCAGGTCACGGTGACAGCCAGTGGAGAGACATCCCGCTTTCGCGAGGCGCTGAAAGAGCATGTTTCAAACAACGCCCCTGCCCCAGATCTTCCGTTTCCCAGTGGGTATACAGGTGCCCACCAACAGCGACGCCGCACGTGTGGGTTCCAACTTTATGAGGCGGTTGGCATCGAAAAAGGAGATCGGGCAGCGTCTGCGGCGCAGATGATGGAGAATTTCAATCTCTTCAACGCGCCTCATGTTGCGATCATCAGTTCAGGCGCTGAATTAGGCCCTTATGGTGCACTGGATTGCGGTAGCTTCGTTACAGCCTTTACACTGGCTGCACAGGCCCTTGGCATCGCCAGCATCCCGCAAGCTGCAATTGCGTCCTACGCACCCTTTGTCCATGACTACTTTGATATCGCGCAAGACCGTTTGGTCTTATGCGCGATATCTTTCGGGTATGAGGACAAAATCCATCCCGCGAACGCTTTTCGCACATCACGCGCCCCTTTGACGGAAATCATGGATTGGAAGGGTACGCAATGAAGGCGGTTGTTCAACGTGTGGCGCAGGCTTCTGTAACGGTTGAAGACGAGATTGTTGGTCAAATTGGTCAAGGCCTTTTGATTTTGGTCTGTGCAATGCAAGGTGATGATGTGGCCAAGGCAGATCAGCTTGCTTTGAAGATATCCAAATTGCGCATTTTCAAAGACGAAGACGCCAAAATGAACCGGTCCTTGAGGGATGTGGCTGGCAGCGTATTGGCCGTGAGCCAGTTTACACTTGCAGGGGATACGACACGCGGTAATCGCCCGGGCTTTTCCAGCGCTGCACCACCGGATGTGGGCGAGGCATTATATGAGCGTTTCAAAGTCGCCTTAGCTGACCTTGGTATTCCCGTTCAATCAGGCCGTTTTGGCGCAGACATGGCTGTTGAGTTGCTAAATGACGGCCCCGTGACCATTCTTTACGACCTTTGATCAGGGGCGCTGAAATTTTTTGGAAAATTTCATTAAGCGAGGCTCTGCCTCGCGCTCCGGGATATTTATAGAGAGAGGAAAAGGGATGGTCAGCTTTTCTTAACGAAGGCTGTCAGAATTACAATTCTTTGGCCTTCGACCTTCCCTTCGATATGACCCTCATTGTCTTGAACCAGTGAAATATTACGTACCGCTGTGCCGCGTTTTGCGGTGAAGCCTGCGCCTTTGACAGGCAAGTCCTTGATCAACACAACCGTGTCGCCAGCACCAAGCTTTGCGCCATTGCTATCGCGGTGGATCATTGCCGGGTCTGCGATGTTTTGCGCAGCAGCAAGCAGCTCAGCCTCCAAATAGGCGATTTCCATCAGATCACGCGCCCATGGGGCGTGATCTAGATGAGTGAGGATGCGGTAAGCTGCTATTTGTGTCGCGCCTTGTGTACTCCAAATGGCTTCGTGAAGGCATTGCCAATGTGGCTTATCATTCACGGGCGCAGTCATTCCATCCGCGCAGGTCCCGCACAGAAGAACAGAGCATTTAGCGCCTTCAAGCTCGATGGCTTGGGACGTCGGTTGCGCGCACAATGCACATGTCATGGGAGTATCCTTTGACCTAGCGTTCGCGCAAGGCTTCTTTGGATTTATAAAGTGGCTTCAACAAATATTGCAACACGGTTTTCTGACCCGTGTGCAATTCAACACTTGCTTGCATACCAGGGCGAATTTCAATGCCTGTCTGACGATCCGTGAGGCTGTTCATATCGACTTTCAGCGTCACTTTATAATGGGGGTCCCCATCCGCTGCACGCGAGCGTTCGTCCTTGAACGTATCCGCCGAAATAAGGCCAACCCGCGCCTTAAGCGTGCCGTAGATCGTGTAATCATAGGCACTGAGTTTGATCGTCGCCTCTTGGCCGCGGCGGATATTTGCGATGTTCTCGGGCTTGACCCGCGCTTCGACAAAAAGCTCTTCATCTAGTGGAATAATTTGCAGAATTTCTTCACCGGGGCGCACGACACCACCAATCGTCGTGACGGACAGGTTGTTAACAACGCCGCGCATCGGGCTAACAAGAACGGTCCGGTTCAGTTGGTCCGTGCTGGCCTTCATGTTCTGTTTCAGTGTTGCGAGTTCTTTGAGCACATCAGAATATTCTTGAGCACGCTCAAGTTCGGTCTGTGTAACGACTTCATCGAATTTGATCTTTGCATCTGCATGGGCTTTGCGCGCGCGCGTGACTTCTATCAAGGACACGATTTCACGCTTGAGCATGCTTTCCATCAACTCAAGCTCTTTCGCTGCTTGGTTTAGAACGCTTTGCGCCCCATCGCGGCGGGACACGAAATCCGACTGACGCGCCCGCAGCAATGCTTTTTCAGAGGCAACCATGCCAGCGGCCTGCATCGCCAAATTGGTTGGGATGTTGAAATCGAATTGACCTGCAAGCTCGGCTTCCAGTCGCATGCGGCGCACTTCAAAGCCGGTGATCTGCTCTGCGAGATCATCAACGGACGACTGGAACTGTGTGCCATGCAAGCGTGCAAGAATGTCGCCTTTCATGACCTCATCACCCTCTTTCACCAACAACTCGGCCAGAATTCCACCTTCGAGGTTTTGAATGATCTGAGGGCGTGAGGACGAAATGAACGAGCCATCGGCGCGCACAATTTCATCAATCCACGCAAACGCGGCCCAGACGATAAACAGCCAAACAGTCCCAGCACAGAGCCAGATCATCAGGCTGGGGCCTTTCAGACGCTTGTTCATTTGAGCGCCTAGATTGGTATTTTGCGCAGCACTCATGACTAAGCTCCGTTCGCCGCGACGTTTTTAGGGCCGTCGTTCTTGCTGTTGATGTGGGCCAGAACCTGATCGCGCGGACCATCCACAGCCATACGGCCGTTCTGTAAGATCAAAGTGCGTTCTGTCAGTTTCAAGATCGGCACGCGGTGCGTTGCGATCACGGCTGTCCGCCCTTGGAGCCATGTTTCGAGGCGGCTGACCAATGTGCTTTCCAACGTCTGATCCAGCGCTGCTGTGGGTTCGTCCAGCAAGCATATTGCAGGATCCTGCAGCCACAAACGCGCCCAGCCAATAGACTGGCGTTGACCGATAGATAGGCCGCCGCCGCCATCATGGATTACTAGATCCAGACCTTTTGGGTGGGTCTTTACGAACTGACCCAGACCCGCGAAATCAAGCGCATCCATCAGACGTTCATCATCACGCTCAAGCATGTTGAGGTTCAAGTTGTCACGCAAAGTTCCGGTGAACAGACGCACGTCTTGGCCAAGATAGCCAATCAGGCGACGCAGATCGCGTGGCTCGATCTGGTTCATATCTGTGCCGTCAATCAGGATACGGCCTGTGGTCGGCGCATAGAGGCCGGACAGGATCTTGAGCAAGGTGGATTTACCAGAGCCGTTTGTGCCAAGCACTGCAACCGATTGGCCTGCGTTCAGAACGACGCCAGCAATATCCAGCGTTGGCGCGCCTTCTTCGTCATAACGGAAGATCACATCGCGTAGCTCAAAACGTCCTTCAAGGCGCTCACGGCGCATGTAGGTGCGGCCTTCTTCGGCGTCTTGGGAGGCATCGGCGATACAGTCCAACCCATCCAGCGCAGTTTTGACGTTGCCCCAGCGTGCCATCGTGCCTGCCAATTGGGTAAGCGGCGCAAGCGTGCGTGAGGTCAAAATACCTGTCGCAATGATAGAACCAACTGTGAATTGACCCGCAAAGACCAAATAGGCACCCGCGACAACAGCACTGACGTAGGTGGCTTGTTGTACGCCTTGGGACCAGAAGGTCAGATTAGAGGACAGTCTACGTTGTTCGGAAGATTTCATTGCGGACAGTGTTGTCAGCTCTGCCCACATGCGACGCACACGATCTTCGGCGCGTTGGGTTTTTACTGTGTCCAATTCGAACAGCGCTTCTTGCAGTAGACGCGATGCCTTCGCAGAAGCGCCTTGGGTTTCTTCGGTCAGGCGCATCATTCTCTTTTGCAAGAAATAGCTTGGCAGAACCATCAAGATACCGCCGATGACCAGTACCCAAACCACGTTGCCTGCAATCGAGGCAACAAGGAACAGGAAGACAAAGATGAACGGGATGTCTGTCAGCGTGCCAACAGTCGATGCGGTGAAGAATTCACGCACCGAGCCAAATTCACGCATGGACGAGAAAAGCTGGCTTGGGGATTTGCCCTTCAGATCAGAGCGCATACCAAGAACACGGTCCATCAACGTGGCTTGCACTTCCAATTCAATCGCGCGCCCTGCCCCGTCAAGAAGACGTGCGCGCGCGATCTTTAGACAAACTTCCATGATCAGCGCAATCGCGGCTCCGCCTGCAAGCACCCAAAGCGTGGCTTCGGATTGATGCGGAATAACGCGGTCATAGACCTGTAAAGAAAACAAAGCGACAGCCACAGCCAAAAGATTGGCCACGAAAGAGCCAAGGATCACTTCACCGAAGTGGCGTGAAAACTTCGGGAAATGGCTCCAGAACCAATGTTCTTTCAGCTTGGCTGCTTTGTGCACGTCACTGATTTGCTCAAGTGCAGCTTCAGCTTTGATAATTGTACCCGAGAAATACGGGCTGAATTCGTCGTAAGGCACCTGCGCACGGCTATCGGTGCAGGTGGGGTCAAACAGAATCAGATCGCCGCGCGACTGGCTGAGGACCAGCAAGAACTGGCCATTGGTCATTTGCGCAATCGCAGGCCACAGATCTTGGGTCATTTCCGTGACCCGACCGGTTTCAACGGTTAACCCGACACCGCGCAAAGCCTGTGCATACCCATCTGCATCCAGCGTATCACCACTGCTGGTGCACGACGCGACGGTTTCTAGCAGATCGGACGATACCGCCTGCGTGCCCAGCAAGGACGCATAAAGCTTGATCAGATCTGCGCGCGTTTTGGTTTTTTCGCTATAGCGCGGCGCGTCTTTCTTTTGTGGAACAGTCGCAGCTCCTGAGATCGCATCAAGGACGGCCTTGCCGCCCTGAATGATCGTTGGGATGCGTGATGTTTTGGTCAAATGTCTGCTCCACTAGCGAGAAGACCCATTTCATTGGCAATCTCAAGTTTGATGCGTGCAGACTTATACGTGAGCTCAGCCGCGCTTTGTTGCTGGCGTGCATAGGTTTCGTAGACACCCACCACATCCATGACTTGCCGTGTTCCGGCCTTATACTGCGCCTGGAACAGATCGAGGTTCTTTTTAGACTGGTTTGTCAAACCGCGGGCTTCGCCTTTTTGACGCTCGATACCGCGCAGTTGCGCTTCTAGGGCGCGCAGGCGACGATTACTGTCTTCACGCGCTTGCGCCACTAGACGCTGAGCCCCCTCTTTAGTGGCTTCAATCGCCTTCAAGGTTGCACCTGTGCCAAGGTTGAACAACTTATCCGTTGTAACATTTAGCCCAAGAGAATTTCCAGACGAACCGGTTGATCCAGTGGCTTTAAGGCCCGGAAGATTACCAGCACGTTCCATGGTTGCTTCTGCAACGGCGCGTTCTTTTTCGGCCTCGGCCAAGAGGATCGGTAAAGGTTTCGTGCTAAGACCATGCACTGCAATTTCAGGAATGCCGCGCACGTCTTGCAGCGGGCGCACGGACATCGCGTTCAGCTCTGCCAATGCAGTGTTGCGCGCTTCGTTGTTAGACGCCATTTCACCGCGGATTTCCGCCAGCTTCTGACGCAGAACCACAAGGTCAGAGCGATCTGACACACCGCCGCGCACCCGTTCGGACATGATGTATTCAAAGTGGCTCATGTCGTTGAAGGCTTTGGTGCTTAGCTCCGCTTTTTCAGAGGCCTTTTGCGCACGTAGATAGAGATCAAGTGCTGTGTAAACACGCTGGTTTGTATCAATGGACAGCGTCACCGCAGCGACTTCAACGTCGGCAGCAGCGAATGCGCGTTCGGCTTTCTTGCGGCCGTTATCGAAGAGCACCTGCTCGACAATCAGGTTCGCCACAAGATCACCCAAAGATGACAAAGAAATCGAAGGCCCGATCGAGGGCAGCCAGTTTTTCGAGGTCGCGACAGCGCGAAGGCGCGCAGCACGAAGTTGGGATTCGGACGCGCGCGAGCTTGCTGCAAGAACACTGCCAGCGACCTGATCGTATGCACTGCCATTGGGCAAAATCGAACGACGTGACTGAAGGCCGGAAATGATTACGCTTTCCGCGCTTTCTTTTGCGCGTGCAGTTGCGGCTTTTTCAGCAGCGCGTTGCTCACGGGTTAAATCAGCGCTGTCGTCCTTGGGCTTGAACAAAGCTGCGAACTTGGTTCCGCCTGCATTCTGCGACGCGGTTTCATCCGCCCCACCTTCTTTCTTCTTGAACAGACCCGCGAACGGATTGCCTGCACCACTGCCAGCGGTTTCGTCTGACTGCGCGCCATCGTCCTTGCGCTTGAAAAGCGAAAAGCCCTGCTCGTCCGTGTCGGACTGAGCAAGATTGCTGTCATCACTGTTAAAGCGCGACACGAACGGAATATCTTCTTCTATCGCGCTCATGCATCCCGAAAGACCCATTGCGAGCCCGGCTATCATAAGTCCCGATTTTGCCCTAAAGCCCTTCATCTGCCCCAAACCTAACCTGTAAACGTTTCACCTATTTTTGCAGAGCGCGCCCTCGCATGAGCGCGCGCCCTGATCGTCACATTTAGATTGTGACGTTAGTGATTTCGTTTTCGATGTAGATAGTCGTGTCACCAAGTGTGTAGACGTTGTAGTCAACGCCGCCTTGATTGACTGGTGTTCCTGCCTGAGCACCGATGAGTGTAATTGAGTCACCTGAGTCAACTTCACCTGCACCTTTGGCTTCACCACGAATTGTCAGCTCGTTGCTATTGCTAGAAAGCGCTTTGATGTCCGCCTCTGTAAGTGTCAGAGACGTATCGGCCGCGCCCATATCAATAGTTTCAATCTGATAGTTACCCAGATTACTGTTTCCGACAGTCTGCGTCGCAGGACCACCATCCAAGATAAGTAGGGTTCCAGATGAGTTACCCGCAGCATCGCTTTCAGTCACGATCAAATTCTGACCGTTTGACATCTGCTCTGAAACGCTAATGCGAACTTGGTTAGGCTGATAGGATACACTGCTGGTTTGGAAACCATTAGTGGCTGCATTTGCAGTTAGATCAGCGACCGCACCGTTTGCTTCAACACGAGCCACGCCAAGTGTTTCGGTCGGGTTCTCAAAGATGAACTCGCCTGTGACTGGGCTTCCGCTGTTGAAAGTTGTGGAATGCCCAATTGCCTCAAGCCCATCAGGTGCCTTCGTGTCGATTGGCACAGTGACTTCGATTTCCTTGCTGTTGCCAGCCGCATCAACACCCGTAACGGTATATTTGAAGTTGCCCTGATACCCCGATGGGATAGCAGATTCTGGAATGTCGACACTCCATGCACCAGTCGCTTGGTTCACAGTCGCTGCGTAATCGGTGCCATTAAAGCGAACGGTTACTTGACTGTCAGCCGCTAGATCGGTCCAGTCTTTCTCCATCGTGCCATCCAGCGTAAAGGTAGTATTTGTATCACTGATGTCACCAAGGTCGATATACCCGTTCGATCCCGTTGCTGACGTATTGGACGCCGCCAAATTAGTGACCTCCGTGTCAACACGCACATCCATGGTCGATGTGCCCGTGTTACCATAGGCATCTGTCGCAAGCGCACTGGCTGTGTAGGTGTTGGTACCAGTCGCATATGTTCCAGGTTCAAACGTAACAGTCCAATCACCATTGGCCTGCACTACCGCGTTGCGGCTTGCACCGTTCATTGTGACCACAACGGATTGCGTGCCCGGCTCTGACGTCCCTGTCAGCACCAAGTTTGAGGTGCCGTTGGCTGTGTCGGCTGCGTTCACAACGTGATCGTTGCCACCGCTTACACCGATATTGAAATCCGCAACTGCTGTGGTGTCGATGAAAGTCGTCTGACCAACTAGACCCGTGGTGATACCACCCGGCTCTACAACTGTAACTGTCGCATTGTGGTTCCCATCCGCAGGGAAATTACCACCTGTGAATTCTGCACTCCAGCTGCGATCTGTACCTGCTGTCACGACTTGAGTTTGACCACCCACAACCACAGTGACCGATGAACCGGCTTCAGCTGTACCTGTAACAGTGATCGTTTTTTGCGCTGCGGTCAGCCCGTCACCACCAATTGTATCAACGCGCCCTGTACCATCAACAGTTGGCGGAGTGCGCGTTGGTCCAACACCACCGGGAGGTGTTGGCGTGACCGGAGGCGTTGGTGTCGGCGCGGGCGTTCCGGGAGTAGGAGTCGGTGTTGGCGTACCGGGTGTGGGTGTTTCCGGCGTAGGCGTCCCTGGACCTTCTGGAGTAGGCGTCGGCGCAGGTGTTTCGTCCGCACCACCGCTTGTCGCCAAAAGCGCAGCACCCGCAGTACCAGCAGCAAGAGCACCCGCACTTACACCGGCACCACCACCAAGCAAACCAGCGCCGCCGAGAAGGCCAGCTCCAAGCATGGACACGTCCTGATCCCCATCAACGCCAGTTGCGGCCATGAGGTTCGGATCGTCCACGAAAATCAAATCATCGTCAGGGCTCCACTTGCCCCACTCTGCTGTGGTTCCATACTGCGCAAACAATGCGCCGTCGGCACCTTCAATAAAGCTGACCTCATTCAGAGTGCCGCCCGAGCTGATGAACAAGCGGTTCAGGTTTTCGCCGCCGCCTACAAAATATCCATCCAGAATAATGACACGCCCATCGGCGAGCACGATTTCAAGATTGTTTCCTTGTCTGCTGTAGGCCTGCATGTCACCTGGCTGAAGGTTCAAAGAGAACTCAACGCCTGCTCCCATGCCTACAACTGTTTCAACGGCATCCGCCGCAACAGCGCCGCGCTCAACAACACCCACACCCCGACGGGCAACGAAATCTATCGCTTTCATGACCTTTACCGCTCTTTACCTCAGGCCGCCTCTTCTGGGCGTGCCTTTTTTAGTTATGATCTGAACGTAACAATCTTTAGATACATTTGATAGTCAAAAAGTTATCCGATTCGGTCAATTTCCAGGAGAGTCAAGCGATTGTTACAATACTTCAGCACAAAAAGTGAGCCGAATAGGCTAAATGCCCACGTTTGCATCCGGGATAGCACAACATATGGTGGCGTGACTGATTTGCATCAAAACAAGTGTTTCAATCACAGAAAGCGCTTTGAAGGTCTCTTCTTAGAACGAGACGGCCTCTCCGGTTGCGGCTGACTGCTGTGCCGCCTGCCCGATGCGTACGGCCCAAGCGCCGTCTTGCAGCGAAACATCCACAGGCCCTTCGCCGCGCACCGCAGCAACGAAACGTTGATGCTGATAAAAGGTCGAACCGTTGTGATCCCCGGCAGAAAGCAATTCGGGATCAACGACAATTTCGTGCTCAATGGGTCCCATTGGATTGCGCGGGCTCTCCACGAGGCGCGCGATTGGCGGGTCACCCAAGTGTTCAGGCCAAAACCGCCCTGGTCCGGGAACAAAGACTTCGACCTTCCCATTCGGACCGACAGCGCTGATCTCTTCTTGATACCGCGCACCTTCCGCGAACATGCACAGCTCTAGCATCGCGCGCGCGCCGCTTGCGAAGTCAACAATGACATAACCACTGTCCCAAATATCGGACACTTGCCCATCATAGACCTCATCCAGATGGTTCACCGCCTGCCCCGCGCTCGCCATCACGCGCACAGGATCACTGCCAAGCGCAAGACGCATCAAGTCAAAGAAATGACAGCACTTTTCAACCAAAGTACCGCCCGTATTGACGTTGAAGCGGTTCCAGTCGCCTACTTTTTCCAGAAACGGGAAACGATGCTCGCGGATGGTTAGCATCTTCACACCACCCGTTGCTTGCTGGAGCCGATCCAGCATTGCCGCGATCGGCGGCATGTAACGATATTCCATCGCCACCCAGATCGGGGCACGGTGAGTTTTCTTAAGCGCGTCAATCTTTTTGATATCATCAGGATCTGTAAGCAAAGGCTTTTCCACGAGGATCGCGATATCAGGGCGCGCGGCGCTGATCGCCTCAAGTTGCGCCGCATGGCAGTGGTTGGGTGAGACGATCAGAATAGCATCAAGCCCCGGGAAAGTGATCAATTCGTCCTCGCTTGCAACCAACTCAGCGTTTGGTGCAAGCGCTTGAGACGCCGCAGCCATGTCTGCATTTGGCTCGTAGATCGCGCCGACCCTTGCGTCTTCCAGTAGCGCGATATTGCGAATGTGCTCACCGCCCATCATGCCGCAGCCAAGTATCCCGTATGTGAAGGTTGCCATTGGCCCTTCTCCTTTTATTTGATGCGCGCCACATAGCGCGCGACATTTGTATCAATCCAGTTGCGCGACACCTCGGCGCGTACACCGGTTTGCGCCCAGCTAACCCGTTCGGCGAACGCAAGGGGTGCCCCAGAGCTTGGGCCGAAATCCTTAGGGACCCAGTCCGGGCAAGGTGCGACGCTAAGCCTGTCTTCTGCCCTGGTAATCCAAAGCCCCAAAGCTTCGCGGTAAAAGAGGTAAAGCGAGTCCAGCAAGTCATCGGTACTCAATCGGTCGCTGTAAGATCCATCAAGCCAGATCTCTTCAAGTACACAGGGCGTGCCAGACAGGCTGCGCAAACGCCGAATCCTATAGGCCTCATCGCTTGCCCCAAACTCGGGCAGATCGGCAGGCTTGGCCAAACGATCAAGTGACAGCAAACGTGCGGTTGGAAGACCGCCGCCTTGCAACAACTCGACCCGAAAGAACGCATAGACGCTGTCGACATCGGGTTGGGATTGAATGAAGTTTCCCGACCCCTGAACCCGCTTTAAGAGTGACTTTTCCTCTAATATTAACAGCGCCTTGCGTAGCGTTGTTACAGTGGTGCCTAAATGTCCAGCAAGGTCGCGTTCGGGCGGTAAACACTCGCCTTCAAGATACCGACCCGCCGCAATATCGCGGATCAAAAGCTCCGCGATCTGAACGTATAAAGGCAGGGCGTTCTGAGTGGCCACTTGGTGTGCTCCAAAAATTGATACACCATTGATTTACACTTTCACCAATGCTACGCAAGACAAAATGACGCAGTCGAAAGGCCCCTTATGTCGGTGGTTCCAATCACATCCCAAGACCTGGATGGCGCAGAAGTTTCTTGGTTTTCCGCGCTATGCTCGGATGATTATCAATTCCTTGGGGTTCCTGATGGCGATCTGCGGTCCAGCTGGGATCATTGCTCTGGCATCGTGAAGGAAGCGGAAGCACAAGGATTTAGAAACATCCTTTGCCCCTCTTCATATCAGGTTGGACAGGATACGCTTAGCTTTGTTGCAGGGTGTGCGCCGATCACCGACACCATCAATATGCTGGCCGCTGTACGATGCGGCGAAATGCAACCGATCATGCTGGCACGTACGATTTCGACGCTGGACCACATGCTAAAAGGGCGACTGACGGTTAACATCATTTCATCTGATTTCCCCGGCGAAAAAGCGGATAGCGCCTTTCGCTACCAACGCTCGCGCGAGGTCGTTGAAATCCTCAAGCAATCTTGGACCAAGGATGAAATCAATCATTCCGGCGAAGTCTACAGTTTTGAAGGTGTCCCAACCGACCCTGCACGCCCGTATCAAACAGGCGGTCCGTTATTGTATTTCGGTGGTTACTCCCCGTCTGCGCTAGAGCTTTGCGGTGAACATTGTGACGTTTATTTGATGTGGCCAGAGCCGAAAGACCAACTGGCCGAGCGGATGAAAGCGGTAAATAGCGTTGCCGAAAAATATAACCGCACATTGGACTACGGCCTGCGCGTGCACATGATTGTGCGCGACACCGAAGCGGAAGCCCGTGAATACGCGGAATACATCACCTCTAAACTGGATGACGAACACGGCCGCGCAATACGTGATCGCGCGCTTGATAGCACCTCTCTTGGCGTCAGCCATCAGGCCAAAAACCGTGATTTGGCGGATATGGAGGGCTTTATCGAGCCGCATCTATGGACCGGCGTCGGGCGTGCGCGTTCTGGCTGTGGGGCCGCATTGGTTGGTAGTGCCGACCAAGTGATGAGCGAGATTGAAAACTACCAAAAGATGGGCATTCGTGCTTTCATCTTCTCGGGTTATCCGCATATGGATGAATGCAAGCACTTTGGAAAACTTGTGCTGCCCCACTTGAAAACCTGTTCACTGCCCCACGTTTACGGTCGGGTGCCAGACAGCACGCCACTTACACCTCTTGGCGCAGGAGAAAGACGCTAAATGGATCGGATTACCCTCACTTCAGACGTAAGCCTAAGCCGCCTGATATATGGCATGTGGCGCATCGGTGATGACGCAGATACCAGCGCTGGCCACGTCCAAGCCAAGATCAAAAGCTGCTTGGCCCAAGGCATTACGACAATGGATCAGGCCGACATCTATGGCGGTTATGAAGCGGAAGAAATTCTTGGCAACGCGCTAAAAGGCACCGACCTGCGCGACAAGATCGAGATCGTTACCAAATGCGATATCGTCGCTCCTGCGGGGCGCTATGCGGATGCACGGGTAAAGTATTACGACACCTCCCGCGCGCACTTGATGGCATCTGTTGACCATTCGCTGCGTTTGATGGGCACGGATCACGTCGATCTTTTACTCATTCACCGCCCCGATCCAATGATGGACGCTGAAGAAACAGGCGCAGCGCTGGACGAGGTTGTCGCCTCTGGCAAGGCGCTTTCTGTCGGTGTGTCGAATTTCAAATTGCATGATTGGACCTTGCTTCAATCCGCGATGAAAACGCCGCTTGTTACCAACCAGATCGAACTTTCACTACTGGCGCATGAGGGTTTTACAAACGGTGATGTTGCGTACTTACAAGAACGTAAAGTTGCACCGATGGCCTGGTCTCCACTTGGTGGAGGGTCGCTTTTCTCACAAGAAAACAAAACACTATTGGCCGCTTTGAAAGCAATAGGCGAAGTGTCCGGCGTGGATGAAACGGCCGTTGCAGTGGCTTGGCTCCTTGCGCACCCTGCACGTATCATGCCGGTTATGGGAACCAACTCTTTAGAGCGGATCGGTAAGATCAGTGACGCGCTAAAGGTGGGTATGGATCGCGAAACTTGGTTTGAGCTGTACACAATCGCCCTTGGGGCAGAAGTCCCATGAGCCGTGAAATGCCGCCCCTGCCATTGCCAGACAGCTTTGAGCCAAGCGAAGGGACATCGCGCGCGTACCGTGACGCCTTAGGACGGTTCGCGACAGGCATCGCAGTGATCACCTGTGACAGCCACAACGGGCCTTTGGGCATCACGGCCAACAGCTTTTCCTCTGTGTCGCTGGATCCGCCTTTGGTGCTTTGGTCACCTGCGAAATCATCAAAACGCTATGAAGCATTTATAAATGCACAGAATTTTGCGATCCACATCATGTCCGCAGAGCAAGCCGATATTTGCAGCGGATTTGCCAGCGATGGTCACGCATTCGCAGGCTATAACTGGCATGCATGTCCGAAAGGTGTTCCGCTTATTTCGCACTGCCTGTCGCGTTTTGAGTGCACTCAAGACGTCGTGCATGATGCCGGAGATCACTCGATTATCGTGGGTCGCGTGACACGGGTCAGCACACACGCAGCAAACCCGCTAATGTTCTATTCTGGAAAGTACGGAGGCTTTGAAGCAAGCTAATTCGCTCGTTTCAGTCATATATTCACAAGGCGCATCACTGGGAGGGGATGACGATGGGAGTACTAAAGGGGCTTTTGGCTCCATTTCAGATCTTCAATGATTTGGTCCTGCCCGTTGGGCGCGGCATAGCCGTGGCCTGCATTGCCTTGATGGTGGTGTGCATCCTTATTCAGGTGTTTTTTCGCTATGTCTTAAACAACGCGCTTCCTTGGCCCGATGAAGCTGCGCGTTTTTTGATGCTTTGGATGACGGGGCTTATGGCTCCGTCAGCCTACCGTGTCGGTGGCTTCGTCGCGATTGATATGTTTGAGCGCGCCTTGCCGCGTCCAATTGCAGCTTTTGTATCAATCTTTCTGCTGAGCGTTTCGCTTTTGGTCTTGGTCACGGCCACGCAACTTGGGTGGACCCATTCAAGCGGGATGGCTTGGAACTTTAGCTCCGCCACGCTTTGGGTACCACTTGATTGGGTAGGTGGCACCAGCTTCAAGCTGAAACTCGCATGGATGTATCTGTCCCTGTTCGTCGGATTTGCGCTGCTAACCATCGTTAACATCGAGCTGATTATCCGTAGCCTTATCACCCTGTTTGGGGGTGGCGAGACTTTAAAGCCTCTGTCCGATACTGATTATGTGGGTGCCGAATAATGCTGATTTGGTTCCTCCCCGTCTTTCTTGTTCTGCTAATGATCGGCCTTCCTGTTTTCTTCGGACTGCTCGCAGCGCCGGGCATCTTGCTTTGGATGAACGGCCAAGAACGCGACATCGCCCTGCTCTATCGCAATGTCTACAATGGTATGGACAGCTTTCCGCTCATGGCGATCCCGTTCTTCATGCTTGCTGGCGAGTTGATGAACCGTGGCGGCATCACTGAACGCCTCGTTGAATTTTCCCAAGCGCTGATGGGGCATTTGCGTGGCGGCCTCGCACAAGTGAATATCTTGTCGTCCATGCTGTTCGCAGGGTTGTCAGGATCTGCTGTGGCAGACACCTCTGCACTGGGGTCCATGTTGGTCCCCGCAATGGAGAAAGAAGGCTACTCGCGCAAATATGCTGCCGCAGTCACAGCCGCCTCATCCGTTATCGGCCCGATCATCCCGCCATCCGGCATCATGATTATCTACGCCTATGTCATGGGTGAAAGCGTGGCCGCATTGTTCCTGGCCGGGATCGTCCCGGGTATTCTGGTCGGCGTCGGGCTTATGATTGTCGTCCGTTTGACCGCGGACAAATACAACCTTCCCGCCGCAAAGCGCGTTGTGCTGAAAGGCACATCCATGGGTGCGGTTGAATGGTGGGTGTCGTTCATCCTTGTGCGCTTTAACATCGGATTGATCATCTGGGCCTTTGTTCCTCTGGGGGAAGAGGCGAGTGCAACCGCGAAATGGCTTAGCCTTGGCGGCGCGCTTTTGGCCGCACACGGATTGTTTTTGGGACTGCGCCAATTGGTCGGCCACGATTTCCGTATGGTTTGTAAACGCGCGATGGTGCCTTTGCAGACCCCCATCCTGATCCTTGGCGGCATCCTTGTGGGCATCTTTACCCCGACTGAGGCTGCCGCAATTGCCGTTTTCTACGCGACCCTTGTCGGCTTTTTCATCCTGCGCACGCTCAAGATGAAAGACATGCCACTTATCTTGATGAAGGCTGCGAGCACATCGGCTGTGGTCTTGCTGCTGGTCGGCGCGGCCATGGCGTTCAAAACAGTCGTCAGCCTATCACACGCACCAGAGCAATTGGCGGCAATCATCCTTGGCATGTCAGAAAACCCGCTGGTCCTGCTGTTGCTGATCAACTTGCTGTTGTTCATCGTGGGCATGTTCCTTGATGCTGGCCCGGCGATCATCATCCTTGGCCCGATCTTGGGACCAATCTTCGTCGATCTTGGCGTCCACCCTGTGCATTTCGCAATCATCATGAGCGTGAACCTTACTGTCGGCCTTGCCACACCGCCTATGGGTCTCGTGCTGTTCGTCGCCAGTTCTGTGTCCGGCGAACGGGTCGAAGCCATTGCGCGCGCCATTATTCCATTCCTTTTGGTTGAAATATTTGTAATCTTCCTGATCACTTATGTTCCAGCCATTTCGATGACGATCCCCCGCCTTACGGGGTTCGTAAACTAACTAAAAAACCAAATTGGGAGAACCAAAAATGCTTAAAAGCTTAACCAAAACACTGCTTGCTGCGAGCTTCCTCGCAACAACAGGCTTTGCTGCCTACGCAGACGGCCATGCGCAGTACAAAATCCGCGCGACAGCGAACTCGAATGAGAACGACGAAGACTATGACGGTCTGGTGGTGTTCAAGAACTACGTTGAATCCGCATCTAACGGCGCGATCGAGGTCGAGCTGTTTATCGGCACACAACTTTGCTCCAAAGGTGCTGAGTGCTTGCAAGGTGTGGCTGATGGCTCCATCGACGTCTACATCTCCACATCCGGCGGCGCGGCTGGCCTGTTCCCCTATGTTCAGGTGCTCGACCTGCCGTACCTGATGGCGGACGACCGCGTGGCGGAAGCTGTGCTTGAGGGCGACTTCACCCGCAAAATGCGCGAAATGGCGTTGGCAACATCCGGCGACAAGATCCGCTTGATGACCATCGGCAACACTGGCGGCTGGCGCAACTTCGCGAACACAAAGCGTCGCGTACAGAACCCGTCCGACATGGAAGGCCTGAAAATCCGCACAGTCGTTGCTGATCTTCCACAAGAACTCGTCCGCGCATTGGGTGCCTCCCCGACGCCGATCCCATGGCCTGAGCTGTTCACATCGTTCCAGACGGGCGTTGTTGAAGGGTCCAAGAACGGCATCACCGACATCATGGGCATGAAATTCCCGGATGCGGGCTTGCAGTACGTCACGCTCGACGGCCACGCCTACATGGGCGCGCTATGGTGGATGAGCAACGACAACTTCATGGCGATGCCTGAAGACATGCGCGCAATTGTTGTGGATGGTTTCTCACAACTTCAGCAAGCGACGTTTGCATCCCCTAAGCGTAAGTCGATTGCGGCCTATGAAGAGTTCGTTGCTGGCGGTGGTGATCTTTACGTACCAACACCTGCTGAAAAAGCAGCGTTCAAAGAGGCAGCCGCACCAGTCTATGATTGGTTCAAAAGCAACGTAGACGGCGGCGGCGAGATCTTTGACGCGCTGACGGCAGCTGTTGCAGAGGCTGAGGCCGACATTAATGCGGGCCGGATGGCTGATATTAAGTAGGGAACTGATTTCGGTTCTTTATTGTCCCCGTTGGAGCCTCCGGCGGGGATATTTTTTGGAAAGAGGAAGGCAATCAATAAATGTCTTCCAGCGACCTTGTATTTTCCGTCCAATCCATTGCCCATCGTTCAAATCGATAACCTCTAAGAGCAGGCTTGGTGTTGAGGTCATATTCCACTGGCAGTTGCCTTAAATGACGAAGCAATTCAGATGCAACGATATCTGCCGCCAAAACGCCAGAGTGAGATTTCCCGGCAACCCTCAGCGAACCGAGTGAAATTGCATTCAATGCTGGAGCTCCTTCTATACCGTCGAGGGGATCAGAAGACCTTACAATAATTTGCTCTTCGAAGGGTTCTCCTAGCTCACGGTCAAATCCTTTTCGCGTGATTCCCCTTTTATCTCTTTGCTTTAGGTTCTCAATTATTGTGGCATATTCTTTCTCCAAACCATGATCGATCTGATCGAAAACGATATCAACCTTTGATGAATAGCCAAGCATTTTGCGGAATTCTACTTGAGCGCAAACATCAACTTTGGTCATCAACGCTTGAAACACCCATTCCTCTATGCGGTCGCCTACAGGCCGATGCAGATGCTGAGGAACAACACGTGAGGTTTTGGCTACGTCACGTGTTTTTGACAGCATTTCATTATCTCGTTCAAATTGTGCGATCGCCAGTTTGTACCTTCTAGCGGAATAGAAAATCCCTGGGTTTGTAACTTCGAATAACTCAAAAAGTTGTGCATTTATCTTTGTTTTCCCTTCAAAATCGAGATCGGTTATATGCGCCTTAGCTCCATCTGGAAGCAACGATTTAAGGTGATCATCAACATCTGCCAATGCGGCGTGAGCGTATTCTTTTAACTCGGGTGCGAATACTATTCCCGCTAATAGGAAAATATCGTTATCACGTGATTTCGTGAGATTTCGGATATAACCGCCTTCACCAGCCTCATCGACAAAGAGTTCAATCTTATTCATAGTGCTCACCGAAACGGATACATCCACACACGGTAGTCATCGATCAGCACATGCGCTTTCTCAATCTGCTCCGCACTCATCTTCTTCACGACCTCTTCCTGCGAGATCGCAGCATCGGGGTCACCCCCAATCGCACTCAGAACATACCACAAATACGCGCGCGTGAGGTCGGGCGCGGGCATGCCAAGGCCAACCTCGTAGTACCAGCCCACCCCACTCTGCGCGCCCGGATGGCCCTTCATGGCAGAGCGCAGATACCATTCAAACGCGCGCTCATAGTCCTGCTCCACCCCAAGGCCGAGCGCGTACATCACGCCAATCAACTCCTCCGCATCCGCATTGCCAGAGCGGGCGGCGGGCCAGAACGCCTCTCGCGCTTCCTCAAAGCGGCCCTGCTCCATCAGATCGCGCCCTTCTTCGATCTCGCCCAGCGCGGGAGAAGCCAGAAACGCCAATATCGTCAGTATCTTGCGCATTTGTCGCTCCTTTTGATGATGCCTTTCGCCGCAGTCGCAAACGAATTGCCCGCGCCTTTGACGCCTGATCAGTTTCACCCCAGTGATCCGCAAAAGGCAAGGATCGGGCAACTGCTTTTCTATGACAAAATCCTGAGCGGTAATCGCAATATTTCTTGTGGCACCTGCCATCATCATGATCTTGGTGGGACCGATGGGCTGAGCCTTGGGATTGGCGAAGGGGGTGTCGGAGTCGGTTCTAAGCGTACTGCAGGAACTGGCGCAGATCGTATCCGCAAGCGCATACCACGCAACGCTCCTGCCTTTTGGAACATCGGCCATAAAAGCATACGCAATATCTTTCACGACGGTCGGTTGTCCGTTTCCGATATCTACGGCAATGGCTTTAATTCACCCGCAGAGGAATGGTTGCCCCAAGGTCTGGACAATATCACCGCCGCACAGGCGCTTTTTCCTTTAACTGCACAGTTTGAAATGGCTGGAAACCCCAAGGAAAACCAAGTCGCAGGGGCCGTGCATGATCGCATTGACGCTGCTTGGCCGATCATCGCCAAACAGGTGCGCAGTGTGCCAGAGTACGCAGCACTGTTCGAAGCGGCTTTTGATGAGATCGAAGATCCACAAGACCTGACAATCGTTCAGATCGGCAACGCGCTTGGGGCTTTCATCAACTCGGAATGGCAAAGCAACGATAGCCCGTTTGATGAATTTCTTGCGACCGCCGCACCATTACCCGAACCAGCAAAACGCGGAATGGACCTGTTCTACGGGAAAGCAAATTGCGCGTCTTGCCACTCTGGTCCGCTCTTGACCGATCAAAAATTCCACGCGCTTGGCTTGCCTGCGTTCGGACCAGGCCGAACACGGCGCTTTGATCCAATGCCGCGCGATGTTGGCCGCATGGGCGAAAGCGATGCCCTAGAGGATGCATACCGCTTCAGAACGCCGCCACTGCGCAATGTCGCGTTGACTGCACCATATGGTCACAACGGCGCATTTCCGACGCTCAATAGTATGATTAAACACCACGCTGCCCCACAGACCTCCAAAGCAAACTGGTCCCGCGACATGGCCAATCTGCCAAGCGCCCCTTGGCTTGAAGCGATTGATTTCGTGATCCAATCAGACACGCGCGAAATGGCGCGGCAAAACGACAAACTGGACATCGAACCTGTCAATTTGTCCAAACGAGACATCGCAGATATCGAAGCCTTTCTTCATAGCCTTACTGGAAAATCCGGCAACAAACGCCCCTTTGGACGTCCAACACGAGTTCCGTCCGGCTTATCTGTCGACTAGGCCCCTGTTTCCTCTCTCCAGAAATATCCCGGGGAGCGCGAGGGGCTGGCCCCTCGTATCAAACAAGTAAGCGCGAGGGGCTGGCCCCTCGCTCCGGTTCGATCACGACGTGATCAAAATGCTATCTGATGCGTGCTTCGCTCGCGGCATCAAAGACGTATGACCGGCTTTCTTCAAAGCTTAGTCCAACCACATCGCCCGCGCGTGAACGCTCATCACCGCGTTCTTCTACGACAATGCGCTCTCCGGTGTCCGACACGAGATACGCATAAGACATGCCGCCCAGGCTTTCGATCATATCAACCTTATGGGTATTTCCCGCAGGATCGATGACAAGATGCTCGGGGCGGATACCATAGCTCACTTTCGTACCCTCAACACCAGATACGCCAGTCGCAACATCGCGCTGCAATGCAGGAATCGTTACACTCCCGCCTGCACCTAAGACCCCATCCAAGAAATTCATCGCAGGCGAGCCGATGAAGCCGGCGACGAACTTGTTATCGGGATCGCGATACAGCTCCATCGGGCTTCCAACTTGTTCGATCACCCCAAGACGCAGCACGACAATCTTGTCGGCAAGCGTCATCGCTTCGACCTGATCGTGTGTGACGTAAATCATCGTCGCGCCGATTTCCTTGTGCAGGCGCGCGATCTCGACACGCATCTCCACACGCAATTCCGCGTCGAGGTTGGACAAAGGCTCGTCAAACAAGAACACTTCGGGCCCACGGACAATCGCGCGCCCGATGGACACACGTTGACGCTGACCACCTGATAAAGCTGCTGGTTTGCGCTCCAGATAGTCATCAAGTTTCAGAATGCGGCTGGCCTCAGCCACCTTCGCTTTGATTTCGGCTTTGGGATGTTTGTTCATCTTCAAACCAAAACCCATATTATCGCGCACGGTCATATGTGGGTAGAGAGCATAGGTTTGAAACACCATCGCCACACCGCGCTGGGACGGATCCGCTTGCGTCACGTCACGAGTGCCGATGTTGATCTGCCCGCCTGTGGTTTCTTCAAGACCCGCTACCATACGCAACAATGTTGACTTTCCACAGCCCGATGGCCCCACAAAGACACAGAATTCACCGTCTTTTATCTCAAGATCAATCCCGTGAATGACTTGCACGTCACCGTATTTCTTAATGACCCTATTCAGCGTAACACCAGACATAAGCCTACCCCTTTGCCGTCTCTACGGATTGAAATTTCGATTGATCAGGAAAACGCCAGCTTTCCGCTTCGCCTGCGATGGCCGTAACCGCGACTTGAATGCGCGGCACAAGTGCCTCTAGCGCTGCTAAATTTGTGCGCTGCGTTGAACTTGTCACCGACAATGCTCCTAAGACGCGGCCGCGTGCTGTTAAAATAGGCAGCGCGACACAGATGATCCCAGGTTCATGTTCTTCACGGTCAAACCCATACCCGTTTGAGCGGATATCAATCAACTCAGCGCGCAAAGCTTCTGCGTCTGAAAGCGTGAATTCCGTAAACACATGAAAACTTTGCTGTCCGATGACATCTGCCAAACGCGCAGCATCCAGATAGGCCATCATCGCCTTGCCCACCCCCGTACAGTAGGCGGGGCCGATCTTGCCGGCTTGCGAATACATCTCAATCGGCTTGCTTGGGTCGATCTTGTCCACATATAGAACCTGCGCATGGTCCATCTGGGCCAGGTGGATCGTTTCGCCAACATCTTGCGCCAGTTTTTCGATATGCGGACGTGCAACGGGGGCCAAAGACGACTGTTGCCACGCGGCATGTGCAAGCCTGACCAAGCGAATCCCCGGTGCATATGTCTGTCGATCGGGATCATACATGAGCATCCCTTGCGAGGTCAGCGTTTGGATAAACCGATAGACTGTGGCTTTTGGGAAATCAGCTTGATCCAGCACTTCGGAAAACCGTACGGGACGTCCAAAAGATGCAACAAGATCTAATATATCCAGTGCCTTACCAACCGTACCGTCGTTCTTACCTGCACCCGAAGACATTGCTTATTCCTCCCTTTCAGCAGTACGAAAAACACGCTCGAATTGCTGCATTGCGGCATGCCTTGCCTGTTGACAAGCCTACCCCCTTCGCGATTTAGTATCAATATCCAAAACCAAGTTTCAAATAATGGAACTTACATTTGGCCCTCAAAGTTACGATAGGGTGACGCCAAACCGCGCGCCCTGTTTGACATAGGAAAGCATCTAGGGAGGAAACCATGCGTTCCATTATTAAAGCGTCTGTTGCCACGCTTGCAGCGACAACAATTCTAGCAGGCACCGCATTTGCGGACGGCCATGCAAAACTCAGTGGTGAGCTGAACATCACATCCGACATGTCCAACCCTGCCCCGCGCGCAGTGATGGAAGGTCTTGCAGCGCAATTCGACGAAATGCACCCGGACCTTACGGTGAACCTTACAATCGTTGATCGTGAAGCATGGAAAACACAAATCCGTAACTCGCTTAGCGCCAATGCGCCTGACGTTGTGAACTGGTATGCTGCAAACCGCATGGGCCCTTACGTCTCTGCTGGTCTGTTTGAAGATGTGTCCGACGTTTGGGCAGACGAAGCCCTTGCTGGTCTAGCATCGACCAAAGGTGCGATGACAATCGACGACAAACAGTGGGGTGTGCCATACACGTACTACCAGTGGGGCATCTACTATCGCGAAGACATCTTCAAAGAGCTGGGCTTGACCGAGCCAGCAACCTTCGACGAAGAAATGGCGAACTGCGCAAAGATCCTAGAGTCTGGTCGCAAGTGCTACACAATCGGTTCCAAGTTCCTTTGGACGGCCGGTGGTTGGTTCGACTACATGAACATGCGTACAAACGGCTTTGATTTCCACATGCAGCTTGCTCAAGGCGAAGTTGAGTGGACAGACGAGCGTGTGCGTGAGACATTCGCAAACTGGCGCAAGCTGATCGACATGGGTGCGTTCATTGACGATCACCAGAACTATTCTTGGCAGGAAGCGCTACCGTTCATGCTTAAAGGCGAAGCGACAGCTTACCTGATGGGTAACTTCGCGGTTGCACCAATGCGTGAAGGCGGTCTGACGGATGATCAGCTGGGTTTCTATCAATTCCCATTGATCGCGGATGTTCCACAGGGTGAAGATGCCCCAACAGACACATTTCATATCCCGTCTGGCGCAACAAACAAGGATGCGGCACGTGCATTCCTCAAGTTCGTTGTGTCCCCGGACGTACAGTCTGACATCAACGGCGGCGACAAGCTGGGCCAACTTCCTGTGAACTCTGCGTCTACGGTTGCGGACGACAAGTTCATCAAGAAGGGCTTTGATATGCTCTCTAACAACGCTCAAGGCGGTGTTGCACAGTTCTTCGACCGCGACTTCCCAGCAGAAATGGCGTCAGCTGGCATGGAAGGCCTTCAAGAATTCATGGTGTTCCCAGACAATCTGGACGACATCCTTGCACGCCTCGAAGAGACACGTCAGCGCGTCTACAAGTAAGCTTTAACGCTTAGACTTTGGCCCCCTGCTGCGCGGCGGGGGGCCATCTAACACGTCACGACATCTGCCCATCCGCAAGCACGCAAGTTTCGTGTTTTCGCATGTGCGCCCAGCTCAGGAGACAAAGTAATGTCGACACCGGTTACTAAAAATCGCAGTTGGTACAAACGCAATGAGATCGCCATAACACCGTGGCTGTTTCTGACCCCTGCAATCGTGTTTTTCTGCTTTTATGTCGTCTTTCCCATCGGGCAGTCTTTCTGGATTTCGTTTCACCAGTGGGACGGTTTGGGCACGCTTTCGGGCAATGGCACATGGGTTGGCTTAGACAATTACGAACGCCTTTTGACCAATGATCGCCGTTTCGAGGTAAGTATTTGGAACAACGTCAAATGGCTTTTCCTTTATCTGTTAGCCATTCCAGCCGGACTGTTCATTGCTTTGTTCTTGAACCAGAAAATCCGCGGCATGCGCCTTTATAAGTCTTTGTTCTTTTTCCCATTCGTCATTTCACAAGTCGTTGTTGGTCTGGTGTTCACATGGTTTTACCTTCCAAAAGTCGGCTTGCTGAATGCACTTTTGACGACGTTCGGCTTTGACAACATCAACATTCTTGGCGATCCCAGCATTGCGACTTATGGGATCATTGCCGCAGGCCTGTGGCCGCAGACGGCGTATTGTATGATCCTCTATCTGACAGGCTTGAATGCAGTAGATCCCGAACAGGTCGAAGCCGCCCGCCTTGACGGAGCAAAGGGATGGCGGATGTTGTGGTATGTTATCTTGCCGCAACTCAAACCAGCGACCTTTATCGCATTCGTGGTAACGATTATCGGCGCGCTTCGCAGCTTTGACTTGATTTCCATCATGACAAATGGCGGCCCCTTTGGCGGCAGTACATATGTCTTGTCCTTCTACATGTTCGAACAAGCTTTGGGCGAAAATGGATTTCAGATGGGCTATGCCTCTGCGATTGCTGTGGTGTTGTTCTTTATCATGCTGGGCTTCATCGTTTATTTCTTGTGGTCCATGTACCAAGATGAAAAGGGAGCGCGCTAATGTTTCCGACACCTATCGAAAAACGCTCGCGTCCTGCCCAATTTGGGTATCAGGCCCTTGTACCGATCGTGCTTGCCATTTGGTTGATGCCGCTGATTGCGGTTGCTGTTTTTTCGGTCAAGCCGGACGCTGACTTTACCAATGGTAATTATTGGGGCCTGCCCAGTAGCTTGGAGCTGTTTAGCAACTACGGGCAGGTTTTCTTTGAATCCGATATGCCACGCTACTTGCTGAACTCCTTGATGATCACAGTGCCCACGGTGATCGGCGCGCTTGCGCTGTCTTCCATGGCAGGGTTCGCGTTGGGGATTTATCGTTTCAAAGGCAACCTACTGATTTTCTTCATGTTCATCGCTGGCAACTTTGTTCCATTTCAAATCCTTATGGTGCCGGTACGTGATCTAACAATTGGAATGGGCATGTATGACACGAAAAACGGCTTGATCCTGTTTCATATCGCCTTCCAGACCGGTTTTTGCACACTTTTCATGCGCAACTTTATCCGCGCCTTGCCCTTCCCTTTGATCGAAGCCGCCAGAGTCGAAGGTGTGGCCGAGTGGCGCATCTTCTGCTACGTGGTGCTGCCATTGATGAAACCGGCCCTCGCGGCCTTGGCCGTATTGATCTTTACATTTATCTGGAATGACTATTTCTGGGCCGTTGTTCTGACCCAAGGCCCCGAAGCGCAACCTGTCACCGCGGGCATCACCGCCTTCAACTCTCAATATCGCGCTGCGTACCATCTCATGAGCGCAGGCTCGATCGTTGCCGCACTTCCCCCAGTGATGATGTTCTTCTTGATGCAGAAGCACTTTATCGCAGGCCTAACTTTGGGTGCCGTGAAATAAGATGCAACATTGGAGACTAGATTGCAGCCGCCAGACATTGGTGCTGGCAGCTACGGGTGCGCGACTTCCCCAAGTGGTTTACTGGGGCGCGCCTTTGCCGCTGGCTGAGGACTTGGCCACTATCCATGCTGCACACGCGCTAGATGTGACCGGTGGGATGCTCGATGAGAACCCCGACCTGAGCATTTGTCCAGAAGCGTCGCGCACCTTCCCCGGCCAGCCGGGCATGATCATCCGCTCCGAAAATGGCACGCCATTGCTGCCGAAGTTCTGCTTTGAAAGCGACGACGTCTCTGAAACGGCGATCAAACTGGTCTACCGCGACGACACGCACGGTCTAAACTACACAGCAACCTTCCAGATTGATCCTGCCACCCATATCATCACGTCCCAAGCCACGCTGGATGCAGAA
>CBFIGL010000007.1:0-24219 GCA_965662135.1 Planktotalea sp. | reverse complement strand
GGTCTAAACTACACAGCAACCTTCCAGATTGATCCTGCCACCCATATCATCACGTCCCAAGCCACGCTGGATGCAGATGCGCCGATCCATTTGCACTGGCTTTCTGCCCCTGTCTTTCCTGCGTCCCAGCAAAGCGCTGATATGATCGACTTCGCGGGGCGTTGGTGCGGCGAATTTCAGCCCCATCGCACCGCATGGTCCCCTGGCATCCGCATGCGCGAGAACCGCACAGGCCGCACAGGGCACGAACATTTCCCAGGCTTGATTATCCCTGAATTCGGCGCGACCAACACCACAGGCTCCGCGCATGCGTTCCACTACGGATGGTCCGGCGGTCACAAGATGATCGCCGAAGAGCTTCCCGATGGTCGCCGCCAAATCCAGTTCGGCCACGCGCCGCGCGTCGAAGCATCTGCATCAACACATTTCGCAACCTCACCGCTTTATGCCGTCTATAGCTACGACGGGCTCAACGGGTGCGCTGTTTCCTTCCAGCGCCATGTGCGCGACCATATCGTCACTTTTCCTGATCCAAACCGCCCCCGCCCTGTGCATTACAACTGCTGGGAAGCAGTCTATTTCGATCACAAACTCGACGTCCTGAAAGACATCGCAGACCGTGCGGCAGACTTGGGCGCGGAACGCTTCGTTCTTGATGACGGCTGGTTCGGCCAACGCGATGACGACACAACGTCGCTGTCAGATTGGGAAGTCGATCCGCGTAAATACCCCGACGGTCTTGGTCCGCTAATCGAGCACATCCATTCCAAAGACATGACCTTCGGCATCTGGTTCGAGCCTGAAATGATCAACCCCGACAGCGATCTGCACCGCGCGCATCCTGATTGGGCGCTCGGTTCTGAAGATCAGACACTGGGCCGTCAACAAAAAGCGCTGAACATGGCGCTTCCAGAGGTGCGTGACTTTATCTACGACCGCATGGCCGCAATCCTGTCTCAGTACCCGATTGATTACATCAAATGGGACCACAACCGCGTGCTCCCGGCCCCAGATGCGGCTCAAACACGCGGATCTTATGCGCTGATCGACCGCTTGCGCGCTGATTTCCCAATGGTCGAGATCGAAAGCTGCGCTTCGGGTGGTGGTCGCATCGACTTTGGCATCCTTACCCGAACACAGCGCGTCTGGCTCTCAGATTCCAACGACGCGCTCGAACGCCTGCGCATGCAACACGACGCAGCTCTCTTCCTGCCACTCAATGTCACAGGCTCTCACGTCGGACCGCGCCATTGTCACACCTCTGGCCGTGTGATCGATATCTCCATGCGCGCATGGGTCGCCGCACAGCGCCACATGGGGTTTGAGATGGACCCGCGTGAACTGACAGAGCATGAACACACCGTCCTCAAAGACGTCACCGCTTGGTGGAAACACAACCGCATCTGGATGGAGCGCGCAGACATCCTACGCCTCGACAGCGCCGATCCTGCGGTCATCGCCGAACAACAACTGGCAGAGGATGACGGGCAATTCGTCGTCTTTGCGGGCAAAGCCGCGACATCCACTCAAATCGCCCCGCGCCCTTTGCGCCTGACACGCCTCGACCCGCTGGCACATTATGAAATCATCTTGCGTAACCGTATCACCGCACCTGCCTTGTCTCGTGGCAAGCCGACCCTGAAAAACGAAGCAATTACCGTATCGGGAAACTACTTGATGCATCAGGGCTTAACATTGCCTTGGGACTTCCCTGACACAATGTGGGTGATCGAAGGGCGCAAACTATGATGTTTCCTCTCTCCAGAAATATCCCCGCCGCAGGCCTCGATTTTTCTAGTAAAATCGTCCACCCTCACAGCAAGGAATACCGCTCATGACCGCAAGTTTCAGCGAATTCAAAAACGCTTCCGTCTACATCACAGGCGGTGGCAATGGCATCGGCGCGGCTCTTACTGACGCATTTCTTGCCCAAGGCGCGCACGTCGCCATTGTGGGCCGCTCTGATGCGACTGAATTTTGCGATGAGATGGAGGCCAAACACGCCAACCGGCCGCATTTCATGCAATGCGATATCACCGATATCACACGCCTCAAAGCGACGATGGACGAAGCCGCACAGCGACACGGCCCCATTACGACACTGATCAACAATGCCGCCAACGACAAACGCCATTCGGTCGAAGAAATAGATGAAGATTTCTACAACTGGATGATGGATATTAACTTCAAAGCCTATGTCTTCGCGTGCCAACACGCAGCTCCGATGATGGCCGCAGCTGGGGGGGGGGCGATTATCAACTTCACCTCTATTTCCTACATGATGGGCAATGCAGGTTATCCGCTCTACACGTCCGCCAACTCTGCGATCAACGGACTTACGCGCAGCCTTGCACGTGAGTACGGGCCAGACAAAATCCGCGTCAACGCGCTCGCCCCCGGCTGGGTCTTGACGCAAAAGCAAAAAGACATGTGGGTCACAGAAGACGGTTTGGCGGCACATCTGGATCGTCAGTGCCTAAAAGACCCACTTGATCCTGACGATATTGTTGGTGGAGCACTTTTTCTTGCATCTGATCTCAGCCGCGCAATGACTGGGCAATCCTTGGTGATTGATGGTGGTGTGGTGGTAACAGGATGACCTTGTCTGGCACGATTTCACCGGATTGGATTGCAGTAGATTGGGGCACCTCCAACCTACGCGCCTTTGCGATGACATCAGATGGTATGGTGTTAGATGAAGTGCGTTCAGATCAAGGCATGTCGGGCCTTGCGCCAGATGCGTTTGAACCGGTCTTGCACGCGCTTATCCAGCACTGGGACCTCCCAAAGCCTTGTACTGTGATCGCATGTGGCATGGTTGGATCACGCCAAGGCTGGCAAGAAGCCCCCTATCGCAGCGTGCCGTGCCCCGCGAAAACCGGAACACCCGTTCGCGCAGCAAGTAAAAGTGAAGGCCTGCACGTCTGGCTTATCCCTGGGATAAAACAAGCCAGCCCCGCAGATGTGATGCGCGGTGAGGAAACCCAAATCGCGGGATTTCTGGATCTGAACAGCGATTGGGACGGCGTTATCTGTTTGCCTGGCACCCATTCCAAATGGGTGCATATCAGTGCCGGTGAAATCATCAGCTTTCGCACATTTATGACAGGTGAATTGTTCGATGTTATCAGCACGGCCACTGTCTTGCGTCACTCGCTCGCTGGGGATGATCTGGCCACTGACGCATTCAAAATGGTTGTGAACGAAACTCTGTCACGCCCTGAAAAATTTACGGCCAACTTGTTTTCCTTACGCGCGGCTGATCTGCTCGAAGCGCAATCTGCAACCATAGCCCGTGCGCATTTGTCTGGTGCTTTGATCGGTATGGAACTTGCCGCCGCAAAACCTTACTGGTTGGGGCAAAATGTGGCTTTGATTGGCTCAAACACATTAAGCACACTTTATGAAACCGCCTTGGCAGAGCAAGGCGTCAACGCTATGCGCTGTGACGCATCCGCCGTAACCCGCGCCGGTTTGAACGCAACATATCAAGAAATCACACGAAGGTCCTGACTATGAGCCGTCCGTTGATCGCCATTTTACGCGGCATTACCCCGATCGAAGCCAAAGATATCGCAGCTGTTCTTATTGAAGCCGGTATCACACGGATCGAAGTGCCGATGAACTCGCCCAATCCGTTAAATTCCATTGAGACAATGGTAAAAGCGTACGGCGATGATGCGCAAATTGGGGCGGGCACCGTCTTGACGGTAGAAACGGTGCTGGATGTGGCCAAAGCGGGTGGCAAACTGATTGTCTCACCTAATGCAGATCCCAAGGTAATTGTTGCTACCAAACTTGCGGGGCTGGATAGCTATCCCGGCGTAATGACCCCGACAGAATGTTTCGCGGCCCTCGGATCTGGGGCGGACGGCCTCAAGATCTTCCCTGCGTCTTTGCTTGGTCTTAACGGCCTTAAAGCGATCCGCGCGGTTTTACCGGTAAACACGCAAGTCTATGCCGTGGGTGGTGCAGATCACACGAATTTCGCTGAATGGATGGCCGCAAGCGCGGATGGGTTCGGAATTGGCTCCGCGCTTTATAAGCCCGGTTTCAGTGCCAAAGAGGTTGGCCAACGTGCGCGCATGATGGTGCAAGCTTTTGACGAGGCGAAAGGGTGATCTTTGATGATCGCGCTTGTTCCCTAGGCGAAGGCCCGCTTTGGCATCCGCTACGTCAGGAATTATTCTGGTTCGACATCAATGCCCGCAAGCTACACAGCAAGGCGAAAAGCTGGACATTTGACCTTAGCGTCTCTGCCGCGGGCTGGATCAATGAAGATGCATTGCTCATTGCATCAGAAATTGGGCTGCACCGCTTCAACACCTTCACAGGAACACTGCAGGAGCCGATGGTTGCCATCGAAGCCGACAATGCAGTGACTCGCTCGAACGACGGACGCGCTGATCCATGGGGCGGGTTCTGGATCGGAACCATGGGTAAAAACGCAGAATGCCACGCAGGTGCAATCTATCGCTTTCATCGCGGTGAGGTGCGCAAACTTGTGGCAGATGTGACGATTTCAAACGCCATTTGTTTCACCCCTAATCGCAAATTCGCCCATTACACCGATACAGTGACGAAACAGATTATGCGCGTGCCTCTTGATCCAAAGACAGGTTGGCCGACTGGCGACGGACAGGTCTGGCTGGATTTGAATGATGCGGGTCTTTCCCCTGATGGTGCTATCGTCGACCGGGATGGCACTTTCTGGGTCGCGCTTTGGGGGGCGGGCTGTGTCAACAACTACGCAAGCGACGGCGCGCTGATTGCACGCCACACGGTCGGCGGATTGCACGCCACCTGCCCCGCGTTTGGCGGCAAGGACCTGCGCGACCTCTATGTCACCTCTGCCACGCAAGCCATCAAGGGCGATCTGGGTGAAAACGGGATGACCTTCTGCCTTCAAGGCGTTGGGCAAGGGCAGAAAGAGAATCAGGTGATCCTATGAAACGCGCACTTGGCGTTTGTTACTACCCAGAACACTGGCCAGAAGAGCGTTGGGCCATTGATGCCGCACAAATGATTGAGGCAGGCCTGACTTGGGTGCGCATCGGCGAATTTGCTTGGTTGCGGTTAGAACCTGCGTCAGGTGATCTGCGCCTCGGCTGGTTGGAACGCGCGGTAGAGGTTCTGGGCGCCGCCGGTCTACAGGTCATTCTTGGCACGCCCACCGCCACGCCGCCGCGCTGGATGTTGGACAAACATCCAGACATGCTTGCTGTGGACGAACAGGGCCGCACTCGTGGCTTCGGGTCACGTCGTCACTACTGCTTTTCTCACCTTGGCTATTTGAACGAATGCCGCCGCATTACGCGCATCTTAGCGGAACGGTTTGGCAAGAATCCTCATATCACCGCATGGCAAACAGATAATGAATACGGCTGTCACGACACAACCGTCAGCTATTCAGACGCCGCAACCCGCGCCTTTCAGGAGTGGTGCGGACAGCGATACCAAAGCACCGATGCGCTGAACCGCGCGTGGGGCAATATTTTCTGGTCGATGGAATATGACAGCTTCGATCAGATCGCCTTACCGAACCTCACCGTGACAGAACCGAACCCCGCCCATGTGCTCGCGTTTCGGCGTTTTTCGTCAGATCAGGTAGTGCGCTTTAACTGCGCGCAAACCGACATTTTGCGCCAATACACGGATGCACCACTGATTCACAACTACATGGGCCGTGTCACGGATTTCGATCACTACGCAGTGGGCGCGGACCTCGATATTGCCTCATGGGACAGCTATCCCATCGGCTTCCTTTCAGACCGTCTAGAAGCCACCCAAGCTCATAAAGCGCGCTACATGCGTCAAGGTGATCCCGACATGCAAGCCTTTCACCATGATCTCTACCGCGCCGTCGGGCGGGGTCGCTGGTGGGTGATGGAACAGCAACCCGGCCCTGTGAACTGGGCCCCCTATAATCCCGCCCCCCTGCCCGGCATGGCGCGGCTTTGGGCGTGGGAAGCCTTTGCCCATGGGGCCGAGGCGGTGCTCTATTTCCGCTGGCGCCAAGCCCCCTTTGCCCAAGAACAGATGCACGCGGGGCTGCTGCGCCCCGATGCAGAACCTGCACCAGCACTTGCGGAGGCACAAAAGGTTGCAGAGGAGCTTGCCGCTTTGCCAAAGATCGGCACCGCGCGCGCGCGCACAGCGCTCATCTTTGATTACGCCTCCTGCTGGGCGTGGGAAGCACAGCCTCAAGGCGCGGACTTCGATATGTTCCGTCTAGCGTTCGAAACCTACCGCGCCGCGCGCAAACTCGGGCTTTCGCTGGACATCGTAGCGCCTGATACAGACCTCGGCAGTTACGACCTCGTTCTCGCACCCGGCCTGCTGGAAACGCCAGAAACGATCAAGAACTTTGCAGGCACCGCCCTGATCGGCCCACGCACCGGCTCGAAAACCGCTGATCTCAACATACCGCTCCCCATGGGACCAAACATCAAGGGTCTCGAGTGCACTGTCACGCGCGTCGAAAGTCTGCCGCCAACGGCACACATCGCGCTGGAAAATGGCGGCGCATTTTTGCACTGGTTCGAAGAATTGGAGGGCAGCGCAGAAACCATTCTAAAAACAACATCAGATGCCCCTGCCATGATGCGTGCAGGCGGCCTGCACTACATCGCTGGCTGGCCTGATGCGGAAACATACGTCGATATCGTTGAAAAACTGGCCAGTGCGGCAAACCTAAAAACAACCCGCCTCCCCGATGGCCTACGCCTGCGCGACACGGACACACATCGCTTCTGGTTCAACTACGCACCAGAAGATATCAGCTTTCAGAACAAGACGATCAAAGCCGCCGACCTGCTGATCGAACCGCTCTGAACTTCCTCTCTCGAAAAATATCCTAGGGGGTCTGGGGGACTAGTCCCCCAGCAAGGTTCGGGGGCTTGCCCCCGGACGATCGGAGCGGCCAAAGCCGCTCCGACACTCTTTATGCCAGATCAAACCGATCTGCGTTCATCACTTGCGTCCAGGCTGCAACGAAATCAGAGACGAATTTGCCACCCGCATCCGCACTTGCATAGACTTCCGCCAACGCGCGCAGCTCGGAGTTGGAACCAAAGACAAGATCGACGCGCGTGCCAGTCCACTTCTTCGCGCCCGTGCTGCGATCCTTGCCCTCGAACAGATCCTCATCACCAGACAAGGGTGCCCAAACCGTGCTCATATCAAGCAGATTGACGAAGAAATCATTGGTCAACTGACCCGCATTCGCGGTCAGAACGCCATGATTGGAACCATCAAAGTTTGCGCCCATCGCACGCATACCGCCAACCAGAACCGTCATCTGCGGTGCTGTCAGGCCAAGAAGCTGCGCCTTGTCCACCAGCAGTTCCTCTGCAGAAACCGTATAACGCGCTTTGGCGTAGTTGCGGAAACCGTCTGCTTGTGGCTCTAGCACGTCTTGCTGTTCAATGTCTGTCTGCTCTGCGCTTGCATCCATGCGACCCGGTGTGAAGGGAACCTCGATTGAATGGCCCGCATCGCTTGCTGCTTTTTCGACACCAACGCAGCCTGCAAGAACGATCAGATCAGCCATGGAGGCTTTCTTGTCGCCTTTTGCATTGAACGCTGCCTGAACACCTTCAAGTGCACCCAGAACTTTCGCCAATTGCGCAGGGTTGTTCGCGTCCCAATCCTTCATCGGCGCAAGACGGATGCGCGCGCCATTGGCACCACCGCGTTTATCAGAACCACGGAAGGTCGACGCCGAGGCCCATGCCGCAAGCACCATCTCATGCACAGATAGGCCTGTTGCCGCGATATCCGCTTTCAGCGCAGCGATGTCTGCCGCTTCAACCAGCGGGTGATCCACCGCAGGGATTGGATCCTGCCAGATTAGATCTTCGCTTGGGGCCAATTTACCAAGATACAAAGACTTCGGCCCCATGTCGCGGTGCGTCAGCTTGAACCATGCACGGGCGAAGGCTTCTGCGAACTCTGCGGGATTCTCGTGATAGCGACGCGAGATTTTCTCGTAAGCCGGATCCATGCGCATCGCCATATCAGCGGTGGTCATCATTAGTGGAACCTTTTTGCCAGAGCCATCCACCTCTGGTGCATGGTTGTCCTCGGCAAGATCTTTGGCGTGCCAGATTTGCGCGCCAGCGGGGGATTTGGTCAATTCCCACTCATACCCGAAGAGCACGTCGAAATACCCGTTGTCCCACTGGATCGGGTTCGCCGTCCAAGGTCCCTCAATACCTGAAGTCGTCGTATCAACGCCCACACCACTTTTGTGCGCGTTCATCCAACCAAGGCCTTGCAGATGCAGCGGTGCACCCTCAGGCTCCGCTCCAACAAGCGCAGGATCACCCGCGCCATGGGCTTTTCCGAAGGTGTGACCACCCGCAACCAGCGCGACTGTGTCTTCGTCGTTCATGCCCATACGGCCAAAGGTGTCACGGATGTCATAGCCCGAGGCAATCGGATCAGGATTGCCGTCTGGACCTTCAGGGTTCACATAGATCAGGCCCATTTGCACAGCCGCTAATGGGTCTTCCAACGAACGCTCGCCAGAATAGCGGCTGTTCTCGCCGCCGCTGACTTGCAGCCATTCGGCCTCAGCACCCCAATAGATGTCCTGCTCAGGCTCCCACACATCTGCGCGGCCACCCGCGAAACCAGCAGTTTTGCCACCCATGGATTCGATCGCGACATTGCCAGCAAGAACCATCAGGTCTGCCCACGACAGGTTCGCGCCGTATTTCTGTTTGATGGGCCAAAGCAGGCGGCGGGCTTTATCCAAATTGCCGTTGTCCGGCCAGCTGTTGAGCGGCGCAAAGCGCTGCGTGCCGGAAGTTGCGCCGCCGCGACCATCGCCCGTGCGGTACGTGCCAGCGCTATGCCATGCCATACGGATGAAGAACGGACCGTAGTGGCCGTAATCCGCGGGCCACCAGTCCTGACTGTCCGTCATCAAAGCGGTCAGATCCGCGACGACTGCATCCAGATCAAGGGACCTGAACGCCTCGGCATAGTCAAAGCCTTCGCCCATAGGATCGGACTTGTTTGAACGCTGGCTGAGGATGCGCAGGTTCAACTGCTCGGGCCACCAATCGCTGTTAGAGCGCGTGTTTGATGTTGCTGCGTGCATTACAGGGCATTTGCCCGCAGTGTTTACGTTGTTACCGTCCATGTCTGGATCTCCCGCTATATGATTCCTGCATATCGTATCAGAGCGCTTCAATAGTTTACATTTGCATTTTCTGATTTATTCCATAATTTAAAATTATGGCCGATCTTACACTCAAACAACTCAGATATTTCGACGCTGTCGCGCGTGCGGCCCATTTTGGACGCGCGGCTGCGATTTGTTCGATTTCGCAGCCCGCGATTTCTGTGCAGATAAAAGAGATGGAGCAAATCCTTGGTACCCCTCTGTTCGAGCGTGGCGCGCGCGAGGTGCGCCTGACCCGTGCAGGCGAAGAATTGATCCATCGCACCCGAGAAATTTTAAGCGCAGTGGACGAACTCAGCGATGTCGCACGCGCCTCTGGCGGGCAAGCGTTAACGCGGCTGCGGCTAGGAATTATCCCGACGATTGCCCCCTATTTACTACCCTCCCTTATCGGCGCGCTTGGGGCGGAGTATCCAAGCCTAGACCTGCACGTACGCGAAACATTGACGCCCAAGCTTTTGACAGAACTATCAGATGGAAAAATCGACGCCGCCATTCTTGCGCTTCCTACGTCAGAGCCAAGTCTGGAGGAAGTTCCTTTGTTCACTGAAGACTTTGTGCTGATCCGCCCTAAGAGCGATGCAAATAAGCCGGTGCCCGACGGCGAGGCCCTGCGCAAAATGCGGCTGTTGTTGCTTGAGGAAGGGCATTGTTTTCGTGATCAGGCTTTGGCTTTTTGCAGCACTGGCGCAACCTTGCCCCGCGATGGGTTGGACGGTAGCTCGCTTACCACATTGGTGCAGATGGTCAGTGCAGGTATTGGTGTGACCTTGATCCCCGAAATGGCGATTTCGGTTGAGACCCCCGCCGCACAAGTCAGTGTCGCTGAATTTGCAGAGCCGCGCCCGTCGCGGCAAATCGGAATGATCTGGCGCAAGCGCAATCCGCTGGCGCAGCAGCTTGCCGGTGTCGCCAAGGTGATCGAGGCCTCTGGCACACACCGACAAAGCTAGCGCGCACGGCGCTTGCGCTTGGATGCAATTCACATCACATTCGTAAAAACGAATATAGAGAGGGACAATGCCATGATCACACGTCGCAATTTGCTTACTCAAGGGGCTGCCAGCGCCGCGCTTTTGTGTGCACCAAAGATGCTTTTGGCTGAGATGAGCCTTGGAAACGCGACCTTGAGCACCGTAAGCGATGGCAATCTAACGCTTCCCGGTGACTTCGCGACGGCAAACCTGCCCCCCGAAGCGGGTGCAATCCTTGAAAGCTATGGTTTGACCAGCGATCAATATACGCCCGAGTGTAACGTCACACTATACCGCGACGGCACGAACACTGTCTTGTTTGATGTAGGGTCCGGCCCTGATTTCATGCCGGATGCCGGTATGTTGATCGACAGTCTGGATGAAGCAGGCGTCGGGCTTGAGGATGTGACCCATGTGGTCTTTACCCACGCTCATCCGGATCACATCTGGGGGCTGATTGATGATTTTGACGAGCTGGTGTTCCCCGAAGCCTCGTATCATATGGGCCGTGGCGAATGGGACTACTGGTGGAACCCTGAAACCGTAAATACCATCGGCGACGCGCGCACTACTTTTGCTGTGGGGGCGAAGCGACGCTTGGAATTTCTGGAAGAGCAGATCAATTTCTTCGACGCAGGTGATGAAGTTCTGTCCGGTATTGCAGCAGTCGCAACGCACGGTCACACCCCCGGTCATATGGGGTTTGAGGTGCGCAACGGATCAGAGAGCGCGATGATCGTAGGTGATGCGATTGGCAACCACCACGTCGCATTCCATCATCCCGAATGGATCAGCGGATCGGACCAAGACGGCGAAACTGGCGTGGCTTCGCGCCAGATGCTGATGGATCGTATGTCGGCAGAGAAAATGGCGATCGTGGGCTTTCACTTGCCCGGTGGCGGCATGGGGCGTGTTGAAGCAAAAGACGGTGCCTACCGCTTTGTTCCTGCAAGCTAAACAAAAAACGGGGAGCCAGAAGGCTCCCCAGTTTCGCAAATTCAAGCTCATCATTAATCACCGCTCGGAATATTTTTGCCTGCGGCCTGATTTGCGTCAGAGGGCGGCGCACCGCCCTCGTGACCGAATGTTTATGGGCCCGAATTTTCCAGAAAATTCGAGCCCCTTGATCTTAGCTACAGCCAGATGTACCGCCGCAGGTGTTGCACTTCATGCAGGTTCCGTTGCGCACCAATGTGTAGTTTCCACATTCGCCGCAAGCTTCACCTTCGTAGCCTTGCATCTTTGCTTTCGTGCGCTGGTCCATGCCTGTCGCTGTGCTCATAGCTACGGCACTTGTTGCAGCAGGCATTGCAGCAGCAACGCTGACTTCTGGCACAAGCGTTTGCAAAGCGGCGACCGGATCAGATGTGCCGCTTAGCGCAACTGCCCCTGCTTGGCCGCCCTGCAAGACGATCAATTCTTGCGGCAAACGCTTGCGCAGATAGCCTGTAGAGCTGATTTGCTTGAGCACTTCCAAAGAGTTGTTGGCAGCTGTGTCACTTAGCTCGGACACGTTGCTTACGCCTTCTTCTGCACCACGGCCCAGATCATCAAAGGATGCGCCTGTTGGCTTGATGTGCGCAAGGTCTGTGCGATCCAGATAAGACACCGCCAATTCGCGGAAGATATAATCCAGGATCGACGTCGCATTCTTGATGCTATCGTTACCTTGGACCATGCCTGCCGGCTCGAACTTGGTGAAGGTAAAGGCGTCCACAAACTCTTCTAGCGGCACGCCATATTGAAGGCCCACGGACACAGCGATTGCGAAGTTGTTCATCATCGCACGGAAACCCGCACCTTCTTTGTGCATATCGATAAAGATTTCGCCTAGCTGCCCGTCTTGGTATTCACCAGTGCGCAAGTACACTTTGTGACCACCTACAACAGCCTTTTGGGTATAGCCTTTGCGACGCTCAGGCATCTTTTCGCGATGTGATTTGACGATCTCTTTGACGATCACCTTTTCGATGATTTTCTCTGCGAGAACCGCCGCTTTTTCAGTGATGTTGCCGCTTTCCAAAATTTCAGCCGCGTCATCATCATCCTCAACCAAAGACGCCGCTAAAGGCTGGCTAAGCTTCGATCCATCACGATACAGCGCGTTGGCTTTGACACCCAAGGACCAGCTTAGCTCGTAGGCTTTCTGGCAGTCTTCGATGGTCGCATCGTTTGGCATGTTGATCGTCTTTGAAATCGCGCCAGAGATGAACGACTGTGCCGCCGCCATCATGTGGATGTGGCTGTCGACGGACAAGAAACGCTTGCCCTTCTTGCCGCATGGGTTCGCGCAATCAAAGATGCTCAGATGCTCGTCCTTAAGATGCGGCGCACCTTCCAGCGTCATTGTTCCACAAACATGATCGTTTGCAGCTTCGATATCTGCTTTGGAATAGCCCAAGTGGCGCAAAAGATCGAATGTAGGATCATTCAGCTTTTCAGCGGGGATGCCCAAAATACCTGTGCAGAATTCTTCGCCAAGGGTCCATTGGTTGAACACAAAGCGGATGTCGAACGCTGCCGCGAGAGATTCGTCGATCTTTGCCAACTCGTTCGCGCCAAAACCATGGCCAATCAGGGATGTGTGATTGATCCCCGGCGCATTGCCGATGGAGGCATGACCAACCGCGTAGGACACGATCTCTTCGATCTGAGCAGAGCCATAACCGAGGTTCTCAAGCGCTGCAGGAACAGATTGGTTGATGATTTTGAAATACCCACCGCCAGCAAGTTTCTTGAACTTCACAAGCGCGAAGTCAGGCTCGATCCCTGTCGTGTCGCAATCCATCACAAGGCCGATAGTGCCTGTGGGCGCAAGCACAGAAACTTGTGCGTTGCGATAACCGTGCTGTTCACCCAGTTCTAGCGCTGTGTCCCAAGACGCCATCGCCAGTTTGGTAAGGTCTTGGTCAGGGCAGTTCACCAGATCAAGCGCGACAGGTTTGATGTCTAGCGTCTCGTAGCCATCCGTCGCACCATACGCAGCGTTGCGATGGTTGCGCATGACACGCAACATGTGGCCTGCGTTCTTCTCGTATCCTGCGAACGCGCCCAACTCACCCGCCATTTCAGCGGAGGTTGCATAAGAGACGCCCGTCATCACAGCAGTCAAAGCACCACAAAGCGCACGACCCTCGTCACTGTCGTAAGAGTACCCCATGTTCATCAACAAACCACCGATGTTGGCATATCCAAGCCCCAAAGTGCGGAAATCGAAAGAACGCTGCGCGATTTCTTTGGACGGAAACTGCGCCATCATTACAGAAATTTCCAGCGTCACAGTCCAAAGGCGCGTGGTGTGGACATATTCGTCCGCTTGGAACTTGCCGTCCGTGTAGAACTTCAACAGGTTCATAGACGCAAGGTTACATGCTGTGTCGTCAAGGAACATATATTCTGAGCACGGGTTAGAGCCGCGAATGGCACCATCCTCAGGGCATGTGTGCCATGCGTTGACCGTGTCGTGGTATTGAATGCCTGGATCGGCACAGGCCCATGCGGCGTGACCGATATCTTCCCACAGATCACGTGCTTTGATCGTCTTCGCGACAGAGCCGTCCGTGCGGCGCAGAAGCTCCCAGTCGCCGTCATTTTTAACAGCTTTGAGGAAGGCATCGGTCACACGGACAGAGTTATTGGAGTTTTGTCCGGAAACAGACGCATAGGCCTCTGAGTCCCAATCTGTGTCATATGTCGGAAACTCGATGGATGTGTAGCCTTGCTTGGCGTAATCCAGAACGCGCTTCACATAGGTCTCAGGGATCGCCGTCTTCTTGGCGCCGCGGATCGCGTCTTTCAGCTGGACGTTCTTCTTGGGGTCAACCGCATCTTCAGAAGAACCATCCCATGCGCGGATCGCTTTGAAGATTTCGTTCAGGTGCTGTTCGTGCATTTTCGAGCCAGCAACGATGGACGCAACTTTCTGCTCTTCCTTGACCTTCCAGTTGATGAATTCCTGGATGTCAGGGTGGTCCGCATCGCAAATCACCATCTTGGCTGCGCGACGAGTTGTGCCGCCAGACTTGATCGCACCTGCTGCGCGGTCGCCAATCTTAAGGAAACCCATCAGGCCAGAAGAATTACCGCCACCAGACAGCTTTTCGCCGCTTGCACGCAAAGACGAGAAGTTCGTGCCTGTGCCAGAGCCGTATTTGAACAGACGCGCTTCGCGAACCCAAAGATCCATAATGCCGCCGTCGCCGACCAGATCGTCGGACACGGACTGGATGAAGCAAGCATGTGGCTGTGGATGCTCGTAAGACGACTTGGACTTGGTCAACTTGCCAGTCTTGTAGTCTACATAGTGATGGCCTTGCGCAGGACCATCGATACCGTAAGCCCAATGCAGGCCTGTGTTGAACCACTGTGGGGAATTCGGTGCTGCGCGTTGGGTCGCGAGCATATAACGCATTTCGTCAAAATATGTTTGCGCATCTGCTTCAGTGGTGAAGTATCCGCCCTTCCAGCCCCAGTACGTCCAAGCCCCCGCGAGGCGGTCAAAGACTTGCTTGGAGGATGTTTCACCAGAAAAACCATCGTTGTCTTTGGCTGGCTCGGAGCGCCAAAGGAATTCTGGAATGCCTTTTTCTTTCACCCTTACAGTTTTGTTAGGAACACCGGCTTTGCGGAAGTATTTCTGGGCGATCACATCAGAGGCGACCTGCGACCAGCTGTCTGGGACTTCCACATTGTCCAGTTTGAATACGACGGACCCGTCCGGGTTACGAATTTCCGAAACTGTCGTGATAAAATCCAGCGAACCATATGCGTCTTGGCCTGATTTGGTGAAATGTCTGCTAATTTTCATGTCCCGAGCCTTCCCATTACTCTTGAATACCTTTGCCTGCGCCTGCGCGCCTCGTGCGAGAGGTAGGTCAAAGCTCCGCCTATCAGGTCGCTTGCACGCAAACGACTCTGCCGGACGACCCACACAGGTCGCGGCTGAGAATGTCTAACTAGAGAACTTATGCCACTATATGTTGTGGCTTTCCTGCCTCGCCTCCACAATCTGGCGTATTTGTCGGTGCAGGGTCAACGTAAATTTTTACGTTTTTGTGATGTTTTTTGCGTTGACCTTGAAGTCATACTTGCGGCGCAGCCCAAGCAAGTGATTCAGAACAAAGCCTCCACAAGACTTTCACGTTTCATGAAATCTCTAAAAACCTTTGTTTGCAGTAGGGTTAGGCAAATCATCTCACTTAAAGCGCGAAGAATCCCTAACAAGAGTTTAATAACATTTGAGAGTTTGGTAAAAAAAATAGCCATGCAAGATTTCTTGAGCCAGTGCATAAAAATGTCGCAGATTTCATGAGGAATTCACGAAAGACCACCACAGGTGGTGGAATTCAGACATCCAACGTCCACATTTAGTGGATGCATGAAACATGCATCACGCTCGTCGACAGCGATTGGATATGTGAGTGTGAAGTGGTCGGGACGGCAAGATTCGAACTTGCGACCTACGGTACCCAAAACCGTCGCGCTACCAGGCTGCGCTACGCCCCGACTGACGCGGTGTTTAGCGATGTCCTATCCGGTTGAAAAGCCCAAAATCACTCTTTGCAAGGAATTGCTGCAGGACCGTTGGAAAACACCTTATGTTGCAGCGCATCACCTACTTTGAACCCGTAGATTTTGCTCAGCCCGCCGTTGATTTCCAGCACCGCATAAACCCCGTCCCCACCCGGAATCGGTGTTAGGTCATGAGGAATGGCGTTTTCATGAATATGCTGAATGCGGCCGGTTTTGTCTGTGAAGATCATATCAAGGGGAATCAGCGTATTCTTCATCCAGAACGCGACAGGCTGAGGGCGTTCAAAAACAAACAACATACCAGCGGACCGCGCCATGATTTCGCGGTGCATCAAGCCTCGAGCGCGCTCGGCAGGATCATCCGCCAATTCGATCGTAAAGCGCGCGTGACCAAATGCGCCCTTGATCAAGACGCGATCAATTGCACAACTGTCTTGTGCGCTTAGTCGCGACACGCACAGACAAAGCACAAAAATGTTCAGTAAAACGCGCCGAGTTAGTGTAGAGCAGCTTCCCACGTATTCACCTCAATTGCCATGAGGCCACGCTTACCATCAATCACACGGATCGCCAACGCTTCGCCGGGGGCCAAGTCAGCCAAGCCAGAGCGACGCAAGACTTCTACATGCACAAAGATATCCGCATCTGATCCAAAGACATTTGCAAAACCAAAGCCCTTGCTTTTGTCGAACCATTTTACGCGCGCCGCTTGCAGTTCAACCTGCGCCAGTTCTTCCGGATCAAAGTCTTCCAAGTCTGGCAAAACGGGTCGATCATCCGTGGCGGGCGGTTCAATCGAAACGACCTCGACGGCTTGACACCCACGGTCCGTGATTTGCGTCAGAATTTCGATTGCGGCGCCATCAGCAACTGAGTTTTGACCGAAATTGCGCAAAACATTTGCGTGCAAAAGAATATCAAAGCCGCCATCTTGCGAGACGACAAAGCCAAACCCTTTTGCAGGGTCAAACCATTTGACAACACCCTTTACGGCGCGCGTTGTCTCTTCGCTAGTCATTTTCAGTCACCAATTTGGATTGCCTCGACCTCTGGCCATCTGATAAAATTATGCGCGCTTTGGCAAGGTTATAAAAATAAACACAAACAATACCTTGCCATTTCACGTCACATGAAATTTACGGGTTCAAGCGCGATATTTCCCACTCTGATTGAACGTCGGACCGCCGCCACACAAAACGGTCATGCAAACGGAAAGCACCGTCTGCCCAGAATTCTATCTCAAGCGGTGTTATGCGATATCCCCCCCAAAAAGGCGGTCGTTTGGGAGATGGGCCCTGCATTGCCGTGACTTTCGCGACTTCGGCCATCAAAGCAGAGCGCCCGCTAAGAGGACGAGACTGTTGGCTGGCCCAAGCGCCTAGACGGCTTTTGAGCGAGCGCGAGTTGTAATACTCATCCGCCTGCGGACCTTCTTCCTTCGTCACAAGACCGCGAACCCGGATTTGACGCCGCAAAGATTTCCAATGCATCACGAAGGCTGCTTTTCCAGAACTATCAAGCTCGCCTGCTTTCGCACTTTCATAGTTGGTGTAAAACACGAAGGCGGCTGGCTCGATCTCTTTCAACAAAACCATGCGCGCATTGGGTAGCCCGTCAGCATCAACTGTACTCAGCGCTATTGCGTTGGGATCATTGATCTCGCTCGCGTTGGCGTCTTTCAGCCAGTTTTGCGCGATCACAAAAGGATCATCACCCGCAAAAATACCGCTTCTATCTGTCATGTTACCCACCTCATTGGCCACTGGATGTAAGCCCTTACTTAGGCCTTAGGGTATGTTTTCAAGGCAAACAAGCTTGACGAAAGGTCCAACAGCTTGATGCCCTCGGGTCATTGCCCTAAAGACATTTCAACGAATAAATTGGGAGCGAACAACATGTCCAACGGACTTATGGCCGGAAAACGCGGTCTGATCATGGGCTTAGCCAATGACAAATCGATCGCCTGGGGCATCGCAAAAGCCTGCGCAGACGCGGGCGCTGAACTGGCATTTTCTTACCAAGGCGATGCGCTGAAAAAACGCGTCGACCCTCTTGCGGCGCAACTTGGAAGTGATTTTGTCGTTCCTTGCGATGTGGGCAGCGAAGAATCAATGGATGCTTTGTTCGCAGAAATCGAAAAGCGCTGGGGCACTTTTGACTTTGTAGTTCATGCGATTGGCTTTTCGGACAAGAACGAGCTGCGCGGCCGCTATGTAGACACCTCACGCAACAACTTTACCATGACGATGGATATTTCCGTCTATTCGTTCACCGCCATTATGCAACGCGCAGAAAAGCTGATGAACGAAGGGGGAAGTGCTGTGACGCTGACCTATTACGGTGCAGAGCGTATCATGCCGCATTACAATGTCATGGGCGTGGCAAAGGCCGCTTTGGAAGCATCTGTGCGCTATCTGGCCGAAGATCTTGGCAAAGACGGCATTCGCGTCAATGCGATTTCCGCAGGCCCCATCAAGACGCTGGCAGCCTCTGGAATTGGCGATTTCCGCTACATCATGAAATGGAACGAATACAACAGCCCGCTGCGCCGCAATGTCACGATTGATGACGTCGGCAAATCCGCGCTTTATCTGCTCAGCGATCTTGGATCAGGTGTGACGGGTGAAACCCATCACGTGGATGCCGGGTATCATGTTGTCGGAATGAAAGCCGTCGACGCGCCAGATATGTCCAAAGAGTAATCATCCATGGAGCTTAGCCACCTCATCGCGTTCAATCTGACTTTGCTGGCGGCCATCGCTAGCCCCGGTCCTGCGATGCTGTACTTTATCCGCACAACCCTTGCGAGCGGGCGTATGGCAGGCCTTTATACGGTCTGGGGATTGGGTGTGATGGCAGCAACATGGACCGCACTTGCGTTCATGGGGTTGGATGCAATCTTTACAGTTTTCCCTTGGGCGTTCGTCATATTGAAAACCCTTGGCGCGCTATACTTGCTTTGGATCGCGTATCAAACATGGCGACAGGCGCATGCCCCTTTGGGCAAAGCCCCTACTCCGCCGCTTCGTGCGTTTTGGGGCGGGATCTTGGTTAACCTCAGTAATCCCAAGTCCGTTCTATTCGCCGGCGCCGTGATTATGGTGATTTTTCCGCAAGGTCTTGCTTGGGCAGACAAGACACTGATCGTTGCCAATCACTTGCTTGTTGAATTGATCATCGGATCGGCGTTGGTGCTTGCCTTCTCGACAAAACACGTCAGCGCGGGATATCTACGCGCCAAACCAGTTTTTGACCGTCTCGCTGCATCGGTTTTGGGCTTTTTGGGCCTGAAGCTGTTGCTAAGCCGCTAAATACACCACCGGAGTAGGTTCTAATGACAGACCGTTTGCCACATGAAAAAGGATTTCACGTCAGCTGGGACCAGTTGCACCGCGATGCGCGCGCGCTTGCGTGGCGCTTGGATGGCAAAGGGCCAGACGATGGGGCATGGAAAGCCGTTGTTGCGATTACACGCGGCGGCATGGCCCCTGCGATGATCGTGGCGCGCGAACTTGATATTCGCGCGGTCGATACGATTGCTGTTGTGTCCTATCACTCTGGTGGCGGCGCGGCGACTGAACGCCGAGAAGCCAAAGTTCTCAAAGCGCCGGATGCGGAGCTGATGGGCGATGGCACTGGTATCTTGATCATCGACGATCTGGTGGATAGTGGTAAGACGCTGGAACTCGTGCGTTCACTCTACCCCAACGCGCATTATGCATGTGTCTACGCCAAACCATCGGGTGAGCCGCAGACAGACACCTTCATCACAGGCGTCTCTCAGGACACCTGGATTTTCTTCCCTTGGGATATGGCGCTGCAATACGTGCAACCCTTTCGCGGCCAAGACTGATCCATGGCATCGGCGACAGAGCATACATTCGCGCCCCCTGTGATGGAAGCGCGTCGTTGGCTTGACGGTGTTTCGTTCCCTGCGGATCGACCACTCATCAACGTCAGCCAAGCCGCGCCTGTCGATCTTCCGCCCGAACCGATGCGCCAAGCAATGGCCGATATCATTGTAAACGAACCGCAAGCGCATTTGTATGGACCTGTGATGGGTCTGCCTGAGTTGCGCACGGAAGTCGCGACGCAGTGGAGCACGGCTTACGGAACGACATTGCACGCAGACAATGTCGCCATCACCTCTGGCTGCAACCAAGCCTTCGCCGCCGCGATCAGCGCGATTGCGCAAAGCGGGGATGAGGTGTTGTTGCCTGCACCTTGGTATTTCAACCATAAAATGTGGCTTGATATGGCCGGTGTTACGACCAAAGCCATTCCAACCGATGCCAACCTTTTGCCCGATCCGGAAACGACGCGCGCGATGATTACGGATCGCACCCGCGCTATTTCTCTGGTCACACCGAACAATCCTGCGGGGGTTGAATACCCCGCCGATCTGGTTCTCGCCTTTTTCAAATTGGCGCAGGATGCAGGTATCAGACTGATCGTGGATGAAACCTACCGCGATTTTCATAGCCAAACAGGCGCACCCCATCCGCTGTTTCAACAGCCAGATTGGGATCAAACGCTGATCCATCTCTATTCTTTTTCCAAAGCCTTTCGCCTGACAGGGCACCGCGTTGGAGCACTGGTATCTTCGCCCAAGCTTTTGGCCGAGGCAGAGAAATTTCTGGATACTGTCGCGATCTGCCCCAGCCAGATCGGGCAGTTTTCAGCGCTTTGGGGTTTGAAGAACCTGACCGAATGGCTGGCTGGCGAACGCTTGGAAATCCTTGCACGCCGCACAGCAATTGAAACCGAGATGCCCGCACTTGCAGCGCAAGGTTGGACCTTAAAAGGATGCGGGGCCTATTTCGCATATCTCGAACACCCCTTTGCGATACCATCAGATGAACTGGCGCAAGCCTTGGTGAAGAACGCAAGTATACTTGCCCTGCCCGGCACTATGTTCACGCCGGAAAACGACCCGTCTGGACAACGTCATTTACGCATTGCTTTTGCCAACATCGACGCTGCGGGAATTGCCGAGTTGTTCACACGTTTGAAAGACCTGCGCTTCTCGCTTGCTCAGCCTACCTCTGACAAGTAAACCTCTGCAAACGCCGCGGTTCAAGCGGCTACAAGCAACAGGGTTAAGCGCATCATGGCCGTACGCGGAAACACGATTTCGAAGACTTTCATCTGGATTTTGTTAGCACTGCTGATTGTCGGTCTCGCCGGCTTTGGCGCGACGAATTTGGGTGGAAATATCCGCACCATCGGCTCTGTCGGGGACAAGCCGATTTCGGTCGAGCTGTATTCGCGAACCTTGCAAGAAGACCTGCGCGCGATTTCTGCACAAGCGGGTCAGAACGTACCATTCTCAACGGCGCAGGCCTTAGGGGTTGATCGACAGTCTCTGGCGCGTGTGGTGACAACCCGTGCTTTGGATCATGAAACGGCCGAGCTTGGCTTGTCCGTTGGCGACAAGCAGCTGCAAGAGCAGATTTTAAGCATGTCCGCCTTCCAAGGTATCAATGGCCAGTTCGATCGCGAAGCCTATCGTTTTACCCTTGAAAACGCGGGTCTAAGCGAAGCTGAATTCGAAGAGACGCTGCGCGAAGAAGCCGCTCGTACTTTGGTGCAAGGCGCAATCTTGTCGGGCAACACGATCCCTGACACCTACGCAGACACGCTGGTTGCTTATGTAGGTGAGCGCCGCAATGCCACTGTCGCACGTTTGAAAGCAGCGGACTTGGCCGAGCCTGTTGCAAACCCGACAGAAGCACAATTGATCGCATATTATAATGAGAACATCGAAAACTACACGCTGCCCCAAACCAAGAAAATCACCTACGCATGGCTATCCCCGGACATGATCGCGGACACCGTAGAGGTGGAGGAAAGCATGTTAAAAGAAGCCTACGACGAGCGTGACAGCGAGTTCAACAAACCTGAGCGCCGCTTGGTTGAGCGTTTGGTGTTTGGCACTAAAGAGGACGCAAACTCTGCCAAGGCCCAGCTTGAAGCAGGTGGAACGACCTTTGAAACGCTGGTCGAAGATCGTGGTCTCGCGCTTGCAGATATTGATCTTGGTGACTTGGACAAAGCCGCCCTTGGCGAAGCGGGTGAAGGTGTGTTCAGCGCGGAAACGGGCGATGTTGTCGGGCCTTTGAACAGCGATCTTGGCCCAGCCTTGTTCCGCATCAATGGTGTTCTTGTGGCGCAAGAAACGTCTTTTGAAGCTGCGCGTGAACAACTGCGCGACGAATTGGCTGCGGATCGCGCGCGCCGTGTTGTGGAAGCACAAATCAGCGACATCGACGACCTGCTTGCAGGCGGTGCGACGCTTGAAGATCTTGCCAAGGAAACCGAAATGGAGCTTGGCACGATCGATTGGTCCAGCGAAGCCGAAGACGGTCTTGCCGCTTATGAAGCCTTCCGTGAAGCTGCGCAGGCGATCACTGTAGACGACTTCCCTGAAGTCGAAGTGCTTGAAGATGGTGGCATTTTCGCAATGCGCCTTGATGAAGTGCTAGAACCACGCCCACAGCCTATGGCCGAAATCACCGAACGTGTGACAGCGGGATGGCGGACACAAGCCACGCGCGCTGCCCTTCGTACTGAAGCCGAAGCTTTGCTGCCACAGATCACCGCAGAAAGCGATTTTGCAGATATAGACCTTGAAGCAGAGGTTCTTACTGATCTCACGCGCACAGGCTTTGTCGAAGCGATGCCACCAGCGGCCATTCTTGCGCTGTTCGAAGCAGAGAAAGGCACGACTCTTATCGTCGAAGACGTTACAGATGTTTTGATTGTGCGTTTGGATGACGTTCTGGCGGCTGACGAAGACAGTGATGATATCCAAGCTTTGCGTGCACAGTTAACCAGCCAAGCGGCAAGTGCGGTGGCGCAGGACCTGTTCGAAGCCTATGCTACGGACATCCAACAACGCGCAGGCATTCGCCTTGATCAAAATGCTCTGAATGCGGTGCATGCCAACTTTAATTAAAGGGTAACGCCCATGGCGCTGGTCCCCTCATTCGACGATTTTGCCAAAGCCTATGAGGCCGGGAAGAATCAGGTTGTGTTTACGCGGCTGGCAGCAGATTTAGACACGCCCGTGTCCTTGATGCTTAAGTTGACAGGCGCTGCAAAAGACGCTTTCGTTCTGGAATCTGTTACGGGTGGCGAAATTCGTGGGCGTTATTCGATCATCGGGATGAAGCCTGACTTGATCTGGCGCTCCGAAGGCGCAACATCTTCGCTCAACCGCATGGCGCGCTATGATGGGGATGCGTTCGAAGCCCAGGCGTTACCGCCACTGGATGCGTTGCGTGAATTGATAGCGGAAAGCCACATTGATCTACCCGACGATCTACCCCAAGCCTCTGCGGGTCTTTTTGGCTATCTTGGCTACGATATGATCCGCCATGTGGAACATTTGCCCAATGTGAACCCTGATGTGCTTGGCGTTCCGGATGCGATCATGCTGCGTCCATCTGTGGTTGCGGTATTGGACGGCGTCAAAGGCGAGGTGACTGTCGTCTCGCCTGCTTGGGTCAGCGACGGTCAATCCGCACGCGCGGCTTATGCGCAAGCAGCAGAACGGGTGATGGATGCTGTACGTGACTTGGAACGCCCAATGCCAGCAGCGACCCGCGATCTGGGCCAAGCTGAAGATGCGCCGGAACCGGTTAGCAACTTCACACCTGAAGGTTACAAAGACGCGGTTGAGCAGGCTAAAGAATACATAAAAGCGGGTGATATTTTTCAGGTCGTTCCCTCGCAACGCTGGTCTCAGGACTTCAAACAGCCGCCTTTCGCGCTGTATCGTTCGCTAAGGCGCACAAACCCGTCGCCTTTCATGTTCTATTTCAACTTCGGTGACTTCCAAGTTGTCGGCGCGTCACCAGAAATTCTGGTGCGCGTGTTTGGCCGCGAGATCACGATCCGCCCCATCGCAGGTACCCGCAAACGCGGCGCGACACCGGAAGAAGACAACGCTTTGGAAGCTGACCTACTGGCGGATCAAAAGGAATTGGCCGAGCATCTTATGTTGCTTGATCTGGGACGCAACGACGTTGGTAAAGTCGCAAAGATTGGTAGCGTTCGCCCGACTGAAGAATTCATCGTCGAGCGCTACAGCCACGTGATGCATATCGTGTCCAACGTGGTCGGCGAATTGGCCGATGATCAAGACGCCCTTAGCGCGTTCTTTGCTGGCATGCCTGCGGGTACGGTTTCAGGCGCACCCAAAGTGCGCGCGATGGAGATCATCGACGAGCTGGAACCAGAAAAGCGTGGCGTTTACGGCGGTGGCTGCGGATACTTCTCGGCCGGTGGCGATATGGACATGTGCATCGCCTTGCGCACGGCCGTTGTGAAGGATGAAAAGCTCTACATCCAAGCAGGGGGTGGCGTGGTCTATGACAGCGACCCGGAGGCGGAATATATGGAAACCGTCCATAAGAGCGGCGCGATCCGTAAGGCCGCCGAAGATGCAAGCCGCTTTACAGGCAACGGCAACAGCTAAGAGTTTTCCTTTGCTCACCGACAAATTTCGCTAAGCTA
>CBFIGL010000006.1:0-141406 GCA_965662135.1 Planktotalea sp. | reverse complement strand
CGAAGAATCCGTCTTCATATCCTTGAAGGCTGAAATCACGTCCATCGACAACCAATTCCGCGCCTTGATCGACGCCTGTTTGCACAAGGCGTTCGATGTTGGCTTTGGCAGCAGCGGTCACAACAGGACCGTAATCCACATCGTCACCTGAGGTGTATGGGCCGACTTTCAGCTTTTCGATGCGTGGAACAAGCGCTTCGATCAAACGATCAGCGGTTTCTTCACCGACAGGAACAGCAACAGAGATCGCCATGCAGCGTTCACCCGCAGCGCCATAGCCTGCACCGATCAATGCGTCGGCTGCCTGATCCATATCCGCGTCGGGCATGATGATCATGTGGTTCTTGGCACCGCCAAAGCACTGTACGCGCTTACCGTTGGCACAGCCTGTCGCGTAAATATATTCTGCGATCGGGGTCGAGCCCACGAAGCCGACAGATTGGATAGTGTCGTCATACAGAATGGCATCGACGGCTTCTTTGTCGCCGTTCACGACCTGCAAAACGCCCTTGGGCAGGCCTGCTTCTTCCATCAGTTCAGCGAGCATAAGAGGAACCGATGGATCACGCTCTGAAGGTTTCAAAATGAAGGCATTTCCGCATGCGATGGCAGGGGCAAACATCCACATAGGGATCATTGCCGGGAAGTTGAACGGCGTAATTCCTGCAGTCACACCAAGGGCTTGACGCATGGAGTACATGTCGATGCCGGGGCCTGCTGCGTCTGTATAGTCGCCTTTCAACAGCTCGGGCGCACCAATACAATATTCAACAACCTCAAGACCACGTTGAACATCCCCTTTGGCATCAGGTATCGTCTTGCCGTGCTCGCGTGACAGGGCTTCTGCCAACTTGTCCATGTCACGGTTTAAAAGGCCAACGTAGGCCATCAAAACGCGCGCGCGGCGTTGAGGGTTGGTCGCGGCCCAGCCAACTTGTGCTTCTGCTGCGACAGCCACGGCTTTGGCCATTTCTTCAGCATTAGCCAAAGGAACCTTAGCTTGGACTTCGCCGGTTGCAGGATTGTAAACATCCGCAAAACGTCCTGATGTGCCGTTGACGTGCTCGCCGTTGATGTAGTGGGTAAGTTCTTGCATGAGTCATCTCTCTGATTTTCTAGCCTTACTTTAATCTTGCAAAAATGCGCTGAAAAGATGCAATTACCCTAAAGGGTTTTGCAAATTTGCAAGAGGTGACACTTGGCACAAAATTGGGATGATCTGCGCATATTTCTAGCGGTGGCTCGTGGTCAAAGTCTGTCAGCGGCAGGTAAACAGCTTAGGATTGATCCTGCGACTGTTGGTCGACGCATCGCGCGCCTTGAACAGCGTATGGGGACGCCTTTGTTTGCGAAATCGCCGCTAGGGTATGAATTAAGTGCCGCAGGCGCGCGCTTGTTGCCATTGGCAGAGCAGGCAGAACAGGCGATGGGCGCCGCGGCAGAGCTTCTTGCGCCGGATAATTCGCGAAGCAGTGACATCAGCGGCAGCATCCGCATTGGCGCACCGGATGGCTGCGCGAATTTTCTATTGCCACAAGTTTGCGCGCGTATCGTTGCCAAACATCCTGATCTGGATGTGCAGATCGTCGCGCTGCCACGGGTTGTGAACCTGTCCAAGCGCGAAGCGGATATGGCAATCACTGTTAGCGCGCCGACGGCCGGCCGTCTGACTGTACAAAAGTTAAGCGATTACAAACTTCACCTAGCAGCGTCGCCTGAGTATCTACGGCATGCAGCATCATTGCAGTCAAAAGATGATCTGAAAGATCACCGGATGATCGGCTATGTCCCTGACATGATATTTGACAAAGAGCTGGACTATCTTGGCGCACTCGGGGTCGAGCGGGTGCCGCTCGCGTCCAACTCGGTTTCTGTTCAGTTTAACGCTATTCGCAGAGGGGCGGGGTTAGGCGTTGTGCATGACTTTGCTTTGCCAAGCGCACCAGAGCTGACAAGGGTTCTTCGGTCCGAGGTTAGCCTGACGCGCAGCTTTTATTTGGTGCGCCACAGTTCTGATCGCCGCTTGCAACGGCTTAACAGATTTGCCGAAGCGCTGGTATCCGGAGTACGCGCAGAAATCGCGCACCTTGAAGCGCAAGCTTGACAGGCAAGGCAATTGCGGAAACTCTGGCTGCAACGCAATATTATTACCGGAGACCTGCATATGTTAGTTCAGCAAATTCTTAATTCCAAAGCGAGCGATGCAGTCATAACGGTAAAGTCTGGGGCTTTGATGCGCGACGCTGTGCAAATCCTCGCGGAAAAGCGGATCGGCACGGTTGTAATTTCAGCTTCAGGGGAAACCGCGGATGGCATTCTGTCTGAGCGCGATATCGTGCGTGAATTGGCAGCGCATGGTGCAGCGTGTCTGGCTGAAAAAGTAGATCAATACATGACTACTAAATTGGTGACATGTACGCGCTCGGAAAGTGCTGATAGCGTTTTGCAACAAATGACCGAAGGGCGGTTTCGACATATGCCAGTTGTAGAGGACGGCAGATTGATCGGCTTGATCACAATCGGTGACGTTGTAAAAGCACGCCTAAGCCAGCTTTCAATGGAGAAAGACGCGCTGCAAGGGATGATAATGGGTCACTAATTGATCAAAAGGACAGGTTCTGCCTTGCGTCTTAGTGCGCAATATTGTTGCGTGCCGAAGAATTACAAGGAGCGCGATGATGCGAACAGGTCTGTATCCCGGCACATTTGATCCGGTCACTTTGGGTCATATTGATATCATTCGACGTGCCTGCGCTTTGGTTGACAAGCTGGTGATCGGCGTTGCGATCAATCGCGATAAGGGTCCATTGTTTTCCTTAGAAGAACGTGTCGAGATGATTGAGAGGACCTGTGCCGCGCTAAGTGCGCAGACCGGGACAGAGATTGTCGTGCACCCTTTCGAGAACCTGTTGATTGATTGCGCCAATGATGTAGGTGCGCAGATCATCGTTCGCGGATTACGTGCGGTTGCTGATTTTGAATATGAATACCAGATGGTTGGCATGAACCGCGTGTTGGATGACAGTATCGAAACAGTGTTCCTGATGGCAGAGGCGCAACATCAAGCGATTGCATCCAAGCTTGTCAAAGAAATCGCGCGTCTGGGCGGGGACGTGTCCCCGTTTGTCACAAAGGAAGTTCACGCAGCCCTGAAAGAGCGTTTGGGCTAACTTGCATCCAGCGCAGTAATGATCGGCGAGAAGTCTTCGGCAGTGAGGCTTGCGCCGCCTACCAATGCGCCATCCACATTTGGCACAGCGAAAATTTCGGCGGCATTGGCTGGCTTGACTGAACCACCATAAAGCAAACGGATCGAGTGCGCGATTTGTGGGCCAAAACGCTGTTCTAGACGTGTGCGAATGAAATCATGCACTTCAGATATCTGTTCGATTGTCGGTACTTTACCTGTTCCAATCGCCCAAATCGGTTCGTAAGCCAACACCACGGTTTCGCCAGAAATATCGTCAGGAATAGATCCGGCCAACTGGCCTGCGATTATCTCAAGCGTGTTGTCTGCTTCGCGTTCTTCCAATTCTTCGCCCAGACAAATGATCACTCGAAGACCGGCCGCGAGGGCGGCACGCGCTTTGGCGCGAACATCTTCGTCATGCTCATCATGATCTGCGCGGCGTTCTGAATGCCCAAGGATCACATAGCTTGCCCCAGCATCGAGTAGCATTTGCGCGGAAATATCGCCTGTATGCGCACCGCTTGCGCGATTGTGACAATCTTGCGCACCCAAAGTGATCGGGCTGACCTTGGTGCGTTCACTCGCGCGGTGCAGCAGGGTGGTGGGTGGCGCAATCAAAATTTCAGAAACAGCACCTGCATGGGTTTGGCTTAATACATCAAGCTGAGCCAAATCAGCACTTGTGCCGTTCATTTTCCAATTGCCTGCTGCCAATTTACGCCGCATCTCAGTCTCCGAATTCAGGTTACTTTTGGTCGACTAAATACAGCAGGAGGTCAAGACTTGGCGATCTCTGCCTGAAGTTCTTCGACATCTTTGAATTTGATCGATTCACCACATCCACAGGCATCGGTGACATTTGGATTGCGGAACTTGAACCCTGATTCAAGCAGGGACGTTTCGTAATCAATTTCTGTTCCAAATAAAAACATCTGTGCCATTGGCGCAATCATCACGCGCGCGCCGTTTTGTTCGACCAGCTCGTCATTGGCGTCGACTTCGTTGACGTAGTCCATGGTATATTCCATGCCTGCACAACCGCCCTTTTTCACGCCAATGCGTAAACCCATATGACCGTCTTTCGCCATAAGTTTGGCGATCTGGGCTTCTGCCTTAGGGGTGATGGTCACAGCTTGCTTGCCGGGAATGCCGAACATTCTAACTCTCCGCGTAACTGAATACGTCTTTATAAATAAGGCCGATGTGCGTTTTGCACAAGCGTGCCTTGTCTGGGTTACATAAAACCCAGCTCTAGGCGGGCTTCGTCACTCATCATTTCCATACCCCACGGCGGTTCCCAGATCAGCTCGACGCTGACATGTTTGACACCTGCCATCGGCTCAACCGCTTCGGCAACCCAACCGGGCATCTCACCCGCGACAGGACATCCAGGGGCAGTCAGGGACATCAGAACCTTCACTTCGTTTTCTTCATTGATATCGATCGTGTAGATCAAACCGAGATCGTAAATGTTTACAGGGATTTCAGGATCATAGACCGTGCGGCATGCCTCGACGATACCTTCGTACAAAGGATGGTCGGTACTGGACGGCGCGATCAGCGGTGTGCCTTCAAGCGGGGCGGTTGCATCGGTCATGGTATGCCTCATTCCTGTTCTTGAGTGTTTATATAGGGATTGGCCTAGCCCACGTAAAGGGTTGTCGGCGCGCATATAATTTTGACCTTGATGCCCCCGAGAAAAGGGCAAACAGTGCCACCATGCCTGATGTGAACCAAACCCAGAGCCGAACACCGCCGACACGCGCGACGTTGATTATCCTGACGGCTGTTTCTGTCTTGACGTTGAACCTGTTTTTGCCCTCGTTGCCCTCAATGGCGCACGATTTCAGCGTCAGCTATGGCGCGATGAGCTTCACGATAGCAGGCTATCTGTTTTTGTCGGCGTTTTTGTCGATCATTCTGGGGCCGCTTGCGGATAAATTCGGACGCAGGCCGATCTTACTGACGACCTTTTCGATCTTTGCGCTGGCTTCGGTCGGGGCTGCGATGACCGAAAATTTTACGCTTTTTCTGGTGTTTCGCATGTTGCAGGCAGGGTGTGCGGCGGGCAGTTCGTTATCACGTGCTATCGTGCGCGACATGTATCCCCCCGGGCGCGGAACAAGCGTTTTAGGCTATATTGCCATGGCCATGGCTGTGGCCCCGATGATTGGGCCGCTTTTGGGCGGCGTACTGGAAGAAACACTTGGATGGCGCTCTGTCTTTTGGGTGTTCGCGATCTTTGGCGTGATCTGCGTTGCCTTGATCTGGGTGGACCTCGGGGAAACCGCGCCGGGTCGAGATAACAGTTTTCAGCAGCAAGTGGCGGGATATAAAGTTGTGCTTCGCTCTCATATGTTCTGGAGCCATACAATGGTGCTGGGATTTTCCGTCACTGCGTTTTTCGTTTTTCTTGCAGGTGTGCCGCTTGTGGCAAGCGCGAATTTTGACCTGCCACCATCACGAGTGGGTATGGCGCTTGGGTCAATCGCTTGCGGGTTTTTTGTGGGTAGTTTCCTTGCCGGGCGTTTGTCAGAAAGGGTGCCACTGGGTGCAATGATGATCTGGGGGCGCAGGGTTGCGATGATCGGCCCTGTTTGTGCTCTGGTCCTGATTTTTGAGGATATAGCCACGCCTTTGGTCTTCTTCGGCATGATGTCGACCTTGGGTCTTGGCAACGGCATCAGCATTCCCAGCGCCAACACAGGCGCGATGAGCGTGCGACCGGATCTTTCAGGCAGTGCCTCGGGCCTCTCGGCTGCTATTTCTACAGCGATGGGTGGGCTAAGCAGTGCGATCACAGGCGCTGTTCTGACACCTGAGAATGGCGCATGGCTTTTCTGCGTGCTGCTTATCATATCGTGTGTGGCAGCACTGTTTTTCGCGCATGTGGCCGCGAAAGCGTTAAACGGCGAATAGACGCGCGCTTTTCAATTGCGATTTACGGTAGTAGGAGGCGTGCCATGACAAAACGCTTTTCATATACATTGAATGCCACAGACGGGCGCGCCCGCACTGGCGTAATTTCCACACCGCGCGGTGACATTCGCACACCTGCGTTCATGCCCGTTGGCACAGCTGCCACCGTCAAAGCGATGATGCCCGAAAGCGTGCGCGCGACAGGGGCGGATATTCTGCTGGGAAATACTTATCATCTTATGCTGCGTCCCACGGCCGAGCGGATTGATCGCTTGGGTGGTCTGCATAAATTTATGAATTGGGATCGCCCGATTTTGACCGATAGCGGTGGTTTTCAAGTGATGAGCCTCGCAGAGTTGCGCAAACTCAACGAAGAGGGCGTGACGTTTCGCAGTCATATCGATGGATCGAAGCATCACCTGACGCCTGAACGCTCTATGGAAATACAAAAGCTGCTCGGCTCTGACATTGTTATGTGCTTTGACGAATGTCCGGCACTGCCTGCATCCGAGGCTGATGTGCGCAAGTCGATGGAACTGTCGATGCGGTGGGCGCAACGCTCGCGTGATGCGTTTGGCGACCGTCCGGGCCATGCCTTGTTCGGTATTCAGCAAGGTGGCGTCACCGAGGAACTACGCGGTATCAGCGCAGAAAAACTGCGCGAGATCGAATTTGATGGCTATGCGGTCGGCGGCTTGGCCGTGGGCGAGGGCCAAGAAGCGATGTTTGGCGTGTTGGAATATGCGCCCGACATGCTGCCAGTAGACAAGCCACGCTACTTAATGGGCGTTGGCAAACCTGACGATATCGTCGGGGCCGTTGCGCGCGGTATTGATATGATGGATTGTGTTCTGCCATCGCGTTCGGGTCGTACAGGTCAGGCATGGACACGGCGCGGGCAGGTTAACATCAAAAACGCACGCCACGCTGATGATCCGCGCCCTTTGGATGAAAATTGCGGTTGCCCAACCTGCACCAATTATTCGCGTGCTTATATGCACCATGTCTTCCGCTCGCAGGAAATGATTTCTGGCATGCTGCTGACGTGGCATAACCTTCATTACTACCAAAATTTGATGCAAGGCATGCGCGACGCGATCGCGGCGGGGACGTTTGAGGCGTGGCAGGTAGAATTTCATGCCAAGCGGGCCGAGGGCGATATCGAACCTCTTTGAATGATCTTTACGTGCTATAAAGTTTTACGCATTAACAGGGATCGCATGTCTAATATGCAACTCATCTGTAGCGCCTTGTTGCTCGCGCTTTGTGCAAGGTTTGTTGACGCAAGTGTCCCGTTTCCTGATGGCTTACCGCACGAATTTCATGGGCGCAGTCCGTGAATGTGACGTGCATTGAAATGCATTTGAACGATAAAGCTGCTTGAAACTTATGCCATAGCGCCCCATGTATTTGCACTGAGAAGGAGACGATCAGCGTTGCCGCCAAGCGGGACCATATCGTTTTGCCAATAGTAAGGACAAAGCATGCAAGAACCCCTTAATTCATCCTATCCGGTGCTGCCGCTGCGCGATATTGTGGTGTTCCCACATATGATTGTGCCGCTTTTTGTAGGCCGTGAGAAATCGGTTCGGGCCTTGGAAGAGGTGATGGCAGATGACAAGCAGATCTTGCTTGCCGCGCAACGTGACCCGTCAGAAGACGATCCCCAGATCGAAGGTATCTTTGATGCAGGCGTGATCGCTAACGTATTGCAATTGCTGAAGCTTCCAGACGGCACTGTAAAGGTGCTTGTGGAAGGTCAAGCGCGTGTCAGCGTGACCGAATACCTTGAAAACGACAGCTTCTTTGAGGCGCGTGCAGCGTATTTGACAGAGATGCCCGGCGACGCGGCCACGATCGAGGCATTGATCCGCACAGTCGGAACTGAATTCGAACGGTACGCAAAAGTAAAAAAGAACATCCCGGAAGAGGCGCTTGCCTCAGTCATAGAGACCGAAGATCCAGCCAAACTGGCTGATCTGGTATCCGGGCATTTGGGTATTGAAGTACACCAAAAGCAGGAGCTTTTGGAAACGTTGTCTGTCAGCGAACGTCTGGAAAAAGTCTATGGCTTGATGCAAGGTGAAATGAGCGTCCTTCAGGTCGAGAAAAAGATCAAGACCCGCGTCAAAACACAGATGGAGCGCACCCAGCGCGAGTATTATTTGAATGAGCAAATGAAGGCCATTCAGAAAGAACTTGGCGACGGTGAAGACGGTCAAAACGAAGTTGCAGAGCTAGAGGGCAGGGTGCTTGCCACAAAACTCAGCAAAGAAGCCCGCGAAAAGGCTGATGCAGAGATCAAAAAGCTCAAAAATATGAGCCCGATGAGCGCGGAAGCGACTGTTGTGCGCAACTACCTTGACTGGATGCTGGCGATCCCGTGGGGCACGAAGTCTCGTGTGAAAAAGAACCTAGTTGCAGCGCAGCAAGTGCTGGATGCGGATCACTACGGTTTGGACAAGGTCAAAGAGCGTATTGTTGAATACCTCGCGGTGCAACAGCGCTCCAAAAAGCTAAAAGGTCCGATCATGTGCCTCGTGGGCCCTCCTGGTGTTGGTAAAACATCACTTGGCAAGTCTGTTGCGAAAGCAACAGGACGCGAGTTCATTCGCATCTCTCTTGGTGGTGTGCGTGACGAAAGCGAAATTCGTGGTCATCGTCGTACATACATTGGGTCTATGCCGGGTAAGATTATCCAAGCGTTGAAGAAAGCGAAAACCACTAATCCGCTGATCTTGCTCGATGAAATCGACAAGATGGGTCAGGATTTCCGTGGCGACCCTGCGTCTGCAATGCTTGAGGTGCTTGATCCTGAACAGAATGGGACGTTTGTCGATCACTATCTGGAGGTCGAATACGACCTCTCTAACGTGATGTTCCTGACGACGTCGAATTCGTACAACATGCCGGGCCCATTGCTGGATCGAATGGAAATCATTCCGCTTGCAGGCTACACCGAAGACGAAAAATGCGAGATTGCAAAGCAACATTTGCTGAGCAAACAGGTCAAGAACCATGGGTTGAAAGCGTCTGAATTCACGCTGACCGATGAAGCCCTTCGTGAAATGGTGCGCGTCTATACCCGCGAAGCTGGTGTTCGAAACTTGGAACGTGAGATCGCCAAGATAGCGCGCAAAGTGGTGACGAAGATCGTCAAGGGCGAAGAAACCCATGTGACCGTGACTCCTGACAATCTTGATGATTATCTAGGTGTTAAGAAATTCCGTTATGGTTTGGCCGAGGTGGAAGATCAGGTCGGCGTTGTGACGGGTCTTGCGTATACTTCTGTCGGGGGTGAATTGCTAAGCATTGAAGCCCTGCGTTTGCCGGGAAAAGGTCGGATGAAAACGACCGGTACGCTTGGTGACGTTATGAAAGAAAGCATTGCTGCGGCAAGTTCATATGTGCGTTCGATTGCGCCCCAGATTGGTGTGAAGCCCCCGCAGTTTGAAAAGTGGGATATTCACGTGCACGTCCCGGAAGGGGCGACACCAAAGGATGGCCCATCAGCGGGACTGGCGATGGTAACGTCTATTGTGTCGGTTCTGACAGGAATTCCGATCCGCAAGGACATCGCGATGACTGGTGAAGTTACGCTACGCGGAAATGCCTTGCCGATTGGTGGGTTGAAGGAAAAACTTCTCGCTGCATTGCGTGGTGGGATCACGACGGTTCTTATTCCTCAAGAGAATGAAAAAGACCTGCGTGATATTCCTGACAACGTCAAAGAAGGCTTGGACATCATTCCTGTAGGCCACGTCCGCGACGTATTGCGGCTAGCCTTGGTGTCTGAACCTGAGCCTGTAGAATGGGACGAGCTTGCAGAAGAGGCCGCCGCAGCGGCAGCGTTGAAAAGCGGCGAAACTGCGAGAAAAGTCGCCCACTAAGTTTGGCTAGAATAAAATGAAAAAGGCGACCCCTGAAATAGCGGGTCGCCTTTTTTACAATTGCAGTTTGTGATGTGTCTCTAGTTGCTTACGGCAGCAGCAAAAAGAAGCAAAGCCATCATGGCAACCAATGTGGTTCCCGAGCTTGAGCTGCCAGCCTTTGCTTCTTCGATAATTATGTCTTGCTGAAGAATTGGATCGCTTAGGCCGCCTGCATGGGCAACTGTGCCGCTAGATATTGTGAGCGCGATAAGCGCCGTTGCTAGATGTTTCATAGTATCCCTCGGTTCTGTATGAATAGAAATTGCCAAACTAGATGCTGTGGGTCAAGGAAACGGGTGGTGATTTGGGATATCTTTTGCTAGTTTGTTTACAGATTGAGGACAAGGGGCAAAAAAAATGGCTAAAAGCACAACTTCGAAAACAACAACCACAAGTCGTACAAGCGCTTCAAAGGCAAGTAAATCAGCAAGCTCGGCGAAGACAAGCAAGGCAGCCGCAGCCAAGTCTGCAGTCACAGCACAGCCCAAACCGGTCGTCGTGACCGAGAAGACGCCAGTTGTTTCGGATCCGGCCTTGAAGAAAAAAGAGCTGATTGAGGTTGTAACAGAACGCTCTGGCATCAAAAAGAAAGACGCCAAGCCCGTGATCGAAGCCATGTTGGCTGTCTTGGGTCAAACTTTGGCTGATGGGCGCGAGATGAACTTGCAACCTTTTGGCAAGATCAAAATCAATCGCGCAAAAGACGTTCAAGGCGGCAAGATCTTGATTACAAAGATCCGCCAAAGCAATCGCGTGCCAAAAGCCCCAGAAGATCCTATTGTAAAAGCGGCTGAATAATCGAAGGCCAGTTAAGATTCTGATAGGTGCAGCGTTTCGCGCTGTGCCACAGTTTGTTGAACAACTGCTTTAAGTCTAAGTATGTTTCGATCAAACTCGTCTTGATATTAGAATTCGGGTACGGCGTGGCATGACTTTTCCAACAGTTTTCCTTTTGCGACACGGTCAAACAGAATGGAACGTGCAGGCACGTCTTCAAGGCACGCTTGATTCCGCCTTGACGCAAATGGGTAGGGCGCAGGCAAAGCAACAAGGCGTCTTGCTTGATCCGGTTTTCCAACAATTTCCAGACATTCAAGTGGTAAGTAGCCCGCAAGGGCGTGCGAAGCGGACGACTGAAATCGCCTTATCGTCATTCCAAAAAGATTTTCAGCTTGATCCACGGTTACGTGAAATTAATGCGGGGTCTTGGAATGGCGCCTATCTGAAGGACATCGAACGATTGAACGGTCCTTTGTTTGAACAAGCGCGCAATGCGTTTGAACTGATGTTCCTTGCGCCTGATGGGGAAGGGGTGATTTCAGTTTTTGATCGCTGTCGCGCGTTCTTGGCCGCGCAAACCAAACCTGTCGTCGTGGTAACGCATGGTGCGACGCTATGTGTGCTGCGTGGGCTTTTGCGCGGTTTGACTTTTGAAGAAATGCTAGATCTCAGTCATGAACAGGGCTGTATTTATGTAATCGAAAACGGTGTTGAAAATATCTTACGCGAATGCACTCAAAAAGCGTAATTTTTGAGTTGCACGGCTCTGAAGAACTGTCTAAACGACACCTCATCGGGTGATTAGCTCAGTTGGTAGAGCGCTTCCTTTACACGGAAGATGTCGGGAGTTCGAGTCTCTCATCACCCACCATTCAGGCAACTGGATGAGCAGTGGGCGGTTGTAGCTCAGTTGGTTAGAGTACCGGCCTGTCACGCCGGGGGTCGCGGGTTCGAGTCCCGTCAACCGCGCCATCACTGTTTGAGAGGCTCCCTTCGGGGAGCTTTTTTCATTTCACGACATTTAGTGCATCAGGCCAAGCAATTTGAAAAACCTTTCAAATGAGCAGGATAAGCTGCTTGACGCCCCCCTTAACGTGGCCTATTCCGCCCCCATTGCGCGGTTGTAGCTCAGTTGGTTAGAGTACCGGCCTGTCACGCCGGGGGTCGCGGGTTCGAGTCCCGTCAACCGCGCCACTTTCTTCCTAAATGTCAGAATGTTCGGCGAAGAATGCGTGCAATTCAACCAGCGTTTCTTGCGGATAGTGGTCAGGAAAGAAATGCCCGCCCTGCATTGGTTTTGCGGTAAAGTTATCCAGCTTTTCGCCCCAAACCTCTGACATGTCATATGATTTATCCATCATGCCCTCTTGAGCAAACAGCACAAGGGACGGGCAGGTAACACGCTTGGTCAAATCCATCTCGTCCATCGCAAAGTCCAAAGTGGCTGCGGCGCGATAATCATCGCACATGGCGCGAATGGTCTCGCGATTACGCCAGGCTTCTTTATAGGCGTCTAATGCTTTTTCATCGAACGCAGGTTCGGTTCCTGTGCCCCAACCTGTGAGGCAGGACATATAGTAGCTGTCAGGATCATGGGCGATCATGGCGTCGGGCAAAGGCTCTGGTATGGCAAGGAAAAACCAGTGGTAATACCCTAAGGCAACGTCCTTTTTTAGCCTGGAAAACAGCGTGTGCGTTGGAACAATATCCATCAAGGTCAATGTCTTAAAGCGATCCTGCGCATCAAGGGCCAACCGGTGCGCAACACGTGCGCCGCGATCGTGACCGACAAGATGTGCAGTCTTGATGTTCAAATGATCCATAAGGGCCAGTATATCCGAGCCCATTTCGCGAAAGCTGTAGTTTTCGACACCTTCAGGTTTGCCTGAAGCGCCATAGCCACGCAAATCCGGGCAGATAACACGAAAGTCCTGCGTCAACTCAGGCGCTATCGCGTGCCACATGGCCCGTGTTTGGGGAAAGCCATGAAGCAGGATCACCGCAGTGCCTGTGCCTGCGTCTGAATAGGCAACTGAACCCTTTGCGCCTTCGAAAACAAAGTCGCGAAAGCACTCCATTACGCTGACAAAGCCGCCAGAATGCGCGCCCATGATCGTGTACCTTTGTGAAAGCTTTCCACGTCATATTTTTCATTCGGGGAATGGATTTGATCGTCATCCTTACCGAATCCGATCAACATCGCATCGACGCCTAAAATATCTTTGAAATGTCCTGCGATGGGAATCGATCCACCGCAGCCGACATAAGCAGCGGGCAGGGGCCATTCATCACTGAGCGCCTTGCGCGCCTTTTCGAAGGCAGGGTCTTTGATAGACATCTGACTTGCCTTTGATCCTTTCCCAAGTGGAAATTCAGCTGTGTAATCTTCGGGAAGGCTGCTGTTTACATAGGCCTCAAACGCGGCATGAATGGCATCAGGGTCTTGGTGTCCAACAAGGCGGAAACTGATTTTGGCACCGGCTTCGGCAGGCAGGACTGTTTTGAAACCGTCCCCTGCATAACCACCCCAGATGCCATTCACATCACAGGTTGGACGTGACCAAATCATTTCAAGCGGCGTGCGATCCTGTTCGCCAGCGGGCACGCTTAGGCCCACGTCGCCGAGGAACTTACCGTGATCGAAACCTAGGCCTTGCCATTGGCTGCGGATTTCATCTTCAAGCTCAGGAACACCATCGTAGAAGCCGGGCAGTGTGATACGCCCTGTGGCATCGTGAAGACCTGTAATTATCTTGCTAAGTACGCGGATCGGGTTCATCGCAACGCCGCCATACATGCCGGAATGCAAGTCGCGATCAGGTCCTTTGATGATGACTTCTTCAGCAACGAGGCCGCGTAACATGGTTACGATTGAGGGAACTTTGCTTTCAAACATTCCTGTGTCGCAAATCAAGGCGATGTCTGATGTCAGCTCTTTAGCGTTCTCGACCATGAACGGCACCAATGACGGTGATCCGCTTTCTTCTTCGCCTTCAAAGAAGAATGTGATTTTGCAGGGCAGCGCGCCATGGACCTCTTTCCAAGCGCGACATGCTTCGATGAAGGTCATCAATTGGCCTTTATCATCGGACGATCCACGGCCACGGATGACCTGACCATTCTCGGTGTCTTCTATTGCGGGTTCAAATGGTGGAGTATCCCATAGTTCAAGAGGATCAACAGGTTGCACGTCGTAGTGGCCGTAAAACAAGATGTGTGGTCCATCACCTTCTACGTGCCCGACGACCATTGGGTGGCCTGTTGTCGGACGTTTTGAAACCTCTGCACCTAAGTTGCGCAAATCTGCCACCAACCAATCCGCTGCATCATCGCAATCGCGTTTGTAAGCAGGATCAGTGGAAATGGAAGGGATACGTAATAGATCGAGCAGTCGTTCGGTGGCTTCGGGAAGCGTGTCATCAATTTTCGCGAGAACGGCATCAAGAGACATGGGAGTGAGTTCCACTTGTGAGAGATATTTACCCAGAGGCTATCATGCTCGGCGTGACTGTCCAGAAGACGGTGTGTTTCCAATCCTGTCTTGGGACGTTGGGATTTTGATTTAGATCAAGGCTGCGACATGACGTGCCATATAAACGGGTTGCTAGGGCATTGCCTCAAAGTACGGTTCACGCTAAGTATTCGTGAAATTGAATGTTGGATAAGTCGCTGCCACTGCTGCTCTAACAGCACAACGAAGGCGCAGCATCTAGGGGAGACGCCGCTTGGATTATACGGCTCAGCTCGACGCGAGTTTGCAGAACCTTCACTCGGAAGGTCGTTACCGCACGTTTATTGATATCGAACGCAAGAACGGCAATTTCCCGTATGCGACATGGCGCAAGCCTGATGGCGCGGAGAAACCGATCACCGTTTGGTGTGGAAATGACTACCTCGGGATGGGTCAAAATCCTGTCGTTCTCGCGGCGATGCATGAAGCGATTGAGGCAACAGGCGCTGGCTCTGGCGGAACCCGCAACATTTCGGGCACGACTGTTTATCACAAGCGCCTTGAAGCCGAATTGGCGGATTTGCACGGGAAAGAGGCGGCGCTTTTGTTCACCTCGGCTTACATCGCGAATGATGCGACACTGTCGACTTTGCCCAAGCTGTTCCCCGGATTGATAATCTATTCTGACGAGCTTAACCACGCCTCGATGATCGAAGGTGTGCGTCGCAATGGCGGTGCCAAGCGCATTTTCCGTCACAATGATGTTGCCCATCTTCGTGAGTTGCTGGAAGCAGACGATCCGAATGTTCCCAAACTAATCGCCTTCGAATCAATCTATTCGATGGATGGTGATTTCGGCCCGATTGAAGCAATTTGTGACCTTGCAGATGAGTTCGCAGCGCTGACCTATATTGATGAAGTACACGCCGTTGGCATGTATGGTCCACGCGGTGCGGGTGTTGCAGAGCGTGATCGCCTGATGCACCGCCTTGATATCATTAATGGAACGCTGGCGAAGGCTTATGGCGTCATGGGCGGCTATATCGCGGCGTCTTACAAGATGTGCGATGCGATCCGATCCTACGCGCCCGGTTTCATTTTTACGACATCGATTCCCCCCGCTGTGGCGGCAGGGGCCGCTGCATCTGTTGCCTACCTTAAATGCGCACCCGAGCTGCGTGAACAGCATAAGACGCAGGCTAAGATACTGAAAACACGCTTGAAAGCGATGGGCTTGCCGATCATTGATCATGGGAGCCACATTGTGCCAGTCATTGTTGGTGATCCTGTTCACACGCAAAAGCTGTCGGACATGTTGCTAGAAGAATTTGGCATTTATGTTCAGCCAATCAATTTCCCGACCGTTCCACGAGGCACAGAGCGTCTGCGCTTTACTCCGTCGCCGGTGCATGGCCCCAACGAGATGAATACCCTGGTTCAGGCAATGGACGCACTTTGGTCACATTGTGCGCTGAATCGTGCCGAATTAACGGCTTAGCCCTAAAATAGTGCAGAATCATTTGCACCGTGTTAAAGATAGACCGATAAGGCCATAAGCTGAGTCGGACTTGTGGATAAGTTGTGAACAAAGCAGTGGCTAAGAACATGGGGCAAGGTGAATGATCGGGCGCAAAAAATCGCTCAAGCTTGAAGAGATAGACAACGCACCCAAAGGGTTCGATGACTATGATCTGCGTCTTGGCGACATGATGCGCGGCGAACGTGCGACGCTTGGGAAATCCTTGCTCGACGTTCAGCGCGAGCTGAAGATCAAAGCCTCATATATTTCTGCAATTGAAAACGCTGACCCAAGTGTGTTTGAAACGCCGGGTTTCATCGCGGGTTATGTACGTTCCTATGCGCGCTATCTTGGTATGGATCCTGAGCGTGCTTTTGACGTCTTCTGCAAAGAAAGCGGGTTTTCGACAGCCCACGGTATGTCGGATGAAGCTTCTAGCATCAAGAAATCACGCGCAGCTGAAATCATCGCGTCCTCTTCTGTAGGTCGCGACCCCTTTGCACAGCCAAGTACGCCGTTCATTCCGACCAACGATGCGTTCATGTCGCGGGTAGAGCCGGGCGCAATCGGGTCGACTCTGGTTCTGGTCACGCTTTTAGGCGCAATCGGTTTCGGTGGTTGGACTGTTTTAAACGAAGTTCAGCAAGTGCGCGTCGCGCCAGTTGATGAAACGCCGATTGTCTTGACCGACCTTGATCCGGTGGCGCGCGCGACAACGCCGCTTGCCCAGATTGAAGAGAATGAAAATATCGCGGTGACGACAGGTCTTGCCGCGCCGGTTGCGGACGGGCTTGATCGCCTTTATCGTCCGAAAGCCTTGGACACACCGGTTTTGGTTGCTCGTGATGCCCCGATTTCGATGATTAATCCGCGCAGTTTTGGTGCCTTCGCATCTGAACAAAACGATGCCGCAACATCCGAGGCACAACCTGTGCTTTTGGCTAATGGTACGGTTCAAGTTGCGCCGAATGGCACTGCGGTACCGCAAGTCGTTGAACAGATCCCTGGCCAAGTGCAGCTTGTGGCGGTGCGTCCTGCATGGGTCCGTGTAAGCGCGGCGGATGGTACATCGGTCTTTGAAGGTATTCTGGATGCGGGTGATACGTACCCAATTCCAATAACCCAAGATCCTGCGACGTTGCGCGTTGGTGAATCTGGCGCGATTTATTTCGCGGTGAACGGCCAGCACTTTGGCCCTGCGGGTCCTCGTGGTCAGGTGACATCAAAGGTTGCGCTTTCTGCACAAGCACTGACCGAAAAGTATGACGTTGCGGATATCACCGCCGATCAAGACCTTGCGCGTGTTGTTGCACAAGTCCAAGGCCTTCAGCTTCCGTCTGAATAAGCGGCTTTAACCCGTCCCACTCCATTGCCTGATCTTCGCTTGCGTCCTATGTTGAGGGGAACAGTTTGCACGCGCGAAAAGGGAATCCCAATGTCGCTGAATCACGTCCGCCCTTGGAAAAATATCTATCGTCGCAAATCGCGCCAAATCATGGTTGGAAATGTCCCTGTGGGCGGCGATGCGCCGATTGCTGTGCAGACGATGACGAACACAGATACCTCTGATGTCGCCGCAACAGTAGCGCAGGTTCAGGCGGCCACTGAGGCAGGAGCAGACATCGTACGTGTCTCGACGCCCGATGAAGCCTCGACCAAAGCCTTGAAAGACATTGTACGCGAAAGCACGGTTCCGATCGTGGCTGACATTCATTTTCACTACAAACGCGCGATTGAAGCTGCTGAAGCAGGGGCGGCGTGTTTGCGCATCAACCCCGGCAACATTGGTGACGAAAAGCGCGTCAAAGAGGTGATCCAAGCGGCCAAGGATCATGGTTGCTCTATCCGTATTGGTGTGAACGCAGGCTCGCTTGAAAAGCACTTGCTAGAAAAATATGGCGAACCTTGCCCTGATGCGATGGTTGAAAGTGGTCTGGAGCATATCCGCATTCTGCAAGACAATGATTTTCATGAATTCAAGATCAGCTGCAAAGCGTCTGATGTGTTCATGTCTGCAGCGGCCTATCAACAGCTTGCTGAAGCGACGGATGCGCCGATCCATTTGGGTATTACCGAAGCCGGTGGCTTGGTCAGTGGCACGATCAAATCCGCGATTGGCCTTGGCAATCTGTTGTGGATGGGGATCGGCGATACGATCCGTGTGTCTTTATCCGCTGATCCGGTGGAAGAGGTCAAAGTCGGCTTTGAAATTCTAAAGTCCCTTGGTTTGCGCCATCGTGGCGTAAACATCATTTCTTGCCCGTCTTGCGCGCGCCAAGGGTTTGACGTGATCAAGACCGTCGAAGCGTTGGAACATCGCCTCGAACACATCAAGACCCCGATGAGCTTGTCGATTATTGGCTGTGTGGTTAATGGGCCGGGTGAAGCCTTGATGACTGACGTCGGCTTTACGGGGGGCGGTGCAGGATCAGGCATGGTGTATCTGGCTGGCAAGCAAAGCCATAAGCTAAGCAATGACCAGATGGTCGATCACATCGTCGATCAAGTTGAAAAACGCGCAGCAGTGATTGATGCGGAAATGGCAGCAGCAGACGTGCAGGCCGCTGAATAATCGTTTTGCGATGATGCTGGAGCAAACAGAAAAACCCAGGTTCGCGGAGTTCTTCGCAGGCGGTGGCATGGTGCATGCCGCTTTAGGTGGGTCTTGGGACTGTGCCTTGGCCAATGATATCGACGCGATGAAATGTGAGGTCTATCGCCAAAACTGGGGTGGGGCGCATTTGCTGGAAGGTGATGTCGCATCTTTGCCAAGTGACACGTTACATCAGCCGCTTGATCTGGTCTGGGCCTCTAGCCCGTGTCAGGATTTCAGTCTTGCAGGCAAAGGCAGTGGTCTAAAGGGCAAGCGCTCTGGTGTCTTTTATCATTGGATGAAACTTCTCTCGCACAGTTGCAAGGCCGGATTTTCGCCCAAGATTATAGCGTTTGAGAATGTGACAGGGTTGATGAGCCGGGCGAATGGGCAGGATTTTACCCATGTTCTCAATTCGTTATCCGGTCTTGGGTATCAGGTCGGAGCGTTGGAAATTGACGCGCGACACTTCGTGCCTCAAAGCAGACCACGTCTGTTCGTTGTTGCGCTTCGCGGTGATATTGATGCGGGTCCATTTCGTGTCGTCGCACCGACGGGCCTATTTCATACCGAAAAACTGCGCCGTTATGTGAATGCGGCCAGCGTTGATCTAAAGTCAGATTTCACATGGTGGGCCCATAATCCGCCGCCCCAAAGCACGCAAAGCATGTTGGATATCGTAGATCGCAAGCCAGACACACGCTGGCACAGCGACGCGCAGGTCGATGCACTTTTGGCGATGATGTCAGATCCGAGTGCCGCCCGTATAGCCCAGGCCCGTCGCACAGGACGTCGCGAGATTGGCCTGCTTTACAAGCGCGGTCGCCCTGATGAGAACGGCAAAGTGCGCCAGCGTGCAGAAGTGCGTTTTGACGGGATCGCGGGGTGTTTACGCACGCCAGCGGGAGGATCATCGCGGCAGACGATCATGTTTGTGAAAGGCAATTCGGTTAAATCGCGATTGCTGTCCAGCAAAGAAGCAAGCCGTTTGATGGGCTTGCCCGAGAATTACAGCATGCCAGCACATTATAACAGCGCCTATAAAGTCGCAGGCGACGGGGTGGTTGTCCCTATCGTAAGCTATCTTGATCAACATTTGTTCCAGCCGATGCTGTCTGCCGCGCGCCCCAATTGCACTGCAGTCGCATGAGTGGCGCGCAGGACTTTCGCAAGACCGCCGTCTCTGCGTTGACTGATAAAATCGGCGTCTATGCCTTATGCGATCTGGACGGTGTGCCAATGTATGTGGGGCAATCAGTGGATGGAATACGCTCGCGGGTGCGGCGACATCTGACGTCTGCACGGTCTGATATTATTGCTAACCGGCAGGTGGATGTCTGGGAAATCGCCTATGTCTGGGCATGGCCAGTGGTCGACAAGTCAGACATTGAACCGTTGGAAGCTGCCTTGTTTCAAAGGTTTGACGCTGAAAAACCACTGATGAACGGCAAGGTATTATCGCACCGCTTGGACGTGATCCAAGAGCCGGAGAAGCAAATGATCCAAGTCATTGAAGAGGGTGAGCGCCTACGCCGTTTGCGTCCGGATCAACGCCTTGAACGCCAAATCCGTCAATACGGTATCTTGGTAGATTATATCCAGACCGTGAAAAGCGCACCCCACCTCAAGCGCGCCTTGGATGCGCATTTCGAACGTCTCGTAAGCTATCACAAGACGTTCTTGTAGCGCTGCGTTCTAGCCGCGCTCTTGTTCTACGATTTGCTGCATCGCATCAAGTGGCACATACCCGCGTACCAATTGTGATCCCATCACAAAAGTCGGCGTGCCTCTGATCTGTAGACGCTGCGCCAATGCGCGTGTCTCAGCGATTTCTTTGGTCACGTCTTCGCTTGTCATACGTGCCACGATCGCATCCGCGTCCAATCCAAGACCTTCTGCCAAGCGCGCCAAGGCGGCCGGGGATGGTTCACCACCAAAGGACATCAAGGCGTCGTGCACAGCCTTGTACGCCTCATCACCGCTGACCTGTTTGGTCGCAATCGCAAAGCGCGACGTGATGGTCGAGGCTTCCCCAAGGATCGGGAATTCTTTTACGATCAGGCGAATGTTGCCATCGGATTCCAATAGCTGTGCGACTTCATCATGGGCTTTGCGGCAATAACCGCAGCGGTAATCGAGGAATTCCACAACTGTTATGTCCCCGTCCGGATTGCCACCGATCCAGGAGTAGCCGTCTTCGAATAGGGCCTGTGCATTCGTAGCAACCAACGCGACATCATCTTGGGCCTGTTGCTCGGCTTGTTGCGCTTCCATCTGATTGACAGAGTCCAGGATCACCTGTGGGTTTTCCAACAAATACGCACGAACTTCAGCGCGAAAGGCGTCACGTTCTTGCGCTGTCATCGCGGTGACGTCAAACGCCTGTGCTGGCAGTGTAAGTGCAGCAAAACACAGGCTCGTCGTGGCTAGAAGTCGTTTCATAACAAGGCTCTCCCAATATATCATCTTTGTCTTTGCGCAGCACTGAGCACATCTTGCGCCCTTTGCCAAGGACCAGAGCCCCGTGGCAAGCGCCCAGCCGCGCGTTCCGCATGAAGGGCTGCGTCTTTAAAGCGCCCTCTCAACGCATAGCGTTCGGCCACCGCAAGGGACGCCATCGCAGGCTGGCCTAGTTTTGCATAAGCACTGCCAAGATCTCGCAGCGCTGACGGATCTCTGAAATCGCGTGATCGCGCATTTTCCAGAACACGCAATGCGGCCTTGGGTTGATCGGCCGCTAATAGGGCGCGCCCGTAGCCTGCAAGGATCAGCGCATTGTTGGGTGCAAGTTTTGCAGCTCGGCTATAAGCGTTGACAGCGGCTTTGTATTGACGCCCTTCCAGTAGGATTTGCCCCATCAATTCATGGTAGTAAGCATCGTTGGGACGCAATTTCAGCAGGTTCTGCATGACGCCTTCGGCTTTGGATGTTTGTGCGCGTCTGTGGTGCGCGACCGCTTGCATCATCAGCTTGATATCCGCCGTCGGCATCTGGTTTGCCCGACGCAGTGTGCTTTTCGGGGCCTGTTGAAAGCCCCAAATCTTGCCTTTGGCACGTTCAAACCAATACTGGCTTTGCGCGCTAAACGCGATGTCACCGCCATAGGCCTCAACGTAGGCTTCCATCGCGCGCACGCGATCACGGGTAAAAGGATGAGAGCGCGCATAGGGGTCTTGGCGCGATGTGGATAAAACGTCCTGTCCTTTAAAAATGTCGTGAACTTCAATCGCCCCGCGTGTGGAAATGCCGGACGCCGCAAGATAGCGCACCGCAGATTGATCGGCAGAGCTTTCTTCAGCGCGGCTGTGGCTAAGTAAATTGCGCTGAGCAGAGGACGCCACCCCAAGCGCAATTGCACCAGATCCCTTTGCTCCACTTGCTGCGACGGCGGCGGCCAAGGCGATGCCCAGTCCCGTTACGTTGTTGCGGGTGCCAAGCTGGGACATACGCCGCGAAATATGACCGTTGGCGATATGGGCCGCTTCATGGGCAATGACAGATTGCAACGCTTCCGCGCTTTTGAGCCGCGTAATCATTCCTGTGTGAATAAAGATCGCGCGGGAATCGATCACGAAGGCATTTGGAACCCGACTGTCGATCAACAATATTTTAACCTGTGCCGGACTTAGCCCCGCAGCTTGCAAAATCGGCCGCGCCAATTGGCCCAGGGCATGTTCGATGTCCGCATCGCGAATAAGGCTTTGTGAGCGCAAGGGCTGGGCCAAAAGACTTAGCATAACAAGCAAGCTGGCAAGCAGACGCATTGACTGTCCTCTCAAATCACGGTGAAAGCGCATGAACATGTACAATGGGAGAGGAATATGCGAAACTCAAGCCGCTCAGTGGTCGATCCTTTTATTGTGATGGACGTGATGGAAGCCGCGCGCGCGGCAGAGGCCGCAGGTCGTCACATTATACATATGGAAGTAGGCCAGCCGGGCACAGCCGCCCCTCTGGGCGCGCGCCAAGCCGCTTGCAAGGCGATGGAACAAGATGCGCTCGGCTATACTGTCGCTCTTGGCCTTCCCGCGCTTCGCAAACGCATCGCGCAGCTTTATGGGGAATGGTACAACGTCGATCTGAACCCAGAGCGTGTAATCGTGACCTCTGGGTCTTCTTCGGCCTTTTTGCTTGCGTTCACAGCGTTGTTTGACGCAGGGGATCGTGTGGCCATTGGTGCACCTGGCTACCCAAGCTATCGCCAAATTCTCAAGGCTCTTAGCCTTGAACCTGTCTTGATCGAAGCGCGCCCCGAAAACCGGCTGCAACCCGTTGCGCAGGATTTGAAAAACCTGAATGCGCAAGGCTTGATGGTGGCTTCGCCTGCGAACCCGACAGGCACGATGCTTAACCAAGCCGCGATGTCTGATCTGATCGGCGCGGCGCAAGAGGCGGGGACGTCCTTCATTTCGGACGAAATTTACCACGGTATCGAATACGAGGCCAAAGCCGTCTCTGCCTTGGAACTCACAGATGATGCATATGTCATCAATTCATTTTCCAAATATTTTTCCATGACCGGATGGCGCGTAGGTTGGATGGTTGTCCCCGAAGACCATGTGCGCGTGATCGAGCGATTGGCGCAAAACATGTTCATCTGTGCGCCGCATATTTCACAAGTCACAGCGCTTGCCGCGATGGAGTGTCGTGAAGAACTTGAAGCAAACATGAAGGTTTACACCGAAAACCGTGCTTTGATGCTATCGGGATTGCCCCAAGCAGGGCTTGTAAATTTCGCGCCTCCGGATGGGGCATTCTACGCCTATGTGGATGTGAGCAAATACACCAATGACAGTCGCGCCTTTGCGGCGGAAATTCTGGAGAAAGCGGGTGTCGCCGTAACGCCGGGACTTGATTTTGATAGTAAACGTGGCCACCAAACCATCCGTCTGTCTTATGCGCGCAGCACGGCAGATATCATCGAAGGTTTATCGCGTTTAAAACGTTTTATGTCCTGACCCTAAGCCCGTCTTTGGTCTTCAAATACCTCGGGGGATTGGGGGCTGGCCCCCAAGAATGCGTTAGTTATCCAACTCGACCCAGACAGGCACATGATCCGACGGCTTCTCGCCTGCGCGGACGTGTTTGTCGATTTGACAGTCAAGCAATACATCCGCGACAGACGGGCTGAGCAAGAAATGGTCGATGCGAATGCCATCGTCTTTGTTCCATGCCCCGGCTTGGTAGTCCCAGAAACTGTAGTGTTCCGGCCCCTGCACACGCGCGCGGAAGGCTTCAGTCAAACCCAAGTTCAAAAGACGGCGATACGCGGCACGGCTTTCTGGGCGCGCCAGTGCATCTTCTTGCCAAACCTCTGGTCTGCGCGCGTCTTCATCTTGCGGGATGATGTTGTAATCACCTGCCATCAGAAATGGCGTTTCCTCTGCCAATAGTGCGCGCGCGCGGGCATACAGCCGCTCCATCCACGCCAGTTTATAGTCGTACTTAGGGCCCGGTGCGGGATTGCCGTTTGGCAAATATAGCCCACAGATGCGGATCGCCTGTTTGCCCACAACTGTTGCTTCAATCCAGCGTGCTTGTTCATCACTGTCATCCCCGGGGAGGCCGCGACTGACGTCTTCTAGGGGGAGTTTTGACAAGATCGCCACGCCGTTAAAGGATTTTTGCCCGTGGGTTTCTACGTTAAAGCCCATGTCTTCAAATATTTCGCGCGGAAAGCCTTCGTCGACGGATTTGATTTCTTGCAGCAGGGCAACATCTGGCTGGGCCTCTTTCAACCATTCGGGCAGGGCGGTGATCCGTGCTTTGATACCGTTGATGTTGAATGTTGCGATTTTCATAAAGGCGCGCTCCTGTGCTTGCTCTGTGCTACCCTTTAACTGCGGTCGCGCGCAAGCAATCCTGCGTGTTGTGTTTAGTGCGTCTTTTAGATTTTTTGCGGTGTAGCTCCTTCCAACGCTTCAAGATCAATGCTGAAGGATACCAAAAACCGCGCCACAAACACCCTTATTGATTCGTCCAAGCATTGAATTTTTAAGCATCACTCGCGGTATGCGTGTTCAGATATTTTGGCGCGATACAGTCAAAAATATCAGTTAAAAAAATTTATTTCCCGCCTCTGGATAACTCTTAAGAAAGCTTTTTCTCAATTGCTTATGCTTTTGATTTAATGTGGATAACTCAAATATTTATCACCCTATGAGAATGTACGCCTTTTAAATGCACGTTATGCGTGCAAGCATTTTGAGATTGAAACCTGATTGGAGAAATCAAAATGTCTGCACTTCTGAAAACTGAAATCAAAGCTGCCACATCTGTCACAACGATGCACAGCGGTCATGGAACTGAACTGTTCATTTCCGGCTCTGCACCAGTTTCAGCCTGCGACCTACACAGCGGCCACGGTGTAGAGATGTTCATCTCTGGTTCGGCTCCTGCAATGACGCATGATCTGCACAGTGGCCAAGGCGTAGAAATGTTCATTTCCGGATCCGCCCCGACAGCTGACAGCGCGCAAACAAGCGGCACGTTGACGGAATTGTTCATCTCAGGGTCCTAAGCCTGATCCGTTTTTGACCAACGAAAAGAGACAGCGTTCTACATAGGAGGAACCCCACCATGTCCAATAATGTTATTGCACTGTCTCTTCGTCAAAAGCCAAGATCGAACGACAAAAATGCGCTTTTACAGTGCTTTGCCAAAATGCGTCGCGATCCAGGTGATGTGTTTTGGCTGAAAGAAAACGCCGAAATCTTGAACATTTTCGAATGTTCAAAGGTGCAACTTTCATCTGATGATCTGCGTGGCTACACGACGTTTTATGACCAACTGCCGGATCGCATGGCGTTCTTTCCGCAGTACTATCGGTTTTTTGCCTCGATCGCCTGTGATCTGGAAGCGCTTGGTGTTCAGGGTGATACTGCACAGGGTCTTTGCGACACAATTGATCGAAACGGATTGGTGCAAGCGGAACTGTCTGATTTGCAGCGGGCGGAAACGATGCGGTTGCTGGCACGTCGCGGAATCGTAAGTCATGGCAGCGATGCTTTGCGCACGCGGTTGCACAGTTTCATCAATCACAGCCCGACCTTTGCTTTGCCTAATCGCAAAGCGTCCTACGAACTAACGCATATTGTGTTTTATCTGTCTGAATACGGTCGTCTTGACCCAAAAATTAGCGCGCAAGCTGTGCAAAGTCTTATCTACGCGGGTATTCTGGCGCAGCTTGACCAGAATGTAGATTTGCTGGCCGAAGTGTGCATTGCGCTGCGCAATGCAGGGCAAATACCGCCTGCCATTTGGGACACCCACGTGAAAGCGGCCGTGGCATCCTTTGAGATCACACAGCAAGACGCGGGGGCTGGTGACAATTATCATGAATATTTGGTGACCAATTGGGCGGTTTTGCAAACGGAACAGAGCGCCTTTGAGGGCACTTACTCTTCAATGGGAAGCGGGTTTTATCGCTCACAGCCGTCGATTGGAGCTTTGGGTCAGATTTCGGAAGTCTTGATGTCGTGGGATGGGCCGCGACACAGCGACTGGCATGTGATGGAAGACAGGCTTTACGCGGCCTTGGATGCAGAGGTTGGCACCCATCTTATGGAAACAGTCGACGCGACACCACATTTCGCGGAGTTTTTCGAGCATTTCTCACGCCCTCAGGCGGTTAATCCATTGTCGCGTGCGTCAAAGCCGACACGGCTCCAGCGCGTTTGATGTGATGAGCCATCGCTAGATAGTCAGCCCAAAAGCTATGGGCCACACAATTTACATGGAAAAGCTTGTGCCACATCCGCAAGAGCTGGAGGCATTCGGGTTTTCGATTGTAAAGCGTGCGCCAATCAATTCTTCTGAAAAGTCTATGACGGCGTTTTCCAAAAAAGGTAGGGACATGGAGTCCACGACAACCTTTTGGCCCGCACCTTCTAGCACCAGATCATCTGTCGCCGGGGCATCAAGCTTGATTTCATACTGAAAACCCGAACATCCACCACCCTCAACAGCGACACGCAGGGCTTGTCCTTGCTCGGCTGCACCGATTTCTGACAGGCGCTCAAACGCGCGCGCGGTGACTTTTGGAGGAATGTTCATCAGTTGGTTCCGCCTGTTGGCTCTTTGCTGTACCTGCAATATAAGGATCGACGGGACAAGCGGCAAGGACGGGACTTCATGCGCGCATCATATTCTTGCGATCCAGACAAAATACGCGGTCGTTTGGTGGCCGAAGAAGAAAGTGCGCATCGGACGTGTTTTCAACGCGACCGTGATCGCATCATCCATTCCAGCGCCTTTCGGCGTCTGAAACATAAGACCCAAGTGTTCGTGGAGCATGAGGGGGATTATTTTCGCACGCGACTGACCCACTCGATTGAGGTCGCGCAGGTGGCACGCACAATGGCAGGGGCCTTGGGGTTAAATGAAGAGCTGACCGAAGCCATCGCGCTGGCACATGACCTTGGCCATACGCCGTTCGGACATACAGGCGAGGACGCGCTTGATGCCTTGATGCAGCCTTATGGTGGGTTTGATCATAATGCCCAAGCGGTGAAAATAGTGACGTCGCTGGAACGTCACTATGCCGAGTTTGACGGGCTAAACCTGACTTGGGAAACACTAGAAGGTTTAGCCAAACACAACGGTCCGGTGACAGGCGATCTGCCACATGCTTTAAGCGATTATAATGAACGCCATGATCTGGAACTTCATACATACGCAAGCGCCGAAGCACAGGTTGCGGCACTTTCGGATGATATTGCGTATAACAATCATGATCTGCACGACGGTTTGCGTGCAGGATTGTTTGCAGAAAATGATATCCGCGCATTGCCTATTGTCGGCGATGCTTTCGCGCAGGTGGATCGGTTGTATCCATCGCTTGATCCCGGCCGCCGCATGCACGAAGCGTTACGGCGCGTGTTTGGTGTGATGGTCTCTGATGTAATCGAAACAAGCCGCAATCGGATTTTGCAAAGTGGTGTGAAAACGGCTCAGGACATTCGTGACCTAAATCATCCAGTAGTTATGTTTTCCAATGATCTATGGCGTGATCTTAAAGTGATACGTGAATTCTTGTTTGCACGTATGTACCGCGCGCCATCGGTTGTGGACATGCGTGTACGTGTAACGAAAGTTGTCGAGGATCTCTTTCCTTTGTTCATGATGCAAACAGATCTACTGCCAGCAGAATGGCGTGCAGATGTGCAAAACGCGAATGATGAAACAGAGCTGGCGCGCATTGTGTCGGATTACATTTCTGGGATGACAGATCGCTTTGCACAACAAGAACATGATCGACTGCTTGGCTAAGCCGTTGAATGTTGCGCTGTGCATGGTAAGACCCGCACAAACCTTATGGGACGTTTTTCTATGAACCTCTTTGATGATATCCGCGCCGCTGTTTTGACTTCGCTTGAAGCAATGCAGGCCGAAGGCACATTGCCTGCTGATCTTGATTTTGCAAATGTCGCAGTTGAACCCCCACGCGATGCAGCGCACGGCGATATGGCAACGAATGCGGCAATGGTTTTGGCCAAGCCTACAAAGCTGAAACCGCGCGATATTGCAGACGCGCTTGCGACCCATCTTACCGCCGACCCACGCATTGATGCGGTCGAAGTGGCTGGGCCCGGTTTTCTGAACATGCGTTTGTCCGTGTCTCTCTGGCAGGGCGTCATCGGTGCTGTTCTGGATCAAGGGACTGCGTTTGGCCGCTCTGACATGGGGCAAGGCAAAAAGGTGAACGTGGAATATGTGTCTGCGAACCCGACAGGTCCTTTGCACGTTGGTCACACGCGCGGTGCGGTCTTTGGGGACGCACTGGCAAGTCTGCTGGATTACGCTGGCTACGATGTCACGCGGGAATACTATATCAATGATGGTGGCGCGCAGGTCGATGTGCTCGCGCGCTCTGTTTATCTGCGGTATTTAGAGGCGCATGGCCAAGAGGTTGCGTTCGAAGACGGCACATACCCGGGTGATTATCTGGTCCCCGTCGGTGCAGACCTAAAAGACAAAGTCGGTGACGCCTATGTGGGCAAACCTGAAAGCGTTTGGTTATTGGCCGTGCGCGAGTTCTCGACCGAAAAGATGATGGATCTTGTTCGGGCTGATCTTGCATCCCTCAGCATAGTCATGGATGTCTTCTATTCTGAGAAATCCCTTTACGGCACAGGTCGGATCGAAGCTGCGATAAAAGCGCTAAAAGACAAAGGCTTGATCTACGAAGGCGTGCTTGAACCACCCAAAGGCAAAAAGCCAGAAGATTGGGAGCCGCGCGAGCAAACGCTTTTCAAATCGACCGAGCATGGTGACGACGTTGATCGTCCTGTGATGAAGTCGGATGGTGCTTGGACCTATTTTGCGCCGGACATTGCGTATCACTACGACAAGGTCATGCGTGGCTTTGATATGCTGATTGATGTCTTCGGCGCAGATCATGGTGGCTATGTCAAACGGATGAAGGCGGCTGTGTCTGCGTTGTCTGATGGCAAAGTGCCGCTTGATATCAAGCTGACGCAGTTGGTGAAGCTTTATAAAAACGGCGAGCCGTTCAAAATGTCCAAAAGGGCAGGGACCTTCGTGACGCTGCGCGATGTGGTGGACCAAGTCGGCCCCGGCGTGACGCGCTTTCATATGTTGACGCGCAAAAACGATGCGCCGCTGGATTTCGATTTCGACAAAGTGCTTGAACAGTCAAAAGACAACCCAGTTTTCTACGTTCAATACGCCAATGCGCGGGTGAATTCTGTGTTGCGCAAAGCCGCTGACGCAGGTCTGGATCTGACGGCAACGCCTGACTTGAGCAAACTTGGACATGAGGCAGAGATCACAGTCGCCAAGAAACTTGCCGAATGGCCCCGTCTCGTTGCGCTTGCGGCACGCACCAACGAACCGCACCGCATTGCCTTTTATCTATATGATTTGGCGAGTGATTTTCACGCTTTGTGGAACCGTGGCAACGATTTGCCAGAGCTTCGTTTCCTTCAGGACGGCGAAGATGCCACATCTATTTCTAAAATCGCCCTCGCACGCTCTGTGCAGGTTGTGATTTGCGCAGGTCTGGGTATCTTGGGCGTTGAACCGGTCGAAGAAATGCGCTGAATGACATTCCTCACCGGACTTTGAGTAGTTCTAAAAGATGCTGGGCGGCTTTGTATCGCCCGCACTAATGTGAGGCAAAATGGCAGATTTCCCAATGAACGGGCGCGGATACGCGCCTCAGGCCGGATCGTATCAGGCGTATCAGGGCTATCAACAGACTCAAGTTCAGCCGCCACATGCAGAGCGCCCTTCCAATGGCAATCCTGTTAAGGCCGTTGCTGCTTTGACGGGCGCTGGCCTGTCGCTGGCGCTTTTGATTGGTGTGGGTGTTTGGAGCTATCAGTTAATCGCGCGCGACGTTGCGGGTGTTCCGGTGGTGCTCGCCGTGCAAGGCGAAATGCGCATACGTCCTGCTGATCCAGGCGGCTCTGAGGCCTCAAATCAGGGCTTGGCGGTGAATGACGTTGCCGCCGCTGGTGGCACCGCAGGCCCGTCTGAGCGTATCGTTTTAGCTCCAGAACCCATTGATTTGTCTAACGAAGATACGCCATTGATCGATCAGCTTGCGGCAGCGCAACCCCGATTTGGCACCGCAGGGGAAAGCGTCGATTCAGGCAGTCTTGCCCTTAGCGCACCCGTTGAAGAGATGACCCAAAGCTCTGAAACCGACCCTAAAATGGCTTCGATTCAAGCACTTGCTGCGCAAATTGCAGCAGGGGCGACACCTTTGACGACGCAAGGCGAATTCAAGACAGATCCAATTCAAGCGTCGGTTAGCGATGTACCAACCCAAGCAGCCCCAGCGTCGCAACAGGTCGCGCCACTTGCGCTGAGCCAGGACGCAATTGCTGCAAATATTTCCGGAATCTCGATTTCTTTGCGCCCCAAGCTGCGTCCTGATGGCGTGCGGACAGCGTCCCTCATCGCACGTTCTGGAACATCAAGTGGCGTGACAGATGTTGACCCCTCGACAATTCCTGCCGGAACACGTTTGGTTCAGCTTGGTGCCTATGAAAGCCCCGAGATCGCGCGCAAGGAATGGGAGCGTTTTTCCGCGCGCTTTAGCGACTACATGGCTGGTAAGGATCGTGTTGTTCAACGTGCCACCAGTGGCGGTCGAACCTTCTATCGCCTTCGCGCAAAAGGGTTTTCCGACCTCGCCGACGCACGGCGCTTCTGTTCTGCTTTGACCGCACAAAATACCGACTGCATTCCAGTGGTCACACGCTAATGGCGCATGGGGCAACTATATTAGGCTTTTCGGGCCCGACGTTGTCTTCGAGCGAAACCAGCTTTTTTCGCGAAGCTGATCCATACGGCTTTATTGTCTTTGATCGTAATCTTGAAGACGGGGATCAAATCCGTCGCCTTTGCGAAGCTTTACGCGATGCGGTTGGCCGGGATGCGCCTATTTTGATTGACCAGGAAGGCGGCCGCGTTCAGCGTTTACGTCCGCCGCTTGCAACGCAGTGGTTGCCACCCTTGGATGACGTCTTGCGTTACGGCGCGAATGCACCACGCGCGATGTACCTGCGCTATCGTATAATTGCTGATGAATTGATGGCTCTTGGCATTGATGCCAATTGCGCTCCTATGGTGGATATAGCCAGTTCTGAAACGCATGCATTTTTGAAAAATAGATGTTATGGCAATACCTTAGAGACAGTTGTTAAGATTGGTCAGGCTGTTGCGGGTGGCTTGTTAGATGGCGGTGTTTTACCCGTTCTAAAACATATCCCGGGCCACGGTCGCGCTGTTTCGGATAGTCATCTTGACTTGCCAATCGTCGAAACCAACGGCGAAATCCTGCGTCAGAATGATTTTGCTGCTTTCACAGCATTGAATGATCTTCCCATGGGGATGACCGCACATATCACTTATAGCGCCTTTGATGATCGCCCTGCGACGCTGTCGCCCAAGATGATGGGTCTTATTCGTGACGATATCGGCTTTGACGGTTTGATCATGACCGATGATATCACAATGAAAGCTCTGACTGGGTCACTGACAGAATTGTCGCGCTTGTCCTTTGATGCGGGCTGCGACATTATTTTGCACTGCAACGGCGAGATGAGTGAAATGCAGGAAGTGGTTGCTGCCTCTGGCACAATGAATGCAGACGCAATGCGCCGCGGCGATGCGGCTTTGGCCTGCCGTCGGACCCCTGATCCTGTTGACATTTCCCATTTGCATGCGCAGCTTGAAGCGCTTGTAAATGAGGCAGGGAATGACACCTGACACCGCCGACACTGCTAGGGGATTGGACACAGAAGGGACTGAACGTCTCTCTGTAGAAGATCGCTTGGCCGCTGAAGCGCTGATCGTAGACGTGGATGGCTATGAAGGACCGCTGGATATCCTCCTGTCCTTGTCACGTACGCAAAAGGTAGATCTACGCAAGATTTCAGTCCTGCAATTGGCGCGCCAATACCTGGTTTTTGTAGAGCGCGCGAAAGAGTTGCGTCTCGAACTTGCGGCAGATTATCTGGTCATGGCTGCATGGCTGGCGTTTTTAAAATCACGCCTGTTACTTCCCCCTGATCCCACAGAAGAAGGGCCTTCCGGCGAAGAGCTGGCCGCGCATCTGGCATTCCAGCTTGAACGCTTGCAAGCAATGCGCGATGTCGCGGCGCGTCTTATGGCGCGCGACCGACTGGGGCGTGATTTCTTTGCACGCGGTATTCCTGAAGTGGTCGAAAGGGTGCGGAAAATCACCTATTCCGCGACCTTGCTGGACCTGATGCAAGCCTATGCGCGGATCAGAACCCGTGATGAATTTCGCCCCTTCGTGATGGATCGTGATGCGGTCTATACGATGGAAGAAGCCCTTGGTCATTTACGTGGGTTGATTGGGTTTGCTGGAAAATGGACGGATCTCTCAAGTTATTTACCCGAAGGTTGGCAAAACGATCCGATCAAAAGACGCTCTGCGACTGCGGCAACCTTTGCAGCTTCTCTTGAATTGGTAAAAGAAGGCAAAGCAGAACTGCGCCAAGCAGGCTTGTTCGAACCTATAGAACTAAGACGGAGAGAGCAGGGTGAGTGACGTAGAAACGCCTGAAGTTGAAGAAAGCCTCTTTGAAGCGCCTCCTATGTCTGAGCAAGAGCGCATGGTCGAAGCGGTGCTTTTTGCCAGTGCCGACCCTGTGAGCGTGGCTGAACTGAACGCGCGAATGCCACACGGCTGCGATGCGGCAAAAGCATTGGTGCACCTTGAAAAGCGCTATGCAGGGCGCGGCGTGCATGTGGTAAAAACCGGCAACGCTTATGCGATGCGCACGGCGGGTGATCTAAGTTTCTTGATGCAAAAAGAAACAATCGAAACCCGCAAACTGTCACGCGCAGCAATCGAAACGCTGGCGATTATTGCCTATCATCAACCTGTGACACGCGCCGAGATTGAAGAAATTCGCGGCGTGTCTGTATCACGCGGTACGGTCGATCAACTTTTAGAAATGGAATGGATCCGTTTCGGGCGTCGCAAAATGACACCAGGACGACCAGTGACCTTCGTTGTGACACCTGATTTCCTGGATCAATTCGGCTTGGAAAGCGCACGTGATTTGCCAGGATTAAAAGAACTTCGTTCGGCAGGCCTGTTGGAAAACCGTCCGCCCCCCAGTCTTGGTGATGCGCTGGACGGTGAAGATGAAGAGACAGATGAAAACCAGACAGAGCTGTTCGAAGAATAAAACTGATTGATTGCCCTGAAATCTGCACAATCCAAGACTATATTGATGATTGAGGCTGAAACAGGAACCAAACCCATGAATATGAACCAAATCATCAATTTGGTATTGCGCCGCGTGATGAGCATCGCGATCAACAAAGGTATCAACGCCGGTGTCGATCAAGTGGCCAAACGCAAAGGGCGCAATCTGAACGATCCGGAACAACAGGTAGATCTAGCGCAGGACAAAAAGCGTCTGCGCCAAACTGCAAAACTGTCTCGCCGCATTACCAGACTTTAACGTCTTTAGTCTTTCAGTATCTCGGGGAGTCTATCTTCGATGGACGGGGCAGCGCCCCATTTGCCGCTCTTGCGGCAAAACCTGTGCGTGCTTGCACGCCCTTCTAGATTAGCGTTTCAAACGGGCGGCACGCCCGCCACGACGCCCTTTTGGGACAGACTGTCGGCTGGGTAACTCTTCAATAATAAGCCGCCGTGTCTCGGGCGTCATTTTGGACCAACGCGATATCTCTTCGATCGAACGATTACATCCGGTACACAGCCGTGTTTCAGGATGCACGACACAAATCTGAATGCAGGGGCTGTCGACTTCGTCGCGGGTCCAAACATCATTGCTCATAGTGCAACCTCGCGACGCAAATGGTGCAAACGATCCAAAGCACCCTGCAAGATATAAGCCGCTGCCACGTTATCAATCACTTCTGCGCGGTGCTTTCTGGACGCATCAGCCTCTAACAAGGCGCGTTCTGCTGCAACGGTAGACAGGCGCTCATCCCAATAGGTGATGGGCAATTCGCTCTGCCGCGCAAAATTGCGTGCAAAGGCCCGTGTCGACTGACACCTCGGCCCTTCTGAACCGTCCATATTAAAAGGCAGGCCCAAGACGATGCCACAAACGTCGCGCTTGGCAAGTATCTCGCTTAATCGTGCCGCATCAGCGGTATATTTTGTCCGTTTGATCGTTTCCAAAGGGCTTGCAACGGACAAAAGCCCGTCACTGACCGCAACACCGATCGTTTTCGTTCCAAGGTCCAATCCAACCAAGGCACGGCCACGCACCAGCGTTTGCGCAAACTCTTCTATCGTTTCCAAGATCATTGCGTGATCCCAAGCCGACGCGCTGTGTCGCGCACGATGGACAGGGCTTCTGGGCGATCGCCAAACACATCTTTAGCGTTCTGCCATATCAAAGCAGCCTGATCTGCATCCCCCAACACGCCAAGTGCCGAAATCAGACGCGCCCATTCCTCAGGACTGCCGCCTGTGGTGGCAAGCCTGTCAGACAGTTGGTTCACCATACCGCGTATCATGTTGGTGCGGTCTTCGTTGCTCATATTTTCAGCGTTTTCAATGTCTTCTGCGGTTGGTCCGGTAAGTGCGGCTTCTTTCAGTGGTGGCAGTTCGTACTTCACACCTGCGCGAAATGCCAAATCCTCGATCTGCGCGCGGATAGGCGTGACCCAAGCGTCATCATTATTGCTTTCTTGCAACAAGCGCGCCCAAGCACGAAAGGCGACATCGGGGCGGCCAACCTGCATCATCATCAAGCCAGAATAATACCGTGCTACGCCGTTCTTTGGATCTTTCTGCAAGGTTTGCGCCAATGCATTCTCGGCTTCTGGTGACACATAACCACCGGCTGCGATCACCAACATATCTGCATATGTCGCGTAATCTTCTGCACTGGCTGCATCGTCTTTCAAACGGATCACTTCGGCTTGCGCCACATGGGCGGCAGCTGCGTTGCCCAGCCGCATCTCATGGGTCGCCAACAGCTCGGCCCCTTGCAGATCGTCGGGTCGTTTTGCCACGGCCTCGCGTAGCTTTTCGATCAAGTCCACGTAGTCTTGCGGGGTGTTCGGCGCAATTGTGACAGGGGGTAAAGACGCCTCTGCGCTCTCTTGGCTCGGTCGGTCTGCGCGGGCTTGTGCAGCCGCTTCGATCCGGTCGCTTAGTGCCAAGTCACCGTACCCGGGTGCGCCCAAGTCGCGGTACAATACGTAAGATCCGCCCACAAGAACCGCAGCAAGACCTGCCATGACAATATAACGTGCCATCAACGGGCTGCGCACATCGTGGCTTTCTTGTTGCAAGGCTGTGTCCGCAGTCAGAATCCGGCGCGAGATTTCGTTTAGCAAACGCTCTGCATCGTCGCCTTTGATGACACCGCGTGCGATATCCCGTTCAACTTCGGCCAGTTGATCGCGGTACACTTTCAGATCAAATTCTGCCGCCGGACGCGCACCTAAATGCCCACGCCACAACGCAAGCGCCAGCATTGCGCAACTTCCAAGGGCCAAAGCCATCGTAATCAGCCAAAAGGTCATGGAGTATCCTTATGTGTTTCTTCCCACTTAGTCTGCTTGCACTGCAAAAAAAAGAGGGTGTGGTGCGGGGTCATGTCGCGGTTGTGAAAGAAGCAGGATTTTCCCAGCTTTTGAAGGACAATTCAGGCTTGATTTAGAGGCTAATACAAGGGAGCGTCGCAAATAGAGGCATAGGTGTCGCGGGGAGTATCCACATTTTCGCCATCCAGCCCAAAACCAAAGGCAGCGGCGAATCTTATGCGCCGACCTGATCTATCATTCCGGGGGTCCCGTCCATGAAGCGTTATTCTGCCTTTGCCATCGCACGCGAAGCTTTGCGGTATCACACCGGATGGGAGCGCGCATGGCGATCCCCGCAGCCCAAGGCAAAATATGATGTTATCATCATAGGGGCAGGTGGGCATGGTTTGGCAACGGCCTATTATCTTGGCAAGAATTTCGGCATCACCAATGTGGCCGTGATCGAAAAGGGCTGGCTAGGTGGTGGTAACACAGGTCGTAACACGACGATTATCCGTTCAAACTATCTGCAAGACCCGTCCGCGGCGATCTATGAAAAGTCCCGTTCGCTTTATGAAACGCTTTCGCAGGATTTAAACTACAACATCATGTTTAGCCCACGCGGTGTTTTGATGCTGGCGCAAACCCAGCACGAAATTCGCGGCTACAAGCGCACGGCCCATGCAAATGCGCTTCAAGGCGTGCCAACAGAATGGATAGGACCGGGCAAAGTGAAAGAGATTTGCCCGATTATCGAACTCAATGGCCCACGCTATCCTGTTCTGGGTGGCCTGTTCCAAGCCCGCGGCGGCACAGCGCGCCACGATGCAGTGGCTTGGGGCTATGCGCGCGCGTGTTCGGACATGGGCATGGACATCATCCAGCAATGCGAAGTCACAAATGTGCGCACCGAGGGCGGCAAAGTCGTTGGCGTCGACACTTCCAAAGGGTCGATTGATTGCGACAAGCTTGGTGGTGTAGTCGCTGGTCATTCATCTGTGTTGGCCGAAATGGCAGGCTTCCGGCTGCCGATGGAAAGCGTCGCTTTGCAAGCGCTGGTGTCGGAGCCGATCAAACCCGCGATGGACATCGTGGTCATGGCCAACACCGTGCATGGCTACCTGTCGCAATCAGACAAGGGTGAAATGGTCATTGGCGGCGGCACGGACGGCTATAACAATTACACCCAACGAGGATCGTTCCATCACGTGGAAGAAACCGTGCGCGCTTTGATCGAGACGTTCCCCATGCTGTCCCGCCTGAAAATGCTGCGCCAATGGGGCGGGATTGTGGATGTGACAGGGGACCGCTCACCCATTCTGACGAAAACACCGGTTGAGGGCATGTTCATGAACTGCGGTTGGGGAACGGGTGGCTTCAAGGCCATTCCGGGATCCGGCTGGGCCATGGCGGAATTGATGGCCAAGGGTGCATCGCCGCTGACCGACGAGTTCTCTATGTGGCGCTTCAAAGAGGGCAAGTTCATTGATGAGAGCGTTGCTGCGGGGGTGGCGCACTAATGATTGAGATGCGTAAACACCGTTCTGGCGGCCATTTCATCTTTGACACGTATCGCGGTGCGATCCGTTTCGGTTTCGGCACCAAGTTGGTTGAAGTCATGCGCGAGCAGCAGCTTTTTCTTGCGTCGCTCATAAAGTGCGATGCCAAGACCGAGCGCGAACACGCCGCCAAGAACCCAAAAAATTCCATTCATGCGAAGATACTATGCGTGAAGGAGCAATTTTTCAAGTTGGAGGCATTGCCATGCTAATCCTTGATTGTCCTTGCTGTGGCATAAGCGGCGAGGAAACGGAATTCCACGCAGGGGGTGAAGCGCATCTGAAACGCCACTCCGTCGGCTCTACGGATGACCAATTCGAAGAATACCTGTTCATGCGTGAAAACCCGCGCGGGGTGCATTTGGAACGCTGGCGCCACAACAATGGCTGCGGCAAGTGGTTTCATGCGGCGCGCTGCACGCAGACGCTTGAAGTGTTCGGCACCTATTCTGCGCAGACCTATGAGCCACCCAAAGAGATCAAAGATGCGATCAGCGCCAAACGGCCGGGCTGGTCTTGGAGGAACTTCTCATGAGCACACGTTTAAAGACTGGTGGTCGTTTCACGGACGGCGGCGCGCAGCTTTCCTTTGATTTCAACGGGAAGAAACTGAAGGGTGTTGAAGGCGACACGCTTGCCTCTGCCTTGCTGGCCAATGACCAGATGATGGTGGGGCGGTCGTTCAAATACCACCGTCCGCGCGGCATTGTGGCCAGCGGCGGGGAAGAGCCGAACGCGCTGTTCAATATGGGCTACACCAACACATTCGAGCCGAACCAACGCGCCACGACGACAGAGCTGTTTGACGGTGCCAAGATTGGATCGCAGAACCATTGGCCGACGCTGGAATTCGATGTTGGCGCACTTAATAGCTATGTCAGTCGCTTCTTGCCTGCGGGTTTCTACTACAAAATGTTCATGTATCCGCGCGCGTTTTGGAAGCATGTGTATGAGCCGATTATCCGCCAATCTGCGGGCCTTGGCAAAGCGCCACGTCCTGAGGATCGTGATCCCGATACATATGAACACTTCTACTTTTTCACCGATGTGATGGTGATTGGTGGCGGTATTGCTGGCCTGCAAGCGGCCAAAGCTGCTGCGTTGACAGGCGTCAAGGTTTTGTTGGTTGAACAAACCGCCCATTGGGGCGGGCGCGCGCCTGTGGATGGCGGCGAGGTCGATGGAACCCCAGTGGCCGCGTATTGTGAGGCACTTGTGGCCGAGTTGGAAGCCATGGACAATGTCACCATGCGTACCCGTCTGATGGGTGCAGGTGTATATGATCACGGCTATACGCTGGGGTATGAACGTCTAAGTGATCATCGTCCTGACGCGATTGGTCCGCGCCATCGTCTTTGGCGTATTCGCGCAGGGCACATCGTGACCGCGACAGGCGCGATTGAACGTCCGCTTAGCTTTGCGGGCAATGATATTCCGGGCGTTATGCTGGCAAGTGCTGTGCGTGACTATCCGGTGAACTTCGGTGTCTCTGCTGGTGATCGTACTGTCGTTGTGACCAACAACGATGATGCCTATCGCACGGCAATCACTTTGAAAGGTCTTGGCCTTGAAGTGCCTTGCATCATTGATGCGCGCGCAAGTGGCGGCGGGGCTTTGGCGGATGACGCAAAAGCGCTGGGTATCCGTGTTGAGAATGGCAAAGCCATCGCCAAAGTCAAAGGCGGCAAGCGGGTCACAGGTGTATCGCTTTGTGCACAAGCCGGTGAAGGCGCTGAATTGGAAGAGATCGCATGTGATGTGGTTGCCATGTCCGGTGGTTGGTCACCCGTGGTGCACCTTTGGTCCCATTGTGGTGGCAAGCTGGTCTGGGACGAGGCGCAAAGCCATTTCCGCCCCGACAGTGAACGTCCACCTTTGGGCGCAACAGGTGAGGGGTTTGTGTCGGTTGCCGGTTCTGCCAATGGTCACATGCAGCTTGCTGAGCTGATTGGTGATGCGCATGGTGCCGGTCTTGCGGCGGGCAAGGTGACAGGCGGTAAGGCGGCTAAGGTCGTCATTCCAGAAGGCACGCCCACCTCTGAAAATCCGGTTGAACCTGTTTGGTTGATGCCACAAGGCGCTGGGATCAAACTGCGTTCAAAAGCGTGGCTGGATTATCAGAACGATGTGAAAGTATCTGACGTTCAATTGGCCGCACAAGAAGGTTTTGAAAGCGTAGAACACGCCAAGCGTTACACGACTTTGGGCATGGCGACAGATCAAGGTAAGTTAAGTAATATCAATGGCTTGGCGATCCTTTCTGATGCGTTGGGTCAACCTATTCCGCAAACAGGAACGACGACGTTCCGCCCTCCCTACACGCCGATCTCTATGGGTGCGATTGGTGGCGAAGCTCGGGGCAAGGTGTTCCAACCTTTGCGCAAAACACCGCTTTATGAGTGGAGCGACAGCAATGGTGCTGATTGGGAACCCGTTGGTGCATGGCGTCGTCCCTTTGCCTATTTGCAGCCCGGTGAAAGCGTCGAAATGGCGGTGAACCGAGAAGTAAAGAACACGCGCGAAAATCTGGGTCTTTTGGATGCGTCCACGCTGGGTAAGTTGATTGTCAAAGGGCCGGATGCGGGCAAATTCCTAGATATGCTCTACACCAATATGATGAGCACGTTGAAGCCGGGCAAATGCCGCTATGGCCTGATGTGCTCAGAAAACGGCTTCCTGATTGATGATGGCGTTGTTGCGCGGCTAGATGAGGACACCTTCCTATGTCATACGACGACGGGCGGCGCTGACACGATCCATGGCCACATGGAGGAATGGTTGCAAACCGAATGGTGGGATTGGAACGTCTATGTTGCCAATGTCACAGAGCAATTCGCGCAAATCGCTGTGGTCGGCCCGAACGCCCGCACAGTCTTGGAAAAGCTGGGCGGCATGGATGTGTCCAAAGACGCGCTTGGCTTTATGGAATGGGCTGATGGAACGATTGGCGGCTTTGACGCGCGTGTGTTCCGTATCTCGTTCTCGGGTGAGTTAAGCTATGAAATTGCGGTTCCAGCGTCCCAAGGATTGGCGTTCTGGGAAGCGTTGATTGAAGCAGGTGAAGAGTTTGGCGCGATGCCTTATGGCACCGAAACTTTGCATATTCTGCGCGCCGAGAAAGGCTTTATCATGATCGGGGACGAGACCGACGGGACCGTGATCCCGCAGGACCTGAACCTGCAATGGGCGCTTTCAAAGAAGAAAGAAGACTACCTTGGCAAGCGCGCGCATCAGCGTTCGCATATGGCGGATCCTGATCGTTGGAAGCTTGTTGGCCTGGAGACTTTGGATAAGTCTGTTTTGCCGGATGGTGCATATGCGGTGGAAGACGGCGTAAATGCCAACGGCCAGCGCAATATGTTCGGGCGCGTAACCTCGACCTATTTCTCTGCCAATCTGGAACGTGGCATTGCGATGGGGCTGGTGCAGAACGGACCTGATCGTATGGGCGAAGTCATTGATTTCCCAAAGACCGATGGCACGATTGTCAAAGCGAAAATTGTTGATCCAGTGATCTATGACCCAGAGGGGGCAAAGCAAAATGTCTAATGCTGTGAGTGCTTTGCAAGGTGCATCTTATACAGATGGCATCGCAACAATAACCGAGCTTGGCCTATGTGGCATGATCACGTTGCGCGGCAACTTGACCGACAAAAAGCTGATCAAAGCAGTGAAATCTATTGCAGGCGGCATGCCAGCGCAGCGATCTATCGAAATCAATGGTGATACAGCTGCCGCCTGGATGAGCCCCGATGAGTTATTGCTGATGGTGCCACATGCCGAGGCGGCAAGCGCGATTGAGACGTTGAACAAGATGATGAAGGGAACGCATTTTCTGGTTGCAAATGTCTCAGATGCACGTGCGGTGTTTGAGGTTGCGGGTCCGAACGCGCGTGAGGTTATGGCAAAACTTGCGCCCGTAGACTTCGCAAACGGTGCATTTGAAATGGGCAATTTCCGTCGATCCCGCTTGGCACAGGTGCCTGCGGCCTTCTGGATGAACGAAGAAGATGCCTTTACTGTCGTTTGCTTCCGCTCGGTAGGGCAATACATGTTTGATTTGCTCAGCGTCGCGGCACAGCCGGGTTCAAAGGTCGGCGCGTTTTAAATCGTGAGCAAAGCCGAATTTAGGTCGATTTTAGACGCCCAGCCCTTGACGTTAAGGGCTGGGCGCTCTCTATCTGGGGAAAGACATCTTAACTTAAGGATCCGATATAATGGCATTCGAACTTCCCAAACTTCCGTACGCACATGATGCTTTGGCTGATCTTGGCATGTCCAAAGAGACGCTTGAGTATCACCATGACCTGCACCACAAAGCTTATGTGGATAACGGCAACAAGTTGATTGCTGGCACAGAGTGGGAAGGCAAATCCCTCGAAGAGATCATCACAGGCACCTACAATGCTTCAAGCGTTGCGCAGAACGGTATCTTCAACAACATCAGCCAACTTTGGAATCACAACCAGTTCTGGGAAATGATGGGCCCGGGCCAGTCATCCATGCCATCCGAGCTGGAAGCCGCAATCAAGGACAGCTTTGGATCCGTTGATAAGTTCAAAGAAGAATTCGCAGCCGCGGGCGCGGGCCAATTCGGTTCGGGTTGGGCATGGTTGGTAAAAGACGCTGACGGTGGCTTGAAAGTGACAAAGACAGAGAACGGCGTGAACCCGCTTTGCTTTGGTCAGACCGCACTTTTGGGCTGTGATGTTTGGGAGCATTCCTACTATATCGATTTCCGCAACAAGCGTCCTGCGTATTTGTCCAACTTCATGGACAACCTGGTCGACTGGGAAAATGTTGCCTCACGCATGTGAGACAGGTTTTCTAAGAGTTAATTGCAAGGCGCCGCACCGACTAAGTGTGGCGCCTTTTGTATGTGTGGAACGCTGAACAATGAGTTTATTGAGCAAGATGAAGTTAGCTTAGGAGCTTTATGGCCTCATTTGGAGATTTTGCGGTTTTGAAGAGGGACTTTACAGTGTCCTTGGCAAAACCTTGCGCGATCACATGGTCCAACAAGGCCAGCAGGGGATCCCAAAAGCCGTTGATGTTGATCAGAACGATCGGTTTTGCGTGCAACTCCAGTTGCGCCCATGTGAGGACTTCGAAGAATTCATCGAGCGAGCCTGCGCCACCGGGCAAGACGGCGATGGCGTCTGCGTTCATGAACATCACTTTTTTACGTTCATGCATGGTTTCTGTGACGATGTAACTGGTAAGTTCGGTCTTGCCGACTTCCCAATTCACCAAGTGTTGTGGAATGACGCCGAAAGTAGAGCCGCCTTTTGATTGGGCTGCGCGCGCAACCTGACCCATAAGGCCAACGTCACCGGCGCCGTAGACAAGGCGCATGTTTTGCTCTGCAATTAGTGTCCCAAGCGTGCTGGCGGCTTGGCCATATGCGGGGTCGATGCCATCTGATGCGCCACAAAAGACACAAATAGAGCGTTTCTGCATGTGATTTCCTTCAACTTCGGAGTTTTGACCGGCCACTTAATGTTTGCTATATATATCATAAGTGCGCGGCAAAAGTGTGCAAATCGGAGATGGGTTACAATGAGTAAGCTTGCTTTCCTGACGTCAGGAACGGGCGTCACAGTAGGTGCGGGAACGGCCTTGGTCGGGGCGATAGCTGTTGCGGGATATGTGAGTGGCGCCTTTACGAGCGCGCCTGATGCCACACAGGTGACGCCTGCAGTTGTCAGCGTTCAAGAGGCCCCAAAGGTCGCGCCAGAAAGTGTTGATGTTGCCGAGGCGGTTTTGCCAGCCAAAACCTTGAGTTTTGATGTTGTCCGCGTTGAAACCAATGGCGCAGCGATGATTGCAGGGCGCGCGGATGCGGGCAGTACAATTGCGATCAAACTTAATGAATCAGTTGTCGCAGAAGTCAAAGCGGATGGATCAGGAAAGTTTGCGAGTTTTGTCACACTGCCCGCGAGTGAAGATGCACAGGTTTTGACCCTGGAGAGCGATGAACAGGGCAGCGCAAGTGAACAGGTTATCGTTGCGCCTATCGTTGCCAGCGTGCCCGAGCCCATGGCTGAGGTTGCAATAGCTGAAGAAACTGTGCCGCTTGCAGAAGATGTAGACATCGCGGACCCTAAAGAGGCCGCTACAGCGCCTGTTGTTTTGCTTTCAGATCAAGACGGTGTGCGCGTTCTACAAGCGCCCAAGCCTGATGTGATGACTTCTTTGCTTGGCTCTATTTCATATGATGACGCAGGCGATGTTGCTTTGACTGGCGCAGCGAGCGGGGAATTTGTGCGGGTCTATTTGGACAATCGCGCGGTCGCGACATCCCAAATCGCGGCAAACGGGGATTGGCAGGCGGGTCTTCCGTCGGTTGATACTGGTATTTACACCCTGCGAGTCGATGAATTGAACGCAGCTGGTGATGTGGTCGCGCGCCTTGAAACGCCGTTCAAACGCGAAGAACCAGAGGTTCTTGCTGCAGCCACACTACCAGAAAAAACTGTGCAAGCCATTACCGTGCAGCCGGGCGCGACGCTCTGGGCGATTGCGCAAGAGCGCTATGGCAGCGGCACGCTTTATGCGCGGTTGGTTGAGGCCAATGCAGACACGATTAAAGACCCCGATCTGATCTATCCGGGTCAAGTTTTCACCGTTCCTGATTAACCTCACTGGTCTTTCTATGTTTGCGTGATTATCTGTAACGTCCAAGCCTGAGGACGCGATGATATGAAACGACTGACCCCAACCGATGCAGCTCTTTCTGATCAACGTGCCTCTGGATGGCGCGTGATCCGGCGCGTGGTGCCTTATCTTTGGCCAAGCGATAAACTTTGGGTAAAACAACGTGTTGTTCTGGCCTTGGTCATGTTGTTTGTCGCAAAGATTGTCGCCGTTGGGACGCCTTTGATTTACAAACGCGCAGTGGATGCATTGTCTGAGTCAGGTGTGTCTGATCTGGCAATTGGCGCTGTGGGATTGACCGTCGCTTATGGCATGGCACGGTTGATGACGAATGGATTTCAGCAATTGCGCGATGTTATCTTTGCCAAAGTCGGGCAGGGCGCGTTGCGTGCTTTAGCGTTGCAGACCTTTGAACATATTCACCGTCTTTCGATGCGCTATCACATCGGCCGCAAGACAGGCGGTCTAAGCCGGATCATTGAACGTGGTGTCAAAGGTGTCGACTTTTTGTTGCGCTTTTTGCTGTTCTCGATCGGGCCTTTGGTGCTTGAGCTATTGATGATCGCGGGGATTTTGTTCTTCTTGTTTGACGTTTGGTATTTGGCAGCGGTTTTCGTCACGATTGCTTTTTATGTCTGGTTCACCTTTGCGGTCACGGAATGGCGGGTGAAGCTTCGCAAGCAGATGAATGATCAAGACACGGATGCGAACCAAAAGGCGATTGATAGTCTTTTGAACTTTGAAACGGTCAAGTATTTCGGGGCTGAGGCCCGCGAAGCACGGCGCTACGACAGCGCGATGGAGCTTTATCAAGTCGCTGCGCTTAAGACGTCCTATTCGCTGGCCTTTTTGAACTTCGGACAGTCATTTTTGATAACGACAGGTCTGGTTGTTGTCATGGTTTTGGCGGCGGTGGGTGTGCAGGCTGGCACGATGACAGTGGGTGATTTCGTCTTGGTGAACGCCTACATGATCCAGATCACCATGCCGTTGAACTTTCTTGGCACAGTCTATCGCGAAATCCGGCAGGCTTTGGTGGATATGGGCGAGATGTTTGATCTTTTAGAGCAGCCACCAGAAGTGGCCGACAAGCCGGATGCACCGGATATAAAAGTGTCCGGTGGGCATGTATCTTTAAGGGACGTGCATTTCGGGTACGACCAAGAGCGACCTATTTTAAAAGGCGTCGATCTTGATGTTCCCGCAGGGCAAAATGTTGCTATTGTTGGGCCGTCTGGTTCGGGCAAATCGACGATCGGGCGGTTGTTGTTCAGGTTTTACGACGTCACGGCTGGGTCTTTGTCGATTGACGGGCAAGACGTGCGTGACGTCACACAAACCAGTTTGCATGATGCGATCGGGGTCGTGCCGCAAGACACTGTGCTGTTCAACGACACCATTCGCTACAACATTGCTTACGGTAAGGATGGTGCAACACTTTCCGAAATAGAAGATGCCGCGCGTGCAGCCCAAATTCATGATTTCATTGTTGCCTTGCCTGATGGCTATGAAACGACTGTTGGTGAACGTGGTCTCAAACTTTCTGGTGGTGAAAAACAACGTGTGGGCATTGCGCGGACATTGTTGAAGAATCCGCCGATCTTGTTGCTGGATGAAGCGACATCAGCGCTTGATAGCGGAACCGAGCATGAAATTCAGGATGCTCTGTCACTTGCGGCACAAGGGCGAACAGTGATCACCATTGCGCACCGTCTTTCAACCATTGCGGATGCGGATCGCATCGTGGTTCTGGCGGATGGTCAGATTGCAGAGCAGGGCAGCCACGCTGAATTGCTTACGCTGTCTGGTAAATACGCGGCGCTTTGGCATTTGCAGCAATCAGAAGATGCTGCGTGATAAGTAGGGTGCGTGATATCACACACCCTACGTTGGCTTACTCGGCTGCTTTAAGCGGCGTTGTCATCATTGGCGCTGGCTCCGCTTCCGGCGCGTAGCTTTCAATGGGGTCTTCCTCATCATCCCAAAGGATCATCGGTGACTTCACCCGACGGGCTTGACGTTGAAGTGCCCAATCACGCGCGGCACTGCTGGAGCGACCCATCGACAGTTTCGCCAACAGACGCGCAAACCATAGAACATAAGTTGCGGCCCAGACCCGCAGTGCCAGCATAGAGGGCGTGAACACCAGTGTCAGGACAGTCGCGATGCCAAGCCCGAAGACGACCGCTGTTGCGAGCTGTTTCCACCAAAGCGCGGTCGGGCTATCGATGGAATAGCCGCCACCGATGAAATCAAGGCTAAGACCGAACATCATCGGCGCAAGACCTGCCATAGTCGTGATTGTCGTCAACAAAACCGGGCGAATACGATCTTCTGCCGTGCGCACGATCGCCTCGATACGGGGCATATAGCGGCTGTAATCTTGATAGGTATCAATCAGAACAATGTTGTTGTTCACCACGATCCCGGCCAAAGCCACAATGCCAGTGCCTGTCATAATGATCGAAAAGGCCTGATCCATCACCAGCATACCAATTAGTACTCCAGTCGTGGACAAGACTACGGCCAGCAGAACCAGCACCGAATTATAGATCGAGTTGAACTGCGCAAGCAGGATGATGAACATCAGACCCAAGGCACCAGCGAAAGCAGTAGATAGGAACTGCTGGCTTTCGGCCTCTTCTTCTTGATCGCCGGTCCATTCGAACGCGACACCAGCGGGCAGGGGATCTGTCTCGAGCCACTGTGTCAGCATTATGATACGTTCATTGGGGTTTATCGGGACGGTACGGGTTTCGCCATCCTCGCCAACCACGTCTTTAGTGAGGCCACTGGCAACGGCTGCTTTCACATCGAAATACCGCTTTTGATCAATACGGTTGATCTCTGCCAGCTTTTGCACAGGCTTGCGCGTTGTGAAATTGCTGAGCGGGATCAAACCGTCGCGCGTGCGTACTTTGAGCGAATCTAGCGTGCTCAGAACGCGGTCTTCTTCAGGCAAGCGCACACGGATTTCGATTTCTTCATCCGAGCTGTCAACACGCATCGTATCGAGCAGAATGCCGCGTGTCACGAGTTGAACCATGCCTCCAACTGTTGCCACGTCAGCACCGTAACGGCCTGCTTTTTGCACGTCCACGTCGATCTGCCAGTCAATGCCGGGCAGGGGACGGGTGTCTTCGATCAATTGCAGACCTTCGGTCGCCTCGAACTTGTCCCGCGCGATTGCGGTTGCGTCCAGCAGGTCATCCCAGTTGTCGCCTTTCAGGCGCAAATGAACAGGTTTGCCAGATGCAGGACCACGGGCTTGGGCAAGGATTTCAATTTCGATCCCCGGGATTTGCTGCAACTGTTCGGTCAGCTCGGCAATCACTGTATCGCCGTCAAGCTCTGTACGATCACGGCGGTCTTCCCACGGGATTGTCTCAAGCTGGACCTGGCCAATCGTTTCCTTTGGGGTCGCAGCGCCAGAGGCGTCTGTGTTCAAACCACCTTCACCTGCAAAAGCAAAGGCGCTTTGCACACCGGGATGACGTAAAACAACAGCTTCGGCCTTGGCCACCAAGGCATCCTTTTCCCCAAGCGACAGGTTGCCCCGTGCGAGCACGTAAACGATGGCTTGCTCGGGCTCGCTTTCGACGAAGAATTCGACGCCGTTATTGTTCTCACCAAAGTAGCTGAAGGTGGTCATCACAAAAAAGCCAACAGCAAAAATGGATACGATTGGCATAACCGGATTGCCGGTGATGCCTTTGATGAACAGTCCGAACCAAGTGCGACGATGGCCTGCATTTACTTTGGTTCTGCGACGTTCAATCTTGGCAGCGCCAAGCGTGACAGACGCGGCAAATGCACCAAAGAGGAACAAAGAAATACCCGGAAGCATACCAACGAAACCGTCCGAAATCGGCGTGCCGCCGAAAAGATACCCGGGGTTCAGGACCTGCATTGCGCCAAGGAAGACAAGATAGATCGCTGGCGGTACCAAAAGCGCACGCACCACCCATGGCAGTTTGGCGCGCAATGCATCGGATGTGTTGCCGAACGTGCGGCTAAGACGGCCGGTCACGCCGCCCATGACGGGCAGGTAGACCAATGCGACCACGAGGGACGCAGAAAGAACGAAAATCAACGTAACAGGTAACATGCCCATGAACTGACCTGGAACACCGGGCCAGAAGAGCATCGGCAAGAACGCGCAAAGCGTCGTCGCAGTCGAAGATACGATAGGCCAGAACATGCGCTTTGCAGCTTCGACATAGGCATGCATCGGGCCAGAGCCTTCGGAAATGCGTTTATCGGCGTATTCGACCACCACAATAGCCCCATCAACCAGCATACCAACTGCTAGGATCAGACCGAACATCACGATGTTCGAGATTGTAACTTCCATAATTGCTAGGAACACGAAGCAAAGTAGGAAGGACGTCGGGATCGCAAAGCCAACAAGCAAAGCAGGGCGTGTACCAAGGGCGGCCAGAACCACGATCATCACCAAAGCAATCGCCGTCAGAACAGAACCTTCCAGCTGGCTAACCATCGAGCCAACGGTGCGTGATTGGTCATTTGATGTGCCTACATCGATAGAGGCTTGTAACGCTTCTGGCCAATCGGCTTTGGCGTCCTCAACCGTCTGTTTCACCAATTCAGCGGTATCAATCAGGTTGAAGCCTTTGCGCTTAACGACTTGCAGCGCAACAGAGGTTTCACCATTAAAACGCGCGGTACCGGTGCGGTCTTCGAATGTCAGTGAAATTTCCGCGAGATCGCCCAAAGTGACAACACGATCCCCATTGGTTTTGACGGGAAGACCGTAGATGTCTTGGACTTCATCAAAGGACGACGGGATCTTAACCGCGAACGTGCCTTGAGAGCTTTCGATTTCCCCCGCAGCGATCAATTGGTTGTTGTTTTGCACAACACTGATCAACTCGCCTGCGGTGACATTATAGGCTTCAAGGCGCAGTGGGTCGATTAAGACTTCGACCATTTCGTCGCGATTACCCGCGATCCCTGCTTCTAGAACCGCATCAAGGCTTTCGATTCTTTCTTGCAGGTCTTTGGCGGTTTTTGCCATCGTGCGTTCGGGCACATTACCGGTGAGATTAACGATGATGATCGGAAATTCAGAGAAGTTGATTTCATTGATTGAGTAGGTTTCAGCGCCGGACGGGAACTTGCCTTGCGCTGCATTCATCGCGTCACGCACGTCTGCCATGACTTTGGTCTTGTCCCACCCAAATTCAAATTCCAACGCGATGCCTGCGTACCCTTCTGCGGCGGTGCCTGAGATGGATTTCAAACCGTCCAGATCGGCCAATTCCGTTTCCATTGGCTTAACCAGTAGGGTTTCGCTGTCTGCCGCGGAGATACCGGGGAAGGGGACAGAGACGAAGAGCGCTGGGATTTCGATGTCCGGCTCACCTTCCTTAGGAAGGCCCCAATAGGCTAAGCCCCCCGCCAAAAGCGTGAGGACAATAAAGGCCAAAACCATCCGGGCACGTTCTGCGGCCCAATCAACGATACCTGTCATTGTTTCGGCTCCTCATAGGTCGGCAGGACTTTGACACCGTCAACAACGTATTCCTGTCCGATCGTAATCACATTGGCGGTGTCTGGTAGACCTTCAACCCAAACGCCCTCTGACATATCGCGTAACAATGTCAGCGGGGCAAATTGTGCAAGATTATTCTCGTCGATCACCCGTACACCCAAATCACCGTCATCATTCAACGTCAGTGAAGACTGCGGCAGCAAATGCGCCTGCGCACCATCGGCGGACACGATGATTTCAGCGGTTTGACCATCGCGAATCGAAAGGTCTGCATTGGGGACTTGGATTTCTACGCGGAACGTCCGTGTTGTTTGATCTGCTGAGCGCGACAGGAAGGTCACACGCCCTTGTACTTCTTGACCACCTGATAGACGTGCGCCAGCCAAAGCACCGATTTCAACACGGTCGACTTCTGTCTCGGGCACGAAACCCACAAGTTTCATCGGATCAAGTTGCAAGATGGTTGCGCACAGCGTTCCGGGTTGCAAAAGGCTACCAAGCTCGGCAGTGTCTGTTTCCAGCAGACCTTCAAAAGGTGCTGTTATTTTCAAACGATCAATGTCTTTTTGAACGCTGGCAATTGCGGCTTCTGCGCTTTGGATGCCGGCACCTGTGCTTTGCAAACCGCTTTTCGCAGAGGCAACCGCAGCTTCGGCAGCTCGCACACCTGCTTGGGCTGAGGCAACACGAGTTTCAGATGCGAAACCACCTTGGCTTAACTTGGAAGCCGCATTGTCATTGATTTTTGCTTCATCCAGACGCGCCATCGCCTCATCGAGACGTGCTTGGGTTTCAGGAACGCGCGCCCGCGCTTCTGCTAAGCGTGCATTTGCTTCAGCTAGCGTTGCTTCACGAGTGCCTACATCAATCTGGCAAAGCAATTGGTCTTCGGTGACATATGTGCCTTTGCGCAAAGGTTCTGACACGACCTGACCTGACGTTTGCGCGCGTACTTCGACAGAGCGTGCAGCTTCGGTTTGGCCGCGCATGATGACAGCACTGTCAATCTGGCGTGCCTGTGATTTTACGGCGAATACGCGGATGGCATCAGCGCTTTCCTGCGTTTCCGCTTCTTGCGTCGTTGTTTCGTCGGCGTCTTGGGTCGGGGTAGATTGTGCGAAGGCCAACAACTCTTCACGCTCAAAGACTAAAAAATAGAGGAATGCAGTCACCAAAATAGCGGTGACCAAAGGAATGAGTTTCATCTGCGGTACGTCCTTAATTCTGTCTTTTCAGTCAATGAAGCCACTTGCGCATGACATAGTACAGTTGTTTGAAAGTGCAATCTCTTATGGATAATCGTCTAAACTGATGAGTTTAGTTTAGGCGTCGTGGGGTGACTGTGCAACAATTCTAGCTGCGCCAAAGTGCGCGCATCACATGGCAAGGATGTGACCGCCCCTTGGCAGGGCTGTGACATCGCGGTATGAGAGGCAAAAAATGGGGCATTACGTATGAGCGATACTGACAGTTTTATCGAAGAAGTCAGCGAAGAGGTCCGTCGCGACCGTCTATTCGGCTACATGCGCCGCTATGGCTGGATTGCAATTCTTGCTATTTTGGCCTTGGTCGGCGGTGCCGCATGGAACGAATACAGTAAATCGCAAGCACGCGCCAAAGCCCAAACCGCTGGTAATGCGATTCTAGCGGCCTTGGAGGCGGATGCGCCTGCTGATCGTGTCGCAGCCTTGGAAGCGTTGAAGTCCGAAGACATCACGCAGGGTGCAAAAGCCGTTGTCGGTTTGATGCAAGCCGCAGAACAAGGCGCGGATGACGATCCTGCCGGGGCGCAAGCAGCCCTCGAGGCCATCGCCGTCGATGGCAGCCTGCCAGAGATCTATCGCCAGATTGCATCGTTCAAAGCAGCAACCAAAGGCGATGGATCGCTTAGTGTTGAGGATCGCCGTCTCCGTCTTGAAGCGCTGAGCGCGCCGGGCACGTCCTTGCGCTTGCTTGCGACTGAACAGCTCGCGCTGATTGACATCGAAAGCGGCGAAGTGGACGCGGCAATCGAGAAGCTGCAAGGTATCGTTGTTGATGCAGAAGTCACAGCAGGCTTGCGTCAACGCGCAACGCAACTCATTATCGCCTTAGGCGAAGAGCCGGACGTACTTGCCGGTCAGAATTAAGCCGGTCGGCCACAAGGCCGGTCTGCACATAGGCGCATGATGCGCCATTGAACACAAAGCCCGCACAGACGGGATACACTATCAAAGGGGGCTTTGAGCGGTGACGACAACAAAGTTAATCATGGCAGGCGTGGCCGCAGCAATGCTTGCAGGCTGTGCCGAAAACGAAATCATATTGCCCGGAAAGCGTGAAGATTTACGCGCACCGTTCGGAGAAACCTCTCAAGAGAGTGTAAAAAGCGAAAACGTCGCGCAAAGCATTTCGCTGCCAAATCAAAATGCGAACGCCAATTGGACGCAGCGTATCGGTTCGCCTGCAACACGTACTTCGCATCCTGCGTTGGCGCAGAATTTAACAGGTATTCAATGGTCTACGCCAATCGGGCAGGGCGACAGCAGGCGCTATCGTATCACGGCTGATCCGGTTGTTGCTGATGGGCGCATTTTTGTGATGGATTCCAAAAGCACGGTATCGGCGGTTTCGCTGAACGGTGAAAAACTTTGGTCGGTTAACATTACCCCTGATCGTGATCGTGAAAGCGATGCGGGTGGAGGTGGACTTGCCTATGGTGATGGCAAGCTGATCGTGACCTCGGGTTTTGGCACCTTGCGCGCGCTTGATCCTGCAAGCGGCGCACAGATCTGGTCCCAAGACCTTAATGCGGCAACAACGGGCACGCCGTCTGTCTCGCGGGGTTTGGTCTATGTTGTTGGTGGTGATAATGTTGCATGGGCCGTGAATTCCGACACGGGACGCGTGGTTTGGCGGCTGGACGGGTCGCCTGGGATTGGGCGAGTTTCCGGTGGTCCTGCACCTGCAGTTGGCGATGACCTTGTGGTCTTTGCCTTTGGATCCGGCGAGTTGCAGGCGGCCTTCCGCAAAGGCGGCGCACGTCGCTGGGATGCAACAGTTGCGGGCCAACGCCGCGGAATTGCAGCGACGACTGTAAGCGATATCACTGGCGATCCTGTCATCGCGGGCAATACGATTTATGCGGGTAGCTTTTCAGGCCGCATTGTTGCTTTGAACGCAGACAGTGGCGCACGTCTTTGGACGGCCAAGGACGGCGCACTTGGCCCTGTTTGGCCTGCGGGCGGATCCGTGTTTGCAGTCACCGATCGCAACGAGCTGGTGCGTTTGGATGCGCAAACCGGTACGCGGATTTGGGGCACACGCCTGCCGTTCTTCACCCGAGAAGTTCGCCGACGCAGTGTTGAAATTGTTGCACATTACGGACCTGTGATTGCCGGAGGGCGCGTGCTGGTCGGATCTAACGATGGCGTCGTACGTAGTTTTGATCCGGTGTCTGGTGCATCCCTAGGCTCTGTCGAAGTGCCCGGTGGTGTGACGACAAACCCTGTTGTTGCAGGCAATACGCTGTATGTCGTGTCGCGCAAAGGTGTGTTGCACGCCCTACGTTAACGCGAGGTGCGTGAGAACACGCAGCTTACATGGGCTCTTTCGCATGGCCGCGCTTTGCGTTAGAGCGGCCATCTGATACCCTTTTGGAGCTTTTCAATGAGCTTTACTCTTGCCATCGTGGGCCGCCCGAATGTGGGCAAATCCACACTATTCAATCGCCTTGTCGGCAAACGCCTTGCTTTGGTCGATGACCAACCCGGCGTTACGCGCGATTTGCGCGAAGGCGATGCACGTCTTGCGGACTTGCGCTTTACCGTTATCGACACGGCGGGTCTTGAAGAAGCAACGGATGAAAGCCTGCAAGGGCGTATGCGACGTTTGACTGAACGTGCAGTTGATATGGCAGATGTGTGTTTGTTCATGATTGATGCGCGTGCGGGTGTAACCCCTGCGGATCAGGTATTTGCCGAAATACTGCGCAAACGCTCTGCCCATGTGGTTCTTGCCGCGAATAAGGGCGAAGGCTCTGCCGCGGACGCAGGTGTGATCGAAGCCTATTCTTTGGGTCTGGGCGAACCTATTCGATTATCTGCCGAACATGGTGAAGGTCTGAATGATCTCTACACCCATCTTATGCCCATTGCTGACGGCTTTGCCGAACGCGCGTTGGATCAGGCACCTGAAACCGATGTTGTCTTGGATGAAGATGACGAATGGGATGAAGATCAGCCTTTCGTGATGCCAACGGCTAAAAAGCCGATGCAAATCGCTGTGGTGGGGCGCCCGAACGCGGGTAAATCGACGCTCATCAATATGATTATGGGCGAAGATCGACTGCTAACGGGACCAGAAGCAGGGATCACGCGGGATGCGATTTCGCTGCGCACGGAATGGCTTGGCACGCATATTCGTATTTTCGATACCGCTGGCATGCGCAAAAAGGCCAAAATTCAGGACAAGCTTGAAAAGTTGTCAGTTTCGGATGGTTTGCGCGCGGTTAAATTTGCCGAAGTGGTTGTCGTCCTGCTGGATGCTGCAATTCCGTTCGAGCAACAGGATTTGCGCATTGCGGATCTTGCAGAACGCGAAGGTCGCGCGGTGATTGTTGCCGTGAACAAATGGGACATCGAGGAAGACAAACAAGACAAGCTGCGCGATCTACGTGAAAGTTTTGAGCGTCTTTTGCCACAACTGCGCGGTGCACCTTTGGTGACGGTGTCAGCAAAGACTGGACGTGGTCTTGATCGTTTGCATGACGCGATCTTGAAAGCTTACGAGACATGGAACACACGTGTTCCGACCGCGGCGCTGAACCGCTGGCTTGCCGGTATGGTCGAAGCCCATCCGCCACCCGCACCAGCAGGCAAGCGGATCAAGTTGCGGTATATGACGCAGGCCAAAACACGCCCGCCGGGTTTTGTGGTGATGTGTTCTTTGCCAGACAAAATGAGCGAAAGTTATTCGCGTTATTTGGTCAATGGTTTGCGCACTGATTTCGATATGCCCGGTACGCCAATCCGCCTTTACATGCGTTCGCAGAACGATTCTAACCCGTTCAAAGGCCGCAAGAAGGCAGGTCCGTCCAAGCTGCGTAAGCACATGAAATCAAACGTGGAACGTCAGCGCTAAGCGCGCTGCCGTCTGATAATTGTTAGGGCCAGCACGGCTATTCCGAGGGCGGCGAAAAGGCTGACAGGCAGAATATCTTTTCCGTTGGCCACAACGATCCCGACAAGTGCCCAAATCACGGTCAGCAGATATTCAGGTGCGGCGCGCGATCTGAAGACAGCAAGTGCCGTCACCAACGTGCAGCCGATCCCGACAAAAGCCCAACCAAACGAGCCCATGCCAATGCCATATCCAGCGGCCGTCGTTGCGATCGACACCCAGCTCGCTGCGGTAAGCCAACCTGCATAAATCGCAACTGGTGCTTGGAAAAGCCAACGATCCGTTTGTGGTGCGCGGATCATCGCGGTGATTGCGCCCGCGGCCATGATAACAATCGTGATGGTTGCCCAAATCGCGCTTGCGTTGGCGATCATAAGCCATGGCACACCAACGACTAGGCTCAGTCCAAGGGGCAGGCGGGCTGCGTTCCAATCAGCCGCCTCTGCGCGTTTCCAAAGACCGTAGGCAGCCGAAACGATCAACCAACCGTAGATTAGGCCCCAGATTGCGAAAGCATACCCTTCGGGTTGGATCGGCGGATCAATCTGCGGAATAGGCAGTTGATCTGGCGTGAAGCCAGAAAAAGGTGAAGTGAAAGCCGGTGAGACCGCAAATGCGATGCTCAGCGCTAAAATAGCGGCGGAGGTAAGTTTAATCATGCTTTGGGACGTAGACGAAACTCACCCCGATTCAAGCCAATACACAGTTTTGTGCAAATAGCTGTTTAAGCGAGCGTCCCATCCGCCAACAGCGTGCTTTTTCCGCCCAGATAGGGGGCAAGAACCGCAGGTAACTGAATGGAGCCATCGCTTTGCTGGCCATTCTCCAAAACAGCAATCAAGCACCGTCCAACCGCAAGGCCAGAGCCGTTAAGCGTATGAACGAACTGTGGTTTTCCACCATCTTCCGGCTTGAAGCGTGCATTCATGCGACGTGCTTGGAAATCGCCAGTGGTCGAAACAGAACTGATTTCGCGGTAAGCATTCTGACCGGGAAGCCACGCTTCGATATCAAAGGTACGTCGAGCGCCAAAGCCCATGTCGCCCGTGCAAAGAATGACCGTGCGATAAGGGATGTCGAGCGCTTCGAGCAATCCTTCCGCGCAGCCAAGCATGCGTTTTTGCTCAGTATCGCTGTCATCGGGATGCGTTACAGAGACCATTTCGACTTTCTCGAATTGGTGCTGACGTAGCATGCCAGAGGTATCACGACCCGCACTGCCAGCTTCGGATCTAAAGCACAGCGTGTGTGCGGTCATACGGATCGGCAAAGCACTTTGATCTAGTACGTCGCCCGCGACAGAGTAAGTCAGCGGCACTTCGGAGGTGGGCACCAGCCACCATCCGTTGGTGGTCTGATAGCTGTCTTCGCCAAATTTTGGCAGTTTGTCCGTGCCATACATGGCTTCGTCGCGCACCAAGACCGGGCTGTTGATTTCTGTCAGCCCGTTTTGATCAACATGGGTGTCGATCATAAACTGCGCCAAAGCGCGGTGGAGTCGTGCAACCGCACCTTTCAACATCACAAAACGCGCACCGGAAATTTTGGCAGCCGTATCAAAATCCATCGAGGCCGCGACACCCGCGATTTCAAAATGCTCTTTTGCATCGAAATCTAGCGTTTTGGGCGTGCCCCATAGTTTGACTTCGATATTGTCTTCTTCACCTGCACCGTCTGGCACATCCGCGGCTGGGAGGTTCGGGATGCGAGCAAGCATATCCGTAAGGCGCGCGTCCTCGGCTTTTGCTTCTTCATTCAAGCGAGCGACAGCTGCTTTCTTTTCCGCCACCAAAGCGCGCAGGCGTTCGAATTCTGCTTCGTCACCAGAGGCTTTCGCAGCACCGACCAGTTTGGAAGCTTTGTTTTGTTCGGCTTGCGCTTCTTCTGCGGCTTGGATTTTTGCGCGACGCGCTGAATCAATCGCAAGAATTTGCTCGGACAGTGGGGCGTCCCCGCGACGGGCGAGGGCCGCGTCGAAAGTTTCAGCGTTTTCACGGATAGCGCGGATATCATGCATGTCAGTAGCCTTTGACCGAGTCGATTATGGGCACGTTATGCCTGAGCCGTGCAGTGGGGTGAAGGATATCTTTATAGTGCCGCGTCGCGTTGGCTACGACGGAATGCGATGATTTCATCCTGCACAAAATCGCGAAACACCTGGATGCGCTTTGATTGGCGTAATTCTTCGGGATAGGCCAAAAATACAGGCACTTCGTTTGAACTTAGATCCGGCAGAATGCGTACAAGTTCGGGAAAATCCTGCGTGACATAATCGGGCAAGACGCCAATGCCCAGACCGTGCAGGACCGATTGCAAAACGCCAAAGTAGTTGTTTACCGTCAGCATCGAAGGCACGTCATAGGCCAAAAGGTGCTGAACAAGCTGTAAACCCGCACCAACCTGCACCGTGCGCGGGTTTTGGCAAATCAGGCGACGATTGCCGATGTCTTCAATGCTTTCGGGCATGCCGTGCTCTGCCACGTATTTCGGTGATGCATAAAGCTGCATGTGCACTGTCATCAGACGTTTACGGATCAAATCCGCCTGACTTGGCTCTTTCATGCGGATCGCCACATCGGCTTCGCGCATTGGCAGGTCCAAAACCCTTTCTTCCAGCATCAAATCAATTTTTAGATCGGGATATTTTTCGTAAAGATGCGGCAGGCGCGGGGCCAGCCAGAGAGACCCAAAACCGATTGTCGTCGTGACGCGCAATTCACCAAAAACTTCTTCTTCGCTGTCCTTGATCCGTGCTTCGGCGGCATCCAAGCGTTTGAGCATGGCCGTGGTTGCATCAAATAGGAGTTCGCCTTGCTCGGTCAGAATCAACCCGCGTGCGTGTCGATGAAACAGAGTTGTGTTCAGGCTTTCCTCTAGCCCGCGCACTTGTCGCGAGACTGCAGATTGCGATAAATGAAGGGTATCACCGGCATGGGTCAAGCTACCCGCATCCGCGACTGCATGGAAGATTCTTAGCTTGTCCCAGTCCATTTCGGAAACACCTTATCTCTGGAATAATTGTTAGCGCTATTCATGCTTACCTGAGCTGGCCATCCACTACAACGCAGCGTCAAAAGGAAAGTAGGAGGAAAGTTTTGATATACAGGTCAGCTTTTATGACCTATCAAGGACGCAACAACTCGATCATCGTGCGCCTTGGGAGGGAACCACATGAGCCTGCAAAAGACATCCTTGAATGACAAATTCGATCTGGAGAAGTCTCAGGTCTTGATGAATGGCACACAGGCGCTTGTGCGTTTGATGCTGATGCAAAAGGCGCGCGATGTTGCCGCGGGTCTGAATACGGCTGGTTATGTGACGGGATATCGTGGTTCACCATTAGGGGCCGTTGATTTTCAAATGACCCGCGCTGCGAAACCTTTGGCAGAAGCGGATGTAAAGTTTGAAGAAGGTCTGAACGAAGACTTGGCCGCGACAGCCCTTTGGGGCGCACAACAGGCAGAGTTGCGCGGCGAGGGCCGTTTTGACGGCGTTTTCGGGCTTTGGTACGGCAAAGGGCCAGGCGTTGATCGCACAGGTGATGTTATGCGCCATGCCAATATGGCGGGTACGTCCAGGCATGGCGGCGTCGTTATGGCGATGGGCGATGACCATACGGGCGAAAGTAGCACGGTGCTGCATCAATCCGAATTTGCGCTAATTGATTCCTACATGCCCATTGTCAGCCCCGCTGGTGTGCAGGAAATGATGGATTACGGCCTATATGCCTACGCCTTATCACGGTTCGCGGGTGTTTGGGTTGGCTTGAAAACTATGAAGGACACGGTGGAAGTCACGTCGGTGGTGAATGGCGATCCACATCGTTTAAGCTTTGTGACACCAGACTATGACATGCCTGAGGGTGGCCTGAACATCCGTCTTGTGGATGATCGTTACCAGCAAGAAGCGCGCCTGTTGGATCATAAGCGTCACGCAGCCGAAGCCTTTAGCCATATCAACAAGATGGACAAAACAGTTTGGGGCAAACCCGGTGCCAAGATCGGTTTTGTGGCCGCTGGCAAGAACTGGCTGGATCTGGTGCATGCTTTGTCTTTGCTTAATATCGACCAAACCGAAGCGGATCGCATTGGTCTAAGCACTTATAAAGTCGGGCAAGTTTGGCCGATGGATATGAAAGGCTTTCAGGCTTGGGCGGATGGGCTTGATCTGATTGTTGTCGTTGAAGAAAAGCGCAAATTACTCGAAGTGCAGATCAAGGAAGCATTGTTTGATGATCTGCGGGGGCGGCGTGTTTACGGCGAACGGCGCGAAGGCGTTGAAATGTTCCCTGTGCGCGGCGCGTTAGAACCGACCATGATCGCGCAACATCTTGGCGACATTCTTGTGAATGAAGGCTGCAGCAGTGACGGGATCAAAGCGGGGATGGCCGCGCTTGATGAAGCGCGCCGCGCTGACAATGCGCCACAGCTTGCAGCGCGTTTACCGTATTTCTGTTCGGGTTGTCCGCATAATTCATCTACCAAAGTGCCAGAGGGCAGCCGCGCTTACGCTGGAATTGGCTGTCATTTCATGGTGCAATGGATGGATCGCGATACGCTTGGTTTTACGCATATGGGCGGCGAGGGTGCGAACTGGATCGGGGAAGCTCCGTTTTCCACCCGTGAACACGTGTTTCAGAATATCGGGGACGGAACGTATAACCATTCCGGCATTCAAGCGATCCGCGCGGCAGTCGCTGCGGGTACGACTATGACCTATAAGATCCTGTATAATGACGCGGTCGCGATGACGGGGGGGCAAGGCAATGACGGCGGTTTGGACGCACCACGTATTGCGCGCGAAGTTGCGGCGATGGGGGTGAAACACCTCGCCATCGTTTATGATGAAAAAGAAGATGTGAACGCCAGTGACTTCCCAAGTGGCATAGCGATGTATGAGCGTGAAGAAATGCCGCGCATTCAGGAAGAGTTTTCTAAGATATCAGGGGTTTCTGTGATCCTCTACATCCAGACCTGCGCGGCAGAAAAACGCCGCCGTCGCAAGCGTGGCACGTTTCCTGATCCTGACAAGCGCGTGTTTATCAATCCTGATGTCTGCGAAGGCTGTGGCGATTGCGGTGTACAATCCAACTGTGTGTCCATCGTTCCGCATGAAACCGAATTGGGCCGAAAACGCGCAATTGATCAATCCAGCTGCAACAAGGATTTTTCTTGCGTCAAAGGGTTCTGCCCCTCCTTCGTGACTGTGCAAGGCGGTACACCGCGCAAAGCGGCAACGGCAGAATTGAAACTTCCGACGCTGCCTATGCCAGACATTCCAGCGATCAATGGGACACACAACGTGGTGATCACCGGGGTTGGTGGAACAGGTGTTGTCACCATAGGAGCCGTTTTGGCCCAAGCCGCGCAGCTTGATGGCAAAGGGGCTGGCATGATGGAAATGGCCGGACTGGCGCAAAAGGGCGGTGCGGTGCATATCCATTGCCGCCTAGCGAACCGACCTGAAGATATTTCCGCTATTCGTGTGGCCACTGGCGAAGCACATGCCTTGATAGGCGGGGATCTGGTGGTCAGCGCAGGCTCTGCCACATTGGGTCTGACGAAAGAAGGTCAAACTGGTGCGGTGGTGAACAGCCACGAAATCATCACGGGCGATTTCACCCGTGACACTGAATTCAAACTTCCCACAGAGCAGCTTAAACTGGCGTTGCAGGCACGTCTGCGTGACCGCGTTGATCTGTTTGATGCATCAGAACTTGCGCGCAAGGTGCTGGGGGATGCAATTTTTTCTAACATGCTTGTGTTTGGAGCTGCATGGCAAAAAGGGTTGATCCCATTGACGCTAGAAGCGTTGCACGAGGCTATTCGCTTGAACGGTGCTGCAGTTGAAAAGAACCTTCATGCGTTTGATGTAGGCCGTTGGGCGGTTTTGCACGCGGATAATGTCGCGAAGTTACTGATCGCGGATGTCGTTCAATTACCGCAAAGTCTTGACGATAAAATCGCCTATCGCGCGGATCATTTGACCCAGTATCAATCCAAGCGTTTGGCGAAGCGTTACAAAAAGTTGGTTGATCCGATCACTGACGCAAGGCTGAAAGAGGCGGTTGCGAAGGGCTATCATAAACTGCTGAGCTATAAGGACGAATACGAAGTGGCGCGCCTGCATCTGCGCACGGCTGAAAAAGCGGCGGAAACATTTGAGGGTGATTTGAAGCTGACCTATCATCTGGCACCACCTTTGCTAAGCAAGATCGGCGCTGACGGTCGTCTGATGAAGAAAGAATATGGCGCTGGCATGCTGCGGGGCTTCAAACTACTCGCCAAACTGAAGCGCCTGCGCGGCACGCCGTTCGATCCGTTTGGTCGCACGGCAGAGCGACGCATGGAGCGTGGGCTGATCAAGCAATATGAAGCGGATATGAAAGAGGTATTGCCCAAGGCAGGAGCGCAAACGCTTGAGGCCTGTGTCGCGCTGGCTGAATTGCCGCTGAGCATTCGCGGATTCGGCCCTGTTAAAGAAGCCAATGAGGCCAAGGCAGCCAAGCGACGCGAGGAGCTTTTGGCAGTCATTCGCTCAGGCGGTGAGGATATCAGTCAAGCTGCGCAATAATCAGGGTGACGGCGCGTCATATCTTCTTTACACGACACTGCTAACAGAGAGACGAACGTCCTTTTTGAGGAAAAGCCGATGCGCGCACGCATTGCCAAAGATATTAGCTACGCCAATTCCGCGCAAACGCGCACGGGGCGAGTGATTATTCGCACGATGGAAAACTCGACAGGGCGTTTGGGCTTAATCAAGCGCGCCAAGGGGTATGAGATTGATGTAGCGAATGGCCGTGACTTTTGGGAAGTGATGGCAGAGCGCTACGGGCTCTCGCTTGATATCATGTCAGGGTCGCTGTCAAATATTCCGAAAACCGGCCCCGTGATCGTGATTGCCAATCATCCCTACGGCATTCTTGATGGCATGATGATGGGGTTGATCCTGTCACGCGCGCGTGGTGATTTCAGGATCATGGCAAACAACGTCTTTCAGAAGGCGGAAGATCTGAACCGCGTGATCTTGCCTGTCTCTTTCGATGAAACGAAAGAGGCGATGCGGCTGAACCTGCAAACACGCAAAACGGCGCTTGAATATCTTGGCTATGGCGGTGCAATGGGAATCTTTCCCGGCGGCACAGTGTCAACCGCAGCCAAGCCCATGGGAATGCCACTTGATCCTGGCTGGCGCGCGTTTACGGCGCGGATGATTGCCAAGTCCGGGGCGAGCGTTGTCCCGATCTATTTTGATGGCCACACCAGTCGCATGTTCCAGATCGCGAGCCACCTGCATTCTACGTTGCGCCTTGGTTTGTTGATCAAAGAGTTCCGCAAACGGGTGGATTCTCCAGTCCGTTTGGCAATTGGTTCCCCCATTGATCCTGCACAAATCCAAGCGCGTTCAAAAGACGCGCGCGAAATGATGGATTTCCTGCGACGATCCACGTATGAGCTATCACCAAAGCCGTTCGATACATCGCGATACGGCTATGAATTTGAAGACAGGCACAAAGCATAGGCTTTCACGTTCTATGCTGCACGGCAAAGGGCATAAGACATGGCGGTAGGAATTTTCGATAGCGGGCTAGGCGGTTTGACGGTGCTTGATGCCGCACGTGCCCGCCTGCCGGACGTACCGTTTGTTTACTATGCCGACAGCGCCCATGCCCCTTATGGTGTGCGCAATTCAGAAGATATCTATCATCTAACGAAATCGGCGGTGGAATATCTTTGGAACAATGGCTGCGACTTGGTCATTTTGGCCTGCAACACGGCCTCTGCTGCCGCGTTGCGCCGGATGCAGGAAGCTGGCGTTCCACAGGGCAAGCGTGTGCTCGGCGTGTTTGTTCCGCTGATCGAAGCGCTGACGGAACGCGAGTGGGGGGATAATTCACCGCCGCGCGAAGTCGCTGTCAAAGAGGTCGCGATTTTTGCGACACCTGCCACAGTCGCAAGCCGCGCCTTCCAGCGCGAGCTCGCCTTTCGCGCGATTGGTGTCGACGTGGAAGCACAGGCTTGCGGCGGTGTTGTGGATGCGATTGAAGACGGCGATATGATCTTGGCCGAAGCTTTGGTGCGCAGTCATGTGGATGCACTGAAACGTAAAATGCCAAAGCCTCAGGCCGCTATTCTGGGCTGTACCCATTATCCTTTGATGGAGACACATTTTCAGGCCGCTTTGGGGGAGGACGTAAAGGTTTATTCCCAAGCTAACCTAGTGGCTGAAAGCCTTGCGGATTACCTGACGCGGCGCCCCGATTTCATCGGCACCGGCAAAACACATCGGTATTTCACCAGCGGTGATCCACATCGGGTCAGTGATCGTGCGACCCAATTTATGCGACGAGAAATTTCTTTTGAAAATGCGTAATCCAAAAGACAATTTCGATTGAAAGATCAGTATCATGACACAGAACATCGCAATCCTAGGCGCGTCCGGTTACACGGGTGCGGAATTGATCCGGCTGATTGCCACGCATCCAAGCATGCAGATCAAAGCCCTGTCGGGCGAGCGTAAAGCAGGCCAGCCTTTGGCGCAGGTTTTCCCGCATTTGCGCCACCTTGATTTGCCTGACTTGGTGAAGATCGACGATATTGATTTCAGTGATATTGACCTGGCATTCTGCGCCTTGCCGCATAAGACCAGCCAAGAGGTGATCACAAAACTGCCCGCTGATCTAAAGATCGTCGATCTAAGTGCCGATTTCCGGCTGCGTGATCCTGATGCTTATGAAAAATGGTACGGCAATCCTCATAGCGCAGTCGCCATGCAGTCAGAGGCAGTTTATGGCCTGACCGAATTTTACCGTGAAGACATCGCGAACGCGCGGCTTGTTGCCGGTACGGGTTGTAATGCGGCGACGGGGCAATTTCTTTTGCGGCCTTTGATTACGGCGGGGGTGATCGGGTTGGATGATATCATTCTGGATCTCAAATGCGCGGTCTCTGGGGCAGGGCGTAGCCTTAAGGAAAACCTGCTGCACGCTGAGTTGTCAGAAGGATATGCAGCCTATGCCGTAGGCGGGACGCATCGCCATCTGGGTGAGTTCGATCAAGAATTTTCGCGTCTTGCCGGACGGGAAGTGCGCATTCAGTTTACGCCGCATCTGGTTCCTGCAAACCGTGGTATCCTGGCGACGGGGTATGTGTCGGGTGATGCGAAAGTCATTCACGACGCTTTATGCGCACAATATAAAAATGAACCGTTTATCGAAGTGCTGCCCTTGGGCGAAACCCCAAGCACGCATCATGTACGCGGGTCGAATTTCTGTCATATTGGCGTTGCACCAGATCGTATTGAAGGTCGTGCTATTGTGATCGCGGCCCTTGATAATCTGACAAAAGGTAGCAGCGGGCAGGCCTTGCAGAACGCTAATCTAATGTTAGGTTTACCTGAAACGTCAGGGCTGATGCTTGCGCCTTGTTTCCCTTGATCAGTTGGAGTTCGCAGGATGGCAATGAAAGGTCTTAAGAAAAAGCGCCGTATTCAAGTGGTGGCTTTGGCCGTGGTTGCTTTGGCGCTTTCAACGGCATTGATCGGTTACGCGATGCGCGACGGGATCAATTTCTTTCGCGCGCCTAGCCAGATCATCGCAGAACCGCCCGGTCCGACCGAAGTGTTTCGGATCGGCGGCTTGGTATCCGAAGGGTCTATCGAGCGTGGCGTAGGCGAAGAAATCCGCTTTTCAGTAACAGATGGCGGCGCGACAGTGCCAGTCACATTTACCGGCGTGCTTCCAGATTTGTTTGAAGAAAATCAGGGAATGGTTGGCACGGGTCGTTACGTGAACGGCGTCTTTGAAGCCTCCGAAATTCTTGCGAAACACGATGAAACATACATGCCTAAAGAAGTTGTCGACGCACTTAAGGCGCAAGGCGTGTATCAAGACCCTGACGCTTAGGCGTTCGGTCCCCTAGCGATTCGTTAACCACCGTTCGCCACATTTACCTCGGCTTTGAAAAGCAGAGGATGTGACATGGCAAACCCGACCAACGCAGATGTGCGCGCCCTTGCGCAAGAAATCGTCAGACGCGAAGGCGGTTATGTGAATGACCCCAGCGATCCGGGCGGGGCGACCAATCACGGTGTTACAATCCACACAATGCGTCGTCTCGGGCTTGATCTTGATCGTGATGGTCAGGTGACAAGCGCGGATGTGCGCCGTCTTAGCCGTACTCAGGCGATTGAAATTTTCATCGCACATTACTTTGAAGGACCAAAAATCGCCCAGTTGCCAGACCCGCTGCAAGCCAGTGTGTTTGATATGTATGTCAATGCAGGCAGCAACGCGGTCAAAATTTTACAGCGCCTTGTCAGTAAGATGGGGTTTAATTGTCGCGCTGATGGCACGATTGGCCCTTTAACGGTCGCGGCGGTGACACGCGCTTTTGATGCCGCACCCAACCATTTGAGCGATGCTTATGCGATTGAGCGGCGCAATTACTACTTCCGACTAGCTGACAAACGCCCCGCCAGTCGCAAATATGCGCGCACACGGGCGGGGGGCAAAGGCGGATGGATTTCGCGCGCGGAAGAATTCATGGCCGCAAAATATCACTTGAGCGCAGCGCAGTTTCGGCAAAGGACGTCAAAATGGGTCTGATTGATCGCATCTTCGGATTGGTTTTTGGCAATGGCGGAAATTTGATCCGTGACACCGCCGAAGTGTTTGTGGAAAACGCGGAAAAAGGAGCGGCGCGCGAAGCAGTGATGCGAGGCGATGCTTTGGCGCAATTTGCGACTGAATTCGCAATGCCGCAGCGCGGTCTGTTTGATCGGCTTATGGATGCTTTGAACCGGATCCCCAGACCGGCAATGGCGCTTGGAACGCTTGCGCTTTTCGTGTCGGCGATGATTGATCCGATCTGGTTTGCGTCGCGCATGCAGGGAATCGTGTTGGTGCCTGAGCCACTGTGGTGGCTGCTAGGCGCGATAGTGTCGTTCTATTTTGGTGCGCGCCATCAGGTGAAGTCTCAACAGTTCCAACAACAGGTGGCCGCGTCACTCGCGCATGTGCCGAATGTTATGCAAAACCTTGATGCTTTGGGTGCAATGAAAAGCAAGCATTCGCCCAAGCCCGTTGCAAGACAAGAACCCGTGCTAGAGGCTTCGAACACGAAGCAATTCCCCCAAAACGCCGCTTTGCAGGATTGGGCAAAATACTAGCGTTGATCCCGCGACAATGTGAACAGTAAAATGGCACGAAAACCATTGGCGCGCGGCGGGCTGCGCACTATACCTTTCACTATGATTACAGAACTCGGACATTTCGCCCTTATCCTCGCATTCTTGATTGCAATTGTGCAGGCTGTCGTGCCGCTGATCGGCGCTCATAAACATTGGTACGGCTGGATGGCCGTGGCTGAACCCGCGGCCAAGATGCAATTCTTGTTCACGGCCTTTGCCTTCGCGGCTTTGACCTATGCTTTTGTAACTTCTGACTTTTCGTTGCGGCTTGTTTGGCTGAATTCACATTCCGCAAAACCGATGTTGTATAAAATCAGTGGAGTTTGGGGCAATCACGAAGGTTCGATGCTGTTGTGGGTGTTGATCCTGACGCTGTTCGGAGCCTGTGCTGCGTGGTTCGGTGACAACTTGCCACCGATATTGCGTGCGCGCGTTCTTGCGGTTCAATCCGCAGTGGCGGTCGCCTTCTTTGCGTTCATTCTGTTCACATCCAATCCGTTCTTGCGCCTTGCGGTTCCACCGTTCGACGGCCAAGACTTGAACCCGCTTCTGCAAGACCCGGGTTTGGCTTTCCATCCTCCATTTTTGTACCTTGGATACGTTGGCCTTTCGATGGCCTTTTCTTTCGCTGTCGCGGCTTTGCTTGAGGGTCGCGTTGATGCGGCTTGGGCGCGCTGGGTTCGTCCTTGGACCTTGGCGGCGTGGATATTCCTTTCTATCGGCATCGGATTAGGCTCTTGGTGGGCCTATTACGAACTTGGCTGGGGCGGTTTCTGGTTCTGGGATCCTGTGGAGAACGCATCGTTCATGCCTTGGCTTTTGGCCGCTGCACTGCTGCATTCAGCTATCGTTGTCGAAAAACGCGAAAGCTTGAAAAGCTGGACAATCCTTCTTGCGATCCTTGCTTTCGGTTTCTCACTTATTGGGACATTCATCGTTCGTTCTGGTCTTTTGACGTCGGTTCATGCCTTCGCGAACGATCCTGAACGCGGCGTGTTCATTCTGATGATCCTCGGGTTCTTTACGGGTGGTGCGCTGATCCTATTTGCATGGCGCGCATCTGCGATGGAGGCGAAAGGCGTCTTCAGTGTCGTGAGCCGTGAAAGCGCATTGGTCGCCAATAACGTCCTTTTGGCCGTTGCGTGTTTCGTCGTCTTTGTGGGCACGCTTTGGCCGATGTTTGCAGAAATGTTCTGGGACAGAAAACTCTCTGTTGGCCCGCCGTTTTTTAATATGGCGTTTACACCATTTATGGTCTTGTTGGGCTTGATCATGCCGATCGGCTCTACACTTGCGTGGAAACGCGGCAAGCTGGGGCGTGCAGCATATCAGATGCGCTATGTTTTCGTACTGACGCTCGCTCTGGCTTTGCTCGTCTGGGTCATGCAAACGGGGCGCTCGTTGATGGGGCCTGTTGGAGTGTTCTTGGGCGCATGGATCGTATTTGGATCCATTCTGGATATCTGGATGCGTGCACAGCGCAAATGGGACCGTGTTTTGCGACTTCCGCGCGCTGATTGGGGTAAGGCTGTTGCCCATGCCGGGCTTGGCGTGACCATGTTTGGGATCGCAGGTCTCATGGCATGGCAGGTGGAAGACATCCGTGTGGCAGAACTGGATAAACCCTTTACTGTCGGCGCGTTCGAGTTGGAACTCAAAGGCGTAGATCGTGTCCAAGGGCCAAACTATCTCTCTACAATGGGTAATGTCATCTTGCGTCAAGACGGTGTGCAAATCGCCGTGCTCAACCCTGAAAAGCGTAACTACCCGGTTGCACAAATGCCGACGACTGAAGCCGCGATTGACTATCGCTTCTTGCGTGATGTGTATGTGGTGATAGGTGATCCACAAGAAGGCGGTGGCTGGACACTGCGCACTTATATCAAACCGCTCGCAAACTGGATCTGGGCTGGTGTTCTGCTGATGTCGTTAGGTGGCTTCCTTAGCCTGTCGGATCGACGCTTCCGCGTTGGTGCAGGGGCGAGCAAACGACGCGAACGTACGGTTGCTGCAGAATGAAACATTTGCTTCTCGTGATATGTTTGATGCTGGCGCTGCCGGCCGACGCGGTTCAACCAGACGAAGTATTGGATGACCCGGTCCTAGAGCAACGTGCGCGCGATTTGTCAAAAGGCCTACGGTGCCTTGTGTGCCAGAATGAGTCTATTGACGAAAGCAATGCCCCCTTGGCGCGCGATTTGCGGCTTTTGGTGCGCGAACGGCTGGTAACAGGCGATACGGATGATCAAGCAATGGCCTTCATTGTGGATCGCTACGGTGAATATGTTTTGCTTCGACCCACCGTCACAGGCTCGAACTGGTTGCTTTGGGCCGCAGGTCCGCTCATGTTGCTCATGGCGGGCGGTGTTGGGTTTGCGTATCTGCGTGGCCGCGCAGATGCTCCTGAACAACAAATCATCGCGCTGAACGAGACTGAAAAATCCAGATTGGCAGAGCTTCTTAAGGACGATTGAAGCCAGTCAAATACGAAAGACAAGGACGATCATGGACTATCAAACCATCACCTACACGCTTGCGGACAATATCGCGACGATCACTTTAAATCGCCCCGAGGTGATGAATGCGCTCAGCACGCAAATGCGCGCCGAAATCACAGATGCAGTGCGCGCAGGTGGCCGTGAGGCGCGGGTTGTTGTCCTGACGGGGGCAGGGCGTGCGTTTTGCTCTGGTCAGGATCTGGGTGATCGGGCCAACGCGGCGGACATTGATCTTGAGCGTACGCTGCGGGATGAATACCAGCCGATGCTGCACGCAATCACGACATGCCCTGTTCCTACGATCAGCGCTGTGAATGGTGCAGCAGCGGGTGCGGGGGCAAACCTAGCCCTTGGTGCAGATGTGGTGATCGCCTCTGAGAGCGCATTTTTCATGCAAGCCTTCGCCAAAATCGGCCTTATACCTGATGCGGGCGGTACATATTTCATGCCGCGCCAAATGGGCATGGCCAAAGCTATGGGCGCGGCACTGTTCGCAGATAAAATCTCCGCCAATCAGGCCGAGCGCTGGGGTATGATCTGGGAAGCCGTTCCTGATGCCGAATTCGAAGAAACATGGAAAGCGCGCGCTGCACATCTCGCGAACGGTCCAACTGCAGCCTACGCAGAAGCAAAGAATGCCATCCGTGCATCCTTTGAAAACTCGCTCGAAGATCAGCTCACACTCGAAGCCAAGCTTCAGGGGAAATGTGGCAAAACCCGCGACTTCAAAGAGGGTGTTCTTGCATTCCTAGACAAGCGTCCAGCCAAATTCGAAGGACGCTAAATCGGCAAGCTTCCTCTCTCCGTAAGTACCCCGGGGGAGCACGCAGTGCGGGGGCAGAGCCCCAATCGACGGATCAAACGTGCGGCGAGTGCATGGATTGATCAATGCCGTTGCGCCCAACTTCGCGCTTGGTCAGCTTGAAATATTGAGGGAAAAAGTGCAGGTTTCTGTTGCCAGGTACCTGCGAACCCCGCCTAAAGTCGCTAAACCGTAGGGCTTAAGTTTTCAATAGTTCCGGTCGCTTACGCAGCCATCGCCATTGGAGCACGATTGTCATTTGCAATTGTACATTTTGGGCCGATACGGTGGCACCCAGCCGAAACAAAGCTAACCTCTTTAGACGTTCGTCGATCCTATTTCGACCCCCTCCGCCGTCAAATGAACGGGTGATTGGTGGAGTCGCCGGGTACCGCCCCCGGGTCCGAACCGCTTATTACAAGCGCGTTTATGTTCATAGCTCTTGCGAGCAAGTTTAATATAGGTGGCCGCTAGAGGTTTGCCAAGAGCAGATACGCAGCAGGCCCTGCTTCCAGAGAAAAATAAAGCATCGTTTTTTTGAATGGCGGGGCATCAAAGAAGATCGAGATCAATCGCCCAAGTGCGGCCCCGGTGTAGGCGACGCCAATCATCGCATAGGCCATGGGCAGACCTGTCCATATGGCAAACAGGCCCATCGCAACAAAAAGCCCCCCGACAGAGGCGCGCATTTCACTCAATCCCATGTTGCTTTCGCCAACTTTGAGATCAAGCGCCGACGCCGTAAAGCGCGGGGCGAGAAAACCAAAAGCGCCAAAGACAATCGTCATAAGCGCGATTAGGATGTTGAGTATGTCTACCATTACTATACTTCGCCTTAGCGTTTGATTTGTATCATTTTCTTATTGAAAAAAATACATCCAATTTTTCTTGAAAAACTGTTCCGTGCTCAAGCAGCAGGATTTTTATCTGCCATTTCCTGCCCCAAAGCACGGGTGTAGCCAGCCAAATCGCCCAAAGCATGTTCGATCCCTGTGGCATCGCGCATATCACAACATTGAACAATCCGCCCATGCAACTCGACGATTTTCTCACGCGAACGCGCTGTGAAAGTAATCATGTTCATCAACGGTTGCATCGCTTCAACCGCGCCTGCCAATTGATAGGACAGCACAGGATTGCCCGCCGCATCAACCAGCGCGCGGTGGAACGCGACATCGCTGGCGCACCAGCCTTCATCAGATAGGCCGGGCTGGGTCTGGCGGAACATTTCTGCGCGCATTGTGGCTAGATGATCCGCAGTGCGCCGCTCTGCCGCAAGGGGCGCGCAAGCGCGTTCAAGGGCGAAACGCGCTTCGCAGGCGGTTTCAAAACTGACGGCGTTCATGGATAGCAACAGCGTCGATGTTGTGATTTGCTGGCCATAGGCCTCTTCAAAACTTAGGCGATTGACGAAAGCCCCACCAAAGGCCCCGCGCTGGGTGCGGATCAGGCTTTGTGCGGCCAACCGCTTTAAAGCTTCGCGCACCGTCGCGCGCGAGACTTCGAATTGCTCGGACAGTTCTGCTTCTGAGGGCAAGCGTTCATCCACAATCAAATCACCGCTCACGATCGCATCTCTGATTGCTTTTGCGATTTGCGCGGAGAGGTCGGTTTTGGATTTAGGATCAATTTTCATTTGTCTGACGTTTAAATGTCTGACATTAAAAACGCAACTGAAACCGTCAAAGTGATTCCGCGCTTATGATCCGATCAACCCTCTGGCTTGGCTTCTTCACAATCATCCTGCTGTCGTGGTGGATGATGTATATGATGGCAATGCAGATGGATCTTGATTTGATCGGTCGCCCTGGGGAAATGGGCGCGCGCATGGCGGCGATGGATCCACGCATGGACATGAAAATGCCTATGGCCGAGTTTGGCCCGCTTTTTTCGATGTGGGCGATCATGATGGCCGCAATGATGCTGCCGACCATGGTTCCGACGCTACGTTCATATGAAATGTTGATGGTCTCGGCTGATGGCACGCGGGCAGGGTGGCTGGGTGTTTTGCTGGGCTATTTCATCGTTTGGGTCGCCTTTGCCGCGTTGATCGCGGGGGTGCAATTGGCGCTGCTTTTTGGCGGGGTGATCGATATGCTTGGCATCCCCAACTCGACGCTTTTCGCAGGCGGGTTGCTTATTGTCGTCGGCCTATTCCAGTTTACCCGCGCTAAAGAAGTCTGCCATGGGGTGTGCCATAGTCCGATGAACTACTTCTTGGGCCGATGGAAAACCGGCTTTGCAGGCGGGCTCAAAATGGGCCTTGGCCTTGGCGCGTTTTGCGTGGGCTGTTGCTGGGGCTTCATGGCGCTAGGCTTTGTCGGCGGCGTAATGAGCCTTCTCTGGATGGGGCTTGCCACATTTTTCATGGTCATAGAAAAACTGCCCCAGATCGGGCATTATGTCACAAAACCAATGGGGGCGGTTCTGATCGCAGCCGGGGCAGCGGTGCTGCTTTGGACCCCGCTTATGGGAGGATAGAACCACATGGCAGTTAAAAAGAAGCCTGATGCAGATCGCTTGGCGGTCAGCCAGCGTATCGACAGCCGGATGAGCAATCCGAAACGGCGCACAGCCACGCCTACGGATTGGGCGATCAAAGGCGAATTGTTTCTAAACTGTTCTTGCGAATTGTTCTGCCCTTGCGTTGTCTCGCTTGGTGCGCATCCTCCTACGGAGGGGCACTGCAACGCATGGATGGCGATTGCCATTGATGAGGGTCACTATGAAGGCGAAGACCTGAGCGGCCTTAACGTAGGTCTGATGGTCGAAATCCCTGGCAAAATGGCAGAGGGTGGCTGGAAAGTCGCGGCTTACGTCGATGAGCGCGCGTCTGGCAAAGCCTACAACGGCATCTTGCAAATTTTCTCTGGTGCCGCCGGTGGCACTACGGGTTTGTTCACTATGCTGGTCAGCGATATCGTGAACGCGGAACGCGAAAAGGTTCAGATCGTGCGCGATGGCAAGAAGCGCGGGCTCTATATTGGCCGCAAAATTCAAGGCGAGATCGAGATGATCGATGGTGCCAGCCCCGATCACCCGGTGATGATCTCCAACTCCAAATACTGGATGGGGCCGGATATTATCGCGGCAAAAGGCATCAAATCAAAGGTGCGTGACTTTGGCCGTATCTGGGACTTTGGCGGCAAATCCGCTGAGATTTGCCCAATTGACTGGAGCGGTGCAAAGCCATGATCACGCCCGCGTATTGTCAGACAATGGCGCGCTACAATGCTTGGCAAAACGAAGAGCTAGGCACATCAATGGCGACCCTGAGCGACGAGGACTTGCGCGCAGGGCGCGGGGCCTTTTTCGGGTCGATCTTCAAGACGGTGAACCATTTACTCTGGGGGGACACGCTTTGGATTTCACGATTTGACGGCGGACTTGGCCCTGCGCAAACCGACCTGACCAAAACTGATACCACAGATACAACGCAGGATTTGGCGCAATGGCTTAAAGAACGCGCTGCGGCGGACGCGCGTTTTGTCGCTTGGGCGGATGGGGTTAGCCAGACAGATATTCAAGGCGATTTAACGTGGTTCTCTGGCTCAATTCAAAGCGATATCAGCAAACCACGCGCGCTTTGCATTGTGCAGATGTTCAATCACCAGACCCATCACCGCGGTCAGGTTCATGCTATGCTCGGTGCTGCTGGCGCGCCGATGTACACCACTGACCTTCCCTTCATGCCCACCTCTATCAAGCCGGAGTAGCCCGACATGGCTCTTATCTCTCCTTCGCGCCGTCTGCGCCGTACGCCCTTTTCCGAAGGTGTCGAGGCGGCAGGTGTCAAAGCCTATACTGTTTATAACCGTATGCTGTTGCCCACGGTGTTCCGTTCGGTTCAGGAAGACTATCACCACCTGAAATCTGCTGTTCAAATCTGGGACGTGGCCGTTGAGCGCCAAGTCGAGTTGCGCGGTCCTGATGCGGGGCGGCTCATGCAGATGCTGACCCCACGCGATCTGCGCGGCATGAATGCGGGGCAGTGTTATTACGTGCCCATCGTCGATGAGACGGGCGGCATGTTGAATGACCCTGTGGCGGTGAAGCTGGCCGAGGATCGGTGGTGGATTTCCATTGCTGACAGTGACTTGCTGCTTTGGGTGAAAGGCATTGCCTATGGGTATCGCTTGGACGTTCTGGTGGATGAACCGGATGTTTCCCCATTGGCGGTTCAGGGTCCCAAAGCCGAAGAATTGGTGGCACGGGTCTTTGGCGATGGGGTGAAAGACATCAAGTTTTTCCGCTATGGTCTGTTTGAATTCCAAGGTCGTCAATTGGTTGTGGCGCGCTCTGGCTATTCAAAGCAGGGTGGTTTCGAGATTTACGTCGAAGGTTCTGACATTGGCATGCCACTTTGGAATGCGCTGATGGAGGCTGGCAAAGACTTGGATGTTTTTGCCGGATGTCCGAACCTGATCGAGCGGATTGAAGGTGGCTTGCTATCCTATGGTAATGACATGAACGATGACAACACGCCCCATGAGTGCGGCCTTGGCAAGTTCTGTAATACAAGCACGGCCATTGGCTGTGTCGGCCGCGATGCGCTGTTGCGGGTCGCCAAAGAAGGTCCGGTCAAGCAGTTGCGTCCGATTGAAATCCACGGGGATGCGACGCCGCCTTGTGATCGGCTTTGGCCTTTGATGGATGGAGATCGACAGGTCGGTGCTGTGAGTTCAGCGGCGTATAGCCCTGATTTTGCGACGAATGTTGCGATTGGCATGGTGCGTATGACCCATTGGGACGCAGGCAGTGAATTGGATGTCGTGACCCCGACAGGTATTCAGCCTGTGACGGTATGGGAAACATTCTGGATTTGATCAAGCTCGGACTGGGGCGCTGCCCCAGACCCCGGGATATTTATAGAGAGAGGAAACACTCATGAGTAGTTTCAATGCACTTGTTGTGAACAAGAACGACGACGGTAAGACCAGCGCTGCCGTGGAGCAGATGACGTTGGAGCAATTGCCAGCGGGCGATGTGACCGTTGCGGTGGAGTATTCCACTGTAAATTACAAAGATGGTCTGTGCATCGGGCCGGGTGGTGGTTTGGTACGCAATTACCCGCATATTCCAGGGATTGATTTTGCAGGCACTGTCGAGGCATCAGATGATGCGCGTTATAAAGCCGGTGACAAAGTTGTCCTGACAGGCTGGCGCGTCGGTGAGGCGCATTGGGGAGGTTATTCTCAGAAAGCGCGCGTCAAAGCAGATTGGCTTGTACCGCTGCCAAGTGGTTTGGATACGCGCCAAGCAATGGCCGTCGGAACCGCAGGTTTCACGGCGATGCTGGCGGTCATGGCGTTGGAAGATCATGGTATCAAGGATGGTCCCGTGCTGGTTACGGGGGCCGCAGGCGGCGTTGGATCCGTTGCGACGGCGATCTTGGCGAACTTGGGTCACAAAGTGGCAGCGGTTACAGGGCGCCCGGAAACTGCAGAGTATCTGACGTCTTTGGGAGCCACGCAGATCGTAGCGCGCGAAGAGCTGAACGAAACGGTCAAGCGCCCGCTGGAAGGCGAGACATGGGGTGGATGTGTTGATGCGGTTGGCGGCGAAATGCTGGCGCGTGTATTGGGACAGATCCAATATGGCGGTTCGGTGGCGGCTGTTGGCCTTGCGGGCGGTGCAGGGCTACCGGCGACGGTTATTCCGTTCTTGTTGCGTGGCGTGAACCTACTCGGGATTGATAGCGTCATGCAGCCTTATGACAATCGTCTGCGCGCTTGGGAACGCATTGCGCGCGATCTGCCAATGGATAAGTTGGAGGCAATGGTGCAACCGGCTGTGTTGTCCGATTTGCCTGCGCTTGGGCGTGACATCCTGAAAGGTCAGGTCAAAGGTCGTGTCGTCGTTGACGTGAACGCCTGAGAATAAAACGAAACTGTGCAGCGCCAAGCTTGGTGGCGCTGCACTTGATTTCTGATTAATTGCCGAAGAATGTATTTATGATTGCGCCATCGTCACCTTTGATGGATGCAACGCCACCTGTCTCGGCTGCGCGCTTGGTTTCAACATCATTTTTCGTGATAATCTCACCACCAAAAAACGTAACGCGCGCGATAATTTTCGAATTAAAGCGTTTCGGTTTTAACCTGCGACATATCCGGCAGCCTTGAAGTAGTTCCAGCACTCTGTCGGGTGGTAGAGGTCGCAAATTTCGCCGATGGCCTCAAAGACTTCGGTGAATGTTCTGGCCCCGATCTGCCGCAAATGGGCTTTCAGTTTCGAGAAGGCCAGCTCTATGGGGTTCAGATCGGGCGAGTACGGCGGCAGGTAGAGGAACCAGCAGCCGTGGTCGCGCAAGGCTTGTGCCGCCACCTTGTTGCGGTGTGTGGCCAGGTTGTCGAGGATGACGACAGTGCCGGGGGCAATCTCTGGAACAAGTACTTCGCGGATGTAAGCGGCAAAGGCCGGACCGTCCATTGCCCCCTTGATGACCCATGGCGCGACCAGCGCATCCCGCGTCAGCCCTGCGATCAACGTCTGCGTGCCCCAGCTTCCGAACGGCGCGTCCATCGTCAGGCGCTGGCCTCGTTTGGCCCTGCCGCGCAGGCGTGTCAGGTTCGTCTTCACCGCCGTTTCGTCAATGAAGACAACGCGATCCGGCAAGGTGGCAATGGCGGGCAAGCGATGCCTGAGCCAATCGGCCCGTTGCCGCCTTACCTTGGCGCGACGGCGCTCGGTAGCGACCAGCGACTTTTTTTGTACGTGAAGCCGAGCCGGGACAGCAGGTTGGCGATCGAGGAGTGGTGGACCTGCACCCCCTCTGCCTCTGCCAGCGCATCGCGCAGCTCAAAGAGCGTGATGTCGGGGTCCTGCGCGATCAGTTCCTCAAGGAAAGCCTGATGCGGTCCCAGCTTTCCCTTGCCGCGCGGCGGCCCTTGGGGTGCAGGTTCCGCATGGCCCTTGGTCCGAACCTGACGCGCCCACCTTGCGCCTGTGGCGGGCGAAACCTTAAGACGCAACGCCGCCGCCCGCCCGCTAAACCCTTCTTCAATGTATCTCTGAAACCGCGTCCTGAGTGCCGATGGCAAAGGTGCTGACATGATCCATCCTCCCAAACAGAATGAATCACAGATCAGCCCTCAGGGGAATCCCTCACGATTCAGGTTCAAGCCGAAACGCTTTAGCACGTGTTGGGGTGACTTCAGAAAAGCTATTTCTCACAACATGTGATCCACCTTGGTCTGAGTTACCTGTGATTGCCATGTCATTATGTTGGATTTCGGGAAACGCTGTTGTCGCGGTAAAACCGTTTCCATCTTCCCAGACACGAAAATTGGACGTGACGTTGACTGTAGTATCTTCAAAGTCGGCGTTGATCCGGCTGGTCCCGTTGCTTGCGATAGCGCCGGTCCCGCTTGAAAAGAGGGCCACAGATTCACCGCTGTAAGATACACAATCAATTGTCTTGACCGCAAAAGTTTATCGACTTGACATAGGTAGGCTACGGGGCGCTGTGCGCTCACGAACTTGCAACTAAAGGCTGTGTTTGAATTCGGTGTCATAGAAAAGGGTTCAACGCACTGCATAGTTGCTGAGCAGCGCTTGCACGGATCATTCGCGGCCCCTAATATGGCGGCATGACCCAGATCGTATCAATGAATTCCTTTTATCGTCCGGCTTCATAACAGGGCGTTTCATTGATATTCTAACTTTTTGAAACCGTCCTGAGGGGCGGTTTTTATATAAATTATGCCGCTCACAGGAAAATTCTGAGCGAGAAAATGAGACCCATAGAAATTCGAAATGCGCGCGCCGCAGATGCGCATGAGATCACCGAAATGATTGGTCAATTGGCAGCACATCATAACGATGTCGCGCGTATTACTGTTGAGGATTTGATTGTCCTTTGCTTTGGACCGACGCCTTGGATGTCTTTGCTGATCGTCGAACAAAACAAAAAGATCGTTGGATACGTAGCTTTGCAGCGCAAAACCCAGCTGTAATTTGCGCGCCGTTTAATGGATGTACAGCATCTGTATGTGGTGCCGAAAGCGCGTGGAACCGGAGTGGGGCGTGCTTTGATGGACGCTTGCGGTGAGGTTGCGCGCGCGCAGCGATGTGATGCTGTGACACTGGGCGTAATGGCGAAAAACACAAATGCGCAGGCGTTTTACAGCGCGATCGGATTTGTGCCCGCAGAGGCATCAGGCGCGATCCAGTTGCTGTTACGCTTGGCTTCGTAAGCAAGGCTGGTTAAGCCTACCTTCAAACATCCCAGCGAGGCCCTGACATGAGCTATGATACCGACAATATTTTCGCCAAAATTCTGCGTGGCGAAATCCCGAGTTTCAAAGTGTATGAAGACAACGATACCTATTGTTTTATGGATATCATGCCGCGCAGTGACGGGCATTGTCTGGTCATTCCAAAGGCTGCGTGTCGCAACATTCTTGACGCTACGCCAGAGCAGTTGGCAGCCTGTATGGCGACTGTGCAAAAGGTGGCGCTGGCGTGCAAAGCCGCGTTTGGTGCGGACGGGATAACGCTGCAGCAGTTTTCCGAAGCGGCTGGTGGGCAGGAGGTGTTCCATCTCCATTTTCATATTCACCCACGTCACGCAGGCGTGCCGATGCGACCTGCTGGTAAGATGGGGGATATGGAGGCGATCAAACGCCATGCCGAGGCGATTGCAGCAGCAATCGTTTAAGGGCAGAGGGGCGCTGCCCCGTCTTCGCATGCGAAGACTCCCCGAGGTATTTTAAGACCAAAGACGTAAAAAGGGCGCGGAGATTGATCCCGCGCCCTTTGTGCTTTGAACTTTGAACAGGTTTAGCTGTTCATCTTATCGCGTTTGCCATCGCGGTAAAGTGCTTTGGTCAACGATACCACCATCAAGCCCATAACCATCGTAAACGGCAATGCGCCGATGATCATCGCGTTTCGAAGCGCATCCATTGGATTGTTATCCCCGGCTGCTAAAAGCAGGGTGCCGATGACAAGTGTGAGAACCACACCCCAAACGATACGATGCTTCACGCTGGTTTCTTCTTCACCGCCGGACATGATGGTATTCATCACCAGAATGCCAGAGTCCGCTGATGTAACAAGGAAGGTCATGATCAACACAACGCACATGATCGTAATTCCTGTCAGGAAAGCTCCTGAGATCATTTCGCCCAATGTCACGAAAAGTTTCGCTGTGTTGGAGGCACCGATGATCGCACCTTCTGCGCCGCCTGTCAGTTCCAGATCAATCGCTGTACCGCCCAGAATGGTCATCCATGCGAAACACACCAAGGCGGGTGCGAAGACGCAGCCAATGATGAATTCACGTACAGAACGACCTTTGGAGATGCGCGCAAGGAACAGGCCCACGAACGGAGAGAACGCGATCCACCATGCCCAGTAGAAGGTTGTCCAACCTGCCTGCCAGCCAAACTGACGCCCTTGCTCACCGGCTGCATAGGCCGCTTGCAGGGTTTCTGTTGGCAAAGCAGCGGCTTCGCCTTCAAGGCCGGATGTGAAGCCCGCGAAAGAACCCCAGGCGTTTGTAGCACCACCGCGCAGCGCATCAGCGTATGGTGCTGCTTCTGCAGGTAAAGCTGCTGCGAAGTTTGCAGCAGATTGTGGCGTGTAGTAGCCAAAGCTCATTTGAACGATGTTCAGGATGTAGTCGATAAACGCCGACACATATGTAGACATTGCGAACATGAAGGATCCAAAAATCACGAATGTCATGAGCAAGATCAAGGACAGCACAAGATTGAGGTTGGAGAGGTATTTCACACCTTTGCCAACGCCAGACACCGCAGAGATGATCGACAGGCCCATGATGACCAGAAGACCAGCAATAAGACCGACTTTGCCCGGTGTAGGGGCATCGCCGCTCATATCCATCATCCAGTCCATGCCAGTGATCGCATAAAGACCGTCGATAAACTGGCTGACGCCGAAACCGATTGTCACCGCAACACCAAGGATCGTTGCAACGACCCCTAGAATATCAACGATGTGGCCCAAAATACCATTCATCGCTGACCCAAAGAGTGGTGTCAGAGCCGAACGGATCGTCAGCGGCATGTCACGTGTGTAAGCGTAGTAGGCAAGGCTGAGGCCCGTCACCACATAGATCGCCCAAGCGTGAAAGCCGTAGTGCAAGAATGTGTAGCGATAGCCAGATTGAAGCGCCTCGACTGAGTTTGCTTCCACAGCACCTGCGATGACAACAGGGTTAGACCCCCAAAGACCAATCGGTTCTGCGGTGGCAAACACCATAAGGCCCACTCCCAGACCGGCACCGAACATCATCGAGAACCACGAGAAATTTGAAAACTCGGGTTTTTCACCCTCTTTCCCCATAATTCGGCCGCCCGTTGCGGGGAGGGCCGCAACAATTGCGAGGAAGAACAAAAACACCCCGACGATCACGATGTAAAAGCTGTTGAACCCTGCCAGAATTGTGCTGTTCCAGCTGCCCAATGTCGAATTGGCGTTCGCAGGAAAGACCAAGGCCCACAGCACAAGCGCGACCATGACGCCTTTTGATATGACGGCAATGGGTAGACTGTTGCCGTGGTAAAAGCCGCCATCGGCTTTTTTGATGTCTAAATCTGTAAATGGTGGTTTCATGAAAAGCACCTCCCTTGTTGGCTACGGTGAGTATTGGATCACCATAGCGTGAAGTCTGACAGTTTGTCGCACCCTGTGTTGATCGAACTCGCCGCTTTTAGGTCTGTGGGCGACAGGAAACCCCGTAAAGCGACGTATGGGAGTGTCTTGTGCAACAGCGCAAATTACGTTTGATTGACAGAAATGAGCTGGGAGAGCCTAAATGACACTCGATCTGGATTTTGTGCGCGGGCAATTCCCCGCGTTTCAGCAAGAGTCCCTGCAAGGACAGGCTTTTTTCGAAAATGCAGGCGGCAGTTACACTTGCGGCGCGGTTATTGACCGTCTCACGCGGTATTATACTGAGCGCAAAGTGCAGCCCTATGCGCCCTATGATGCGTCGCGTCTTGCGGGCGAGGAAATGGATGAAGCACGCATGCGTCTTGCCGCAATCATGGGCGTCGATACGGATGAGCTGTCCTTTGGCCCGTCCACAACGCAAAATACCTATGTTTTGGCACAAGCATTCGCCACGTTCATGCAGCCGGGCGAAGCGATTATCGTCACCAATCAAGATCACGAGGCCAATTCAGGGCCATGGCGGCGTCTTGCAGAGCGTGGCATCGAAATTCGTGAATGGAAGATTGATCCACAAACGGGGCATCTTGATCCCGAAGCCCTGACAGAGCTGTTGGATGAAAAAGTGCGCCTTGTGTGCTTTCCCCATTGTTCAAACGTGGTGGGTGAAATCAATCCCGTCACAGAAATCACTGCTATCGCCCATGCCGCAGGTGCCTTTGTTTGCGTCGATGGTGTCTCTTACGCGCCGCATGGCATTCCGAATGTGGGCGAGTTGGGGCCGGACGTCTATTTGTTCTCTGCGTATAAAACATTTGGTCCGCACCAAGGGATCATGGTGATCCGGCGTGCGTTGGGTATGGCGCTACCTAATCAGGGCCACCATTTTAACGCGGACACGCTTTACAAGCGCTTTACGCCTGCGGGGCCGGATCATGCGCAGGTTGCTGCAAGTGCAGGAATGGCAGATTACATTGACGCGCTTGCGGCACATCATGGGATTTCTGGCGGTGCCGCAGAGCGCGGTACTGGTGTGCACGATTTGATGCGCGCGCATGAGGAAGTGTTGCTGCAACCTTTGCTGGATTATGTGTCATCCAAGAACTCTGTTCGTTTAATTGGGCCTAATCAGGCAAGTGTACGTGCGCCGACTGTGGCCTTGGCTTCGCAAGAAAATGCCGAAACGCTGGCGCAAAACCTTGTGAAACACGGCATCATGGCCGGAGGCGGCGATTTCTATGCGCAACGTCCTTTGGGGGCGATGGGGGTAGATCTAGACAAGGGTGTTCTGCGTCTCAGCTTTACGCATTACACGTCTCGGGCTGAAATAGATCAACTTTTGAATGCCTTGGATGATATTCTTTGATCTAGCTTAGCGTTTTTGACGTATTACTAACAAATACAAAACTTCGGGAGCTCAGGTGAGCCAAAAAAATCCTATTCTGGTCTGGTTTCGCCGCGATCTTCGGCTAAGCGATCACCCCGCGTTCACGGCAGCCTGTGCAAGCGACGCACCGGTTATCGCTGTGTTTATCAAAGATAGCGCGGTTGACAATTTGGGCGCGGCATCCAAATGGCGGCTAGGCAAAGCGCTTGAAGTTTTCGCCGATACTTTGGGGCAAAACAACATCCACTTTGTTTTGCGCAGCGGCCCTGCTTTGGACGTACTTGAAGCACTGACCACTGAAACTGGTGCTCAGGGGGTTTACTGGTCACGTTTGTACGACCCCGGAAGTGTGGCGCGCGATACGGCGATTAAGGCCAAGTTGCGCGAAGGTGGGGTGGACGCGCGAAGTTTTGGCGGTCACTTGATGTTCGAACCTTGGACAGTCGAAACCAAAACAGGCGGGATGTATAAGGTTTACACTCCGTTCTGGAAGTCTGTGAAAGATCGCAATGTCGATGCACCATTGCCTGTCGCCACACCCGCGGTTGCGTTTGATAGGGTGGTGCCAAGCGAAACGCTAAGCGATTGGGCCTTGGAAACTGGGATGCGACGCGGTGGCGCAATCGTCGCACAGCATGCGCAGGCTGGTGAAGGCGCAGCACAGGAACGTTTAGCCGCGTTCATCGACAATGATGTGGCTGATTACGTTGAAATGCGCGACATCCCGTCAACGCGCGGCACGTCAGGTCTTAGCGAAAACCTAGCCTTAGGCGAAATCTCACCGCACCAATGCTGGCATGCAGGGATGCGCGCGCTTCACGAAGGGAAGTCAGGGGCAGAAGTGTTTCTGAAAGAACTGGTGTGGCGTGAATTTGCCTATCACTTGATGCATCACACACCGCATATCCTTGATAGCAACTGGAAACCCGATTGGGACAAATTCGCGTGGAACGAAGATGCGAGCCATCCTGAAGTGATCGCGTGGAAACAAGGGCGCACAGGGATCGAGTTTGTCGATGCCGCGATGCGCGAAATGTATGTAACTGGAAAAATGCACAATCGCGGTCGCATGATTGTGGCGTCCTATCTGACCAAACACCTGCTTACCCATTGGAAAGTGGGCCAAGCGTGGTTTGAAGAATGTCTGACCGATTGGGACCCAGCGTCCAATGCGATGGGCTGGCAATGGGCGGCGGGGTCTGGACCGGATGCTTCGCCGTATTTCCGCGTCTTCAATCCTGTGACGCAACTAGACAAATTTGATCGCGAACGTGGATATGCGCGCGCGTGGATCGCGGAAGGGCAGGGAAACCCGCCAGCGACAGCACTTAGCTATTTCGAGGCAATCCCTGAAAGCTGGGGATTAAGCGCCAAGGACACATATCCGCAACCTATCGTAGAAGCATCGACCGGGCGTCAACGCGCGCTAGATGCCTACCAAGGACGCGGTTTTTAACGCTATGACATCAACAATATTTGGGCAAAGAGCGTGCAAGCTCTACCCGTTTCACCGGTTTGGGGGGTGATATGATCCACACAACAACAGACGGCCAGAAAGGCCTACCGCGCTATTTTGCACAGGTGTTTGCAATGTCTTGCAAGATGAACAACGGTCGCGTGGATTTTCATTTGCCAGATGGTCGTGTGTTTCGCGCCGATGGTAAGAATCCCGGACCCGTGGCTGAGCTACACATCAAAAATCCTGATCTTTTTGCCCGTTTGATCCGAGAGGGCGACCTTGGATTCTGCGACGCTTACTTGGATGACTGGTGGTCGACCCCAGATTTACAGGCGTTTATGGATCTCGTTCATATGGACAACGAGGATGTTTACGACGGCTTTCCGGGCATGGGGCTGGTGCGTTTGATGGAAAAATTCCGCTTTTGGCTACAACGCAACCACAAAGAACAAGCGCGCAAGAATATCTCTTATCACTATGATCTGGGCAACGAATTTTACGGGCTTTGGCTGGACGAAACCATGACCTATTCTTCGGCCATATTCGAGACAGGCCAAGAAAGCACAGAGAAAGCGCAAATCGCCAAATACGCATCCATGATTGACGAAATGGGTGCCAAAGAAGGCGATCACGTCCTAGAGATCGGCTGCGGCTGGGGTGGCTTTGCAGAATACGCAGCGAAAGAGCATGGGATACGGGTAACTGGACTGACGATCAGTGAAGAGCAGTTTAAGTATGCACAGGAACGTATTGAAAAAGCAGGAGTTTCAGATCTAGTTGAGTTCAAGTTGCAAGACTATCGCGACGAGACAGGCACCTATGATGGTATTGCCTCTATCGAGATGTTTGAAGCCGTGGGCGAAAAATATTGGCCTGTTTATTTCGAAACTGTCCGCGATCGCCTGAAGCCGGGTGCGCAGGCAACATTACAGATTATCACGGTCGCAGATCGTCGTTGGCAGGTCTACAAACGTGGTGTGGATTTCATCCAGAAATATATCTTTCCAGGCGGCATGTTGCCCAGTCCCGGCGCGTTAAAAGCCGAAGTGCATAAAGCGGGTCTTGACGTCATTAAATCTAAGGAATTCGGTGAAAGTTACTCGATCACTTTGCGCCGTTGGTTTGAGACGTTTAACGACAAATGGGATAGCGTCGCCGCGAAAGGGTTCGATGATCGTTTCCGTCGAATGTGGAACTTTTATCTCACCTCTTGCGCATCGACCTTTCACAGCGGAAACTGCGACGTAACTCAGATCACTATTCGCAAACCGATCTAGCCGTGAAAGCCTGCTCATATGCCCACAGCCTCACGTGTCATCGCCGGTCTTTGCCTTGCTGCGTTGGCATGGCTGGTGTCAGAGCAAATCAAATTGCTGTTCGAAGAAGATAAAGCCTTTGGAAATTTCAATTTGATCAATCTATGCATTGGTTTGATTGTCGGTTGGCAGGTCGTTGGCAGTCGGGCAGGGCGCGGTATGATTGCGGCAATCAACAATGGCCTGACTGGTGGGATTGTCCTGGTGTTCTGGTGCTTGCTGGGGCATTCTGCCGTACGCATGTTCGAACTTTCGATGCGCAATCGCTATGATGGAGCGTTTGAAGCTTTGGCGGCAGTTTTTCAGATGATGGCAGAAAACGGACTGATGATTGCCACACCTGTCATCATCGGCACGCTGGTCATAGGGTCGTGTTTGTCTGGTTTGCTGGCTGAAATGACATCAAAGCGGGCCTCATGAATAACGCGCTCTTTTTCTACGGAACGCTATGCCACATCCCACTTTTAGAAATCGTCCTTGGTCGTCCTGAGGCTGAAATTGGGATAAGCAATGCGGTTTTGCCTGATCATTTGGTGAGTTGGGTCAAAGGCGAACCTTTCCCCATGATTGTATCCAAGCAAGGCGCACAGGCACAGGGTGTTCTGATCGAGTGTCTAAGCGATGAAGATATCGCGCGCCTGCGCTTTTATGAGGGTGGGTTTGATTACGATCTGCAGGAGCTTGCGGTCTTGCGCGATGGGCAAGAGCAACGCGCACAAGTCTTCTTTCCCGAACTGGGGGCGTGGCACGCGGGCGCCGATTGGAATTTAGCTGATTGGGTCGCGCAATGGGGCACCGTTAGCCTGACAGCGGCACAAGAAGTGATGGGGCACTACGGCGTTGCATCTGCCAAAGACATCGCACGTTTGCTGCCATTTTTTCGTGCGCGTGGATGGGCAAAGAAACTAGCGTGCGATGGCGCACCGACGCAAATGCGCCGCGCGACACAGCGCGATGCGGTATCGTTAGAGCCACGCAATGATGGCTACGCCGGTTTTTTCCGCCTTGATACGTTTAATGTCAGTTATCCGCGCTTTGATGGTTCTCAAAATACGGTTTTGGATCGCGCAGCTTTTGTGGCCTATGATGCAGCCCTTGTTTTGCCTTATGATCCTGAACGTGACTTGGTATTGTTGGTCGAGCAAATGCGCTATGGACCGCTTTTGCGCGGTGATCCGCATCCTTGGGTGTTAGAGCCGATTGCAGGGCTTGTGGATGCGGGCGAAGATCCGGTGGAAACCGCAAGGCGAGAAGCCGTGGAAGAAGCAGGACTTGATTTGCAAGACATTCGTCCGATGATGAAGGTCTACCCCAGCCCGGGCTATTCGACGGAGTTTTTCCATTGTTTCTTGGCAATTTGTGCGTTGGATAGAACGCTTGAAGGCACGCATGGGCTAGCCAGTGAGAATGAGGATATCCGCACGCATGTTGTGTCATTCGAACGTGCTATGGACTTGCTAGACAGTGGCGAGATCAATCTTGGGCCTTTGGCCATGATGTTGCTTTGGTTGGGACGCAAGCGCGAAGGGTTCCGATCCCCTGCGTGATCGGACCGGGTGGGGGCCAGCCCCCACACCCCCGAGGTATTTCTCGACCAAAGATGAGGGCGTGTCTAAAGCCTTGGACCTGCTTGAGTTTGCCGAACCGCAAGCATAGGTAGGTAGGGCATTAGGGAGAGACCGAAATGATCATTGCACAGGATCTGGCTCAGGCCATTGGAAATACACCGCTTATCAAGCTAAAGGCCGCGTCAGAAGAGACCGGTTGCACGATTTTGGGTAAAGCGGAATTCATGAATCCCGGGCAATCGGTCAAAGATCGCGCCGCTTTATCGATCATAAAAGATGCAGTTGCGCGCGGTGATTTAAAGCCGGGTGGCACGATTGTCGAAGGCACGGCAGGCAATACCGGCATAGGTCTTGCTTTGGTGGGCGCATCAATGGGGTTCAAGACGGTCATTGTGATCCCCGAAACCCAAAGCCAGGAAAAGAAGGATATGTTGCGCCTTGCAGGGGCGGAATTGGTGCAAGTGCCTGCAGCCCCTTATCGCAACCCGAATAATTTTGTCCGCTATTCCGAGCGCTTGGCCAAAGAGTTGGCACGCACCACAAATGAAGGTGTAATTTGGGCCAATCAGTTTGATAATGTCGCCAACCGGCAAGCGCATATCGATACCACTGGCCCTGAAATCTGGGCTCAAACGGATGGTAAAGTGGATGGGTTCATCTGTGCTGTTGGCTCTGGTGGTACGCTGGCAGGTGTTGGCATGGCGCTTCAGCCAAAAGGTGTGAAAATCGGGCTTGCCGATCCGGATGGCGCTGCTTTGTACAATTACTACACGAAAGGTGAGTTGGCGATGAGCGACGGCGGATCCATCGCCGAAGGCATCGGGCAAGTGCGCATCACAAAAAACCTTGAGGGGTTTACGCCGGATATGTCGTTCAACATTCACGACAACGAAGCACTGCCACATGTCTTTGATTTACTTGAGCATGAGGGCCTTTGCCTTGGCGCGTCATCTGGCGTTAACGTCGCTGGCGCAATTCGCATGGCCAAGGAAATGGGGCCGGGTCATACGATCGTAACGATCCTATGTGATTTCGGGACGCGCTATCAATCCAAATTGTTCAATCCCGATTTTTTGCGCGAAAAGAACCTGCCTGTGCCCACGTGGCTGGACAAAGCGCCTGCTGATCTTCCCGGCGTGTTTGAGGACGTATAATGTCGATTAAAGTGGCACTGCGCGCGCTTTGTCTTGCGCTTCTGTTGGCTTTTCCGTTTGCGAGTTTTGCGCAAACGGATGCACCTGACTACGAAAGCTGGAAAAGCGTGGCCCAGCGGGCCGAAATTGCTGTAGAAAACGGGCGTGCGTCGACCAGTGCGCTGGAAACCCTTCGCACTCAAATCGTTGGTTGGCGAGAACAGTTCTTAAGTGCGCAAACCGCCAATCAAGCACGCATTTCAACGCTGACCTCGCAGATCGCGAGCCTTGGTACACCTGCGGAGGGCGTTGAGGAAGCACCCGATATCGCAAACCGTCGTGTAGAGTTGAACGACCAACTCCAAAGGTTGCGCACCCCGATTGTCGCGGCTGAAGAAGCCTACAGTCGTGCTGACGGTGTTATCAAAGAAATCGACGTCATTATCCGCGAAAGACAGACAGAGGCGCTTCTTAATGCGGGGCCAAGCCCTTTGAACCCCGTCAACTGGGGGCCAGCGATAGAAACCCTAAGCAAGTCAACCGTGGCCGTGGGGCATGAAGTGGCAGGCTCCTTTGCCTCAGAAGCACAGCGCAAAAATGCTGGGCGTGCTTTGCCCGAGGTTATTTTACTGGCTTTGATCGGCTTGGTGTTGGTTTTGCGAGGGCGGCGTTGGTCTGTGCTGATCGTCAATTTCTTGCGCAGAAACACCGCACGAGGCACGGGTGTTTGGAAATTCATCGCCTCTTTGTTACAAATCCTGCTGCCTTTCATAGGCTTGACCGCGTTGGTCGAAGCCGCGATCAAGACCGGCATGCTTGGCCTGCGTGGCACGTTGTTGATCGACAACCTACCTTGGTACGGTTTGATCTTGCTAAGCTTTTGGTGGCTTGGCGGTCAGTTATTTCCGCGCAATGACGAAGATATGATCTTGCCGGTCGAAAGTGGGCAAGCTGCCAAAGCGCGTTGGTTTATTACGGCCAGTGCGTTCATTTTGATCGCCGCAATGGTGCTGAATCTCCTTGCGGTTTATGACAACTGGAGCGACGCGACCCGAGCGGTCATCGGATTTCCGGTTCTTATCGTTAAAGGGTGGGTGCTTTATCAGCTTGGGCGGATTTTACGCACGTCATTGATTGACACAGCTGACGAAGATGAAAGCAGTCTTTATCGCCTGAGCATTTCCAAGATTCTGGGACGCGCTGCGGTCATTATTGCCGTTTTTGGCCCGCTTATTGCGGCCCTTGGATACGGCAACGCTGCGGCAAGGCTGATGTTTTCATCCGTTGCATCGATGGCATTGCTGGGGCTGGTTCTGGTTTTGCAGGCATTCGTCAGTGACTTGTATGCTTTGGTGATGCGCAAAGAGAAAAATGATGAAGAATCTTTGCTTTCGGTCCTTTTGGGGTTTGTTTTGGTGGTGGTCGCCCTTCCTGTTATGGCGCTGATTTGGGGCGCGCGCCCTGCGGATATCACGGAAGTCTGGACCCGTTTTCAAGAAGGGTTCTCTATTGGTGACAGCCGGATATCACCGGCGGATTTCATAACCTTTGCCGTTATCTTTAGCGTCGGTTACATGGCGACCCGCCTTCTCCAAGGGGCGATGCGCACGTCTATCTTGCCGCGCACCAAATTGGATACGGGGGGGCGCAACGCAATTGTCTCTGGGATCGGGTACATAGGTATCTTTCTGGCAGCTGTGATTTCAATCAGCCAAGCAGGCATTGATCTGAGTAACATCGCTTTGGTGGCTGGTGCACTGTCTGTGGGCATCGGTTTTGGTCTGCAAAACATCGTTTCTAACTTCGTGTCAGGTATCATCTTGTTGATTGAACGACCTATAGCCGAAGGCGACTGGATCGAGGTTGGTGGAAAAATGGGCTATGTACGCGGAATTTCCGTGCGCTCAACCCGAATTGAAACGTTTGATCGAACGGACGTGATTGTGCCTAACGCGGACCTTGTGTCTGGCATGGTGACCAACTGGACGCGCGGCAAAACCGTAGGCCGTGTCATCGTGCCCGTCGGCGTGGCGTACGGCAATGATACACGCAAGGTCGAAAGAATTTTGCTAAGCATTGCGCGGGAACATGAGATGGTTCTTCTCAATCCTGCGCCCACTATTGTATTTCAGGGTTTCGGCGCAGACTCGCTAGATTTTGAAATTCGCGCGATCTTGCGGGATGTGAATTTCGTGCTTAGCGTGAAGTCGGATATGAACCACGAAATTGCGCGCCGCTTTATGGAAGAGGGGATTGAGATCCCGTTTGCGCAGCGCGACATCTGGATTCGCAATCCTGAGGCGTTGACACCGACCACCCAATCGACTGAAATCGAGACCCAAAGTACACCGTTGGCCAGCGGGGCAGACGATAAATGACCAAAGCACTGTTCTTGGATGATGCCTACATGCGTGATGCTGAGGCGGTTGTTGTGGATCATACACCCGAAGGCGGCGTTGTTTTGGATCAGTCAATTTTCTACGCAACGGGCGGTGGTCAACCCGGTGACAGTGGTACGTTAAGCTGGCAAGGGCAAAGCCTGCCCATTGCGACCTGCGTTAAGGTCAAAGGGCGCGAGGATAGCGAGTTTGCTTTGGTTCCTGCGGAACCTGCACCGCTGCCACTAATCGGCACGAAGGTTGTGCAATCGCTGGATTGGGAACGACGCCATTCACATATGCGCGTACACACGGCATTGCATTTGTTGTCTGTTGTCATCCCTTTGCCCGTATCTGGGGGCTCTATTTCCGTGGGCAAAGGCCGTCTTGATTTTGATATGCCCGATGCGCTTGATGACAAAGACGCATTGGAAGCGTCTTTGAATGCTTTGATCGAATTGGATTATGTCATTTCGGAAGGCTGGATCGCAGATGAAGAATTACGAGCGAACCCGAGCATTGTGAAAACCATGTCCGTCCAACCCCCGATGGGCAGTGGGCGCGTCCGGCTTGTGCGCATTGGCGATAAGGAGCGCCAGATCGATCTGCAACCTTGTGGCGGAACCCATGTGGCGCGGACATCCGAAATCGGGCGTGTGCGTTTGGGGAAAGTCGAGAAAAAAGGCAAACAAAACCGCCGCGTCTATTTGCATCTGGATGACTGACATGACTTGGCCAACACAAAATCAAACATGTACGCTCGCAGCACTTGTTACAGGTGCTTTGTGCCTTACGCTATTGTTTGCGCTCGGTTGATTTTTTGGCTGTTTAATATGGCAAATGACGCAGGCGGGGCCATTATGACGCGCCGTGCAGCGATGTTGTTTGCGGGCTTGTCGTTGCTTGCGTGGCGCACCAGAGACCTGCAACGCTCTGCCGCGATAAAGGCAGTGTTTCAAGCGTTTGCCCTTGCGATGGCGGGGCTCGCTGTGGTTGGCGGTGTCGAGTATTTTCGTGGCGGTGTGGGCCTTGGCATCCTGCTTGCGATCATTGCGGAAGTCTTTTTCGCCGTTGCATTCTTTCGGTTGGCAACCGCGCAAAGTTAAGAGAGTTCTGGCCGAAAACGCCTGCGCGATTGACTTGTTAATTTCTTGCAGATTTGCACTTGCACTTTGATAGCGCTTAACGCTAAACCCCGCGCAATGGATCGGTGGCCGAGTGGTCGAAGGCGCACGCCTGGAAAGTGTGTAGGCGGGAGACCGTCTCCAGGGTTCGAATCCCTGTCGATCCGCCATTAACTTTTTTATATCTTTTTCGAAAAAATGTATCTAAAGATATGCAGGACCAATTGCATTCGGCTTTAGGAAGACATTTTTTAACTTGTTGAATTTTCTATGTGCTTCGGTCTTTTGTGATCCAATAAGAGGCGTGTTGTGAAGTCAGTAGGACGATTGAGGTTTGGACGTTTTGTCTGCGTATGTATTTTCATGTTCGTCAGCGCGAACCCGGGCTTTGCGCAAAACTTCTCTTTCTCCGGTTATAGCTTTGACGATAGCGACTATCTTACTACCAACGAGCTGCAAACAATCGTACGCCCTTTCGTTAACAAATCGATCACCTTCGAAGATGTTCAAGGGCTCGTGTCACAGGTGCAGGCGCAATACGCAGAGCGCGGCATCGTCACGGCGAAAGTTCTGATAGAGCCACAAGAGGTTGCCGTTGGCGGTGTTTTGCACTTGTCGTTGATCGAGGCACGGCTTGAAGGCGTTTCTTTTGACATAACATCCAAAATCAAAGCGCGACTTGTGCGTAAAAAGCTGCCCTTGGCTGTTGGTGAAAAACCTGATTACGACGCGCTCGCTAAAACGGCCCAGTTTTTCGAGGTTGCCCAAGGCGCGCGCTACGTTGTCAATTTCGAACCGGGCAATGCACCCGAGACCACTCAAGCGACAGTCGCTTTAAAGGCTGCGTCCGAAACAAACTGGAGCGTGTCTGCAGACAATCAAGCGGCACCAAACCTAGGGGGCGAAAGCACGGCGATCGGTGTGTCCAGCTTTGATCGTTTTGACAGTCTTGAACGGTTTTCAGGGACGTTGTCGTTGAACCAAGGTGGGCAAACCCTGTCAAGCAACGTGTCGTTTCCCATTAGCCCAGCGGTGCGTGCAACGATAGGCGCTGAAGTCAGCCGTGGAAAAGTCGTTGCAGGACCAACCCGCGTACTTGATGTGCAATCAAAACGACAAGAACTTCAGTTGAAGCTGTCAGGTCCGTTTGCGATCAAGGCGGATCGTCATAGAACATGGGCGCTGAAACTGAATTCAGAAAAATCCTCATCGACGATTTTGGGCATTCCTCTGTCGTCTGTAAAACTGAATGAAGTGAGCGCCGGTATCGGCAGCTTTCGCAACTGGCCCAAAGCGGCGCTACAAAGCAATGTGGGTCTGTCAATTGGACGCGCAGACAGCGGCGGCGCGTCTAATACTGACGGCACGTATAAGATGCTGAATGCCTCATTAAGTTACGCACGTCGTCTTGGGGACCGCTTTGCGCTGGAATTGTCTGCAAACGGGCAATTGGCTCCCAAACAGAATCTTCCCGGGTTGCGCCAGATTTCGCTGGGTGGGGGTGGCTCTGTTGTTGGTTACCCGCATTTTGTGCGTTCTGGGGATAGCGGGTTTCATGCGCGCGCCAAGGTATCATGCCCAGCACCGTGTTTCGGTGCAGGGACGGGTGAGATCAAAATAAGCCCTTTCGCATTTTGGGACATAGGACATGTCACTGAATTTCGTGCTTTGGGCACACCGGCCGCGGATAAGGATATACTGACCTCCCTCGGGATTGGTTTGAATTTTCAGGTAGAAAGAGTTGCGCTTACCACTCAGGTTGGCGTCCCTCTCAAATCGACTACTGGATTTGACAAAGATGGCGAATATGCAGCCTACGTTGCATTGGCTTTTTCGTTTTAGGAGAACGGCGTGACAGGAATTTTGAAACACATTTTTAAACCCATTGCTTTTGGAGCTGTGGGCGCGTTGCTTTTAAGCGCAAACGCCAGCTTTGCGCAGCAGGACGATGTTCCTGTGAACACGCGCTTTGGCGATTGGGCTATTCGTTGTGATGCAGTTACGGTGACGCGAAACATTTGTCGTTTGTTGCAAGAACAAGTGCTACGCGAAAGCAATGACTTGGTGGTGCGCATGATTGGCGTGCCTGCGGCAGACGGTGGCACGGTCCTTTTAGCGCAGGTTCCGATGGGAACTTATCTTCCCGGTGGTGCGGTTTTTCGGGCGGAAAGCGATGAGGAGGCCGAACAAACCGAAATGACCTGGCAGCGCTGTTTTGGCGATATTTGCGAAGCGGCCATTTTGCTGAGCAAAGACGAAGCAGATGCAATCGAAGCCGCGGGCAATGTGTTGTTCGGCTATCGTGCCGGGCCGGAATCAGACCCCATCGTGACACGGATCAACATGGCAGAGCTAGGCGCAGGAATTGACGCGCTACGCACGTCAGAGGAATAGATCATGACGCTTGGACTCAACAAATTGAACGGTCCGGTCCAAGCACACCTGCGCGATTTTGTACGTGGAACCGTCGTTTGGGTGTCGTGTTTTGCTGTGGCAACGCTGCAAATTGCGCCAGCCTATGCGCAGGTCACACTGGTCGATACAACGAAGGCGGCTGAAATAAAGGCAGCCGACGCTTCAGACGGCGTTCGCCAGCTTACAACAAATGATTTGGTCGCGATAGCAGGCGGTGGCACGGTTGGCGTCAATGAGTTTAGCACCTTCAATTTGGCTGCTGCGGATAAGTTGCGCTTGGTTCAACCGGGTGCTGCCTCGGCTTTGGTTAACTTTATCGACGGCAGTAATGGCGTCAGTAGCATCAATGGTCAGCTCACGCTTTCTCATGAAACTGCGGGCAGTATTGCCAATACCTATTTGGTCAATCCATCAGGTTTTATTGTTGGTGGCGGCGCGGAAATTTTTGCGCATCATTTGACAATGTCCACCGCGATGGGCGGAAAAAGCAATTTACAAGCCGTTCTCGACAACACGGCGGCCCTTGGTGATGGTGACATCACTTTTGAGGCTGGCAGTCAGATCAATGCATGGTCGCTTAATGTCTGGACGGCTGGCAATCTTTTGGCGGCGGGAACTATTTCTGTCAGCGGCGAGGATGCCAGTGGCGCTGCACCAACCGCAATCAACATGAGCCAAAGACAATCCGCGACCCACGCAAGCGTGCGCGGTGGTGTCGTGCGCTTTGGTGCCGGATCGGCCAGTGTCACAGGCTCGGTCAGCGCACGCAAAACCACCGCGGCAGCGCCAAGCGAATGGGATGGTGGAGAAATCTGGATCGAAACCCACGGGCAAACGCTTGCCATGGGTGTTTTGGATACGTCGGCTGAACATACTGGCGCTTTGGTGATCGGAGAGAACGCGGAATTAACTGCGTCCAGCTCTGTGGGTGCTGGAAATGGCGGTCAAATCACGCTGAAGAATGTCCGCTCACATCTGTTTTCCGGCTTTGATGCCGCAAATGAATTTGCGGTTTCTGTGAAAACGCGCGGCTCTGCGAAGCTGGATGCGAGCGGAGCGGTTAATGGCGGCTTGATCGCAGCGACGGGTCAGCTTTTGTCGCTTGGCGGTGAAATGAAAGCGGGCGGCGGTATGGGTACTAACGGCAACGTCGTCGCTATGCCAATAGATAAATTCGCGAGCATTCGGATTAACGAAGGCCTGTCGACCGATGGTGGTAACCTCACACTAAGTGCGACACGGATCGCAATCACGTCAAATATCGATACGAGCACAACCGCTGGCATCTCTGGTGATATCAGCGCCTTCGCCTTGGATACGGTAACCGAAACTGCTGTGGTTGGCTCATCATTGGGTCAAGATGACGTCATTACCCCTGAAATTTCTGTCACGGGCGGTGCGGACTTGATTGCGCGTAGTGCTACAAATGACAGTGCGGGTCGCGTAACATTGATTGCGAAATCCGATGTTGTTGTGAACGGGCTGTTTCTAGCCTCTAACGAAAAAGCTTCGGCTACAATAACGATTGATAACGCGGAAATTTTGGCAGGTGCGGTTCTGATTACTGCGGATGCGTCTGCGACGTCACGTATTGAAGGGGCAGAAGCTTCGGTTGCGCAATCGATCCAAGAAGCCTTATCTACAGAAATAAGTGCCTCACTTGAGAGCGTTTCAACGGCACTCACCAGCGGCTTGGATCGCGCGGCAGATATTTTTGCGGCCAAACTGCCTGTCCAGATTGAAGACATTGCCGCGACAGCAATCGTATCGATCACCAATAGTACTGTGGATTCGGATGGCACTTGGCTTGATACAACGACATCTTCACCAGCTGATCCCACCGAAATGGCCGATAACGGGTATTTGTTGAAAGATGGCTTGGCACGTCGTGATATTACGTTTTTCCATCAACCTGAAACGACAGTTCTTGGTTTATCTACCAACCCCGCGATCACGCTTGGTACGCAAGTTGCGCAGGCTTACAAGCGCGAAACGGACGCGATTTTTATCCACTCGCATGCTGAAACAGAAGCCTTTATCCATCCGGGCGGCGGGCCGTTCAACCTAGCATATGTCGAGACGTCTACGACAGCGAATACGATTGTAAAGAACACAACAGTCAGAACAGACACCAGTGTGCCGAGCATATCGACGGGCAACACAGTGATTTCCAGCACAGCCAGCGAGATGTCCAACATCAAACTGCAAGTAAGCGGTATCAAAGGTTCGCCCGGTCTTGGTTTGATCTTTACCAACGGTGCGCTGAACAACCAGACCATCATTGATACGGGTCCAAGCCATGAAATTGCGACGCAAGATTTCAGTGCTGCGGCCTATACGGGCAAGAACCATCGCTTAGAAAATTTCGTCGGCGCAAATCAGGGTGAACTGGTCATTGCGTTCAGCTATTCTGACAACACATCGCTGACCCAAGCCGCCCTTGGTGGTACAATCTCGACTGATCAGCTGAACCTGAAAGCTGAAACGCTTACCTTTGCTGACAGGCGCGATACGCAATCAACGCTTGGGTCCTCTACAACGCCGTCCAACGCTTATAACTCTGTCACGGGCAGTGCGGTTGGGGCGGCGGCCACGGCCTATACGATCAAAGGTCTGTTGAAACCTGATGCAGCGGGTACGGGCGCCAAAGATCGTATTGCTGCGGGTTTCGCAATTGATGTGAATACGGCCAAGAACGATACCTTTGCAATTCTCGGCGGAAGCTATGTCAATTCCGGTTCAGCGCAGCCCTTTACAAGTCCGACAAACGTAACAACCCGTGGCACCATTAATGTGGATGCCACTCGTCGCATGGCGCGTCTTGTTGAAGGTGGTGACAGTCAAACCCTTGTTATCAAGGCTAAAATGTCTTCTTTGAGCGAACTCATTGAGCATATGAAAGTACGTCACGGCGCTGATGGCGCTGGTTTTGACGACAAAGACTTTGGCTTTTTCTCTGCGATTGGAATTCGGCAATTGCAGGGTGCGACGACGGCCAAAATTGGATTGGGCACGAATATTATCACGCCGGGCATCGTGCGTGTAACGGCAGAAACCGCTTACCAAACGACGGATGAGATCTTTGATTTCCAAGGTCGCGCGAATGCAGCAATCGACAAGCAAAATTCAGGATCGGTCAATTTCGCGACAGGCGCTGTTACTAAACCTACGCTGCCAGCTCTTTGGGATATTTTTGATCCGAACGTCTTTTTGTCTTCCAGTCTCGGCACGCAATCCGTGCAATCTGCGGCGGCAGGTGGGGACCAGGATGTTGCCATCGGCTTGAATGTCCTTTTGTTTGAAACGAAAGATACGACGAACGCGATTGTCGAAGACGGTGTGAGCATCACGAATTCAGTTTTGCTGGATGTGAATGCGCGCTCACGCGGTGTTTTTGTTCATAAGGGGGCTGATGGGGCAGGGCCGACGTTCTCGTCAGCGGCGTCAGCGGGTGCTTTGATTGGTGTCGGTGTTTCGGTGCCACGTTTGATCACCAAGACGAATGCGATTGTTGGTGATGTTATCCTAGCAAACGTCGGTGATGTTGATATCGATGCGGAGACTGATTTCTTTCAGCTTGCTGTCGTAAAGGGCGGCGGCTTTGCCAAGGCAGAAGTCGCAGCAATCAACGCAGGATTTATCGTTGGCGACTATGAGGCGGAAACGATTGCCTCTTTTGGCGATGGCGCACAATTTAGCAATCTTGATGCGTTGACGATCGATGCGGTGGACCGCAGTCATATCTTCAGTTCTGCATTGGGGCTGAATGCAACTGTCGGTGCTGTTGCGGCGACAGGCATGATTGCGGTCAATGACATTAGCCGTAAAACCCAAGCGGTCTATGGCTCAGGAACGGGTGGCTCAGGTCTCATAAACACTGCGCGTTTGATCGACCTTAAGGCCAGTAACACAGGTGCAGATTTCGCCATTGCAGTCGCTGGCAGTGCTAATGCGACAGCGGGTGAACCTGTTTTGCCAAGCGGCGGCGGTAGCCATGCGGTTCCAATCGCTTTGGTGCGAAACGGAATGGTGCAGCTTTTAAGTCAAAATAATTACGCAACGACCGGATCGCTGGCGCTGAATATACACCGCCAAGACATTGCAGAAACTGCGATTGATACGTCTGCAAAGGTGACGCTGACAGAAGACGCGAAACTTTTGTCTGAAAGCACGACCTTGGCCGTTGCAGCTGCCGGTGCGATTTCCTTCGGTTTAGGTGTGGTGCAAAGCGCGAATATCGTGGCCGGTGCCGTGGCCTATCAGGAAGCAGATCGCCAAATCATCGCGCGGATTGCAGGTGTTGAGCTGACAGCGCGCGATTTGAATGCGCAGGCGCGTGATCTAGGCAAGACTGTGAATGTTGCAATCACGGGCTCTGGTGCTTTGAATGCATCAATACCTTTGGTGTCGTCGAATGCTGCTGCGGGTAGTTTGTCACGTGTCGCAGAAAGCGGCTTAACCTCTGTTCAGATCCAGAATGCTGACATTACCTTGACCGGTAACTTGGTGATCGGTGCCAACAGTTTGCGCACGCTTGTGTCTTCTGCGGGGGCTGGCGCCGCTGCGCCGTTGGGGGCAAGTGTCGGCCTATCTACAGGGCAAATCCTGTCGAGCCATGCAACAGGTATCACGCTATCCGCGTCACAGATCGACGCGCAAGGCACCGCCACTCTTATAGCTTTGAGCGAACGGGACGCGATAGCCATTGGTCTGAGCGTTGGCTTTGGAAAATTCGGGTTTGGGGCAACAGCGGCGTTGAGTGAATTCACGGGCAGCACTTTGATTACAGCAAATACTGTGGATCTGACAGCGACTGGCATTTCAGTCGAAACGCGAAACAGCGATGATCAAAACGTCTATGCCGGCAGCCTTGGTTTTGCCTACACCGCCAACATTGGCGCGGCCTCTGCGACGACGTTGCGTTCTGGTGGTGTTAAAGTCACGCTGAATTCCAGCAAGATCGCATCGCGCGGTGATATTGCGATGAAAACGTTGTCGCGTAATTCGTCCATCGCGCGTGCCGTCGGGCTAAGCGTTGCAGGCAATCTGGCGGCGGGCTTGTCGATCAGCGTGATCAAAAGCTCGCAAGTGGTTGAACTGGCGGCAACCTCTTCTGATATTTTCGCGCGCGATAATATCTTGTTGAAATCCGATCTGGATGACAGTGCAAACACCACCGCAATTACCGTCGCGGGATCTGCGACCGCCGCTATCGCGGGGAGCTCGTCTTACAGCGAAGTAAACAATCAGGTTCGCGTTTATCTTAATGACAGCAATGCATTGGCAGGGGGCACATTAGCCGCTTTGAGCCGTGCAAAAGTCACAAGTACGATGATGGGTGGCGGTGATAGCCTGTTGAATGGCACCGGAACTTTCGCGGCAGGCGGTGCCGCTGGTATCGGCGTGAACGTCAATGTCGTAGTGATGCGTAATACGGTTGATACCAAAGTTATCGGCGTCTCTGATTTACGCGGTTACGGTCATAGCACGATGAACTTGGGCGCGCGCCTTGGAACAACCGCGCGCGGTGTCGTTCTGGATGCGACGTCGGAATCCGCTATCACCAATGCAACGGCTGGCGTTTTCCTTGGTGGCAAGGCTGCAGCGATTGGCGCAGTTTCGGTGAACAAGCTGAATGACCGTGCCTCTGTGATCCTTGGCGACGGCGACGTGCTTCAGATCAACGGCGCGGCCAGCCAAGTGATAGCGGATGCGAATTTGCTAGAACCTGCAGATACGCAACGCCTAACACGCTTTCTAAACATATATGATCCGATCGCTTTGGCGATTACGACCCACGCTGATCAAGACTTGATCGTGCGTGCTGATGTGACCCATGATCTGGATGTCTGGTCAATCAACGTTGCGGGTTCCGGTGGCGTCGCGGTTGGTGTTGCCAGCGCAACCAACCTGTTTTCAGGCGGTGCGATGATCCAGATGAATGCGCTGACCGCTTCGGCCAAGCGCAATGCGCTGGTGCAAGCCACACATTCTTTGGACCTGACACAAACCATCGCGGGTCTTGCGGCTGGTCAGGGCGCTGCTGCGGCTTCTGTGGGATACTCAGAAAACAGCGGCTCTGCGGATGTGCTGCTGCGCGGAACTGATATTTCGACTGGGAACAGCCTTACGATTGCGGCGCAAACGAATAATGTGGGCCTGAATGTTTCTGGGCAACTGGCAGGTGGACTAGGTGTAGGCGCTGGTGCTGCTATAGTGAATGTCGATAAAACGCGCGCTCTTGTTTCGCTGGGCGATATGTCTGTGACACGCAAACTGCTATCTGGAACGCCCGCGGCCCCGATTGTTACTTATCCGACTGTCACGCTTGCAACGACTTTGGTCGCAGGCGGGCATTTGAGCGCGTCGGCAGATGTGAAAACTGATCTATCCTCTTTTGTTGTGTCCGGCGGCATTGGCGGTGGTGGCGTGGCTTTATCTACAGTTGTGGATTTGATCACGGCCACATCACAAGTCGACGTTGGCGCGGGGCAATCCTTGCAGGGTAATTCCGTCACGCTTAGTGCTGGCGAAGACACGGATGTTTCCGCATTGGCCGGAACCGGTTTTGCTGGCGGTGGTGCTGTTGGTGGTGCGTTGCACTATATGTCACAGCGCGGCGGATCAGCGGTTCAGATTGGCGCAGGCGCTACGATCCAGGCGACATACGCATTGGCGCTTAATGCGCTTACAGATCGCACGATTTCAAGCCAGGTCGGCGTGGCCACGATAACAGTCGCCTCGATCTCTAGCGCGATTTCGATGATCAATCTACAAGCACAAGTGATTGATCCCCGTGGTGGCAGTGGTGCGGACCGTGAACGTACAGATTTTATTTTAGGTGAACAGCGTCTTTCGGACAGTGCTGGCAGTGACGATGATGCATTTGCCGAAACAATGCGCGACGCCTTGGACGACACTGGCGCCACGGCAGAAGCCAGTGATGCACAGACCGCTCAGAATTCGGCTTCTGTTGGCAATGATTTTGCAGGTCTAGCACCCGCCGCAGCGGTTGTTGGCACAGGTGTCAGCATCGGCCAATCTGCGCAGCTGTATGCGGGATCGACGCTTAATATCAGTGCCGAGGCGATCCATGATATTGATCAAGATGTCGGTCTGCTGGCCGCCGGTGGTGGCAGCGTTTCTGCCAGCATTGGATTGGCGGATCTTGGCACACAAGCGACAATAAACATCGGGCGCGATGCTATTGTAAGCACAAACACAGGGTCGATGGCGCTTTCTGCGAGAACTGGAAGCCGCGCAGCTGGAACACCTGCAATTGACAGCAATGTACGCGCGATTTCCGTAGCGACCGGTGGCTCGCTTGGGGCAGGGGTTTCGGTTGTCACGCTTAGCTCAAACGCGCGTATCAATATCTTGCAGGGGGCACAGCTAAGCACCAATAGTTCATCTGCGCAGGTCGCACTAAGTGCTACGCGAAATGATGAGGCGCACTCGCAAGTATCCAAGGCAAGCATCGCCGTTCTGGGTGCGATCGGCTTCACGATTGCAAAATCTAATAACACCGGCCTTGCTGAAATTACTATCGGTGAAGTAGATGCGGATCGTTCAGCAAATATCATCGCGGGCAACATAACAGTTGATGTGCGCGACGATACGTTAGCACTTGCTGATGCGAAAACCATCGAAGCGTCACTTGGTTTGGCCGGCGCTGGGGCAGATGCAGATGCAGTGTCGCGCGGCACCACACGTTTGATTTTGAAAATGGTTCAAATGCTGACCCCGGGTGACATCGTTTTGAACAACGTCTCGACCTCGCGCGCGGATGCGACAGCGCATGGCTTGGGTGTCGCAGGGGCCATTGCCGCAGTCGTTTCGCTTGCAGATTCAACCAATGATGCGGTCATCGAAACCCGATTGACGGGCACTGCGTTATTGGGTGGTTCGGTCTTGATCCTGAGTGAGTTGAACGCAAGTAAAGGCACCAATTCCAGCGCATCGTCCGACAGCAAGAGTTATGCCGGTGTTGCGGCAGGAAGTGGTACGTTCTCTAACGCAGCCCTTGGGTATTCCGTCACAACTGTGATCAGCGACCGTCAAACCCCGGCACCTGTTACAACCAATATTCAGGGTACAGATTTCGTAAGCATCAGATCACGCTCCGAAGATGCTGCGTCTACGGCAACAGCTAGCGGAAGAACCGGCGCGGCCCTCGCGATTGGTGTTGTCGAAGCATATGTTGGTCAGCTGAACGGACGCTTCGCCACCGTTGAGATGAAAGTTCAGAGCGGCTTTATCAAGTCTAACGGTACGGTCACGCTTCAATCGGTTAATACTCAAACACAGACCGTGCGTGTTGACTCTGGTGCGGGTGGCATAGTTGCGGGTGATTTCACTCAAGCCCAGAGTACCCTAAACGCGACCACATTGACCGAGATCGGAAATGGTGGTGTCGCCAGTCGCGGTGTGACCTTGGAAGCGGGTGATCTGGATAATCCCGATGACACACGTTTGTTTGCACGGGTGAATGCGAATGCGTGGCAGAACGCGACCGTCTCTTCAACGGTGGATAACACCTCTGCCTCTCTTGTCGGTCTTTCCAAGGCCAAAGGGCAGGGCAACTATGCGTCTAATGTTGATTTGAAGATTGGCATTGGTGTGACAGGTACTGCGAATGCCTGGAGCCTTTCAACGATGAACGGATTGGATCGTCCATCAACGGTGCTGTCCGAGGCTGGAGGTGGCATCACAGGCGCAGCAGTCAGCTCGATTGCAAGCGCAATCTATAACACAAACATCGTGCTGGATGGTGGCGTAAGCCTGACACAGGTCGGTGATCCTGATTTGGCTGATCCGTTCAGCATTTCGAACATTGGACTGTTTGATCTTCGCGATCTCACAGATATTGATGTGGCCGCTGTGCTTGCCTTGCCTTTTGGTATTTCGTCGGTTGGCCTGATCCACGATAATTCGATCACGATTGGCGATGCCAGGCTTCTGGCGCGCGGCGATCTGGTCGTGTCGACGGGGTCTAACGCCAAGGTCTCTGCAAACCAGAACACCGTGTCGTCTGGTCTTGCCAGCCCGGCAACGGCGACTGCCTTTGCAACGCTTTCATCTGATGCGTTGATCACAGTTACGGGTGATGCGACGTTGGAAAGCTACAGCGATATCTTACTGGGATCTGGCTACTTGGGTGAGGGCCGACAGTTCATTTCTACTTTAGCTGATGCGCGTGTGTTCAACAAAACTGCGATTCCGATCACGACCGATCCAACGGCAGTCGCGACGGCATCGACAACGTCCAAGCTAGATATTGGCTCTGGTGCGATCGTGGATGCCTATCAGAACGTAGCGCTTTTGGCTTCAAACGGGGAACGCACGATCAGCGGCTTTGGTTTGGCAAAGGACTTTTACCGTGAAATTATTGCGGGCGCGGCAAGTCTGGTTGGGGCCGAGCTGGTTCTGGATACGGAAACCGGAGAAACAATTGATAATAAATCTGCAGAAATCGTAGTGAACGCCAACGTACGCTCTGGTGCCTATCATCGCCGAGTCTTGAATTTCAGGGCTGATGATGTGCTAGACAACACATCGTTCTTGCTGCCTGACGGGTCCGGTTTTGAAAGCCAAGCCTACGCGCCCGATGCGAGTTTTTACGAAGTTGATACAGATTTCGATGAAATCCAGGCGCTGGTAGATCGTCGCGATGCGGTGCAAGCTTTGCTCACACCCGCCACGCCGCCTGTTACGCCGCTCACGGCAGAAGCGACGTCGCAATACACCGCTACAATAGCAAGCTATAACAACCGTATCACCGAGCTAGGTGGCGAAAGCGCGGCTGCAGATGCGGAAGGGCGCCATCTGACGCGGATCAAAGTGAATTACTTGCGCGCCTCCGAAGGCTCGGTTCGGGTTGAAGCCGATACATTCTCTGGCACAGGTAGCCTGTTCGCAGCGGATGAAGCGGATATCCGTATCAATGTCGCGTCCGGTGGAACGGTGCAGTTAGACGGCTTGGAAATTACAGATGTTGAGGGCGGGCGCGTCACCTTTAACGAACGTTTGCTCGGGGCAGGCCTGTCTGAGTTTGGCGTTTCGGTGGCCTATGCTGAGAACGTGACAGAGGCCAGCGATTGGACCGGAACAGATAATGCTATTGTTGTCATTAATTCGTCGTCTTCGGGAAGTCTGGTTTCACTTGGTGATATTGAACTGGCTGGTGCCGCGACAGCGCTTACTGGAACTGTAGACTTGCTGACAACAGAAGGGTCAATCTACGCGGGTTCTGGTTTCGAAGCACTTGTCTTGTCCGTAAAAGCACCAAAAGGGTCAATTGAATCCGTCACACCAGATCCAGGTGTCCGTCATATCGGACCTAGTCCGGCCGCGCGTTATAATGAGGCTGGGTATATTGTACCTTACCTGAAATATTTGGAAGGCCGCGAACAGTTTGGTGTTCAAAGCTATTATGGCAGCCTGTCCGGTGGCGTGAATGACAGCCACTATACGACGACGAGCAGCCTTGCCACACTTCCAACGCCCAGCATCAATGCGGTAAATTTTGAAGCGGGCAAAAGCGTCAATCTTGTTGCGCAATACGTTAATATCAGCGGTGTGATCCGTGCCGGTGTTGGCCGCTATATGGTTGATCTTCCGACCGGCTTACAGGGCGTTGTGAATTCGTTAGAAAGTAGCAACCGTTCAGGGCGCACACGTATTGCCTACAAGGCCAGCGGCGCGAACGAGCTTAAGCAGGATGTCTATTACACGACGGCAATGCCAGTTAGCACGAATGTTGACGTTTACTTCAACCATGACACGGGCAAACTAGAGCTGGCTCCGATCATTCTGCGCGGTGGTGCGGTTTACATTACGGCCAACGTCATTTCGACCGGCGGTGGTGTGATTGAGGCGGTTGATGGCTTGGGGTCTTTGAACATCAATTCTGATCTGACCCATGATCTTGTGTTGAATGCTGTTGATTTGGGCGACGGGCTTAGCCAAGCAGGCTTGGTGCGGATCGTGGATCACGCGAAGAAATTCACCAATCCAGATGACGGCAAAGAGTATTTTGAAACAACGGATTATGTCAGCGCGCAAGGTACGTTGAACATTTATTCCAACCGCAATGCCGACAACACGGTGGCCTATTTTGATGACCCGAATACAGGTGTCATTGACCAGATCAAACCGAACCGTCTGATAAGTACTAGTTCCGTAAGCGAAAAAACCTACGCGACCAAAGCTGGCCGTGATTTCATTATGGTGACCCAGCAGACCCAACTTGTCAGAATGGCCCGTTATACGGGACGTCTGGTTCATGGTGATTGGGCACTTCGTGAAAACTACGGAGCGACCGAGATCTTGCGCATTCCGTTCGCGCCTGGTTCGCATACGCAACTTTATCATGAGTATTTCGTGGGTGTCATTCCGGGCACGACACAGACACGTTTCAGTTTTAAAGAACCCATCACGAATGGGTATTTGCCGGTCGATACGCAACTGAACAACAACGATTACAACTATCGTTTCACGCTAAGCAATCGACAGATAGATCTTCCCGATATCAATGTTGGCTATACGTTTACGAACTATGCGGGGCAACCTGATTTGGTTAATCCAACGCCGCTTTCGAATGGATCTTTGAATAGCTTTGCAAATCAAATTCCCTCAAATTGGATAGGCGAAACAGATATCGCGCCTGATCCGCATGATAATTTTTTGGATAACCATGGAACAGGGTCCAACAGCACCAAAAGCGCATTTTATAATGAGCTGAAGAAAAACACGACGTGGCGATCTAAACGGTTTGATTTTGGTACGGGAACTTTTGTGGAATACGACTCGTCCCAGCACCACAACCACCTCATAGTGCACGAACAGGCGTATCTCTACCAAGAGACTCTTACACATGAGCACCGCATCAAAGCGGACAAAGGCATCAAGATCCGTTTCTCTGGCGGATCAGAGCAAGATGCCTCTATCACGGTTGCTGGTAATTTGATCCTGAACCAACCGTTCAAGAACATCGCAACCAATACCTCGATCACCTCGACGGCTGGGTCGATCATTTCGGCGGCAGACACCTCGGTTATCAGCACCAAAAACCTTGTTCTGAGCGCTGTAAATGGTTCGATCGGAACATTGGACCGTGCAATTAATGTTAAGTTGGCGGCTGGGTCAACTGTTGATGCGCAGGCAGGCAACACAATCTCGATTCGCGAAACGGTGGGCGATTTACGTCTGAAGACAGCAACCACCACACAGCGCGGTGCAGACTTTGGTGCAATTAAATTGCGTGCGGCAGGGACGATCATTCAAGAGAATCCTGGAATTGCTATTTCCGGCAGCTCGATCAATCTGATTTCGGATCAGAGCGGACTTGGAAGTGACCTTCAAGCAATCACAATTGATACCAACGGCGGTGCTTTTTCAGCAAATGCACAGGGCGATATCTTTGCGCAAGAAATCTCGGGTGATCTAAGTCTCGATTCAGTGCAAGCCTTGGGTGGTCAGATCGACATCCGTGCCCTTGGTGGTCAAATTACGGATAGCAATTCAGTTGAATCGCGTGATCTTAAGACAGAAGCAGAGCTATTGGCACTGTGGGGTGCCAATCTTGGCCTGACCGACAACGCAAAAATTATTCTACGCCAAGCGGCCCAGCGAAGAGCCGTCGAAGAACGTGGCACCCACGCTTACCGTGTCTACTGGCAACAACGTGGCAGTTCTAACTCTGCCACTTTCGTCCTTGATGCAACGACGCGCGCTGCGTTGATTGGAGATGACGATCCCGATAGCGATGCTGCCCTAGCGCGTATTGCGGCGTTTGAGACCAAGTATGAGAACTTGTATGCAGATTGGAATGATGACATCGCGACCGCTGAAGATCCAGCCTATCGCTATACGCTGACCCAGCAAGAAGAAATCGACATTCTGGGCGATCTTGGCTGGACGGTTGATCAGCTGACCCAGAACATTTCTGTAGGTGTGTTTGCCCAAACAGGCAGCACCAACGCCCTTGACGAAGAACCAAACGTAAAAGCCTTTGGCGACATTACACTGGCGGCGCAGTCCGGTATTGGCGCAAGCGCAGCCCCTTACATTATTTCCGCAAACACGCCGCTTACGTCGCAGGATGTTGTCGCACTTTCAGGTGTTTTACCGGGTGATTTGACAATTGATGCCACAGGAAACGTTACGATCAGGCAACAAGATGATGTGAATTTTGAATTCACTCAGTTTGTTGGCGGTGCATCAGTCGGTGTTCTTGATGCCACATCCCAAACCGGTAGCATCTTTATGGCATCGCAAAAAGGCGCTCAGATCGCGCGTGTGACAGCACCTGATAATGTGGTGCTCAAGCTGAAAGGCGATGTGCTGGACGCCGGCACCGGCCCATCCGCGACGATTCAAAGCCGCAATATCTCGCTTGAAAGCGGTTTGGGCACAATCGGAACAACGTCCAAAGCGGTCTCACTTGCCACGTCAGCAGGTGGCTTTCTAAGGATAGCATCAGACAAAAGCGCTTATGTTGCCGCACAGGGTGATGTTGCAATCAGCTCGGCTTTTGCGGCCGATCAACTTGATCTGGACGCGACGGGCGCGATCACTGATTTCTTCACAACTTCGGTTGTACGTGTGGCTGCCGGATCTATCAGCTTAAGTGGTTCAATGATCGGTGATGCCAACTATGCGCTGACGTTTGAGCAGAAGGATCCAGCCAACGGGACAGTCAATTTGCTTGCACGGGCAGGCGGTGTCCACGTGATTTCAGAGCAAGCGGTTCGTCTTCAAAGCTTGCAAAGTGCGGCTGATACTTCCTTGCAAGTACGAGGTGCCGCGGACCTCACTTTGATAGGGGCGAATACGATCAACGCAGGAAACAATTCTGTACTCGACATCGACACAGCAGGGCGCGTATTGAATGCCTCAAGCACTGGAACCGATTTCACCGCGGCGACACTTAATGTGAAAGGCGCGAAAGATTGGGGCAGTGCCGCGATTGTTCTGACATCTCACGTGGCAAACCTGTCGATTACTGACGCCAGCGGGATCATAACACTGCAGCCATGGAACGCCTATTTCGCCAATACCGGGGATTTAACATTAGCCAACGTCAATCAGCCTGGCGGTAGTCTTTTGAATCTCTCTACAAATGGCTCATTAACGGCGCAAAACACCGCATTCCAAAATGCGGTATTGTCCAGCACGGCTGCGATGACGCTGAACACAGTGACAAGCAACGGGGAGTTGTCAGCGCACTCTGATACAGATTTGTCTGCCAACACTGTGACCTCAGCGGGGGCGATGAGTTTACGCGCAGCAGTTGTCACGGCGCAGGCGTTGAAAAGTGCAACGCTTGCGGTAACTGCAAGCCAAAACGCGACTTTGAGTGACATCACCAGCGGCGTGCTTAACGTGCAAGCGGGTGGTGATCTTTCGCTGCAGAACGCGACCGTCACCCGCGCTGCATTGACCAGCACTGGCGCAATGACGCTTGAGGCAGTCACCTCAACCGCTGATCTAGCAGCCAAGGCAGGCGGTAATCTGACGGCGAAATCAGTAACCTCGCGCGCGGGCATGACCCTAAGCGGCGCGACTGTTACAGCGCGGACCTTGGCAAGCGCTGATCTGACACTAAAAGCGACGCAAAGCGCTAAGCTGAGCGATATAACAAGTCTTTTGCTTAGCGCAGAGACAGGCGGTGATCTATCAGTGCAAGGCGCAAGCATAGCGCGTGGTGACTTGGTCAGCGGTGGTGCTTTGGTGCTTGAAACGATCGTATCGCGCGCTGGCATAACTGCGCAATCGAGCACTTCTATGTCACTCCGTTCAGCGAAGATGACCCGCGGTGACTTTACCAGTGGCGGCGCGATGACGGTTAAAGCCGTGACATCCAGCACAGCACTAACTGCGCAAGCCGGCGGTACTTTAAACGCAGAGATGGTGACAACACCGGACTTGGTGTTATCTTCAAACTCCCGTCTAACCCTGCAAACTGCAAAAGTTACAAACCTGAAGATGGCTTCTGAAGGCGCACAGTCCCTTAGCGGCGTTACTGTGCGTGATCGGGTGATGCTTTCTGGGCCGCGCATCACTGCGCACCTTATGGACGTGACACCTGCGGATGGACTATCCATCAGTGCGACCGGGGTGCAAAACTCCCATGCGGCAGTCGTCGGATTGGACATTCAAACGACGGGAAAAATCCACATGTTTGATAGCCGCTTCATCACGGGTGATGTGAAAACCTCCGGGATTGAGCTGAAAGTCTCGCAAACCAACATCAAGGGCGCAGCTTACTTTCGGGTCAAGTCTACTGACCTTTACGCAGAGCGCAATTTTTCAGGCCTTAAACTTGATGCAGATATCCAGATATTGGCTGTAGCGGCAGGCGTGACTGGCGATCTTGATTTCGTCCTGACGGATGTGCCTGATCTAACGACCACTAATTTGCTTGCCAACATACGTTTGCGCAGCATGTTAGTGAATGGTGTGCAAAACTCGCCTTTGGATGCGTCTTATATCGTAGACTTCCTGACACCACGGTTGATGAATGACGAAGCCACCGAACTCAGCGAAATCCTTCGTATTTTGCTCTCTGATATTGGCGTGTCGCAAGGTACGAGCGAAGAAGATGCATTCATCACAGGAAGCGCGTTTGACGACGGCGAAACAGGATCGACAGCACCGGTTATCGTTCAGTAAAGGCTTTCGATCAAAAGCGCTCCATTGCCTGTCTGGTGCTTTTCTTGGATGATGGGATTCCTTAAACTATCCGCGCAGGATTGGTGTTAAAGGAATATATTCATGCGACTTTTGTCTTTTATTCGTGCTGACGGCACTGCGTCTTATGGCACCTTGCACGATGACAAGATCAAAGAGTGCAGCAATGCTTTGCGCGCTCAATATCCTGATGTGCGATCCCTTTTGACAGCGGGGGAAATGGACGCGCTGGCCGCGGATGACGGCGCTATCTTTGAGCAAACAGATGTCACGCTTACGTCACCGATCCCCAATCCCGACAAGATCATTTGCATTGGTTTGAACTACCAGGCGCACCTTGATGAAACAGGCATGGACAAGCCGAAAAAGCCCTCTATCTTCACGCGCTATCCGTCGTCACTGGTGGCGCAAGGTGAAAACATCATCCGTCCGCGCGCTTCTTACATGCATGATTATGAAGGCGAATTGGCCGTCGTAATTGGAAACCGCGCGAGACATGTCAGCGAAGCAGATGCGATGGGCTATGTGGCGGGGTATACATGCCTTAACGATGGTTCAATCCGTGATTATCAAGGTCATACAACCCAGTTCTGGCCCGGAAAAAATTTCGTTGGCTCGGGCTCTGTCGGTCCTTGGATTGTAACGGCTGATGAATTGCCTGATCCCAATGCGCTGATGCTTGAAACACGCTTGAACGGCGAAACGGTTCAAAGCTCTCCAGTCAGTGATCTGGCGTTCAAAATCCCCGAACTGATCGCCTATATATCGACCGTCACAGAACTGTTGCCGGGCGATATCATCGCCACCGGAACACCATCCGGCGTTGGGCTTTATCGTAAACCGCGCTTGTTTATGAAACATGGCGATACGGTTGAGGTAGAAATCAGTGGGATCGGCACGCTGACAAATGGCGTGGTCGATGAAGGTTAAAAAGATTTGAAAAGCCGCATTGGCGGAGCGACAGGGATTCGAACCCTGGGAACCCGTGAAGGCTCAACGGTTTTCGAAACCGTCCCGTTCGACCACTCCGGCATCGCTCCGCTGGTATGGCTGAGCAGGCGATAGTCTTCCAGTCTTGTTCGTGCAACTGGTTTTTACGCGATTGTGTTTAAAATCACTGTTAGATCACGTAGCCTTGTTGCGGATCGCATTGGCAAGGCGGACCAGCCCCAGTAGGGTTGCGCGACACGTTTTCGTTCCCGAAAGGTACTCATGACTCGTTTACGCATTGCTCTTGCGAGCCTGTTCATTGTTTTGCTTCCTGTCGCGTCTTTGGCCAGTGAAGCCACAGATCGTTTACTGACCACGCTGGGCATGGAGCGGATGATCGATCTTATGCGCCAAGAAGGTGAAACCTACGCGGTTGAGCTGGGCGATGAAATGCTGCCTGGCGGTTACACCGATAGCTGGGGGGCGATGGTCGCGCGCATTTACGATGCGGAGGCGATGAAAACCTCTGTGCGCCGCGGGTTTGCCAATGCGTTAGAGGGTGTCGATATAACGCCCTTGGAAGTATTTTTCGACACGCCGGAAGGGGCGACGATCGTCAATCTGGAACTGTCCGCCCGTGAAGCCATGATGGACAGCGCTATCGAAGAAGAAGCCAAGGAACAAGCGCGCGCATTTGAGCGCGCAGGTGATGATGCATTCATCTTGGTGGATGAATTTGTGAAAGCTGGCGATCTTCTGGAGGCCAATTTAGTGGGTGCGCTGAATTCCAACATGCAGTTTTATCGCGGCTTGGTGGATGGTGGTGCCTTTGAGCTGACCGAAGATCAAATTCTGGCTGAAGTCTGGCAGCAAGAGGATGAAACCCGTGCCGAGACCCGCGATTGGCTCTACGGCTTTTTGATCATGGCCTATCTGCCGCTCGAGCCGGGCCAGCTTGAAGCCTACACAGCGCTTAGCAAAACCCATGAAGGGGCCGCGATGAACTCAGCCCTGTTTGAAGGGTTTGACAATATGTATTCTGATATCAGCTATGCACTTGGCCTTGCTGCTGCGCGCGCCATGAAGGTCGAAGATATCTGAGTTATTGCGCGATAAGCTTTTGAATATGCTCTAGCTTTGCGATTGGTGCGGCGTCGCCCCAGACTTCTTCGCCCAAAGCAAAGAAATCGGTCATGGGTGCGAAGGTTTGCAAAGCATCTTTGTCAAGCGCGCCTTCGGCCACGATTGGCACTTCGATCACATCGGACCACCACTGAAATAGATCCGCGCTGGCACGTTCACCATCCCCTAAAGCGCCTTCGCCAATTGGGCCAAAGCTGACGTAATCTGCACCGGCTTCTCCCGCGCTCATCCCGTCGTGACGCGAGGTTCCGCAAAACGCGCCAACAATCGCGTCATCACCCAACATCTTGCGTGTTTTCGCAACGCGGCGCGCACCGTCACCAAGATGGACACCATCAAGGCCAAGTTTTTCAACCAGTAGAATATGTTCATCAATCACCAGCGCCACATCGCGTGCTTGGGTGACACCGCTTAAGGCATCAGCCGCACGGCAAATTTTGTCTTCATCCTGTGTCGAAAGGGCCAGACGTACGCAAGCAATATCCGTGCTCTCCAGAACCTGAGCCAAAAGGGCAGGGAAGACATCCAGGTCAAACTCGGGTGGGGTGATCAAATATAGCTGCGGTTGCTCGATTTCGGACATGGGATGTGCTCATTCATTTGCTGTTTTGCCTCCTATATCGTGCTTCTCTGGCTTTGGCTACGTCGCTCGATAGAGCTTGTCTTTCCATTCCTCTCTCCAAAAATATCCCGGGAGAGCGCGAGAGGGCTGGCCCTCTCGCACCCGTCGCTTCAAAACCTTGAAACATCTGATCGCTGCGCATATGACCAGCCAAGCTGTCACAGGAGCCCAACTATGCCATCAGAGCACCCTCAACCCAGCTTTGTTCTTGTACGTCCACAGATGGGCGAAAACATTGGTGCGGCTGCACGCGCGATGTGGAATTTCTCACTTGATCGGATGCGTTTGGTGGCCCCTCGTGATGGCTGGCCCAACTCCAAAGCAGATGCGATGGCCAGCGGCGCAGGGCGTCTGCTTGATGAAGCACAGCTTTTTGAAACAACAGCAGATGCGCTTGAAGATTGCTCTTATGTGTTTGCCACGACGGCACGTCAACGCGGACTTACGAAGCCTGCTTTTTCACCTGAAGGTGCGATGAAACTGGCCGCTGAGAAGACCGCGCAAGGCGAAAAGATCGCGGTGCTGTTCGGCCCGGAACGGGCAGGGATGGAAAACGACGACATTGCGCGTGCGAATGCGGTGATCAACGTGCCTGTGAACCCAGAATTTGGCTCGCTAAACCTCGCGCAATGTGTGTTGCTGATTGGCTATGAATGGCAGCGCCAAGTAGGCGAGTTCGAGCATGAGCGCACCGAAATGGCCAAGACCGTTTGGGCGACACAGGGCGAAACCGAAGCGCTTGCAAAGCATTATGAGGAACGCCTTGAAGACGCAGGGTTTTTCTATCCGCCAGAGAAAGTGGAAAGCATGCAGGTCAATCTGCGCAACATGTGGTCACGTATGCCTTTGACCAAAGCCGATGTGCAAATGCTGCACGGTGTGCTGCGACAAATGGTGCGTTGGAAAAACAAATCCTAACCGCCCTTGAAGGGGCGTGGCTTGGGGCCTACCATCTGTCTGAAAATTTGTATGAAAATCTCTCAATGCAGAGGCAGGTCATGAGCAGGAAACGTAGTATTTTCGAAGACGTTGAAATCATTGAAAAAGCGACGCCCGTGACGGGTGTGATTGATGCGGGCAAACGCGGCGCACGCAAGGGCATTCGCCTTTGGTTGATCACGCTGTTTGCACTGGTAGCCTTGATGATCCTGATCGGTGGCTTGACCCGTCTTACGGATAGCGGATTGGCGATCACCGAATGGAAACCTGTCACAGGGGCCCTGCCGCCGATGTCGCAAGCGGCGTGGCAAAGTGAATTCGACAAATACCGTGAAATCCCGGAATACAAATTACAAAACCAAGGCATGTCGATGTCCGAGTTCCAGTTCATTTACTGGTGGGAATGGGGACATCGCCAGCTTGGTCGCGTGATTGGCCTTGTGTGGGCGTTGGGGTTCTTTGGATTCCTGCTGACGCGCAACATCCCAACCGGGTGGACAGGACGTTTGTTCGGGATCGGTGTCTTGGGTGGTATCCAAGGGGCCGTTGGCTGGTGGATGGTGTCTTCTGGCCTGACGGGAACGATGCTGGACGTGGCATCCTACCGCCTTGCAACACACCTTGGACTGGCCTTTGTGATCCTAGGGTTCATCGCGTGGTTTGTATTCGAGCTGAAGTGCGAAGAACGCCAGTTGATGCAATGCCGTCGCCACCGTGAAACGCGGCTTTACACGCTCGCCACATGGCTTACGGCGCTTGCTTTCCTCCAGATCCTGCTTGGCGCTTTGGTCGCGGGCATTGATGCGGGGCGCACCTATACGGATTGGCCTTTGATGGCTGGTGGCTTTATCCCGCCATATCCATTCGATCTGGAACCAATCTGGCGCAATTTCTTTGAAAACGCAGGTCTGGTGCAGTTCATGCACCGCATTGCAGGCTACATCCTCTTCATCTTTGGTATCGCCCTGTGGCGTATTGCGCGACGCTCGCCCAATTCTGGCACGCGCGGGGCCTTTACGGTTGTTTTGGGTATTATGACACTCCAGATGCTGCTTGGAATCGTGACAGTGCTTTACGGTGCGCCCCTTGAGATCGCGATTATTCACCAGCTAGGCGCGGTTGCGCTTTGGGTGTTGATCCTGCGCGCGCGTTTCTATGCGGGCTTTCCGACGCCTGACACACTGCGAGGAGCAACATAATGAGTGCATATGATGATTTAATGGCCTTTCAAAAAGAGACCGAAGCGTTGGGCCAGGTCATGGGCCGCTTGGGCTGGGATCAAGAAACGATGATGCCGCGCGGAGCAGCACTACAACGCTCTGAAGAGATGGCTGCATTAGAAGGTGTCTTGCACGCGCGCCGCACCGATCCGCGCATTGGTGATTGGTTGTCCGAGGCGCATGCGCCTGATGAGGTGGGCAAAGCGCAGCTGCGTTTGATCACCAAGTCATATGAACGGGCCTCCAAAGTGCCCGCAGACCTTGCGCAGCGTTTGGCGAAACTCACCTCCGCGAGCCAAGGCATCTGGGCTCAAGCGCGCGCTGACGAAGATGTCGCGGCCTTTTTGCCAACCTTGAAAGAAGTCGTCGCGCTGAAACGTGAAGAGGGACAAGCGCTTGCCGCAGGCGGCAACGTCTATGATGCGATGCTGCAAGATTACGAACCGGGTGCTAGCGCTGATAGCCTGAGTGCGATGTTTGCCGCTTTGCGCCCACGCCTTACGAAACTACGCGATCAGGTGATGGCGTCCGAACAACCTGCCGATCTTGATTTCGATTTCGACGAAGGCAAGCAGATGAAGCTGACGCGCAAGCTTGCCAAAGCGTTCGGCTATGACATGAGCCATGGCCGCGTGGACAAGGCGGTGCATCCGTTCTCATCCGGTTCCGGCCTTGATGTGCGCATTACCACACGGACCAGCCTACGCGATCCGTTCAATTGTTTGTATTCCACGATCCATGAGGTCGGCCATGCGTGTTATGAACAGGGGATCAGCAACGACTATCTGCTCACCCCGTTAGGCGGTGGCGTCTCGATGGGTGTCCATGAAAGCCAAAGCCGGATTTATGAAAACCAGCTTGGCCGCTCGCGCGCGTTCTGCGGTTGGCTCTACGGTCAAATGCGCGACACGTTTGGCGATTTCGGCGTGGCGGACGAGGACACATTCTACCGCACCGTGAACAAACTGCGCCAAGGGTTCATCCGCACGGAAGCCGACGAGGTACAGTATAACCTGCATGTTCTGCTGCGTTTCGATCTGGAACAGGCGCTGATTTCCGGCGATCTGGCTGTGGACGATCTGGAAGCCGCTTGGAACGATCGCTTCAAGGCTGATTTCGGCTTTGAGGTGGATAAGCCGTCCAACGGTTTGCTTCAGGATGTGCATTGGTCCGTTGGCCTTTTCGGCTACTTCGCAACCTACAGCCTTGGCAATGTCTATGCGGGCTGCTTGAACGACGCGATGCGCGCGGAATTGCCTAATCTGGATGATGATCTGGCCTTGGGTGATCCCACATCTGCAACCGAGTGGCTGAATGAAGCCCTGCAACGCCATGGCGGTCTGCGCGAACCGCGCGCAACGATTGCCCATGCGTGCTCTGGCGTTGATCCTACTGAGGGACCATTGCTGGCGTATCTGGAGACGAAATTTGGCGCTATGGTAGGTTAGGGCAGGGTTAAAGTTACACAACCCTGTGTTGATTTTTGAGTTTGGAGCAAAAAGTGAACGTCGTGTAACGGACGTTATGTTGTTCAGCTTGGACGGGAATGTGGATGCAGTTCTTGGCAAGGTTGGCTATTCTTTAAATGCCGTTCGATAAGCTTGTTTTGAAGCTTACCGTTCGGGATATAGCAAGCAGATGCTGCGACAAAATCTAGATCCGCGCATTCAGGAAAAATGCTTAGAATTTCTTTTTGTGCTGCCGGAGAAAGTGTCTTAAGGGCTTCGGAGCCAGTGAACAGACTCTCTGTTGGTGATCCTTCGGCATAAACAATCCGATGTTGGTCAAAAAGTAGGTGAAAGTACTCAACGTCTACTACAGCTTCATCGATAAACACTCCAGGAAGAGCTGTTAGTTTGATTGCTGACACTAAAACCTCGCGCTTACCGAACATGCGTTCTGATATTTTTGATTGTACGAGCATTCGATGTTGACGCGACACGAGTAAATCTCGTTTCGGCAAACCGTTGCCCAATGCACCAGCAATAATTCGTATAGGGCGAAGCTTGGGGTTTCGAGACAACATTTCGGAAGAGATCGCTCTGCGTCCAATCCAAAGCACTGGAGATAGTCCAAATGACGTCTCTATTTCGTCACCAATTTTGATATCTTCAATACGTCTTTCACCATCAGCGGCTTGAAGCAAGGTTCCAGTGGTAAAGCAAGTCACGTCTACCCAATTGAAACCTGTTGTAAAATTTTGCCATCCACCCAGCCCAGTAACAACCGAGCCTGTGTCAAAATTTGATCCGGGCAATGGAACGAAAATGAAGTTGCTACCTGTGTACCAAAGAAGAAGATCCTCAGTGTAGCTCGTGCCTCCGGAATCATTAAAAGTTAATTCGTACGTGCCAGCCCGAGGGTTGGTGTAAGTCGTTCCCGAAATGGTGACCGTTTCGGTGAAGTCGTTCGTAAAGTATGGAGATAATTGGGGATCATCATCGGTGACGGTGACGGGTAAGAGCGTCGTGGCACTCCCCGTACCAGCCCAAATCCATCCCTGTAAATTGTAAGTAGGCATCTTTCCTACCCGCGCTCATTGAAACCCCGTCCGGCATCGATGTTCCGGACTAGGTTCATAACATCGCGGCTATCCATCCATCCATGCTCTGGAAAACCAAGATCAAGCGCATCGTTGATTGGCCGTTGCCGCTCAAACGTTACAGTATAGGGTGTTCCCGATTTGCGGTCACGATTCAACACGGAATTCGACCGACGAGTGTCGCTCTTTTTCATATACCAACTACCTCAAAGTAAGCCCGCACTTGCCGTCCGTGGCCGTTTTTTGACGACTTAGCATAAATATCAGAGAGGAAAGAGTTCTTTTTCTGCTCTATAAGCACATGTCACATACACGACACAGTTGTGCTAACGTGTGCGGTTGCGAATGTCCGTATTTTGAGGGCGACGTTTCACGCGTAAAAACTGTTATGTAACGGCGCTAGGCTGACAATAACACCATTCGCCAAAACACAGATAAAACAGGAGCTTACTTCTTGTCCCGAGCCGTTTTTTCGTCCTTGGTCAACGTTTGGTTCCAGACGTTCTTGGAAATCCCAAGCTCGGGCTTCATAGGCTTGGTCACGCCCTTTTTAACTTCGCCACCTTTTTTCAGAAATTCCTGAATAAGCGCGTCTTCGGTCGTGGATTTTGGAACTTGTTTCATCACTATCCCCTTATTCGGGCGCTTCGCTGTCGCCAGTATCATCTTCGCCAAGCTCGTCATCGCCTTGATCCGCGATCCAAGCGACAGACACGACGCTTTCGTTTTTACCTGTGTTGAACACTTTCACACCACCCGCCGAACGGGAGCGGAAAGAAATGCCCTCGACCGGCACTCGGATCGACTGGCCTTTGGAGGTGGCAAGCATAATTTGATCGTCCAACTCAACCGGGAAGCTGGCAACAACTTCGCCGCCGCGCATCACTTTGTCCATCGCTGTGACACCCATACCACCACGTCCACGCAGCGGGTAATCGTGAGAGGAGGACAGCTTGCCCGCGCCACCGGACGTGATCGTCAGGATCAGGTTCTCGATGGCAGACATTTCTGCGTAGCGTTCCTGTGGAAGTTGCGTATTTGCGTCGCCTTCTTCTTCCTCAGGAAGGTCCGCATCATCCGCAAGTCCAGCCATAGCGCGGCGCATCTTGAGATAGGCCGCACGTTCGTCTGGTGTCGCTTCAAAGTGACGGATTACCGACATGGATACGACAGTATCATCACCTTGCAGTTTGATCCCGCGCACACCTGTTGAGGCGCGCGAGTTAAAGACACGTACGTCGGTTGCGCGGAAACGAATGGCGCGGCCCGAATTGGTGACAAGCATCACGTCATCATCATGGCTGGCGATCCGCACATCAATCAGCGTTGTGTTTTCGTGTTCGCCTTCAAACTTCATCGCGATTTTACCATTGCGCATGACATTGGTGAAATCAGACAGCTTGTTGCGGCGCACGGTTCCTGCGGAGGTGGCGAAGACCACTTGCAGGTCGTCCCATTCTTTTTCGTCGCGATCCACGGGCATAATCGCCGCTATCGACACACCCGTTGGGATTGGCAGGATATTCACGATGGCTTTGCCTTTTGAGGTGCGACCACCAAGGGGCAGGCGCCATGTTTTCAGCTTGTAGCTCATCCCGTCTGTCGTGAAGAACAGCAGTTGCGTATGGGTATTCGCAACGAAAAGCGTGGTGATCACGTCCTCATCTTTGGTCTGCATTCCAGCGACACCTTTGCCGCCACGGCGTTGCGCACGGAAATCGACCAGAGGTGTGCGTTTGATGTAACCGCCAGAGGTTATGGTCACGACCATGTCTTCACGCTCGATCAGGTCTTCGTCTTCCATGTCGCCGGACCAGTCGACAATTTCGGTGCGGCGAGGGACTGCGAATTTTTCGCGCACTTCCGCGAGTTCGTTGGCGATAATGCCCATGATACGTTCGCGCGAACCGAGAATTTCCAAGTATTCTCTGATCTTTGCAGCAAGTTCTTTCAATTCGTCGGTGACTTCTTTGACGCCAATCTGTGTCAGGCGCTGAAGACGCAGTTCAAGGATCGCACGGGCCTGCGTTTCGGACAGGTTATAGGTGCCATCGTCATTCATCTTGTGGGTCGGATCATCAATCAGGTTGATGTATTCAGCGATTGCCAGCGCGGGCCAACGACGTGTCATCAGTTTTTGACGTGCTTCGGCCGCATCTGCAGAGGCACGGATCGTCGCTACGATTTCATCCACATTGGTAACAGCGACGGCCAAACCACAAAGAATGTGGCTACGTTCGCGCGCTTTGCGCAGCTCGTAGGCTGTACGTCTTGCAACAACATCTTCGCGGAAGTCTATGAAACTGGTGAGAAATCTGCGAAGCGTTAGTGTTTCAGGGCGGCCACCATTCAGCGCAAGCATGTTACAGCCAAAATAGGTTTGCATTGGCGTGAAACGGAACAATTGGTTTAGCACAACTTCAGGCGTTGCATCGCGTTTTAGCTCGACGACGACGCGCACACCATTACGATCGCTTTCGTCCTGAACATGCGCCACGCCTTCGATCTTCTTCTCGCGCACTTGTTCCGCGATCTTTTCGATCATCGAGGACTTGTTCACTTGATAGGGGATCTCGTCGATAATGATCGCGTAGCGGTCTTTGCGAATTTCTTCGACGCGGGTTTTGGACCGGATTACGACCGATCCACGACCTTCCAAATACGCTTTGCGCGCACCAGAACGGCCCAGCATAATGCCCCCTGTGGGAAAGTCAGGACCGGGCACATATTCGATCAATTCTTCTGTCGTCAGGTCAGGGTTTTCGATCAAAGCAAGGGTCGCTGTAACCACTTCACCAAGGTTGTGTGGTGGGATATTCGTGGCCATACCAACCGCAATACCACCAGCACCATTGACCAGCATGTTCGGATAACGTGCCGGAAGAACTGTCGGTTCTCGGTCCTTTCCGTCATAGTTATCCTGAAAATCGACCGTATCCTTGTCAATATCGGACAATAGGAAGGCGGCAGGCTTGTCCATGCGCACCTCGGTATAACGCATCGCAGCGGCGTTATCGCCGTCCATGGAACCAAAGTTGCCCTGACCGTCGAGCAGTGGCAGTGACATTGAAAAATCCTGTGCCATCCGCACAAGAGCATCATAGATCGCAGAGTCGCCATGAGGGTGATATTTACCCATGACATCGCCCACAGCGCGGGCAGACTTGCGATAGCTTTTCTCATGGTTGTTGCCGGCTTCGTGCATCGCATAAAGGATGCGTCGGTGGACAGGTTTCAGGCCATCCCGCAGGTCGGGAATCGCACGGCTTACGATGACGGACATCGCATAATCGAGGTAGGAGGTCTTCATCTCCTGCGTGATCGAAATGGACGGGCCTGTATAGGCGGAAACTGCAGACGGCTTTTCGTCTTCGTTTTCAGGGGTTTCTGGTGTGTCGTTCACGTGAACTATCCTGCCTTTTCACCGCGCACTCATTTTGGTCGAGCCGCTACATTTTGTTAGCTCGGTTGTAGCAGAAACATGATCTAGGGTGCAATGGGAAGCGTGTTTAAAAGCGCTCGGGCGGGGTCATTTTGGTGTATTTGGTGCCTTCAATCGTGACACCCAGCTTTAAACCGGCCTGTCCGAAAATAATGCTAATGACAGGGGCAGACGTTGTCGTTGTCGACGTGCTGAAATTCTGACCGTCGTCATAGATCGCCGCTTCAACGTCTGCACCAAGTTCCCATCCATCGCTGGCGCGGAAATTGGCCAACGCATCTTCTGTCATGAAGAATAGAACATGGGCATATTGATTGGCGCCGATTTGCACACCCCAATTTGCTTTTGTGGTGTTGTAGTATTCGACAGAAACGCCGCCCACGCGCAAAGCACCACGCCCGAAGCCGCCGCCAAAACCAAGGCCCGCTTCAGTGATGAGCGGAAGGACCAACATACCAGCAGAGCGCGCCGCCAGAGAACGGGTCTTACCGTATTGTGCATACATTTCTGACAATGTGGCATCCACGCGCGCTTCCAGGCGATCAGGGGCCGTATTACCGTTCAATCGGTCACATCCGCTAAGCGCGATTGCGCCGCCAGCCAGTCCAGTAAGCGCGAATGCGCGCCGTGAAAAAATAGTCATTGAGATACCTGCTTATTGCCTCGTCATCCCGGCTCTTGCGGCCGGAGTTGTGAAAGAACTAGCGCCTGCGCGCGCAAAAGTCATGGAACAGTTGCGTGAGCAGGCGGCTTTCTGCCTGAATTGTTACCCATTTGCCAGAATTTCGGCGACACGCGGCGCGAAATAACTAAGGACGCCATCACAACCAGCGCGCTTGAAGCACATCAGGCTTTCCATCATCACACGTTCGCCGTCGATCCAGCCGTTCTGCGATGCTGCTTGGATCATCGCGTATTCACCGCTGACTTGATAGGCGTAGGTGGGCACGCCAAAGCTGTCTTTGACGCGGCGGCAGATATCAAGATAGGGCATGCCGGGTTTTACCATAACCATATCAGCGCCTTCTTGAAGATCGCGCTGGATCAAGCGCATGGCTTCATCCGAATTGGCAGGATTCATCTGGTAGGTCTTCTTGTCACCCTTTAGCGCGCCGGACGCGCCAACGGCATCGCGGAACGGACCGTAGTAGGCAGAGGCATATTTCGCAGCATAGCTAAGGATCATAACATTCTGATGTCCCTCAGCTTCCAAAGCGCTGCGCATCGCGCCGATCCGGCCGTCCATCATATCCGAAGGGCCAATGATATCTGCGCCAGCTTCAGCCTGCGCGAGGGTCATTTTGACCAAGGCCTCTACGGTGCGATCGTTCACGATTTCGCCGTCTTCCACAAAGCCGTCGTGACCATTGATGTTGTACGGATCAAGGGCCACGTCGGTCATCACAGCAATATCGGGCGCGGCATCTTTGATCGCGCGCGTGGCTTGGTTGCTCAGATTGTCGGGGTTCCACGCTTCTGCGCAATCTTCGGTCTTGAGGCTTTCGTCAGTATAGGGAAACAAACATATAGCTGGGATACCAAGGCTTTGTGCGTGTTTTGCAGCCTCTGCGATCTTATCCACCGAACGGCGCATAACGCCGGGCATGGAGCTGACGGGTTCTTCAATTCCTTTACCGTCGCGCACAAAAATGGGCCAGATCAGATCAGCAGGGCTCAGCAGGTTTTCCTGTGTGAGCGCGCGCAACGAAGATGTGCGGCGCGCACGGCGAAAACGGGCGGCGGGAAATTGGGCGACAGTGGGGGTCATGAGAGGGGGCATGGGCATCCTACTTTGCAACTATGTCTCGCTTTAGACCTGCCATGAGAGCTGGCGTAGAACAAGGCTGGGAATTGCACAAAAGGCCCGTTATAGGGATCGTTAATAACTGCCTCCCGCTTGAGAAAAGCCTTGAATCTAACTGACGCTCTTTTTGAACTCATTGATATGCGCTCATTCTCGAACCTTTGGTTCTGGATAGCATTGGCCGTGATGTGGTCCACCGCGTCCCATTGGGTCTTGGGGGTTCCGTATGATCTGGTCATGCGCGCGCGCCGCGATGGGGGCGATGTGGTTGCGGACGTTGAAGATATGGTACGCATCAATGTCGCGCGTCTGCTTTATATCGGGCGTATGTCTGGGCTATGGCTGGCTGGTTTGACGTGTTTTTTGCTGACGGGGCTGTTTCTACTTGGTTTTGTCTATTGGGTCGAATTTGCACAGGCCCTTTTTCTGCTATTGCTGCCGATGACATTTGTCGGTCTGCTGAGCCTTAACACCGCGCGTCTTATTCACGACACTGCGGCCACTGGTGAAGCGCTTTACAAACGCTTGTTCCGTCACAGGATTTTCATCCAACTCATTGGTATGGTGTCGATTTTTGTCACTGCGATGTGGGGTATGTATACCAATCTTGCGCTTGGCCCCTTTGGCTTTTGACGCGAGAGCTTCAAGGACCATATCTCCCTCATGAGTAATGCTTCCCATATCACCGTCTCTGGCGCCCCTGAAGGTTTTGACGCCCAATTGATCCTGCGCGAAATCGAGGCCAGCAATGGCCCCGTGTGTCATATCGCGCGCGATGATAAACGTATGGTCGCAATGCAGGATGCCTTGCGCTTTTTCGCATCTGACATGCCCGTCGTTGTGTTTCCCGGCTGGGATTGTCTGCCCTATGACCGTGTATCCCCCAACGCGGATATTTCCGCCGCGCGTATGGCGACGCTTGCGGCACTTGTGCATGGGATGCCAGAACGCTTTGTTTTACTGACCACTTTGGGCGCTGCAACCCAGCGCCTGCCAGCGCGCAAAGTTTTGCGCGAAGCAGCGTTTTCCGCCACGGTGGGCGGGCGCGTCGACGAAAAAGCGCTTCGCAATTTCTTGGTGCGGATGGGGTTTGTGCAAAGCCCTACCGTGATGGAGCCGGGCGATTATGCCGTGCGTGGCGGAATTATCGACATTTTCCCGCCGGGTGAGCAGGGGCCGATTCGACTTGATCTGTTCGGAGATGTTCTGGACGGCGCACGGCGCTTTGATCCAGCGACCCAACGCACCACAGAAAAGCTGGAAGTGATCGAGCTTGCCCCTGTGTCCGAGGTGATTTTGGACGATGAGGCGATCACGCGCTTTCGGCAAAACTACCGCATCGAATTTGGCGCGGCCGGCACGGATGATCCTTTGTATGAAGCGGTCAGTGCGGGGCGCAAACATCAAGGTGTCGAGCATTGGATGCCGTTCTTTCATGAGACGCTGGAAACACTGTTCGATTATCTGCCGAACGCCTCGATTACCTGCGATGACGGTCTGACACCTGCGCGCATTGCGCGTTGGGAAAGTGTCGCGGATCAATATGAGACCCGCAAGATCGCGATGAGTGCAAAGAACCGTATGGATTCGGTTTATAAACCCGCGCCTGCGCAATTGTTGTATCTGGATGAGCGCGCGTGGGACACAGTCATGGCAGATCGTCGTGTGATCCAATTTAGCGCGTTGCCGCAAGCCGTTGGGCTAGGGGTGACGGATGCCTCCGGTCGGATTGGGCGAAACTTTTCGCCCGAGCGTCAACAGGAAAGCATTAGCCTTTTCGGTGCTTTAGCGGCCCATGTCAAAACACGGATGGACAAAGGTCCGGTCGTGATCGCCTCTTACTCCGAAGGCGCGCGCGAACGCTTGTCCGGACTGATCGAAGACGAAGGCATCGCCGAAACAATCGCAGTGCGTGACGCAAAAGGCGTCGGCAAACGCGGGCTGCACTTGGCGGTTTGGGCGCTCGAGCACGGGTTCGAAACACCGGATATGACGGTGATCTCTGAACAGGATGTATTGGGCGATCGGCTTATTCGTGGTGCGAAAAAGCGAAAGAAGGCCGCGAATTTCTTAACGGAAACTCAAAGCCTGAACCCCGGGGATCTGGTGGTTCATGTGGATCACGGAATCGGGCGGTATCAAGGCCTTGAAGTGATCACAGCTGCTGGGGCTGCGCATGAGTGTATTTTGCTTGATTACGCTGAGAATGCGCGCCTCTATTTACCTGTTGAAAACATTGAATTACTTAGCAAATATGGTCACGAAGAAGGTCTTTTGGATCGTCTGGGTGGTGGTGCATGGCAATCCAAGAAAGCCAAGCTGAAAGAGCGCATTCGCGAAATGGCGGACAAGTTGATCCGCGTTGCTGCAGAGCGTGCTTTGCGCCGTGCCCCAATTATGGAGCCGCCCCCCGGCATGTGGGACGCTTTTTCTGCGCGCTTCCCGTATCAGGAAACCGACGATCAGCTGAGCGCGATTGGCGATGTTCTGACAGACATGGGATCTGGTCAACCGATGGATCGTCTTATCTGCGGTGATGTCGGCTTTGGTAAAACCGAAGTGGCAATGCGCGCGGCGTTCATAGCCGCGATGTCTGGTGTTCAAGTTGCGATTATCGCGCCAACGACCTTGCTGGCGCGGCAGCACTACAAAAGTTTTGCCGAACGCTTTCGCGGATTTCCGATTGAGGTCAGACCCTTATCTCGTTTCGTGTCGGCCAAGGATGCCGAAGAAACCCGAAAGAACATGGCAGCGGGCATCGTGGATATTGTGGTCGGAACCCATGCGTTGCTGGCCAAAAACACCAAGTTTAACAATCTTGGCTTATTGATCATCGATGAAGAACAACATTTCGGTGTCGGTCACAAAGAGCGGCTAAAGGCGCTGCGTACTGATATCCACGTTTTGACCCTGACCGCGACACCGATTCCTCGGACTTTACAGCTTAGCCTGTCTGGCGTGCGCGATCTGTCGATCATCGGCACACCGCCTGTGGATCGTTTGGCGATCCGTACGTATGTCAGCGAATTTGATGCAGTCACGCTGCGCGAAGCCTTGTTACGTGAACATTATCGCGGGGGGCAGTCGTTCTACGTGGTGCCGCGTATTTCGGACTTGCCCGAGATTGAAGCGTTCTTGAAAGAACAACTGCCCGAATTGTCCTATATGGTGGCGCATGGTCAAATGGCGGCAGGTGAGCTTGATGATCGCATGAACGCCTTTTACGATGGAAAATACGATATCTTGTTGGCGACAACGATTGTGGAAAGCGGGCTTGATATTCCGACAGCGAACACGATGATTGTGCATCGCGCAGATATGTTCGGCCTTGCGCAGCTTTATCAAATTCGTGGCCGCGTTGGACGTTCCAAGACCCGCGCGTATGCCTATTTGACGACAAAACCTCGCGCTAAGCTGACGACAACCGCAGAGAAACGTTTGCGCGTTCTCGGGTCGTTGGACACGCTTGGGGCAGGGTTCACTTTGGCCTCGCAAGACTTGGACATTCGCGGTGCAGGTAACTTACTGGGCGAAGAGCAGTCGGGACAAATGCGCGATGTGGGCTATGAGTTATATCAGTCCATGCTTGAGGACGCTATTGCCAAGATCCGTTCGGGCGAGATGGACGGATTGTCTGTGAATGACGATCAATGGGCACCACAGATCAACTTGGGCGTGCCTGTTTTGATCCCTGAAACTTTTGTTCCTGATCTGGATGTGCGTTTGGGGCTTTACCGGCGTTTGTCATCACTGACGACGAAGGTCGAATTGGAAGGCTTTGCGGCTGAGTTGATTGACCGTTTTGGCAAACTGCCGAAAGAGGTGAACACGCTGATGTTGGTCGTGCGGATCAAGGCGATGTGCAAAAAAGCCGGGATTTCCAAGCTGGATGGTGGGCCCAAGGGCGCAACTGTGCAGTTCCACAACGATAAATTTGCCTCTCCCGAAGGGCTAGTTTCCTTTATTCAAAGCCAAAAGGGTCAAGCGAAAGTGCGCGACAACAAGATCGTTGTTCTACGTGAATGGGCCACGGATGTGGACAAAATCAAAGGTGCATTCGCGATTGCGCGTGACTTGGCTGAACATGCGGGTGCGATCAAACGTCGGGCAGGGTAGCGAATTTTACAGAAAATTCGCGTGTTCAAGATGTGTTGGAAAACCACGTTTTGATCTTAGGCGATAGCCAAGCCCACAGGCTTGGCGCGCCACGCGCGATTTTTGAGCCAACGCGCGTTTCGATTGTCTCATAGCTAACGCCGTAATCTGTCCATGAACCACCGTTCGACATCAGATTTTGATTGGGCGGCTGAAACCGGTCAAGGGATTTGGCGAAGACAGCGTCAGGTGTCTGTGCGGATTCAAACTCTTCCCATAAAGCGCGTAGAGCTTGAGTTTGATCACTTGGGAGAAGACCAAAAATGCGATCCGCCGCCTTTGCTTCATCCGCTTCCATTGCGGCGATATCATGATCCCCGAATATAGGCGCATCGCCTGCGTCTATTTCCACAAGATCATGTAACAAGAGCATTTTGATGACGCGGTTGATATCAACGCCTACGGGTGCATGTTCGCCTAAAACAAGGGCATAAAGCGCGATGTGCCAACTGTGTTCACCCGAGTTTTCAGGACGTGATCCGTCACAAAGCGTCGTAGCGCGCACAATGGATTTCAGCTTGTCGGCTTCATTGAGAAAAGCCATTTGCGCATCAAGGCGTGTGCTCATTCTTTGGTGTCTTCGGCTTTTTCCAGCCTTGCCGCGGCGCGTTCAATACGGTCGTTGAGCATTTGACGCCCGCGAATAAGCGCCATGCGCACGCGCGCGGCGGTCATAAAGGCCTCTTCAGCCGTTGTCGACGAACTTGCAAGTTGGTTGCCGATATCGACCACCAGTTCTTCATCGCCAAGGGCAGTCGCCGCCTCGATTGCATCTTTGGCCAAGTCGTCGGCCAGTTTGTCAATAATTGCACTCATTGCGGCGGCTCCTTTAGCGTGTCGTCTCCGTCAGGCGGCGTTTCACATAGGTGGATACATTGCCGATCATCGTGTCCATCTGTTGCTCTTCCGAGAAGAAATGGCCGGACCCTTCAAGCTCCTGATGCGTAATCGTGATGCCCTTTTGCTCGTGCAGCTTGTTGACGAGGTTTACAGTATCGGCAGGCGGTGCCACGCGATCTGCCGTGCCGTTGATCACCAGACCAGAAGCCGGGCAGGGTGCAAGGAACGAAAAGTCGTACATGTTTGCAGGTGGGCTAACAGAGATGAAACCTGTAATTTCAGGACGGCGCATCAGCAGTTGCATGCCGATCCAAGCACCGAACGAGAAACCCGCAACCCAGCAGTGTTTGGAGTTGTTGTTCATAGACTGAAGGTAATCCAGTGCAGAGGCAGCATCAGACAATTCGCCGATACCTTGATCATACTCACCTTGCGAACGACCCACACCACGGAAGTTAAACCGTAGCACCGTGAATCCCATGTTATAAAAGGCGTAGTGCAGGTTGTAGACAACCTTGTTGTTCATGGTGCCGCCAAACTGAGGATGCGGATGCAGCACGATTGCAATCGGCGCGTCCTTTTCCTTTTGGGGGTGATAGCGGCCTTCGAGGCGACCTTCGGGACCTGGAAAAATAACCTCGGGCATATGTCGTAAACTCCTGCGGAAAGTACCTGCGTCATTCTTGACGAACATGGCAGCGCACTTTAGAACGATTCTAAGCTGAGCAAGGCTCGGCCATCGACATGCATCTATGCAATGCCTGCGCGAAGGTCAATCTTTTCAGTGTGTTTGCCAGTCTTTGGGCGCGTAATTCGACAATATTCGGGGCACTGTCATGAAGTTATCGACAAAAGGGCGTTATGCGATGGTGGCTCTGACCGATATCGCCCTGCAAAGCCGCGATACTTTGGTGACTTTGGGAGACATTTCCAAACGACAGGATATTTCGCTGCCGTATCTGGAACAATTATTCGTAAAACTGCGTCGTGCGGAACTGGTCGAATCTGTTCGCGGTCCCGGCGGCGGCTATCGTTTGGCCAAAGCCACGTCTGATATTCGCGTGCTTGATGTGCTCTCTGCAGTGGATGAAACTGTAGATGCCATGCACAAAGGGGCAGGTGCGTCGGGTGGCAGTTCAGGCAGTCGTGCGCAATCCATGACCAATCGTTTGTGGGAAGGGCTTAGCGCGAATGTCTACGTTTACCTGCATCAAACGCGGCTTTCGGATGTGGTGACGAACGGGCTGGCCCCGTGTCCCGCAGTGCCAAGCCTATTTGATTTCGTGGATGAATGATGACCCGCATTTATCTGGATCATAACGCGACGGCGCTTCTTCGTGCCGACGCCAAGGCCGCGATGATTGCGGCGATGGACGCAATTGGAAATCCGTCCTCTGTGCATGCCGAAGGGCGTGCAGCAAAGGCAACTGTTGAAAAGGCGCGTGCGCAGGTTTCGGCGGCTTTTGGGGCGGATGGGGCTGACATTGTCTTTACGTCTGGTGCGACTGAGGCAGCAGGTCTGGCCTGTATGGGCCGTGACCTTGCAAGCGCGCGGGTCGAGCATGATGCAGTGCTGAGTTGGACATCAGGTGATCTAAATGTGGATGTAAACGGGATTGTCGGAGTGGACGATCCAAGCACAAGCGCGGTGCAACTGGCCAATTCGGAAACAGGCGTTGTCCAAACCTTACCGGAGGGACTGGCTGTCTCCGACATGACGCAGGCCTTTGGCAAATTGCCTGTGGCCTTCAATTGGTCCGGTGCGCGAATGGCACTCATTTCGGCGCATAAGTTGGGGGGTCCAAAAGGCATTGGTGCGCTGGTCTTAAAACGGGGCATCGATGTGCCTGCGCAAATCAAAGGCGGTGGTCAAGAAATGGGCCGCCGTTCTGGTACGGAAAACATAATCGGAATTGCGGGTTTTGGTGCTGCAGCAGAGGCAGCTCAGCGCGATTTAGAAGCTGGTACATGGGATCAAGTTGAGAAACTTAGAAACATTCTAGAAACAGCTATTGCAGATCGCGCAAAGCACACTATTTTTGTCGGGAAAGATACTGCTCGCCTACCAAACACATCTTGCATCGTGACCCCCGGTTGGAAGGGCGAGACACAAGTCATGCAAATGGATCTGGCAGGATTTGCAATTTCGGCTGGCTCCGCTTGTTCAAGCGGCAAGGTGAAAGCCAGTGGTGTTTTGAAGGCGATGGGCTTTGACGAAGCGGCTGCGTCTAGCGCTATTCGGGTCTCTTTAGGGCCCGAGACAACTGAACAAGAGGTGTTGGCCTTTGCAGATGCATGGCTAGCCCAACACGATAAATTTCGCGCGCGATCCGCGCTGTAGAACACGAACAGGAGACCAACATGGTAGCACTGGATAATGGGACAGACTCTGGCGTCAAAGACGGCGTAGATCAGGAAACAGTCGATGCAGTGCGCGAAGTTGGCGGTGCCTATAAATACGGTTGGTCCACCGACATCGAGATGGATTACGCGCCCAAAGGTCTTAATGAAGACATCGTGCGTCTGATTTCGTCCAAGAATGACGAACCAGAATGGATGCTGGATTGGCGTCTTGAAGCCTATCGTCGTTGGTTAACCAAGGTTGAGCCTGATTGGGCGAAGGTCGATTACCCTGAGATTGATTTTCAGGACCAGTATTACTACGCGCGCCCGACAAGCATGGCGGTCAAGCCGAAGTCTTTGGATGAGGTGGATCCAAAGTTGCTTGCGACATACGCCAAACTGGGCATCCCGTTGAAAGAACAGATGATCTTGGCGGGTGTCGAAGGTGCAGAAGAAATTGACGTCAACGCGCCGCGCAAAGTGGCTGTGGACGCAGTTTTTGATTCCGTGTCCATCGGTACGACGTTCCAGGATGAGTTGAAAAAAGCAGGCGTAATCTTCTGTTCTATCTCCGAGGCGATCAAAGATCATCCGGAGTTGGTGAAGAAATACCTAGGTACTGTTGTGCCAGTCTCTGACAACTATTACGCCACACTGAACTCGGCTGTGTTTTCCGATGGATCCTTCGTTTATATTCCGCCGGGCGTGCGTTGCCCGATGGAGCTGTCCACCTATTTCCGCATCAACGCAGAGAATACAGGTCAGTTTGAGCGGACTTTGATCATCGCGGATAAAGGCAGCTACGTCAGCTATTTGGAAGGCTGCACAGCCCCCATGCGCGATGAATCCCAGCTGCACGCGGCTGTGGTCGAAATTATCATCGAAGAAGATGCTGAAGTGAAATATTCCACCGTGCAAAACTGGTATCCTGGTGATGAGAACGGCAAGGGCGGCATTTATAACTTCGTGACCAAACGCGCAGATTGCCGTGGTGATCGTGCCAAAGTGATGTGGACGCAGGTCGAAACAGGTTCTGCCGTTACATGGAAATACCCGTCTTGCATTCTGCGTGGTGACGATTCACAGGGTGAATTCTACTCCATCGCGATCGCCAACAATTATCAGCAAGCGGATACAGGCACGAAGATGATCCACCTTGGCAAGAACACCAAGAGCCGGATCGTGTCCAAAGGCATCTCTGCGGGCCATGCTCAAAATACTTATCGCGGGCTTGTGTCTATGCACCCTAAGGCGAAAGATGCGCGTAACTTTACCCAGTGCGACAGCCTTTTGATCGGCGATAAATGTGGGGCGCATACTGTGCCGTATATTGAGGTGAAGAATAACTCGGCCCGGGTCGAGCACGAGGCGACAACCTCCAAAGTCGATGATGAACAGCTGTTCTATTGCCGTCAGCGCGGCATTGGCGAAGAAGACGCGGTGGCGCTGGTCGTGAACGGGTTCTGTAAAGAAGTGCTGCAAGCGCTCCCCATGGAATTCGCAATGGAAGCACAGCAGTTGGTAGCGATTTCGCTAGAAGGCTCTGTAGGCTAAAAATGGCGAAGCGCGCAATTCTTTCCGCCCTGATTACAGGTGGCTTTTGCGCGATTTTCGCATTCATTGTGACCGCACTTGGCATGTTGATTTCAGTTGTTCCCGGATTGCTGATTGCTTTTGTGTCCGGTTTTCTCGGATCGCTTTTTGCGAGCTATGTTTTGAAAGGGCCAAAGTGAGCCAAACCGCTACCATAGAGCGTCCTGAGTTGACGATGCCTGATAGTGAGGCTGCGCACTTGCGCAGCGCTTACGTCGCGGCGGATGTTATTTTGGAATATGGTGTCGGTGGGTCCACAGTTATGGCAGCAGAGCTTGCAAACAAAACCATAACTTCGGTCGAAACAGATCAGTTGTGGGTTGATACATTGACTGATTGGTTCGCACAAAACCCGTGCCCCAGTATGCCGGACATTATCTGGGCCAATATTGGTCCAACCAAGGCATGGGGCCGGCCAGCTACGGAGAAGTACTGGAAGAACTATGCGAAATATTCTTTGGAAATCTGGTCGTTAGAAGGCCTACCTCATCCAGATGTTGTGCTGGTTGATGGCCGTTTTCGTGCTGGCTGTGTGCTTGCCACAGCATTCAATTGTACCCGAAACACCCGTGTGTTGGTCGATGACTATGCACGCCGCAGCAGTTACCACGCTGTAGAAGACATCGTCGGCGCGCCGCGCTTGATAGGCCGTATGGCTGAATTTGACATAACCCCTACGCCGATCCCTGCAAAAAACTTGCTAGAGATCATCACACTCATGCAGGACCCATACTAGGTCTGCCAATTGAACCATACGAGGACGCGAAAATGCTGAATATCAAGAACTTGCACGTTTCTCTTGAAGAAGAAGATAAGCAAATCCTAAAGGGTGTTAACCTTACGGTCGAAGCGGGCAAAGTCCATGCAATCATGGGGCCGAACGGCTCTGGCAAATCGACGCTATCGTATGTGTTGTCCGGCAAAGACGGCTATACTGTGACCGACGGCAGTGCCGATCTGTTGGGTGAAGATATCCTAGATATGGACCCGGAAGAGCGCGCCGCAGTTGGCCTGTTTTTGGCGTTCCAATATCCTGTCGAGATCCCCGGTGTGGGTAATATGACTTTCCTGCGAACAGCGGTGAATTCCCAGCGCAAAGCGCGCGGCGAAGAAGAAATGAGCGCGACAGAGTTTCTTAAAGTGGTGCGCGAGCGTGCAAAATCCTTGAAGATCGACGCGGATATGCTGAAACGCCCTGTGAACGTCGGTTTCTCTGGCGGTGAGAAAAAGCGCAACGAAATCCTGCAGATGGCGATGCTTGAGCCAAAAATGTGCATCTTGGATGAAACGGATTCAGGTCTGGATGTCGATGCCATGAAATTGGTGGCAGAAGGCGTAAACGCGCTGCGAAACGAAGGTCGCGGGTTTCTTGTTATCACGCATTATCAGCGTTTACTCGATCATATCAAACCGGATGTCGTTCACATCATGGCCGATGGCCGTATCGTTAAAACCGGCGGCCCCGAGCTGGCGCTTGAAGTCGAGAAGAACGGTTACGCGGACATTTTGGCAGAGGTGGCGTAAATGGCTGTCGCACAAGTAAAATTGGATGCGTTGAGCGAGCGTTTAACTTCGCTGGACATGCCAAAAGGCGGCTGGAGTACGGTCGCACGTGAAGATGCGCTTGCCCGTTTGAACGCGATGGGCTTGCCGTCGCGCCGTGACGAGTATTGGAAATACACCCGACCTGATACCTTGACACAAGCCGATGCGCCCGGTGCCGCTGTGCTTGAGACGGATGAGACGCTTGTCTTCGATGGCATTGATCGTTTGAAAATCGTCTTTGTGGATGGTGTCTTTGATGCTGATGCCTCGGATGATCTTAGCTTAGAAGGGGTTACGATCGAGCGATTGGCGCAGGCAAACAGTGATATTCACTGGGCGAAGGGTTTATACGGTGTTCTTGAGACAGCCGGACAAACGCCGGTCGAACGCGCGCTGGCCACGCTGAACACAGCCTTTGCGACAGATGGTATTCTGGTCCATGTCACGGGAAAGCCAAGCAAGCCAATCAGCCTGATTTATCGTCATTTATCAACAACCTCAGATGCAATCCTTCATCATGTTGTAAAGGTGGATAGCGGTGCTGAAGTGACCATTTTAGAAAATGGTCCTGCGGCAGCGCGGTTTAACAAATGCATGGAAATTGATATTGCTGACGGCGCGAAACTGCACCATGTGCGCGCGCAAGGGCGTGATCATGAACGTCGTGCTGCGACGCATATGTTTGCGCGCCTAGGGGCTGACTCGGTCTTCAAAAGCTTCACTCTGACGGCAAATGGTGTGATGACACGCAATGAATGTGTGATCGAGCTGACAGGTGACGATGCGCATGCGACTGTAGCTGGCGCCGCATTGGGCGACGGTGATTTCCACCATGACGACACGGTCTTCATTACCCATGACGCAGTGAACTGTGAAAGCCGTCAGGTCTTCAAGAAAGTTCTACGCAATGGGGCGACAGGCGTTTTTCAAGGGAAAATTCTTGTAAAAGCAGGCGCACAAAAAACCGATGGCTATCAGATCAGTCAATCGCTTTTGCTGGATGAAGACAGCCAGTTCCTTGCCAAGCCTGAGTTGGAAATCTACGCAGATGATGTGGCGTGTTCGCACGGGTCCACGTCTGGCGCGATTGATGAGGACGCCTTGTTCTACCTGCGCTCGCGCGGGGTTCCAAAAGGTGACGCAACTGATTTGTTGACCCTGTCTTTCCTTGCGGAAGCGGTGGAAGAGATCGAAGACGAAACCCTTGCGGAAGAAATCAATGATCGTCTTGCCGCATGGCTGGCGCGTCGTCGCGACTGATGTCTGTCACAACTGACATTGTTGCCACCTACAAAGGTCCGCGCCGGGTTTTGGCGCGGCTCTTTGACATGGGGGAACGCGAAGCTTTTGCGCTGATCGTTCTGGCTGGGGCGTGTATCGTCGCGTTTGCCTCGCGTTTACCAGCATTGGCGCGACAAGCCTATGAAACCGGTGCAGAACTAAATGCGTTGCTTGGTGGCGCCTTGATGGCATGGATTGCTGCGCCGCTATTGTTTTATGCAATTGGTGCGGTGGCGCATGTGTTGGCCAAGATCGTCGGCGGCAAAGGCACGTTTTATCGCGCGCGCCTAGCCTTGTTTTGGGCATTGCTGGCGGCCAGTCCGTTGCAATTGCTGTGGGGATTGGTCGAAGGCTTTATCGGCAAAGGCGTGGAGTGGCAGGCGGTCGGGATTATTTGGTTCGTCATTTTCATGTGGTTCTGGCTGTCTGGCATGTTTGAAGCCGAAAGGGCGAAATGATGTTGAATGCGTTTGTAAATCTGGCTTTGCGCACGATTTCAGAGCCTCGCAAAGCGGCTGTGGACATCATGAACATGCGACCATCACGTTCTGTGTTGTGGAGCGCGCTTGTTCTGGCGGTTGTGTTGAACACGCTGGTCTATCAATTTTCGCTGTTTATTTCACCGCCTCAAGTTCAGCTGCCAATCATCTTCACTTCGCCGATCATTTTTGCGGTGCTTATCGGGTCAGGCTTGGTTCTAAGCATCTATGCAGTCACATTTGCAGGGCGTTTCATCGGCGGCAAAGCTGTTCTGGACAAGATCATGGCCTTGTTGATCTGGCTCCAATTCTTGCGGTTCGCTGTGCAGGTTGCAGCTTTCCTACTGATGCCGATCATGCCTGGAATTGCAGGTTTGCTGGTTCTCTGTGCCACGCTTTATGGAATGTGGCTTTTGCTACAATTCATTGATGTCGCCCATGAATTCGACAACTTGTTTACAAGTTTTGGCGCACTCGTTCTTTCTGGTCTTGGCATTATGCTGGGCCTTGCGATCTTACTGTCCGTTTTGGGCGTGCAAAATATGGGACTGACACCTTATGTATGATGTTGATGCAATCCGCGCCGATTTTCCGATCCTGTCACGCACAGTGAACGGAAAACCATTGGTTTATCTCGACAACGGTGCCTCTGCGCAAAAGCCACAAGTTGTGATCGACGCGATCACGCGCGCCTATGGCGAAGAATACGCCAATGTGCACCGCGGTTTGCATTTCCTGAGCAACCTTGCGACCGAAAAATACGAAGCGGTGCGCGGGACGATTGCCAAATTCTTGAACGTCGCGGACGAAGAACAGATCGTGTTCAACTCGGGCACGACAGAAGGCATAAACACAGTCGCTTATGGTTGGGCCATGCCCAATCTGAAAGCAGGGGACGAGATCATTTTGTCGGTGATGGAGCATCACGCCAACATCGTGCCATGGCATTTCTTGCGCGAACGCCAAGGTGTAGTGATCAAATGGGTTGATGTGGATGCGAACGGTGATCTTGATCCACAAGCTGTGATTGATGCAATGGGCCCGCGCACCAAATTGGTGGCCGTGACCCATATGTCCAACGTGCTTGGCACGGTTGTTGATGTAAAAACCATCACCAAAGCCGCACATGAACGCGGGATTTCCGTGCTTGTAGATGGATCGCAATCCGCGGTGCATATGCCAGTAAATGTCGATGACATCGGCTGTGATTTCTACGCGATCACAGGTCACAAGCTTTATGGTCCGTCAGGATCTGGCGCGATCTTCATGAAACGCGAACGCATGGCCGAGATGCGCCCCTTCATGGGGGGCGGCGATATGATCCGTGAAGTTACTAAGGACGCTGTGAGGTACAACGATCCACCGATGATGTTCGAAGCAGGTACGCCAGGTATCGTGCAAATGATCGGGTTGGGTGTGGCGCTGGAATATATGATGAGCATCGGCATGGAGGCGATTGCAAAGCATGAGGTCAATCTATGTGCTTATGCCACAGAACGCTTGCGCGGGTTGAACTGGATCAACGTACAGGGCAATTCAGCCACCAAAGGCGCGATTTTCAGCTTTACGATGGAAGGCGCGGCGCATGCGCACGACATATCGACGATCCTTGATAAAAAGGGTGTTGCCGTGCGTGCAGGCCAACACTGTGCTGGCCCGCTTATGGAATTTCTAGATGAAAGTGCGACGTGTCGCGCATCATTTGCGATGTACAACACTCGTGCAGAGGTGGACGCCTTGATCGATGCGCTTGAATTGGCGCATGATCTGTTTGGCTAAGCGACTTATTCTTCGACAATAAAACCACCGGCCATCAGTGATGTATCCGTCTTTCCATGGAAGACGCCGACCGCTTCACTGCCGCCAACTTTTCCCGATAGGGTGCACCGAATATTGTTGTAAACCACAGTACCCGTGAGGTTTTCATCTTCGAAAGAGCCATCAACAGTGAGCAACTGGTTCCCGGTCGAGGTGTTGTTTGCGAAATCCGCTTCAAGGGTCAAACTTCCGCTCGCTCTGCGCGCGGAGCCAGTTAGTCTTGAACCTGTCAAATCAATGCTAGTCACACGTGCGGATTCGTAGGTGCCGGTCATCGTGGCGGACCCGGATGTTGGTAAGGTCGTCACAGTCGTGCCGGGGATCAGGCCTGCGCGTGCGACAAATCCATCGCCACCCTCTACGCCGACTTCATAGACATTTCCGTTGCCCATATCATCCACATCATAACCGCTTGTTCTTTGCGACAAAGTGCTACCCGCAATCACAACTGAGGTTGAGCCGACTGCACGAGTGGTAAATCCGCTTGTTGTATAATCATCCGCCTCGCTGACGCATCCAGCGATCAAATCGATATAAGAGAGAATTTTCGGACTAAAGCAACTTGTTTCAAAGACATATTCCTGACTTACGTGTCTGAATGACCAGCCGTTTTCGGTGGCGTATTAAGTATTTGTTAAGTAAAGTCACAGGCTGTATGAAGGTCGAAACCAACAGGAGAAGGCAGCGTCTGGAAGTGTGCTCGTCTAATTATCTTGAAGCGAAAAACTCTGGTTTTTGACATTGCGGGGCAGGGGCGGCAAAGTTATACCGCCCCCACAGGCACCCATAGCTCAGCTGGATAGAGCGCTGCCCTCCGAAGGCAGAGGTCGATGGTTCGAATCCATCTGGGTGCACCATTTCAACATTTTTTTAAATCGCACGCAGTTCCATATGTGGAACACCGTTTGACGTTTTGGCCTGCGTGACACCGTTTTCAGTCAGCACAACATTCACTTGTTTGCGAAACGAGCTGAAAGCCTCTGACGTTACCACGTCGACGGCGTCATCAAAGATCACGGTAACATACCAAAAGCCGCCATTCGCCGCGCGAACGGCTTTCAGAGCGCCTTGGAACGAATGGCCCAGATATGTGCCTGCAACCCGTTGTCCAACAAACCACCCGCGTGGAGCATTTGATTTTGAGGCGGCGCAAAGGGTGTTCCAATCGCGGTAGCCCCATTGGCGCGCGACTGCTTCAAGGGCCATGCTTTGGGTGATCGGTGTTTGTTTTTCTGACATAGCCGCGCGCAGACGTTTTGCTTGCGTTTTTAGCTGCTCAGAATTAGGCACAGCTGTGGCATTTTCAAATATAGTCATTTGTTGGTCCCATTTTAACTATGGGTCACGTCGTTCTGGGGGTGTTCGCATTGCCACCATTTTGTGACCAGAAGTCAAAAATTGGGGTCGATCTGTTTCTGCTTTTACCAAAAGGTTGCCCTCGCGAACGGCAGGAAGCAGCAATCCTAAATCCCATGTAGGAGCGCGCGAATGGTTTGTCTACCCCGACACTTTCCCAGTGTAGGACCGCATTGCCGATCTAATGGAATTCATAGCGTTCAAGGTTGATCGTATCGGCCTATTAAAAACCGGGTTGATCGGGGTGGGAAAGCGACTGTTCATTAGGTCCTTGCGTTGCAAATGTCCGCGCAATGCGTCGATTGCGGGTTGGTCCCTCAGTTGCACGGCCTTTTTTCGTGTCACGCTTTGGATCTCAAAATTTAGATGACACAACATGGCATCAAATTCGTTTTGAATATCTGGAAGTTCTGAGAGGGTTAGCGGGCGTTTGATCTGGTGCCACATGATTGCATTAGGTGACAGAAGCGGCGTCACATGGGCTGTCAGCTCGTGTATGAGGTTAGCTATATTTGAGTGTCGTAACGATTTCTGATGCGGTGTTGGTCCGACATCAATTCTGATCACATTTGGTGAGTTGGGTGTTTGGGCATTTGGAAAAGTGAAATTCGCAAACGATCAAAATCCATAAAAACAAGGCTGTAACTGTCCCAAGTGAGGGCTGGCGCGCCAAGATTTCTTATGTCTTTGTTCTGAAGAATGATCTTTGACAAAGCCTCTATCGCGATACGCAGTTCGTCCTTAAGCATGATCGCTGCGATTGTTGTGCCAGACCCAAATATCATATTTTCCCTAAGCCCCTATAGTTACCATTTTTACTATCGGAAATGAGTATGGCTGGAATATGACCGAACGTGTTATTCTTCACCAGTACGCGCTTAGGGTTGTCAAATAGGTAAAAAGACCTCGGAATTCTTCGAGGCCTTTTAGATAGCTTTTAGTCGATTTTAACCGTCTATCTGTGCGCCCATGATGGCAATGGCTTTCTGGTAAACGCCGGCGGCATTCCATTGCTTGATCACTTTGAAATTTGTCTGGCCTTCTTGATAACCCGCACCTTGTTTCCAGCCTTTCTGACGCAGGAAATTTGCGGTTGAGGCAAGTGCGTCAGCTTCGGAGTAGAAATTCACACGCCCATCGCCGTTCGCGTCAATCCCGTATTTCAGAGCGTTGCCGGGAAGAAATTGGGTGTGGCCCAATTCACCATGCTTGGCACCTTTGGTGTTGGCATCAATCGCGCCCATGTCGACCAAACGCAAAGCGCCGATCGCATGTGGGACAAAGAAAGCAGAGCGGCGACAGTCAAACGCCAACGTCGTGATCGCCGATACGATACGGCTATCGCCCATAAAGCGGCCAAAACCTGTTTCCATGCCGTGGATCGCGATGATGACACCGGCCGGGACACCATATTGACGTTCAAGCGCTTGAAAGAACGCCGCATTCTTAGCCTTGCGCTTACGCCCTTGTGACACAATTGTCGGTGCGCCGCGAACCTTCATGAATTTGTCCAAGCTATATTTGAAGCTTTTCTGATTGCGATCCGCTGCGATTGTTTTGGATGCATATTGGCTGCTGGCTAGGGCTTGTAACCCGCGTTGACCAACGCCTGCGCGTTTTGCTTCTGATGCGAAAGCGGCTTTCCAGGCGTCAAATCCTGCAGAAGTGTTGCCGCATGTTGCCGCTTGTGCCGCCGAAGTAGCGCTAAATAGCACAACTGTCGTGGCGACTGCCTTAATAAGATTTTTCATTAAATACTCCCAAACCACCGATATTTGGGTGCTATGTTACCGTTCGATGGTGTGGGAGCAATAAAAAAGGTCAAATGTATTGTGAAGACAAGATTGTGGCGACCATTACGACAAGCGCAAGACGACGCAAAAGTCCGATTGAATGATGTTTCCAGCAAAATTTGGCCTTTGTGCGGGCGGCATGTTTCAGACCGATCCGCGCGATGCGATGTGCAAATTCCAGTTGACCACGTTGCCAACCTTCAAAAGACGCTTTGTGCGATACATCGGGCAATTGTTTTGCTGCCGCTACACCAAAGCCACCGCTTTGACGCGCCATAAGGGCCTTCAACACGCGCTCTATCTCGCGTTGTTCAATTTTATAGGATGCACCCTTTGGGGACATTGAATTTATGTCAGGTGTAAAAGTCATTTTAACCTCAATACTAGCTGCTCGTGACCTGAGGTTAACTTAGCAATTAGGACGAGGTTTGTTTCCAAAATGAAATTTATGGGTCGAAAATGGATGGATTATGGCGGATTTGCCTAAATCATGAATCAAAAGAGCGCCCCGAAGAGCGCTCTTTCAAGTGATATAGGCTGCAATTTAGCAAGAGTAGTACATGCCATACTCAACAGGGTGTGGCGTGTGTTCATACAACTCGACTTCTTCCATTTTCAAAGCGACATAACCTTCGATCTGGTCTTTAGTGAAGACGTCGCCAGCCAAAAGGAAGTCGCCGTTTGCTTGCAACTCTTCCAGCGCTTCGCGCAAGGAACCACAAACAGTTGGGATGTCTGCCAGTTCTTCCGCAGGAAGGTCATAGAGGTTCTTGTCCATTGCTTCGCCGGGATCGATCTTGTTCTGGATGCCGTCAAGACCAGCCATAAGCAGCGCTGCGAAGCACAGGTATGGGTTGGCGGATGGATCAGGGAAACGTGCCTCGACGCGCTTGGCCTTCGGGCTTTCTGTCCATGGAATACGCACACAACCGGACCGGTTACGCGCAGAATACGCACGAAGAACTGGTGCCTCGAAGCCCGGGATCAAACGCTTGTAGCTGTTTGTCGATGGGTTGGTGAAGGCATTCAGCGCCTTCGCGTGCTTCAGGATACCACCGATGAAATATAGTGCTTCCTGAGACAGATCCGCGTATTTGTCGCCTGCGAACAATGGCTTGCCATCTTTCCAGATGGACATGTTGACGTGCATACCTGTGCCATTGTCACCGTAGATTGGCTTTGGCATGAATGTCGCGGACTTGCCGTATGCGTGCGCCACGTTGTGGATCACGTACTTGTATTTCTGAAGTTCATCCGCTTGCTTTGTCAGGCTGTCGAAGATCAAGCCAAGTTCGTGCTGACAAGACGCAACTTCGTGGTGATGCTTGTCTACCTTCATGCCAAGACGCTTCATTGTAGAAAGCATCTCGCCGCGCAGGTCCTGCGCTTCGTCGATTGGGTTAACTGGGAAGTAGCCACCTTTGACACCAGGGCGGTGACCCATGTTGCCCATCTCGTACTCCGTATCGGTGTTCCAAGCCGCGTCAGTCGCGTCCACTTCGAAGGAGACTTTGTTCATTGTGTTGGAATAACGAACATCGTCGAAAAGGAAGAATTCTGCCTCTGGACCCATATATGCAACGTCGCCGATACCGGACGCCAAAAGATAAGCTTCGGCTTTCTGCGCTGTGCCGCGTGGATCACGCTCGTATGCTTCACCTGTGTCCGGCTCAACGATAGAGCAGTGGATGCAGAGCGTTTTCTCAGCGTAGAAGGGGTCGAGATACGTAGATGTCGTGTCCGGCATAAGTTTCATGTCGGAGTTCTCGATAGATTTCCAACCCTCGATGGAGGATCCATCGAACATAAAGCCTTCTTCAAGAAAGTCTTCGTCAACCAGATCGCAATCGACCGTGACGTGCTGCACTTTACCGCGTGTGTCTGTGAAACGGATATCGACATAAGCGATATCTTCGTCGCGGATTTGTTTTAGAACGGCTTCAATACTCATGCCTGATGTCCTTATCGTGTTGAAAAGTTAGGAAGTGGATTAGAGCGCGTCCGAGCCGGATTCACCGGTGCGGATACGAATGGCTTGCTCAACCGAGCTGACGAAAATTTTTCCGTCACCGATTTTATCTGTCTTTGCAGCGCTTACAATCGCTTCGATTGCGGCGTCTACCTGATCATCGTCGAGAACGACGTCGATTTTCACCTTGGGCAGGAAATCCACGACATATTCTGCGCCGCGATACAGTTCTGTGTGGCCTTTCTGACGCCCGAAGCCTTTGACTTCGATCACGCTAAGGCCCTGTACGCCAACATCCTGAAGTGCTTCTTTCACTTCATCGAGCTTGAACGGTTTGATGATCGCTTCGATCTTTTTCATGTGGTTCACTCCAGTGTGCTGCTTTGCCCTCTGAGAGCATTAACTGGGAGTCGGCACAAACGGATTGGCATTATTTGCGTGAATTGAGGGCATACGCCTATACTGACCGTCTAAAAAATAGCCGACTTGATTAAAAAATGTGCGAAATAAAAACTTAGAAGTTTCAGGCGCGATTTTTGAGGGCAGAGTGCCGTCCTCGGAAAAAGGATCAAACAGTCTGGCAGCCGACTTCCAAACCACCCGCGTAAATCACATGCGGCTTATCAAAAATGAATTCGACCACGTCCAGTTCCTGCGCCGGGATGATTTTTACAAATTCACCGTCTTGCAGGTCTTGTGCGGCGATATACGCTTGCTTGGTTCCAAAGATGGCATCTGCGCGCCAGTCGCGGATCAACAATTTTGTGCCACAGGGTAATAGCATATCTTCGGGGGGGCGTTTGTGACCCAGTGAGCCTGCTTTGATTTGCACTGCGTCACAGGTCACGCGCTTGCGCCGCACGCCGAGCAATACGGCCATGCCAGAATCGCGCGTTATGATGCGATCACCCGGGGCGATGTCGCGGGCAGGGAGTTCCCCATCCATGGTTAGAATAATAGTCTCTGCGCAAAGACCAGATTGCGCGGACTTTACCCGCGCTTTTTGATCCTCCGAGGCCTGTACCTCGTTCTCGCGCCGAGCCACTTTTGGCTCCATCAGCGATATCCTATAACTGCTCTCATGGCCATTTTCGGCCTTATGACCGTTACGGTAACGGGTAATCAGGTGTGAATCTAGTCTCTTATCCATGGGTGTCGTATGGCAGTCACATCTTGAGATTTCGTAAAGCTGCATTTTTCCTCTCGCGTTCCTCAAAAGGCTTTGCTAAGAGGCGCGTAGTGCGGGTGTGGCGGAATTGGTAGACGCACCAGATTTAGGTTCTGGCGCCGCGAGGCGTGGGGGTTCGAGTCCCTTCACCCGCACCATTAGCTTTTTGCGAAGCGAAAAGCGTCTAACATTTCAAGCAGTACAGTCCCATCAGCGGCAGGTGATTTTTCTAACAGAAAAACATCGAGAGACTACGCCCGTTGCCACTTCAACCCTAGTTTCGTACTGTCATTCAACTACAAGATGAGTGATTTGATGTATGAACACACCTTTAAGCGATCCAAACCTACCTGCTGGTGCGATTATTGAAGAATATGAAGACGGTGGGGCGCTGCGGAATGACGGGGTGAAGCTGCGGCCCGCGAATGAGAGCCTGTGGTATGTGTTGGCAACACTCTATGGTGAGCAAACTAAAGGTACGATTGATTGGGGTTTGCATCACCAAAACACAAGGGCATGG
>CBFIGL010000005.1:0-146302 GCA_965662135.1 Planktotalea sp. | reverse complement strand
GCACCATCCCCAACGAAATCGTGCAAATGCTGTGGCGCGAACACAATGTATCACACGCCGAGTTCCACCCACACTTGGCAGACCTTGCCCCAACGATGCAAACCTACCTGAGCCAGAACCCACAGACGCAGCACTTGCAGATTGACGTGGAAGAGTTGGACGGTGTGCTCAAGAGCTTTGATCTCGATATACTCAACGCAAGGCTTGAGGACAACGAGCGATGGGGAACGCCTTTCTATTATAAGAAGCTGAAGAAGATGCTGCAGGGGTATCTCATCACTTGCGCGTAAGAGCCACGCTACGACGAATGGCCTGACGCTAAGATAGCAAGACAAATTTGTTATCAACAGTATGTGGCTAGATTATGTTTCAACAACTATGATGCAAACACTGTGTTCCGCACACTGTTGCAAAGTAACCACGCCATTGATACCGCAGCTTACGCGGCTTGACTGTTCGTCACGGATGCCACCGGGTCGGCCAAAAGTCGCATAAGAGAACTTATGTAATTAAATCTGCTCACGATTACTCCAATTCAATCAAAAGATCCTTGGCATCAATCTGGGCGCTCGGGGTGACGTGCACCGCTTTGACAATGGCGTCACGATCAGCCGACAGACCGGTTTCCATTTTCATGGCTTCGATGGTCAGCAGTAGATCGCCTTTGTGCACCTGCTGGCCGACCTGCACCGCAACCGAGGCGACCACGCCCGGCATCGACGCGCCGACGTGGTCCGCATTGCCGGTTTCGGCTTTTGGACGTGCGGCGGTGGCGGATTTGACCATACAGTTGGGCACGCGCACGGTTCGCGGCTGGCCGTTCAGTTCGAAGAAGACCTTCACATCGCCCGCTTCGTCGGTTTCGCCCACGGCTTGCAGGCGGACTTCCAGCTTTTTGCCGGGGTCGATTTCAGCGCTGATCTCGTCGCCCGGTTTCATGCCATAGAAGAAGACTGGCGTCGGCAGGGTGCGGACTGGGCCGTAATCGCGGTGGCGGCCCATGTAATCAAGGAAGACCTTGGGATACATCAGATAACCGTTCAGATCCTCGTCATCGACGGTCAGGCCATCCAGTTTCGCCGACAGCTCAGCGCGGGTGGCTTCCAGATCCACGGGCGCCAGATGCGCGCCGGGGCGAGTGGTGTCGGGCGTTTCGCCCTTCAGAACCTTGGCGACGATCCCGTCGGGGAACCCTCCTGGAGGCTGGCCCAGATTGCCCTTCATCATGTCGATGACCGAATCCGGGAAGGATACATCGCGTTGCGGATCTTCGACCTCGGACCGGGTCAGGTTCTGGCTGACCATCATCAAGGCCATGTCCCCAACAACCTTGGACGAGGGAGTCACTTTGACAATGTCACCGAACATCATGTTCACGTCGGCATAGGCCTGTGCGACCTCGTGCCAGCGTTCCTCGAGACCCATCGAGCGGGCCTGTGCCTTCAGGTTGGTGAACTGGCCGCCGGGCATTTCGTGTAGGTACACTTCGGATGCGGGGGCTTCCAGGCCGGCCTCGAAAGCAGTGTATTGGTGGCGCACGGCCTCCCAGTAGTTCGAGATTTCACGCACCGCACCCACGTCGATGCCGGTGGCGCGGTCGGTGTGCTTGGTGGCCTCCACAATCGAACCGAGGCAGGGCTGCGAGGTGCCGCCCGAGAAAGCGTCCATCGCCGCGTCGACCACGTCAATGCCTGCGTCTGCTGCCGCCAGAACGGTGGCCGCCGACACGCCGCTGGTGTCATGGGTGTGGAAGTGGATCGGCAGGCCGACCTCTTCTTTTAGCGCTTTCACCAGCACGCGCGCAGCAGCGGGCTTTAGCAACCCCGCCATATCTTTTAGGCCAAGCACATGCGCGCCAGCGGCCTTTAGGTCTTTACCCATTTGCACGTAGTATTTCAGGTCATACTTCGCACGATCTGCGTTCAGGATGTCCCCTGTATAACAAATCGTGCCTTCACAAACTTTGTTCGCTTCAATCACCGCATCCATCGCGACGCGCATGTTTTCGGTCCAGTTCAGACTGTCAAACACGCGAAACACATCGACCCCGGTTTCTGCCGCTTGGCGTACGAATTCCTGCACCACGTTGTCAGGATAATTGGTGTAACCAACCCCATTGGCCGAGCGTAGCAACATCTGTGTCATTACATTCGGCATCGCTGCACGAATGTCGCGCAGGCGCTGCCAAGGGCATTCCTGCAAGAAACGGTAAGCCACATCAAAGGTCGCACCACCCCAACATTCCACCGAGAAAAGTTGTGACATTTCAGAGGCATAAGCAGGTGCGACGCGGATCATATCAATTGAACGCATGCGCGTCGCCAAAAGTGATTGATGCCCGTCACGCATCGTCGTGTCCGTCAGCAAAAGCTGCTTTTGCGCGGCCATCCAGTCAGCGACCGCTTGGGGGCCTTTGTCTTCCAACAAGTTGCGCGTGCCGTAGGGCGCAATCTCGCCCATGGCGACAGGTGGTTGCGGCTTTTTCAGATCAGCAGCAGGCAATGGGCGGCCAGAGGTCTCGGGATGCCCGTTCACTGTGATATCTGCGATATAGATCAGAATTTTAGTCGCGCGGTCACGGCGTTTACGGAAATCAAACAGATCTGGCGTGTTGTCGATAAAGGTCGTTGTATATTCATTGCTTAAAAACGTGGGGTGCTTAAGTAGGTTCTCGACGAAGGCGATGTTCGTGCTGACACCGCGAATACGAAATTCCCGTAAGGCGCGATCCATACGGGCAATCGCTGCCTCTGGTGTTTGGGCGTGTGCGGTCACTTTCATCAGCAAACTGTCGTAAAACCGCGTGATCACACCGCCAGAATAGGCCGTGCCACCGTCCAGACGTATGCCCATGCCCTGTGCTTCGCGAAACGCAGTGATGCGACCGTAGTCCGGGATGAAATTGTTCAACGGATCTTCTGTGGTAATGCGTGTTTGCAAGGCATGGCCGTTCAGACGTACTTCATCCTGGCTGGCTTTGCCGGTTGCTTCGGCAATCGTTTTGCCTTCCGCGATTTTGATCTGGGCCTGTACGATATCGATGCCTGTGACCTCTTCGGTCACTGTGTGTTCAACCTGCACGCGCGGGTTTACCTCGATAAAGTAGAATTTACCGCTGTCCATATCCATCAGGAATTCAACAGTGCCTGCACATTCGTAGTTTACATGCGAACAAATCTTGCGGCCTAATTCGCAAATTTCGGTGCGTTGTTCTTCGCTGAGATACGGGGCAGGGGCGCGCTCGACGACTTTCTGATTGCGGCGCTGGACAGAGCAATCGCGCTCGTACAGATGGTACATCCCGCCATGGCTATCGCCGAGGATTTGCACCTCGACGTGGCGCGCACGGATGATCATCTTTTCCAGATAACCCTCGCCGTTGCCAAAGGCTGCTTCGGCTTCGCGACGCCCTTCGAGCACCTTTTCTTCAACTTCGTCTTCACTATGGATCGGACGCATTCCGCGCCCACCTCCGCCCCATGAAGCCTTTAACATCAAAGGATATCCAACCTCGGCGGCTTCACGTTTGATTGCTGCAATATCGTTGCCCAGCACTTCTGTCGCAGGCACAACCGGAACACCTGCTTCCATGGCAACGCGCCGAGCCGAGGCTTTGTCGCCCAACGCGCGCATCGTTGCTGCTTTTGGGCCGATGAACGTGATACCATTGGCTTCGCAAGCGTCTACGAAGTCGGGGTTCTCTGAGAGCAGACCATACCCAGGATGGATCGCATCCGCCCCTGAAAGCTTGGCGACGCGAATGATCTCTTCGATCGATAGATACGCCGCGACCGGCCCAAGCCCTGCGCCAATGCGGTAGGCTTCGTCCGCTTTGAAGCGGTGCAGACCCAACTTGTCCTCTTCGGCATAGATCGCGACGGTTTTCTTTCCAAGTTCATTTGCCGCGCGCATAATACGAATTGCGATTTCGCCACGGTTGGCGATGAGGATTTTGTTGAATTCTGGCATAGTTAGCTTTCCGATAGTGTCTGTTGTCGTTGGTGTAGCGTGTCAATTTGCGTGTGGGTATGCGTAGTACTGGGTGTTTTGTGCTAAGGGCGTGCTGTGTCGGCGATAACATTTTCTCATGTCGTGTGCCATTGGCCGGTTCGACGGTTTTTCAAAGAATCATCTGCCTTACGTCCGTAAGTCGCGTCGCCCCAAGTTGGCCCATATTGGCCTTAAGGTCACAGGCAAGCATATCAGCCAAGTGATCCGGCCCCTTGGTGCCGAGCGCGCCGAGTGAATAGTGCCATGCGCGTCCAAGCATTACATAGTCAGCGCCCAAAGCAATCGCGCGCAAGATATCAAGCCCGCCTTCAATGCCGCTGTCCATAATCACAGGCAGTCTGGTCGCCGCACGGATTGCGGGCAACACTTCGATCGGCGCGGGGGCCGCATCAAACTGGCGTCCTGCATGATTGGATAGCCAAATGGCATCCACACCCGCGGCGTCCAGTTTGGGTACATCCACAACATTCAAAACGCCCTTGATGATCAGCGATCCATCCCAAGCGTCTCGCAATTCTTGCACGTAGGCCCAATCAGGCGAGGTGCGCAGCAAATACCCGACATGCGCGGTGCTGCTTAAACCTGTGGTTTGGCCTTTGACGTGATCGGCGTAACTGTCCATCAAACGCATGCGCGGCATCCCAAGACGGGCTGTGCCAAGCGCCCAAGCAGGGCATCGCGCGACCTGAGCCAACAAGCGGGGCGTCAATTTGGGGGGCTGTTGCAAACCGCCGCGCAACTGGCGCTCACGGCGCGAGGCAATAGGCACATCCACAGTTAAGACAAGCGTGTGAAATCCAGCCGCCTTGGCGCGCGTGAGCATATCAGTGCGAATCCCTGCATCGCGTGGCGGGTACATCTGAAACCAGCCTTGCTCGCCCAAAACAGGCGCAATTTCTTCAGGTGTGCGCGTGGCGACGGTGGACAAAGTGTAAGGAATGCCCAACTGCGCCGCCGCCTTTGCCAAGCTGCGTTCTGCATCCGGCCAGATCAAACCTGACATGCCGACAGGCGCAATACCAAAGGGCAAAGGCAGCTTTTGCCCTAGAAAATCAACAGACAAATCACATTTAATTTCGCCATGCAGGATTGAAGGCATCATCAACACGTCGTCCAGTTTTAGACGATTGCGGGACTTCGTTGCCTCGTTCCCTGTCGCGCTGTCAAGGTATTCCCAAATGAAATGCGGAATGCGACGCTGGGCCGCGCGGCGTAAGTCCGAGATAGCGGGATAGTGCGTGTGTAAATCCATGGGCGCATTTGTCGCTGCGTTGCGGCATTTGTCTAGTAAAAGAATGCAGAACAGATCAAGAACCTCTCTTTTCCTATCGTGTTTTGCACGTTAGAGTCAGACGCATGAGCAATTTTGACGAAATGGACGCCTTTGAAGGTGCCTCCACGCCCTTGTCCCAACGCGCCATGGCAGCGCGCCCAATGCCCTATCTCGACGGGCTTAACCCGGCGCAGCGCGAAGCGGTGGAAACGCTGGACGGTCCTGTCCTTATGCTTGCTGGGGCCGGAACGGGTAAAACCAAGGCGCTGACCACGCGAATTGTTCATCTGATGAACAGTTCCAAAGCGCGGCCAAATGAAATTCTGGCGGTGACATTCACCAACAAAGCCGCACGCGAAATGAAAAACCGTGTGGGCGGGATGCTGGGGCAGTCGATCGAGGGCATGCCGTGGCTTGGCACGTTCCACTCGATCTGCGTTAAACTGTTGCGTCGGCACGCGGAACTCGTGGGGCTTAAAAGCAATTTCACGATTTTAGATACGGACGATCAAATCCGCCTGCTCAAACAACTGCTGCGCGCGGAAAGTATCGACGACAAACGCTGGCCTGCACGCATGTTGGCAGGGTTTATTGATGGTTGGAAAAACCGTGCGCTGACGCCTGAAAAAGTACCCAGCGCGGATGCGGGGGCGTTCAACAATCGCGGCACCGAGTTCTACGAGATGTATCAAAAGCGTCTGATCGAACTCAACGCCGTTGATTTCGGCGATCTGCTTTTGCATGTGGTGAATATTTTCCAGACCCATGATGATGTCTTGAACCAATACCAACGCTGGTTCCGCTATATTTTGGTGGACGAGTATCAGGATACAAACGTCGCGCAGTATCTCTGGTTGCGGCTTCTTGCGGGAGGGCACAAAAACATTTGCTGCGTCGGTGATGATGATCAATCCATCTATGGCTGGCGCGGGGCCGAAGTGGGCAACATCCTGCGGTTTGAAAAGGATTTTCCCGGGGCGAAGGTTGTCCGCCTTGAACAAAACTACCGTTCCACACCTCATATCCTTGCTGCCGCGTCCAACGTGATTGCTGGCAATGAAGGTCGTCTTGGCAAAGACCTTTGGACCGCCTCTGAAGAGGGCGAGAAAGTTCGCCTGATCGGTCATTGGGACGGCGAAGAAGAAGCGCGCTGGATCGGTGAAGAGGTCGAAGCGATGCAACGCGGCACCCGGGGAATGGAGCCTATTTCACTGAACAATATGGCTATTCTTGTGCGCGCATCACATCAAATGCGCGCGTTTGAGGACCGGTTTCTGACCATCGGCCTGCCATATCGCGTTATCGGAGGCCCTCGCTTTTACGAACGCATGGAAATTCGCGATGCCATGGCCTATTTCCGCGTTGTCACATCCCCTGATGATGATCTCGCGTTCGAGCGGATTGTGAACACACCCAAGCGTGGTCTTGGCGATAAAGCACAGCAAAAAATCCAGATGGCTGCGCGTGAAAACGGTGTCAGCTTGATCGAAGGCGCGCGCATATGTGTGGAAACCAAAGCGTTTGGCGGCAAAGGGCTTGTCGAGTTAAACAAACTTGTTGACGGTCTGGACCGCTGGTCTGCCCTGACGCGCGGACCACGGGTCGCGACACTCATTGACGAAGATGCGGTGCTTGATGACGGCCCCACAATGTCCGAGCCTGAATTCGGACCGCCAGAAATGGGTCATGTGGAACTTGCGCAGGTCATTTTGGATGAAAGCGGTTACACCGCGCATTGGCAAAACGACAAAACCCCCGAAGGCCCGGGACGTTTGGAAAACCTCAAAGAGCTGGTGAAAGCCTTAGAACAGTTTGAAAACCTGCAAGGGTTTCTCGAACATGTCAGCCTGATCATGGACAACACCCAAGAAGACGAAAGCGCAAAAGTGTCTATTATGACGCTGCACGGTGCCAAAGGTCTTGAATTCCCTGCCGTCTTCTTGCCGGGCTGGGAGGATGGCTTGTTTCCGTCGCAACGCTCCATGGATGAAAGCGGGCTCAAGGGTCTAGAGGAAGAACGCCGTCTCGCCTACGTCGGGATCACCCGCGCCGAAGAGTTGTGCACGATTTCTTTCACGGCCAACCGCATGGTGTTTGGACAATGGCAAAGCCAACTGCCATCGCGCTTTATCGACGAATTGCCTGAAGACCACGTAGAAGTGCTGACACCCCCCGGCTTGTACGGCGGCAATTACGGTGCGGCTGGTATGGGCATGCATGGTGGGCTGGGCGGAACCTCTGATCTGGAACAACGTGTTCAAGACGCAAATGTCTACAATTCTCCGGGTTGGAAACGCCTGCAAGCGCGCAAAGATCATCGCCCGATGAGCCAACCGTCTGAGGCCAAGAACATCACCATTGATATGACCGCTGTATCGAGTTTTTCGATAGGTGACCGAGTTTTTCATCAGAAATTTGGCTACGGGGCCGTTGTCGGAATCGAAGGCGACAAGCTAGAGATTGATTTTGAAAAAGCCGGAACAAAGAAAGTTGTGTCCCGCTTTGTAGCGGCTGCGGATGCGGCTGACGATGTTCCGTTTTAAGGATGTAAGATTATGAGTGGCGAACTCGATCTAAAGACACTTCTGGGCAGTATGTCCGCCACCCTTGTGGACGGTGTTTACGTATTTGTAACCTTGCCTGATGACGCCGTGCCGGCCCAAGCCAAGCCGCGTATGATGTTTCGCGAAGCAAAAGGGACGACCTTGATCCTTTTGCGCGATGAAGCGACGGCGCTGGGACTAAGCTATGAATTCCCAAGTCGGATGATCACATTAAACGTGCATTCCGCGCTGGATGCGGTCGGGTTTATTGCACTGATCGCCACAGAACTTGCCAAATCAGGCATGGGCGTGAACCCGGTTGCGGGGTTTTATCATGACCATTTGTTTATTCCTGACGGCCGCGAGGACGACGCGCTGGCCATTTTGCGCGATATAGCAAAAACCAACGCATAGCTGGTTCTTTTGTGTTTTTGCCACAGTGCCGTGCAGGGCAAATCTAATTTTGCGTTGTTTATTCAAAAAATCTGCTAATTTGCTCGGATAACGCGCCAGCTAGAGCGCGAATGACATGAAGGCGACATCGCCTGTTCCGGGCAGAAGATCGAGCGATTTCCAGCTGTTTTTTAAATGTCGCGCTTTTTTGCGCGTCGATATGTGTGTGTTTTGCGCGGTCGCAGGTGGTGGCATGAGTGTATTTGAAAAAATTTTAAATGAGCGGGAAGTAAAGTTTTCGCAACGCCTCAGGTCCGAGCACAGCGCGGCACCTGTCGCCCGTGAAGTCCTTCAAGCAGAGGACGATCTGGGAGCAGGCGAAATTGCCTATAAACTGTCAGCAACCGGAAAGCGGCTTTTGTTTCGTGCTCTTGATCTAGAGCGCAAAGCAAAACTACGCGCGAACGACGGGTAGGGTTAAGCCATGGCAACCTACACTGTCGAAGCCTTCCGCTGGAGCGGCACTGGCTATAATGCACTTTACAACACTTCGTATACTGCGGTTTTGGATGACAATGGCGGCAGCTATCAAGGCGGCTCTGATGCCAGTGAACCGTTACGATCAACGGTGGCACAGCAGGTGCGACCAGCAGCGTGCCTTACGCAATCAACGTCAGTTTTACGGATACTTTGAGCAATCCGCATGTGGAGACGTTCTTCCTTTTTCTACACTACCGCGTCGCCTTCGGGCTGGTATTTTGTGCCCGCTCCCGGTTCGGATTTTACCGTTGGCGCAACGCTTGGAAACTATCAAAGCCACACAACGGGGTGGACGTATTCTGCGGTCATGTGTTTTGCACAAAGGGCGCTGATCGAAACGGATCAAGGACCGATCCCAGTCGAAAAACTTGAACCAGATGCGCGCATTGCCTTGGCGGAGGGGGGATTTGCCTCGTTGCGCCTGAATTTGCTAAGTGCAGTAAGTGGTGCGCAGATGGCCGAGTTTGAAAGCTTGCGCCCTGTTGTCATAACAGCGGGGGCCTTGGGGGCTGGTTTGCCGATGCGGGATTTACGTGTTTCGCGTCAACATAGGCTTCAAGTCTGCTCGCCCATCGCACAGCGGATGTTTGGCGTGAAAGATGTGCTGATTGCAGCGATCCGTTTGACCGACTTGTCAGGAATATACCTCGAAGACTGCGCGGATGCGTTGAACTACTACCATCTGGTCTTTGACCTCCACCAAGTTGTCTTGGCCGAAGGTGCCCCCGCCGAGAGCTTTTTCACCGGACGCGAAGCCATTGCCGCGCTGAATCCTGATGCGCACGGCGAAGTTTTGACGCTGTTTCCGCATTTGGCGCGTAAAGCCAGAAAAATGCGTCCGGCTTTTCTGATTCCCGAACGGGTCATGCAAAAACAACTGATCGCGCGTCATATTCGCAATGAAAAGCCGCTTTTGGCGTCCTTGACGACGCAAGATCCGCTTGCGCTAAGCGCGGTTTTATAAGTACGCTCGTCTTATCAAGGTGCTGAGGGCGGTAACGCTTTCGGAGAATTGGGAAGCCGGTGGAAATCCGGCGCTGCCCCCGCAACGGTGAGGGTGAGAGATTTAGCAAAACCACTGAAGTATGCATGCTTTGGGAAGGTGCTTTATCATGGTCATCTCTTTGACCACTCGCTCCAAGCCCGGAAACCAGCCTTGAAAAGACGACCGAAACCGCGGGCGGCGGAGCAGGCGAGATATGCGCCGCGCTGTATTGAGGCCCACCATCTCTTCTGTATTTGCCCTCGTTTACAAGAATTTAGACCCGCGGGGCGTGGGCAAGGAGAACAGATGAAAGCTGCGCAAATTTATCGTGCTTTGCAGGATTTCGACGGAATAGGGGCTGCCTGTCGTGACGCGGCAAAAGCGGGTTTCTTGGAATGGGCAATGGGCTTGCCTAATTCTGGAAGTGCTGCGCGTGCTGCACAAGACGCTTTGTTGCATATCGAAGCCTTGCCCGATGACGCCCAAGCCGCGCAACTATTCGTCGCGCATTTGCGCGCTGCAAGCCATGATTTGCCAACCCCTGTTCGGCGTGGCGGTGCCAAGGCGCGACGGCGGGTGCTGCACTGATCCTTAAAGTCTTCAAAGTGGGGCGACCAACGGCGTCGTTTTTGGTCGTTCACTTAAAATTCTGGACACTAAGGTTGTGCTAAATATTTGGGAGTGATCATCATGCTAGACGAAGCCAAACAGCGCACGAAAGCCTTGCAAAGCCGGATGCAGGATCTTGGCATTAGCCATGCTGTCTTCACTTCGGAAAGCTCGATTGCTTATTTGGCTGGGTTTTGGGGTTATTTGGGCATTGAGTTTGGTCGCCCCAGCATGCTGGTTGTGCGCGCAGATGCGGATCCCATCGTGATCACACCTTTGATGGAAAGCGAAATGGTCGCTAAAATGACTTGGGTTGAAGATATTCGCCGTTGGGAAGATGCAGGGCAGAATAGCTGGGCGCGCGCTCTTGGTGAAGCTCTTCCAGATGCTCCAAAAGACCTTTGGATCGAGCAGATGGATATCCCTGCGATCGTGCGCCACTTTATTGATGACAAATATCCTAGTGCCAAACTACGCGATATCGGTCCAATTCTTGGCGCGCAACGAATGATCAAATCCCCGCTTGAAATTGAAGTGATGAAGCAAGCAGGCGAAATTGCAGGGGCAATGATGGCGGCGGCACATGGGTCATTACGTGTGGGTGCGCATGAATATGAAAGCGCGTTGGCGGTAATCGATGCGGGCACGCGCAAAGCAGCAGGGTTTCTTACTGATCTGGGCTGGGAGCGCTTCGTGTCTCCTATGATCCAAGGCCTTCAAATCATGCAAAGCGGGCGGGATACGTCGATGGTGCATCGTCGCGCCTCCGTGAAAACCTATGACATCGCCGATCCTGTCTATTTCTGCTTTTGTAATATGGCGCAGTTCAAACAATATAAACTTGGCTTTGATCGTATGTTCCATGTGGCGGATATCACTGACGAGGCGGCAAAAGTGCAGCAAGCAGCAATTGATGCGCAACAGGCGGCGATTGCTGCGATCAAACCAGGCGTGAAAGCACAAGATGTCGCTGCCGCTGCCAATGAAATCTACGCTGAACGTGGCTATGAAACAGGCTATCGCACAGGCCGTTCAATTGGCGTGGCGTATTTAGAAGCGCCAGAGCTGAAAGCAGGGGATGAAACCGTGCTTCAAGCGGGCATGACCTTTGCTGTGGATGGAGGCATTTCGCGGGATGGCGTCACCGCAGGGCGAATCGGCGACAGCATTGTCGTAACCGCAACAGGTGCTGAGTATCTCACGCAATATCCACGCCGTTTACTGGTGACGGAGAGTTAGGCGATGGGGGATTTCCAATTGGCCCTCGCGCAAGCGCCTTCCAGCCTAGAAGGCGTATCCGCGCGGCTGGATTGGTTAGAGGCGCAACTGCCCGACATCTCAGAAAAAGGGGCTGATCTGCTTCTGTTACCCGAGCTTTTTGCCTGTGGTTATGCGATTGGTGAAGACCTTTCCAAGAATGCTCAGCCACGCGATGGGACAATTTCACAAGCATTGGCCGCGCTTGCAACGCGCTTTGGCCTGGCTCTTCATTGTGGCTATGCCGAGCGCGTGGGCGATATCCTTTATAATAGTGCAATTTGTATTGGTCCCGACGGCACGACACTTGGCCATCAACGCAAACTTGCGATTCCACCGGGGTTTGAACGGGCGTTTTTTAGCGCGGGGCAAGGCTGCGATTTGTTTGTCTATAAGGCATTTAAGATAGCAACGCTGATCTGCTATGACGCTGAGTTTCCCGAGACCGTGCGCTATGTTGCGCAGATGGGTGCTGACTTGGTGCTGGTGCCGACCGCGCTTGGGGCAAAATGGGGCTGGGTCGCGGAAACGATGATCCCGACACGCGGTTTTGAGAATGGGGTATTCCTTGCCTATGCGAACGGAGCAGGTCAGCAGAATGAAATGACGTTTCTTGGGCGCAGTTTCATTGGTTCACCTGATGGCGAAATCTTGGCGCGTGCTGGCATGTCGCCCGAGATTATCTTTGCAAATTTGGACCTCTCGCGTGTCAAGGCCGCACAACGGCGACTGCCTTATCTCATGGACCAAGCCCATCTAGATTTCGGATGATAAGAGCGCGAAAAGAATAGGGTGCTGTAAATATAAAACGACGATGTGTGGGAGGACACATCGCCGTTCTATTTAAGCACTGCGTTTTAAGGGAGGAGAAACCGCAGTGCTATGCCAGGTCCGTTCTGAACCGTGATCTTGTGGCGGGACAAGGTGGGAGGACTTTGCCACCGCCATTTTCAGCCAAGCTCTATTGGGAGGAGTGAGCCGACTAAAACCTTAAAATCCTTAGCCTTTGTAGGCTGCCTCATACGCAATGCGGCGGATCATGGAGCGGTGGATGCCCAGGTCTGCAAGCTCGCGGCCTGAGAGGTGGTTCAATTCACGGACCGTCTGGTTGTAGACAGCGCGTTTCGCACGTGCTTCCAGAGCGTTTGTCCAGAAAGCTGCGATCTTGTCGCCCAGTGTTCCTTGGACGGAGAATGTGTCAGTGAGGAATGCCATGTGCATCTTCCTTTGTTGTTTTAAGTCGTTCGCTTGGCGGTATGCCCTGCTGTTGAAACCAATATGGAACCAATGCTGCGTTTGCACAATGTTCAATTCGGCAATGCTGCTATGCAGCAACTGCATACGCGACGTAGGGTTAAGTAGGTGTAATTGCTTGCCTTTTTATTGGGCGATTTGAAAACTTTCACCAAAGCCTTGCGCCTGCGCGCAAAGCTGCCAGTACTGCGTAAATGCCGACGGGAGAATAACATGAGCCAGATAGAGACAGATATTAAAGTCGCCCTTTCACGCTTGGCTTTGCCTGATGGGGGCGATTTGATCAGCCGCGACATGATCCGCGCCTTAAATGTGGACGACGCGTCAGTTCGGTTCGTGATCGAAGCGCCAAGCCCAGAGTTAGCGCAACAAATGGAGCCACTTCGCAAAGCCGCTGAAGCTGCCGTTACTTCTGTCGCAGGTTCTCGCACAGTGTCTGCTGCTTTAACCGCGCATGGTCCCAAGCCTGCACCACCTAGTTTGAAAATTGGCGGGCATCCCAAACCACAGGACGGCGGGCCAGCCCCTGTGTCCGGTGTGGATCGTATTCTTGCGATCGGCTCTGGCAAAGGTGGTGTTGGCAAATCAACAGTGTCGTCAAACCTTGCGGTTGCATTGGCCAAACAAGGTCGCCGTGTTGGTCTATTGGACGCAGATATATACGGACCGTCCCAACCGCGCATGATGGGTGTGAACAAACGGCCCGCGTCGCCAGATGGCAAAACCATCATTCCATTAAAGGCACATGGCGTCACGATGATGTCGATTGGCCTTATGATGGACCCCGACAAAGCCATTGTGTGGCGCGGTCCTATGCTGATGGGGGCGTTGCAGCAAATGCTGGGGCAGGTGGAATGGGGCGAACTGGACGTGCTTATCGTTGATCTGCCGCCGGGAACGGGGGATGTGCAACTCACGCTTTGTCAGCGCTCGCAGGTCACTGGTGCGATTGTCGTCAGCACGCCGCAGGATATTGCCCTTCTGGATGCGCGCAAGGCACTGGATATGTTTGCAACGCTGAAAACCCCTGTTCTGGGCCTGATCGAGAATATGTCGATGTTCAAATGCCCTGATTGCGGATCAGAACATGCGATCTTTGGTCAAGGTGGCGTTGCCGCTGAGGCCGAGCGTCTGAACCTGCCGATGCTTGGGGCGTTGCCGATTGATCTGGAAACCCGCCTTGCGGGTGACAGCGGAACACCGATTGCAGCGGGCGATGGACCGATGGCACAAGCCTATGCGACGCTGGCGAAGGGGTTGATTGACGGCGGGATGGCTTAACAGCCACCTGGATCGTTGGAGAATGTGAAAAGCGTCCCAAAACGGGGCGCTTTTTATGTTTTATTGCTCTGAAATGGGAATTTATGGGTGTCATGGGATTTCATGGCCCAAATCGCCCGATCTGGCCCATCGGCAGGGTGTCATTTCAAAGACTCACCTCAGAATCATATCGATCAGGGTGATTTACAGCGCGATTCGTCTGTGATTCTTAGCCTTAAGGTAAGAAAATGAGCCGTTTTTTGCTTTGAGTTCGACCTGTTGAACCCAATTTTGGGAAAACGTGGGAAAACTTCGCAGAAAATTCGATGTCTACATGTAGTGATGAAATCCACAGATGGCGCAACTTATGGATCATGTTTCGTTTTTGTTCTCACTATATCTTGTTTTTGATGCCCTTGTAGAGCAATATCCTGTGAGAATTTCCCAAAATTTTCTATTGATTACCATGAATTCCCATGGCATCCCTAATGACAGAAGAGGAAAGCGGGAACACAAACAACGGGACGCAAAACGATCCCAAGTTAATAAAAACCACTAAGTCAGGTTTCATACAGGCCCCCGCCTTAACCCTCTCAACCAGATCCGGCGCGCGAGCGAGCAGACATCCCCCCAGGTGGCGCGCGCGATCGGACCCTCCCGGCAACGGGACGTCGGCGGATCAAGCAGTGGCAGCAGCTTGATCCGCCTTTGATTTTTTCAGGGGTATGTAAAGGGACGACTAGGCGTGTCACGCAGGTTCAGAGGCGAAAGCCATCACAAGGTAGACGCAAAGGGTCGAGTTTCGATTCCTGCGTCTTTTCGCCGTGTGATCGAACGCGCAGACCCTAATTGGACCGACGGACTTTCCCCGGAGTTGGTTATTGTGTACGGCGATCACCGTCGCAATTACCTTGAGTGTTACACCATGGAAGCGATCGAGGAGGTGGATGCCAAGATCGACGCCCTCCCACGTGGATCAATGCAGCGTAAAATGCTTCAGCGTCTCTTCCATGGCCAATCTTTCCCAACCACGATTGATGAGACAGGGCGTCTGGTTCTTCCAGCCAAGCTGCGTCAGAAAATTGATCTGGATAAGGAAGCCTTTTTCATTGCAGCGGGCGACACCTTCCAAATCTGGAAGACGGAAACCTATGAGGCGGAAGAATTGGCGCGTACCGAAGAGTGGCTGGAAGAGCTTCCAGATGATTTCGATCCGCTCGAGTTTCTTGATACTGCTCCAACACCCAGTGTTGCGGAGTGATCCATGACGCAGGCTGGCACAACTGCTCCACATATTCCGGTTCTTCTTGCACCAATCCTTAAAGCGGCTGACCCGATTTCGGGTCGTTGGCTGGACGGGACGTTCGGGGCTGGCGGATACACGCGCGCGCTTTTGGATGCGGGGGCCGACAGTGTCATCGCAGTAGATCGTGATCCGATGGCGTTTGATCTGGCTGCGGAATGGGCAGGGGACTACGGCAATCGTCTGATCCAGCAACGCGGCGTTTTTTCTGACATGGCCGAGTTTGCGCAAGGCCTTGATGGTGTTGTCCTCGATCTTGGCGTGTCGTCCATGCAGCTTGATATCGCAGAGCGCGGATTTTCCTTCATGCGCGACGGTCCGCTAGACATGCGCATGGGGCAAGATGGTCAAAGTGCGGCTGATATCGTCAACGAATATGAAGCCGAAGAAATTGCAGAAATCCTCTATAACTACGGCGAAGAACGTGCCTCACGTCGTATCGCGCGCGCAATTCTTGAGTTGCGCGAAACCGGCCCCATCACGACGACCTTGCAGCTTGCTGACTTGATCGAAAAGTGCCTTCCACGTAAAAAGCCCGGTCAAAGTCACCCTGCAACACGCAGTTTCCAAGCGCTGCGTATCGCAGTGAACAATGAATATGGTGAGTTGTATCAGGGTCTTATGGCAGCTGAACAAGCGCTTGCACCGGGTGGTTTGCTGGCGATTGTGACATTTCATTCTGTTGAGGATCGTATGGCAAAGCGGTTCTTACAGTCTCGCGCAGGAACCACTGGCAATGCAAACCGGTTTGCACCGCAGCTTGAAGTAGAGAAACCGGCGTTTGAACTGCTGGGTCGCAAGGCCATCACGGCCAGTGACGATGAATTGGCAGCCAACACCCGCGCGCGCTCAGCCAAGTTACGCCTTGCGCGGCGCACGGATGCGCCAGCGGGCCAGATCGACGCCAAATCACTCGGCATGCCAATGCTCAGAAGGGATCGTTAAATGCGTTCACTCTTATATATTGTTACAGCCCTTGCTGTGATCGGACTGGCCTTTTGGGCCTACCGCGAGAATTATCAAACCCAAGCTGAAATCGCGCGGACCGAGAAGATCAACAAAGAAATCGGTCAAGCCCGTGCGCGTCTGACAGTTTTGCGTGCAGAATGGGCTTACCTGAACCGCCCAGATCGTCTGCGTGATCTGACAGAGGTGAATTTTGAGCGCCTTGGCCTGCTACCCTTGCGCCCTGACCAGTTTGGCAAGGTTGATCAAGTCGCCTTTCCACGCCCGCCTGAGCCTGATTTGATCATCACCAATCCCGTTGATGTCTCTGGCATGACAGGCGGTGAAGCGGTGACACGCGGTGACGGTGTTTTCCCATGATACGTACGCCGCTTCGACCTTTAGCTCGTATTCTTGAAGCACGCGCCAGCGGTGAAAACCCTGACGCGATTGAGCGTGAAAACCTACGTATCCGCCATGAGCAAATGCGCGATAGCTCTCGTAATCGCGCCGAAGGGCGTTTGTTGATTCTGTCAGTAATTTTCTTTTGCGCCTTTGGTGTGATCGGTGCGCGGATGGGCGTTTTGGCCGCCACGGAACCGTCAGAGCCACGCGCTGCAAGTGCAGGCAGCACCATCCAAGCGCAACGCGCGGATATTACAGATCGTCACGGTCGCACACTGGCGACAAACTTTGAAACCCATTCGCTCTATGCGCAACCGCTGCAAATGGTTGATAAAGAGCGTGTTGCAGCCGAATTGGCAGCTATTTTCCCTGATCTCAAGCAAGAACGCTTGCTTAAGGATTTTACGGGTAAGCGCAAATTTTTGTGGATTAAGAAGAAGTTAAGTCCAGAACAAAAGCAAGCGGTTCACAACATCGGTGATCCCGGCCTGTTGTTTGGCCCACGCGAAATGCGACTGTATCCCAACGGTAAACTTGCCGCACACGTGATGGGCGGCGCAAGCTTTGGTCGCGAAGGGGTTCATGCAGCCGAAGTGATTGGCGTCGCAGGGGTCGAGAAGTTCTTTGACGCCCAGCTGCGCGATCCCGCACGCAAAGGCGCGCCTATGGCATTGTCTTTGGATCTAACAGTGCAAGCGGCTGCCGAACGTGTGCTGTACGGTGGCATGAAGCTGATGAATGCTAAAGGCGCTGCATCGGTTTTGATGGATGTGCACACTGGCGAGATTATTTCGATTGTCAGCCTACCTGACTTTGATCCCAACGCGCGCCCAAGTCCGCTGATCGAAGGCGACGCCTCGGACAGCCCATTGTTTAACCGTGCGGTGCAGGGTGTTTATGAATTGGGCTCTGCCTATAAGATTTTCACCGCTGCACAGGCCATGGATCTAAATTTGGTGAACAATCAAACGATGATCGACACTGGCAAGGCTTTGCGCGTTGGCGGGTTCAACATTGGCGAGTTCAGAAAGAAAAACTACGGCGTGCTGAGCGTTGAAGACATTATTGTCAAAAGCTCTAACCGCGGTACGGGACGTTTGGCCCTTCAGATAGGGGCGAAACGGCAAAAAGAATTCATGAAAGCTATGGGCTTCATGGATTACACACCGCTTGAGCTTGTCGAAGCGACCGGAGGTAAACCACTCTATCCTGAGCGCTGGACTGACCTGAGCGCGGTGACAATTTCTTATGGTCACGGCATTTCCAACTCACCCTTACACTTGGCGGCAGGCTACGCGGCAATCGCAAATGGTGGCAAGTATATCGAGCCAACTATCCTGAGACGTGCAAACGCACCGCAAGGCACCCGCGTGATGCGCGAAGACACTGCGATGTATGCGCGCAATATGTTGCGTAAGGTGGTCACAAGCGGCACAGCCAGCTTTGGTGAAGTGCCCGGGTACGCAGTCGGGGGCAAAACTGGGACAGCGGACAAGCCTAAACCACGTGGCGGATACTATGAAGACAAAGTCATCGCGACATTTGCATCGCTCTTTCCGGCGCATGATCCAAAGTACGTCCTCGTTGTGACGTTGGACGAACCAACTGAAACCTCTGGCAAAGAGCCTCGCCGTGCCGCTGGCTGGACCGCAGTTCCTGTTGCGGCAGAAATGATTGGCCGGATCGCGCCGCTGCTTGGGTTAAGACCAGAGATTGAACCGGGTGAATTGGCTGGTATAACGCTCACATCGAATTAGTGGGTGCGCGGGATCGCGCGCCACAAGATGTAGGGGCAGCCCATGGCAGCATCAGTGACTTTGCAACAGCTCGGGTTGACCGCAGCGGACGGGCGCAACCCTAGTATTACTGGGCTGGCAGTAGATAGCCGTGATGTGAAAGACGGTTTTCTGTTCGCCGCCTTGCCAGGATCAAAAGTCCATGGTGGCGAGTTTATCCAATATGCTTTGCGCATGGGGGCCAGCGCGATTTTGACGGATGCAATTGGCGCTGAAATTGCCGCAGACGTGTTGGCGCAATCAGATGCCGCGTTGATCACAACCGATGAACCCCGCAGTGCTTTGGCCTTTTGCGCCGCGCTTTGGTTCGGGGCGCAGCCGAAGGTGATGACCGCCGCGACAGGCACAAATGGCAAGACGTCCGTCAGCACATTTGTACGTCAAATCTGGAACTTGCTCGACCTCGAAGCGGTCAATCTGGGTACGACTGGGGTAGAAGGCAGTTTGTACCTTCCGCTGGTGCACACAACGCCCGAACCGATCACATTGCATCGCACGTTGGCAACGCTTGCGCGCGAAGGCATTTCCCACGCCGCGATGGAGGCGTCTTCGCACGGTCTGGATCAACACCGTTTGGACGGGGTCAGCATTGCGGCGGCTGGTTTTACCAATTTTTCGCAGGATCATCTGGACTATCACGGAACCTTTGACGCTTATTTCGATGCGAAAATGGGATTGTTCACGCGCGTGTTGCAAGAAGATGGTGTCGCTGTCGTTAACCTTGATGATCCTAAGGGCCATGAAGTCGCGATGATCGCACAAGCCAACGGGCATGAGTTGATCGGCGTGGGCCGCGATGCAGAAGCCGACCTGTGTTTACTCGGGCAGCGCTATGATGGCACAGGACAGGACCTGTTGTTCAAATGGCATGACCGTCCGTTCCAAGCGCGACTAAATCTGATCGGTGGGTTTCAAGCGGAGAATGCTTTGCTTGCGGCTGGCTTGGTGATTGCTTGTGGTGAAGACCCTGTGCGCGTGTTTGACACGCTCGGGGATTTGGAAACTGTTCCTGGGCGTATGCAACTGGCTGCAACACGCTCGAATGGCGCGTCGGTATTTGTAGATTACGCGCACACGCCGGACGCGGTGCAAACCGCGCTGAAAGCCATGCGCCCCCATGTGATGGGTCGCCTCGTCGCGATTGTAGGGGCCGGTGGAGATCGTGATACGACCAAACGTCCCTTGATGGGCAAAGCGGCGGCAGAGAACGCCGATTTGGTGTTTGTGACCGATGATAACCCGCGCTCTGAAGACCCCGCACTGATCCGCGCAGCGGTGATCGGTGGCGCGCCGGAGGCAATTGAAGTCGCCGACCGCGCCGAAGCGATCTTGCGCGCGGTGGATGCACTTGGACCGGGGGATGCTTTGTTGATCGCAGGCAAGGGCCATGAAACGGGTCAAACCGTGGGTGATACCATTTTCCCGTTTGATGATTGCGAACAGGCCAGTGTGGCAGTGGCGGCCCTTGAAGGAGATCCCGCATGACTTTGTGGACCGCTGCGGATGCAGCGCAGGCAACGGGTGGCCGCGCGATAGGCGATTGGTCCGTGAATGGCATTTCCATCGACACCCGCACGATTGAGGCAAGGGATTTGTTCGTCGCCCTGAAGGCTGAGCGCGATGGGCATGAATTTGTTGCACAGGCATTGGGCAAAGGGGCCGGCGCGGCGCTTGTAACCCATGTACCGGACGGTGTTGCACAGAATGCTCCACTTTTGATAGTCGATGATGTGCTTGGCGCGTTAGAGGATTTGGGGCGCGCAGGACGCACGCGAACTGATGCGCGCGTGGTGGCGATTACAGGTTCGGTTGGCAAAACCTCGACCAAGGAGATGTTGCGCGATGTGCTGGGTGCACAGGGACGCACCCATGCCTCTGTCGCAAGCTACAACAACCATTGGGGCGTTCCGCTGACACTGGCGCGCATGCCACAAGACACCGAATATGCGGTGATCGAGATCGGGATGAACCACCCCGGTGAAATTGCTCCGCTTGCTAAAATGGCGCGTCCGCATGTGGCGTTGGTGACAACGGTTGCTGCCGCGCATCTTGAGGCGTTCGAGAACATCGAAGGGATCGCTGCTGAAAAAGCTTCGATCATGGATGGGTTGGAAGCTGGCGGTATGGCGATTTTGAATGGTGACATTGAAACTGCTCATGTGCTCAAGTCTGTCGCGCGAACGCACGGGATACAAGCGTTTTGGTTTGGTGAAACCGCGCCGGATTATCGGTTGGAAAAATGTGTCCTAAGCAGCAATACAACTATCGTTGAAGCCAGCGGTCTTGGCGCACCTTTGCTGTTCAAAGTGCAAAGCGCAGGGCAGCATTTCGCAATGAACGGACTTGGGGCGCTGGCCAGTGCGCAAGCGCTTGGTGCGGACCTTGCCCTTGCGGCGCAGGCGATTGCCAAATGGACGCCGTTTACCGGACGCGGTGCACGCGAAGTTATTGCGTTGGACGCTGCGGATAGTCGAATGACGCTAGAGCTGATCGATGACGCTTATAACGCGAACCCCAGTTCGCTTGGGGCTGCTTTGAACGTACTCGCGGCGGCGGACGTGACCCACGACATTGGCCGTGTCTCCAAAGGGCGGCGCATCGCCTATCTTGGGGATATGAAAGAGCTGGGTACAGATGAAATCACGATGCATGTCGCCATCGCAGACAGCCCGAGCATCGAAAACATCGACGTTGTTCATTGCGTCGGTCCCTTGATGCGTCATTGCTATGATGCCCTGCCAGAGGCCAAGCGCGGCCGCTGGAGCGAGACCAGTCAAGAGATGGCAAGCCACGTTGGTCGCGACCTTGATGCGGGGGATGTGGTGCTTGCCAAAGGCTCGCTTTCCATGGGGCTTGCGCGCGTGGTGGACGCGGTTCGTAAATTGGGCCATACGGCCATGAAAGACGCCGAAAAGGACGATGTTTAAATGCTATATTGGTTAACCGCTCTCTCTGATGGGGGCGATTTTTTCAACCTCTTCCGCTACATCACCTTTCGCGCAGGCGGTGCGTTTTTGACGGCGCTGATCTTTGGATTTGTTTTTGGCAAACCCCTGATCAACGTATTGCGACGCCGCCAAGGCAAGGGCCAACCGATCCGCTCTGATGGTCCTGAGGGGCACTTCGTCAAGGCCGGAACCCCCACCATGGGTGGGCTTTTGATCGTTGGCGCATTGCTGACATCCACCTTGCTCTGGGCGCGATTGGACAATCCGTTTGTACTGATTTGTCTATTTGTAACAATGTCTTATGGCGCGATCGGGTTTGCCGATGACTATGCGAAAGTGTCCAAGCAGAATACCGCAGGCGTTTCTGGTAAAATCCGCCTTGCCCTAGGGTTTCTGATCGCAGGGATCGCAGGCTACTGGGCGGCGCAATATCACCCCGTTGAATTGCAAAACCAACTCGCGTTGCCGATCTTTAAAGATACGCTGATCAACCTTAGCTATCTGTTCGTGCCTTTCGCGATCATCGTGATCGTCGGTGCAGCCAATTCGGTTAACCTTACCGATGGCCTAGACGGTCTGGCGATCATGCCCGTTATGATCGCGTCCGGCACCCTTGGCGTCATCGCCTACGCCGTGGGTCGTGTCGATTTTACTGAATATCTTGATGTGCACTACGTCCCCGGCACGGGCGAAATTCTGATCTTTACGGCGGGTATTTTCGGTGGCGGCCTTGGCTTCCTCTGGTATAACGCCCCCCCCGCCGCGGTCTTCATGGGCGACACTGGATCTTTAGCGCTTGGCGGCGCTTTGGGGGCAATCGCCGTTTCTACCAAGCACGAATTGGTGCTGGCGATTGTCGGCGGTTTGTTCGTGGTCGAGGCGCTCTCGGTCATTATCCAAGTGCTCTATTTCAAGCGCACGGGCAAGCGCGTGTTCTTGATGGCCCCGATCCACCACCACTACGAGAAAAAGGGCTGGGCCGAGCCGCAGATCGTGATCCGTTTCTGGATCATCTCGCTGATCTTGGCGATGATTGGTTTGGCGACGTTGAAGGTACGGTAACTTCTGCTCGCCTTATCCAAATTCTGTTTCAACAAGGAGCGATCCGATGATACCAGTACAAGGCTACACAGGCGCGCGTGTGGGCGTGCTCGGGTTGGGGCGCTCCGGGCTATCGGCTGCACGCGCGTTGCGCGAAGGTGGGGCGACGCCGGTTTGTTGGGATGACAATGAAGCGGCACGCAGAATCGCAGAGGGTGAGGGGTTCGAGACCGCCAAGTTGACGGGCCAAACCTTAGCCGATCTTGCCGCGCTGATTGTCTCACCGGGCATCCCGCATCTTTATCCGCAGCCCAATCCTGTGATCAAAGAGGCGCTCCAAAAGGGCGTGCCTGTAGACAACGATATCTCGCTTTTCTTCCGCTCATTCGCGACGTCGGATTGGGACAGCCTTGATGTGACCCCGCGCGTAGTGGCAGTGACCGGATCAAACGGGAAATCTACGACCTCTGCCTTGATCCATCACGTGTTGGAACACACAGGTCGCGCGACGCAGCTTGCAGGTAACATCGGGCGCGGAGTGCTCGACATCGACCCTGCGATTGACGGTGAAGTCGTGGTGTTAGAGCTGTCGTCGTATCAAACAGACCTTGCGCGCGCGCTAACGCCCGACATCGCAGTGTTTACTAACCTGTCGCCAGACCATCTAGATCGTCACCACGGCATGGGCGGCTATTTCGCAGCCAAACGCCGACTGTTCGCTGAAGGCGGACCAGAGCGCGCGATCATTGGCGTGGACGAAGACGAGGGGCTATATCTGGCCGGACAAATGGCGGAAGGCCCGCAGGATGATCGGGTGATCCGTGTCTCTGTCGAGCGCAAGCTGACGGACTTTGGCTGGACTGTTTTCGCGAAGAAAGGGTTTTTGTCGGAGTATCGCAAGGGGCGTCAGATAGGCTCCATCGATTTGCGCGCGATCAAGGGCTTGCCTGGATCGCACAACCACCAGAATGCCTGCTGCGCCTACGCGGTTTGCCGCACTTTGGGGTTAGCCCCGCGTGTGATAGAAGCGGGGTTTGCGACATACCCCGGATTGCCACATCGCAGCCAGATCGTGGCGGAGGCAGGGGGCGTGACCTTTGTGAACGATTCCAAAGCGACCAACGTAGACAGTGCTGCAAAGGCGCTAGGGGCGTTCAAAAAGATCCGCTGGATTTGTGGTGGGTTAGAGAAAGAGGGCGGTGTTGGGGCACTGTCATCTGCGGCTGGTGAGGTGTTGAAAGCCTATGTGATAGGGCGCGAGGCGTCTTCGTTCGCGATGCAATTAGCAGGTGTTGAGACAGAGGTTTGCACGTCGATGGACGTGGCCGTGGCCCGCGCGATGGAAGATGCGGGCGCGGGCGAGACGGTGTTGCTGGCCCCAGCGGCGGCGAGTTTTGATCAATATGATAGCTTTGAGAGACGCGGCGATCACTTTGCGGAATTGGTGCTTGGCGCACTGAACTAACCTTTGTTTCTCTATCCGCCCTTAAAACGAAAAACATATGAGGATTAAGAGATGATTCACCCAACAGCTTCATTCAAAGAAAATCTGAACCTTTTGCCGTCGGTTGAAACGCTCGCAAGAATTGAGCTTATAGGTGCGGACGGCGATATCGTTGCCAGCATCGAAAACATATCAGGCAAACAGGGGGCGTTGGTTGTATATCAGTATCTTTACCAAGAATTTGGTGAGATCAATGCTAAAGCTGCACTGCATGGACTTGAGGTGTTTGCAGAACATACAGCAGATGCCAAAGCGCGCCCTGGTGCACATCCCAATATTGACGAGTTATTCGGCATTATTGACGGTGCTCGCGCGCTTAAGGTGCGATTGGTTTCTGCTTGAGTTTGCGGTTTTCGGGCTTGGTGGACGAAATGTGAAAGAGTAGCCGCATTTTGGCTGGCGCGTTGACGATGGCACCCTACTTCAACGCACGTGCCAGAAACTGCCGCGTCTCTGCGTTCTGAGCGCGTTCAAACACCGCCTCTGGCGTGCCTTCCTCTAAGATGCGACCGTCCTTCAAGAAACACACCTTATCCGCTGCTTCGCGGGCAAACCCCATTTCGTGTGTGGCGAGAACCATTGTCATGCCGTCGGCTTTCAACGCGCGCAGGGCGTCCAGCACGTCGCCGACAAGTTGGGGGTCCAATGCGGAGGTGATTTCGTCAAACAGCATAACTTCGGGGCGCATGGCGAGGGCGCGCACGATGGCGACGCGCTGTTGTTGACCACCCGAGAGTTGATCGGGGTATTTGCTCATATGCTCGCTTAGGCCGAAACGGGTGAAGAGCGCTTCGATTTCGGGTAAAAGCTCTGCGCGCGACTTTTTGAGAATACGGCGGGGGGCGAGCATGACGTTCTCAGCGGCAGTCATATGGGGGAAAAGGTTGTAGTTTTGGAACACCATGCCAATGCGGCGGCGCACGGGTTCGGGATCAAGGCCGGGGACAGAAATATCGGCGCCATCGAGGAAAATTTCACCGTCCTCGATGGGTTCCAGCAGATTGATGCAGCGCAAAAGGGTTGATTTACCCGCTCCAGACGCGCCGATCAGGCAGACCATTTCACCAACGACCACATCCAGATCAATGCCATTACAGACCGTGTTGCCGCCAAAGCGTTTCACAACACCGTGCAGGGAGAGTTTGGGCATTAGCTGCGCTCCCTGCTTTGTTTGTTCATCAGGTAATCCGCATAGCGGGTGGCGGGGATAGTGACGCACAGAAAGATGACTGCGGCACCGACGTAAGGCGTGAAATTGGCGAGCAGGGATTTGAACACACCTGCTTGGCGAAAGATTTCAACGGGACCGATGAAGCTAAGCAACGCCACGTCTTTTTGCAGCGCGATGAGCATGTTCATTTGTGCAGGCACCACGCGCCGGATCGCTTGGGGGAGGATGACAAAGCGCATCACATCGCGTTCTGCCAGCCCCAGCGATTGCGCGGCAGAGCGTTGGCTTTGGTGCACGGACACGATGCCAGAGCGGAAGATTTCCGCGACATAGGCGGAATATGTCAGGATCAGCGCAAGACTGCCCCAGATGTAGGGGGAATTCCAAGGGCGGGGCAGGCCGAGACCGGGGATGCCGAAACCGATCAGATAGACAGTCAGTACGACAGGCACGCCGCGGAAGATGTCAGTGTAGAGTGCACCAAAAATGCGTAGCGGAAACAACGCGGGCGAACGCACGTCCCGCATTAATGCGATGGCAAGACCCAGCAGCGCGATGAGCGGGGCGCACCATGCAAATATCGCGATATCCAGCAGGAAAGCGTCCAGAAGCTTGGGAAAGGTTTTGAGAAAAACATCCTTGTTGAAAAAGCTTTTTTGAACTTTGACCCAACCCGGCGCCATGGGCACCAGAAGGATGATCGCCGCCACAACCAGCGCCGTTGAGCTGCCCGCAATAAGTAAGGACCGGCGCCGTAGCCGGTCCTCAAATATCTGTCGGCGGGTTTTGCCACCTGTGACGTCGTTGCTCATCAGGGCTTACTTAACCAGCGGAACGCCAGTTGTTTCTTGCAGCCATTCCGCTTCGATTGCAGCCAGCTTGCCACTGTCTGTAAGTGCTGCAAGGGCCTCGTCAACACAGGTCTTTAGCGCATTGCCCTCTTCCATCAACATGCCGAACTGATCGCCGTCGCCACCATCTGCGGCGGCGAATTGACCGATCACTTTGGAGCCTTCGATCACAACGGCGGACAGATAAAGCGCTGTTGGTAGATCATAAAGCGCGGCGTCGATCTGGTTGGCTTGGATCGCGGCATTCACGTCTGCGTTGTCACCATAAAGCAGCAAGTCAGAGCTGGGCTGGATCACGTCTGTTAGCATCGTGACGGCTGTTGTGGTTCCTACCGCGCCCCATTTCAGGGCTTTCATCGCTTCCATCGTCGGGGCTGTGTCGAAGGCTCCCGGACCTGCAAGAACAGCCATTGGGGCCGAATAGTAAGGGGCCGAGAAGTCGACGATTTCGTCGCGTTCTGGCGTGATGGAATATTGTTGCATGTTGAGGTCGAAGTTTTTGACACCCGGCTGGATTGCTTCATCAAAGGATGAACGGACCCAGACAAGGTCATCAGCGGCAAAACCCATTTCTTCTGCAACCGCGTAGGCAACAGCGGCTTCAAAGCCTTTGCCGCTCTCGGGGGCATCATCCAGAACCCATGGGAAATAGGCAGGGTTGCCTGTTGCGATGGTCAGTTTGCCATCTGCGAGGGTTTTACCAGCCGCACAGTGGCCTGCCGCCAGTGCGCTTGTCGCAGAAAGGGCAAGGGTAAGACCAGTTGTCAGAAATAGATTTTTCATTGAAGTATCCTTTTCTTCGGTGTGTCGAGGGCGGAATTACCGCCCTCTGATACGTGGATCGAGAGCATCGCGCAGGCCGTCACCAAGGTAGTTCACTGACAAAACGGTCAATGAAATCGCGATGCCGGGAAGGACGACGCGCTCGGGGTATTCGGTCATGCGGGGCACGCTATCTGCCAGCATTTTGCCCCATGTGGGAAAGTCGGACGGGAAGCCGACGCCCAGAAAGCTTAGCGCGCTTTCTGTGATGATCGCTGTGGCAAGGCCAAGGGTCGCAGAAACCATGATCGGAGACATGATGTTGGGTAACAAATGCCGTGTGATGATCTTGGTCGGTGTGGTGCCGATAGAGCGGGCCGCAAGAATGAACTCGCGCTCTTTCAAGGCCAAGATTTCGCCGCGCACGATACGGGCGGTTTGCATCCAAGATGTCACCGCGATGATGCCGACGATCAGCACGAACATGCCGCCTTCAGGACCGTATGCCGCGCGCAAAGGTTGGCGGAACAGTGTGACCGCAACCAACAGCAGAGGAAGCAGAGGCAAGGACAGAACAAGGTCTGTAAAGCGCATCAGGATGCCGTCGAGGCGTTTGAAATACCCCGACAACACGCCAATGAAGGTGCCAAGGAACAGCGCAAGAACCATTGCAGCCCAGCCGACAGCCAGCGATGTGCGTCCGCCTTTGATCATATTGGCCAGCATGTCGCGGCCAAGGTTGTCTGTTCCAAGGGGACGTGCCCAAGATACTTTCGCATCGCTATCCCAAAGCCATGTGTAGATCGGGCGCACGTCTTTGTTACGGATGTCCAGTTTTTGCGGATCAATGGTCCAAATGTAGGGGCCGAAGATCACGAAGAGGGTGATGAACACCAAAAACCCGCCACCAAACAATGCGCCTTTGTGTTTGCGGAACTGGTCCCACACGTCTTTCCACTGGCTGCGCGGGGGCTTGGAGGGCTCTTTATCCTTAAGGGCGGTAATCGGGTCGATCTGGGCGGTATCAGTCATAGCGGATCCTCGGATCAAGCACGCCGTAGAGGATATCAGCGATAAGGTTGAAAAGTACGATCAGGATCGCGAAGATGAAGGTAAGCGTCAGAACCATCGGGATGTCATTGGCGAACAATGCAGTGAGTAGAAGTTGCCCGATGCCATTCACCTTGAATACGTTTTCTGTGATGATCGCGCCGCCGAAAATCGCGGGCATTCCCAAGGCAATAACTGTGACCACGGGGATCATCGAGTTGCGCAGGACGTGCACCATAACGACCACTGCCTCGGATAGACCTTTAGCGCGAGCGGTGCGCACATAGTCCTGGTTCAGGTTTTCCAGCATCGACGCGCGCATATAGCGGCTGATCTGCGCCGTTGTTTGTAGCGCCAGCACCATCACAGGCATGATCATTTGTAAGAACTGTACTTTGAACGTCTCCCAGTCTGTGACGACATGTGTGGTGTCATAGATTGATGGGAACCAACCTAGTTGCACTGAAAACAAAACGATCAGCAGCGGGCCTGTAAAGAACGGTGGGATAGAAAAGCCGATCATGGATACGAATGTTCCAGCTTGGTCAAACACGGAATATTGACGGTAGGCAGAGTAGACACCAATCGGCAGGGCGATCAGGATACCAACGATATAGGCCATGCCCACGACCCAAAGCGTTTGGGGCATACGCTGGATCACGATGTCCATCACAGGGCTGCGGGTCTGCCAGGAAATAACGCGCTGTACACCTTCTGTGTAGGTCGTGCCCCATAGATAGTCCCAAAACACCATCGGTTCGACGACAAAGAATTGATAGAGCCATTTGAGGTAACGGATATGCGATGGCTGACCTAAGCCAAGCGCTTCGCGCATTTTCTCTTTGACTTCGGGAGGGACCGTTAAAGGAACCTGCGCCATCGGATCGCCGGGGGCGAGTTCCATCAACATAAAGATCACGAGACTGATGAATAGCAACGTCGGAATTGAGAGAACCAGACGTCTAATCGTAAATGTCAACATGAGGATCCAGACTTGAGATCGTGTTGGTTAGCAAGCGCTCCTGTGGACAATAGGGGCGGTGGCAAACAAACCAAAAAGGGTGTAAAGGATGCGCCCCGCCGATCAAAAACCAGCAGGGCGCGCGTGCGGTTAAGCGCGCTTATTTAATGCGGTACCAGTCCGCGACGTTCCAAAGCTCGGAGTCCCAAACATTCAGAACCACACCACCAAGCGAGTTGGCATGTGCAGACACACGTGCACGGTTCACAAGTGGCACAATTGTGTTTGTGTCCTTTGTTACCATGTCGTTCATCTTACGCGCGATTTCGCCACGCTTGTCGATGTCACCTGTGCGGCCCAATTCGTCGATCATCTCGTCGTAAGCTGGATCGCAGAAGCGGTTGATGTTTTCACCCTGCCACTGGCTATCAGGCTTAGGCTCTGCACCACAACGGTACGCGGCAAGATACTGCTGCGGGTCTGTGCCGTTGAAGGTGTTGGCGTACATTTCCACGTCCGCGTAGAACTTCTGGAATGTATCAGGTGACCCTGGATCACCACCGAAGAAGACAGAGGCGTCGAGGTTACGAAGCTCTGTTTCAACACCGATCTGGCTCCACCAGTCTTTGATCAAGGCTTGGAAGTCCTGACGAACGGCGTTTGTCGATGTTTGGTACAGTAGGGACAGTTTCTTGCCGTCCTTTTCACGTACGCCGTCACCGTCGCTGTCGACCCAGCCTGCACCCTCAAGAAGCGCACGCGCTTTGTCTAGGTCTTGCGTGAGGCAAGCTGTGTTGTCGGATGCATAGATTGCAGGTGCAGGAACAAGGTTACATGTTGGATTACCCGCCTTGCCGTAACCAACTTCCGTCAGCAATGCACGGTCGATAGAGATCGACAGCGCTTCACGTACCGCAGGATCGCTGAGGATCGGGTGCGGGTGCATGACTGTTGAACGCTCGCCTTCTGGCAGATCAGGGCTTGGGTCGGTCATGTTCATTTCAAGACGCTCGACCAGAGGTCCGAAACCAGCAATCGCTTTACCTTTGCCTGCTTCTTCCATCTTCGCGATGACGTCTGGTGCAAGCTGCAGGTTCCAAGCGTAATCGAATTCGCCTGTCTCAAGTACGGAACGACCCGCACCGTTTGCATCACCACCACCTTTGAAGTTCACTTTCGCGAACGCAGGCTTGGCCGGATCACGGTAGTTCGGGTTCGCGGACATCTGGATCACGTCGTTTGGACGGAAATCATCAACCACGAAGGGGCCTGTGCCGATTGGTTTAAAGTTGGCGTCTGTACACTCGGGCGCGCGCGCACCAAGGCAATCGGCAAACTGAGCCGCTTGAATGATTGGGGACTGACCGCCAACGAAAGGGCCATATGGGTTTGGCTTGGCTTCGCTGAATGTCACCTTGATAGTCAGATCATCGATTGCTTCAACGCTTTCAACACCATCAAAAAATGCAAGCTGCGCACAGCCGCCTTCTGGGTGCATACAGTATTCAGCCGTGAATTTCACGTCAGCCGAGGTCACAGGTGTGCCGTCAGACCATAGCAAACCGGATTTGATTTTCCACGTGATCGTCTTGAGATCCTCGGAAACGCCACCGTTTGCAACGGTCGGGACTTCTTCCGCGAGGAAAGGAACCATTTCGCCAGTTTCATTGTAACGCGCCAAAGGCTCGATCACGAGAGACGCCGATTCGACGTCCTTGGTGCCGCCAGACAGGAACGGGTTCAGGATGGATGGCGCTTGCCAATAGATGATGTTGACAGTGCCGTCTGATCCGCGCTCGGCCATGGCCATTGGGGCCATCACAAAGCTCGCAGCAGCACCCAACATGAGTGTACGAAGCATCATAGAAAGTTCTCCTTGTTGTGCAAAACCAACGCTCTAGCAGAGCAGTTGATTCCAAGTTTTAATGTGTCGGTTCGGGCCGACTTTTTACATCACAGATAAAAGGAAAAAGTGCCGTTCAAACGTGTGTGACGACGTCTGTCGCTGGCCGTATTCCCCCATCCAATGGCTCCATCGAAGCAGAGTTTGGAAAAATTGCAAGCACCTTAACACGGTTGACGTTTTAGCATTTTTCCGAAGACCTACTTGTAAGCAAGCCACGACACTAAGGTATTTGACATCGTGCGCGATGTGCCCCTAGCCTGTTTTAATGCTCGTATCGGGGGACCTATGATGCTTGATCAACCAATTGCCCAAATTGAGAACCTGCGGGTTGAATTTCAGACAAAAGACGGGCCAGTGGTGGGGGTCGAGGACGTGTCATTCTCGATCAATCCTGGGGAAACCGTTTGTGTTGTCGGGGAATCGGGGTCGGGCAAGTCGGTATCTTCACTGTCTTTGATGCGTTTGGTTGAATACGGTGGTGGTGAAATTTCAGGCGGTCGCATGATTTTTAATCGCAAAAATGACGGCCCAATGGATTTGCGCGATGCAGAACCAGATTTAATGCGTACGATTCGTGGCAACGAAATCGGCATGATTTTCCAAGAACCGATGACCGCGTTGAACCCTGTGTTCACGGTGGGTCGTCAATTGACCGAAGGCTTGCGCGTTCATAAAGGTATGAGCAAGAAACAAGCCGAAGAGCGCGCGTTGGAGTTGATGCGCCAAGTGCGTATCCCCGAGCCTGAAAAGCGTCTGGATCAATACCCCCACGAGCTTTCTGGTGGTATGCGTCAACGTGTTGTTATTGCGATTGCGCTAGCCTGCGAGCCACGTTTGTTGATCGCGGATGAGCCGACAACGGCTCTCGATGTGACGATCCAAGCAGAAATTCTGGCGCTGATGGATCGTCTCAAGCGCGAGACGGGGACAGCCGTGATGTTCATCACCCATGACATGGCGGTGGTTGCACAGATGGCGGATCGCGTTGTCGTCATGTTCCGTGGCAATAAGGTCGAAGAAGGCACCGTCGAAGAAATCTTCGAGAACCCGCAGCATCCTTATACAAAGGCGCTTTTGGCTGCCGTTCCCAAGCTGGGTGAAATGCGTGGCAAAGCGGCCCCTGAGCCGATGAAACTGCTTGGCTCCGATCAAGGTGAAATCAAGCCGATCCTAGGGACGAACGAACCTTTGTTGACAGTGAAGGGCCTGACGACACGTTTTCCAGTAACGGGTGGCTTGCTGCGCCGTGTGGTCGCCAATGTACATGCGTCTGAAGATATCTCTTTCACGATAAACAAGGGGCAAACCCTGTCGCTTGTGGGTGAGTCCGGCTGTGGAAAGTCCACTGTGGGGCGGTCTTTGCTGCGGCTTGTAGAGCCTCTGAGTGGTCAGATCACTTTAGGCGGCAAAGAAATCATGGATATGAACCCATCCGAATTGCGTGATGCGCGGCGCGATATGCAGATGATCTTCCAAGATCCTTTCGCATCGCTGAACCCGCAGATGCAGTTGATTGATCAAGTCGCTGAACCCATGCGCAATTACGGTACGGAAACCGGCAAAGCGCTGATAGATCGCGTTGAAATGCTGTTTGATCGCGTGGAATTGCCCCGCAGTTTCTTACGTCGTTTCCCGCACGAATTATCTGGCGGTCAACGCCAGCGCGTTGCCATCGCGCGTGCCCTTGCGTTGAACCCCAAGCTGATCGTCGCGGATGAAGCTGTGTCAGCCTTGGATGTGTCCGTCCAAGCGCAGGTCGTTAACCTGATGATGGAGTTGCAGGCCGAGCTTGGGCTGAGCTATCTCTTCATCTCTCATGATATGGCGGTGGTTGAACGTGTTAGCCACTATGTCGGTGTCATGTATTTGGGCCGTATCGTTGAAATGGGTCCCCGCGCAGCAGTGTTCGAGAACCCGCAGCACGCCTATACGCAAGCGCTGATGAAAGCTGTGCCAATTGCCGATCCACGCAAGCGCAAAGACGAGAAGGATTTGAACTTCAAACCGATCCCGTCGCCGATGCACCCTGTCACCTACACGCCAGAACCGTCGATGTATGAAGAAGTCAGCCCGGAGCATTTCGTATTGCTGACAGATAGCGGGTATTGATTGATGACGACGACCTTGTCCCCGCTTGAGTTGATGACCAAGCTCATTTCATTCCCGACGGTCAGTCGCGACAGTAACCTGCCGCTGATTGATTGGGTTGAAGCATACCTGAATTCTCACGGCATCACCTGTCATCGTTTCTATGACGACAAAGACGGGCGCGTCGTCGAAAAGGCGGCGTTGTTTGCGCATGTTGGCCCCGACGTTGAAGGTGGCGTGGTCCTGTCAGGTCACACAGATGTTGTGCCGATTGACGGCCAGCCTTGGGACACAGACCCTTGGACTGTGACAGAGAAAGACGGCAAGTATTACGGGCGCGGCACCTGTGACATGAAAGGGTTTGATGCCCTTTCCATATGGACATTGGTCGAAGCGCATAAGCGTGGTGTGACACGTCCTTTGCAAATCGCCCTTAGCTTTGATGAAGAAGTCGGCTGCACGGGTGCGCCACCGATGATTGATCGCATGCTCGAAACCTTGCCAAAGGCAAGCATGGTCATTGTGGGTGAACCATCCATGATGCAAGCGGTGACAGGTCACAAAGGTGGACGTGGATATTTAACGCAAATCAAAGGGTTCGAGGTGCATTCTTCGATCCTGCACACGGGTGTGAATGCGATCATGTACGGGGCCAAGTTGATTGATTGGGCCAACGATGTGAACACCGCCAACTTTGCGGCAGAGCCCACAGACGTGGCGGCGCAATTCTATCCCCCTTGCACGACCGCGCACATCGGGATGATCGAAGGGGGCACGGCGCACAACATTACAGCGAAAGATTGCGTTTTCGGTATGGATTTCCGTGTGGTTCCTGGTGAGAAACCCGATGATTGGCGTGATCGCTACGTGGAGAAAGTGCGCGAGGTTGAGGCAATGATGCAAGCTGTTGTTCCCGAAACCCGCATCGATATTTCCGAGAAGTTTAATGTCCCGCCGCTTATGCCTGAAGAAAACGGCGAGGCTGAAACAATGGTGCGCCAGATCACAGGTGACAATGCATCCCACAAAGTCAGCTACGGTACGGAAGCGGGGCAATTCCAAGAGCGTGGCTATTCTGCCGTCATTTGCGGCCCAGGTGATATAGCGCAAGCACACCAGCCCAATGAGTTCTGCACCGTCGCGCAGTTCAATGCAGGTCATGCCTTTATGGAGAAGTTGTTAGAGCGTCTTGCGTGATGACATTCCCGATCAACGAACACTCTCCTGTTGAGCATAGCGCAGAGTTGCCAAGCGAGGCAGATGCGATTGTTATTGGAGGCGGCATCATCGGGGTGATGACCGCGTGGGAACTGGCGAAAGCAGGGTTGAAACCTGTATTGCTGGAAAAAGGTCGCGTTGCGGGGGAACAATCCAGCCGCAACTGGGGCTGGATACGCGCACAGGGGCGCGACATAGCAGAACTTGGCATCATGTTAGAGGCTCAGGCCATGTGGCCCGAGTTGAACAAACGGGCAGGGGGCGTTGGACTTGCGCAGACGGGCACCTTGTTCATGGCGTCTGATGAAAAGGGTATGGCTGGGTTTCAGGATTGGCTGGATGATGCGGCCCCGTATCAACTGGCCTCCAAGCTGCTCAGCGCGCACGAACTTGCGGATCATATTCCAAGCGCGAATGCCCGTTGGGAAGGTGCGCTTTATACGGCAACAGATTTCCGCGCCGAACCTTGGATCGCGGTGCCTGCGCTTGCCCGTGCGGCTGTTGAGGACGGTGTGACGATCATCGAAAATTGCGCCGTGCGTATGCTTGATCTCGAAGGTGGCGCGGTCACGGGGGTGATTACCGAAAAAGGCCGCATCAAATCGCGTCAGGTTGCATTGGCAGGTGGCTCATGGTCGTCGCTTATGTTGCGCCGCCATGGGGTGTCGATCCCGCAACTCTCTGTACGCGCTACGGTCGCAGCGACCGATGCCTTGCCAGAAGTCGTTAGTGACAGCGCTGTTGATGATCGCCTTGCGTGGCGCAGACGTATGGATGGTGGGTATTCGTTAGCGCCATCCGGTTTTCATGAATTGTTTGTTGGACCTGATGCGATGCGCGCATTTGCGCGGTTTATGCCCCAGCTTTGGCAAGACCCGCTTGGCACGCGCTATCTACCCGCTGCGCCGAAAGGATTTCCCGATGCTTGGGGGACCAAACGGCGCTGGGCGGAGAACAGTCCAAGTCCGTTTGAGCAGATGCGCATTCTCAACCCCGCGCCGAACATGACCAAAGTGCACAAACTTGCACGCGATTTTGCCGATACGTTTCCCAGCCTAGGCGAGGTCAAAATCAAAACCGCTTGGGCCGGTATGATTGATGTGATGCCTGACATTGTTCCTATTGTGGACACCTGTGAGGCGCTGCCGAACCTGACTATTTGCACCGGCATGTGTGGTCATGGGTTCGGTATTGGCCCAGCATTCGGGCGCATCACCGCCAAACTGATGCAGGGCAAGGATGCAGGCCATGATATGTCGCGCTTTCGCTTTAACCGGTTCAGCGATGGCTCCAAACTTGTGCTGGGGCCCAATCTGTAACGCTGCGTTCTTGCCCTTGCGAGGAGGGCGAGAATGGGCCACGCTTTAAACGAACCGTTGGGAGAGAAATATGCCGATTCATAACCGATTTGCCGACCTGCACGCTGAAATCACTGGATGGCGTAGACATTTGCACACTATCCCAGAGTTGAACTTCGATCTGCCTAAAACGGCGGCTTATGTGGAAGAACGCCTGCGCGAAATCGGTGTGGATGCGCTTGAAACAGGTGTCGCACAGACAGGCATGGTCGCTGTGATCAAAGGTAAAACCAACACATCGGGTCGCGTCATTGGCCTGCGTGCGGACATGGATGCGCTACCGATCAACGAAGCTGCTGATGTGGAGTACAAATCCACCCATTCAGGTGCAATGCATGCCTGCGGTCATGATGGTCACACGGCTATGTTGTTGGGGGCTGCCAAATATCTGGTGGAGACACGCAATTTCGATGGCACTGCTGTGTTATTCTTTCAACCTGCCGAAGAAGGTGGCGGTGGCGGCAAAGTCATGGTCGATGAAGGCGTGATGGATCGCTACAACGTGAATGAGGTCTATGGCTTGCACAATATGCCGGGCGGTGCAGCAGGCGCTTTTGCCATTCGCAAAGGCGGTTTGATGGCTGCGACGGATTTGGTCGAAATCAAGATCACTGGAAAAGGTGGGCACGGGGCGATGCCGCATCAGGCGATTGATCCCAATATCACGGCCGCCCATATTTTATTGGCCTTGCAAAGTATCACCAGCCGCAATGTGGACCCCTTGGAGAGCGCGGTCCTGTCGATTTGCACCATGAGCAATGACAGCGCGGCGTTCAATGTGATCCCGCAGACTGTAAATCTTGGTGGAACCGTGCGCACCTTGTCGCCCGAGGTGCGCGATCTGGTCGAAGACCGTATCAAAAAGTTGGTTACATCGACGGCAGATGCTTTTGATTGCGCGGTCGAGATCAACTATGACCGCGGCTATCCCGTCACCGTGAACCATGACGCACAAACCGATTATGCGGTGGATGTTGCCAAAACGGTTGCCGGTGACAGCAATGTTAATCCCGACACGCCGCCAATGATGGCAGGGGAAGACTTTTCCTATATGCTTGAAGCGCGCCCCGGGGCTTATATCTTTCTTGGAAACGGTGAGGGCGGCGCAATGGTGCATCATCCCGAATACATCTTTAACGACGATATCATTCCCGCAGGCTGCTCTTGGCTTGCTGGCATGGTCGAAGCCCGTATGCCTGCTGCTTAAGGAGCCACCCAATGCCCATCAAAAACCGACTTGCCGAAATGCTGCCTGAAATTACACAATGGCGTCGTGACTTGCACGAGCATCCTGAAATCCTGTTTGAGACCCATCGCACTTCTGGCATCGTGGCTGACAAGCTAAAGGAGTTCGGCTGCGACGAGATCGTGACCGGCATTGGCCGCACAGGCGTTGTTGGTGTTATCAAGGGCAAGCAGAACAACTCTGGCAAGGTCATCGGATTGCGCGCGGATATGGATGCGCTGCCGATCCATGAAGAAACAGGGTTGGAGTATGCCTCCAAGACACCCGACGCGATGCATGCTTGTGGCCACGATGGCCACACAGCGATGTTGCTTGGGGCGGCTAAATATCTTGCTGAAACCCGCAATTTCGATGGCACCGTCGTTTTGATCTTCCAACCCGCAGAAGAAGGCGGCGGTGGTGGTAAAGAAATGTGTGATGACGGGATGATGGACCGCTTCGGTATTCAAGAAGTGTACGGGATGCACAACTGGCCAGGTCTACCTGTCGGTGAATTCGGCATCCGCGCTGGCGCGTTTTTCGCAGCCGCGGATCTGTTCGAGATTGAGTTGGAAGGCAAGGGGGGGCATGCGGCCAAGCCAAGCGAAACCGTTGATACGACCGTCATGGCCAGCCAATTGGTGCTGTCTTTGCAGACAATTGCGTCGCGCAATCTTGATCCGATCGAGCAACTGGTCATCTCTGTGACCTCATTCGAAACATCTTCAAAAGCGCACAATGTAATTCCGCAAAAGGTCTTTATGAAAGGCACCGTGCGCACCCTTAACCCCGATGTTCGTGACATGGCGGAAAAGCGAATGGGCAAAATTTGTGCAGGGGTTGCAGCAACTTACGGCGGCACGATTAACTTGGATTATCAGCGCAACTACCCTGTGATGGTGAACTCGGAAGAACAAACCGCATTTGCGGCTAAGGTCGCGGAATCCGTATCAGGCAAACCAACCCGCGAAGAACCCCAAGTCATGGGCGGCGAAGACTTCGCCTTCATGCTAGAAGAACGCCCGGGTGCATACATTGTCGTAGGCAACGGCGATTCAGCGGATGTGCACCACCCTAAATACAACTTCAACGACGAAACAAGTCCCGCGGGTGCAAGCTGGTGGGCCGAGATTGTCGAACAAAGGATGCCTGCCGCCTAAAGAGCGGCCCTTTCCAAGCAAAGGCGTCTGGGGTAACTCGCCCTTGACGCCTTTTTTATTTCGGGATCAAGCCTATGCACGCCGCAACGATCGTCTGCATCAAATGGGGAACTCTCTTTGGGCCCGAATATGTAAACCGCCTGTATTCAGGCGTCCGCCGTAACATGACGCGACCTGTTCGCTTTATCTGTATGACGGAAAACTCTGATGGCTTTCACCCGGATATCGAAGTTTTGGACCTGCCCACTGAACCTTTCCTTGGGCCTATGAATGACGCACTTGCCGTTGCCAACCGCCAAGGTGCGATGCGCAAAGTGTCTTTGTTCAAGCCGGGCTTGATCCCTGATTTGCAAGGGCCTGTGCTTGGCTTTGATCTTGATGTTGTGATCACAGGGCCGCTTGATGAAATCTATGACATGGCCCCGGGGAAAATCGCGATGCGCCATGACTGGACCGAAAAACGCAAAGGGCGCCCGACAGGCCACGGCTCGGTGTTCCGTTTTGATCCTGTGCTGCACACATTCCTATACAACGATCTTGCCGCAAACCCTTATGCGGAAGTGGAAAAAGCGCGTGGATCAGAGCAACGCTATACGTCGCACAAGGCAATGGACAACGACTGCTTTGCATATATTCCGCCGGAGTGGGTCGTATCCTTCAAATATGACACCAACCCTTTCCCGACAAACTACTTTCGCGCGTCCAAACTGCCTGCAGATGCGCGCGTTGTGTGTTTTCACGGCCGCCCTAAAATGTCTGATGCGCTTACTGGTTACACAGGTCAGATTATCCGCTATGCAAAACCTTGCGTTTGGTTACAAGATCACTGGATCGACCGGACCAAAGCGGATCTTGGTGCGGCTTACGCCTAAACGCCCCGTTTCCTCTCTCTTTAAATATCCCCGCCGGAGGCTTGCGACCTGCGCAATATGACGTGCCGTTCCAAATAATCTGCGCGGCTTGACGGAATCATTCCGGCTCTGCATTATCTGAACAAGCGTTCAATAAATTCGGGAGCCACCGCCATGTTCACCCATTCCATGAGTTTCGATCTGGGCGAGGACGTCAATGCGTTGCGCGAATTGGTGCACCGTTGGGCGCAAGAGCGCGTCAAACCGATGGCAGCCAAGATCGACAGCGACAATGTCTTTCCACCCGAACTTTGGGCCGAAATGGGTGAGCTTGGCCTACATGGTATAACCGTAGACGAAGAATTCGGTGGCTCGAACATGGGCTATCTGGCACATGTAATCGCGGTCGAGGAAATCGCGCGTGCTTCTGCCTCTGTTTCCCTAAGTTACGGCGCGCATTCCAACCTGTGCGTTAATCAGATTAGCCTGAATGGCACGGCCGAGCAAAAAGCAAAGTATCTGCCTGGCCTCGTGTCCGGCCAGCATGTGGGCGCGCTTGCGATGTCTGAACCGAACGCAGGTTCTGACGTGGTGTCGATGAAGCTGCACGCGGAAAAGCGCAATGACCACTACCGTTTGAACGGCAATAAATACTGGATCACCAATGGCCCCGACGCGGATACGCTGGTGGTCTACGCCAAGACCGATCCTGATGCGGGTTCCAAAGGCATGACCGCCTTTCTCATTGAAAAATCAATGACGGGGTTTTCCACTTCGAACCACTTCGACAAGCTTGGAATGCGTGGATCCAACACGGCAGAGCTGATCTTTGACGATGTGCATGTCCCTTTTGAGAACGTGCTTGGCGAAGAAGGAAAGGGCGTGCGTGTTCTGATGTCTGGCCTTGATTATGAACGTGTGGTCCTGTCTGGCATTGGCACGGGGATCATGGCCGCTTGCCTTGATGAAATCATGCCCTATGTGGTCGAGCGTAAACAATTCGGCCAAAGCATTGGCAATTTCCAACTGATGCAAGGCAAGATCGCGGATATGTATACGAAAATGAATACGGCCCGCGCCTATGTCTATGAGGTTGCCAAAGCCTGCGATAAAGGCAAAGTCACACGTCAAGATGCCGCCGCCTGTGTGCTCTATGCTTCCGAAGAAGCGATGGTTGTGGCGCACCAAGCGGTGCAGGCGATGGGCGGAGCAGGGTTCCTCAACGATAGTCCGGTTGCACGCATCTTCCGCGATGCCAAGCTGATGGAGATTGGCGCAGGCACCTCAGAAATCCGCCGTATGCTGATCGGTCGCGAACTGATGGGAGCGATGTCCTAATGCCCCGCTGGCTACTTTGGACGCCCATTGCGGCGCTTACGGTGGCTACGGCATTCTTTGGCTTGCGCACTGGGTGGCAGGTCACGGCGCTTAGTGAAAGCGATGTGATCAATGTCGCGGTGCAAAATTATCTTGACGGTGGGCAAGGGCGGGTTGCCTCGGATTGTCATGCGACACCGTCAGATCAATCTGGAATTTGGTTGACTGTAACTTGCTCACCCGCGGATGGCCCACAGGAAATCTACCACGCGACGCGCTTTGGGAATGTCCGTCTGGGACGTGCGGATAAAGTGCGACCCGAGGCATAAGATGCTGAACGCAGATCATACATATGAACACATGCGCAGCAGGTTTCACTGGGACTTACCTGATCGCTTGAATATGGCGGCGCAGTGTCTGAACCACCCCCTAGACCAGATTGCGATCCATGATCTGGACCATGGGCCAATCACCTATGGCACCCTAAACGCGATGAGTGCGTCTTTAGCGCATGCACTTATCCAAAAGGGGGTCACAGCTGGCGCAAGGGTGGGCGTTTTGCGTTCTCAAGATGCTTGGACCGCCGCTGCGCATCTCGCAATTTGGTCGCTTGGCGCGATTTCCGTGCCTTTGTTCACTTTGTTCCAAGCGCAAGCCTTGGATGCGCGCACCTTTGATGCAGGTGTATCACTGATCATCACGGATGCGGCCAATGCCGCGCGTCGTATGACAGCCCCGGCGTTGGTTCCTGACGCGCTACCCGTTGAGAAAAGCGCGCGATTGCAATGCGCTGACACCGGGCCCGATGATCCTGCTTGCCTGATCTACACGTCAGGGACCACAGGAGCCCCGAAAGGGGCCTTACACGGACATCGGATGCTTACAGGGCATCTGCCTGGCGTCGAGATGAGCCATGATTTTCTAGGTCAGCCCGACGATTGCCTTTGGACACCCGCCGATTGGGCGTGGATTGGCGGGTTGTTTGATGTGTTGATGCCGGGCCTTGCGCTTGGTGTGCCAGTGGTCGCTGCGCGTTTGCCTAAGTTTTCGGCGGAGGCTTGTCTGGATCTTTTGACACGCGCACCGATCCGAAATGTGTTTTTTCCACCCACAGCACTGCGGATGCTAAAGGCGGCTGATGTGCGCATGGCCGGGTTGCGCTCTGTTGCATCGGGTGGCGAACCGCTTGGCGCAGAAATGCTTGATTGGGGGCGGCGCGCCTTCGGGTTAAGCATCAATGAGTTTTACGGTCAGACCGAATGCAATATGGTGGCAAGTTCCGCTTCGGTCTTGTTCCAAGCTCATCCAGGTAGCATTGGCAAACCTGTTCCGGGGTTCGAGATTGCGGTCCTGGACCAGAGTTGCGCAGAGACGGATCAAGAAGGTGACATCGCGGTGCGTAAAGGTGCGGCTTCGATGATGTTAGAGTACTGGAACAGACCCGATGAAACTGCGGCAAAGTTCAAAGGCGAATGGATGCTTACGGGGGATCGCGGACTTTGGGACGCAGGGTATCTTAGGTTTGTCGCGCGCGAGGATGATGTGATCACCTCGTCGGGCTATCGCATCGGGCCTGCTGAAATAGAAGATTGTTTATTAAGGCACGCGGCTGTCGCAACGGTTGGTGTGATCGGCAAGCCTGATGCCTTGCGCACCGAAATTGTCAAAGCTTACATCGTGTTGAAAGACGGATTTGACCCAAGCGAAGAGCTGAAACAAGTTCTTCAAGTTTTTGTCAAAGAACGACTCGCAAGCTATTCTTATCCAAGAGAAATTGAGTTTACGGATGCGTTGCCCATGACTGTTACGGGCAAAGTTATTCGCAAACAGTTAAAAGCGCATGCAGTTGCGCAAGTGGAGAGCGACCAATGAAGATTTCAAGTCACGCTTTGACCGGATCGGCAGAGTTTCAAGCGAATGTCGCCGCTCATGAGGCCGCACTTGCCCAGATCGCCGAGGTCGCGCGCCAAGCCGCATTAGGCGGCAATGACACATCGCGAGAGCGTCATGTGAAGCGTGGCAAGATGCTTCCGCGCGAACGGGTCGCCAATCTGCTGGACATAGGGTCGCCGTTCTTGGAAATCGGTGCAACGGCTGCCCATGGCCTGTATGACGGGGCGGCCCCTTGTGCCGGTGTTATTGCGGGTATCGGGACGGTTGAGGGGCAAGAGTGCATGATCGTGTGCAACGATGCCACCGTGAAAGGTGGCACCTATTATCCGATGACCGTCAAAAAGCATCTGCGCGCGCAGGAGATCGCCGAAGAGAACAATCTGCCCTGCATTTATCTGGTGGACAGCGGTGGTGCGAACCTGCCCAATCAGGACGAAGTCTTCCCAGATCGCGATCATTTCGGGCGCATTTTCTACAACCAAGCGCGGATGAGCGCGAAGGGTATTCCCCAGATTGCTGCTGTCATGGGCTCATGCACCGCAGGTGGGGCTTATGTCCCTGCGATGAGCGATGTGACGATAATTGTGCGCGCACAAGGCACGATCTTTCTAGCCGGGCCGCCGCTTGTGAAGGCAGCTACGGGCGAGGTGGTATCAGCAGAGGATTTAGGCGGCGGCGACGTGCACACGCGCCTTTCTGGCGTTGCGGATTACCTCGCAGAGGATGACGCCCATGCGCTGGCGCTTGTGCGCCGTGCTGTAAGTCATTTGAACCGTGCCAAGCCAAACACGGTGCAGTGGCAAACCAGCGAAGAACCGGCCTATGATCCTGCCGAGGTGTTCGGTGTTGTTCCAGCCGATTTGCGCACACCCTATGATATCCGCGAAGTGATCGCGCGGCTTGTTGATGGTTCGCGTTTTGACGAATTCAAGCCACGGTATGGTGAAACCTTGGTGACGGGCTTTGCGCACCTGAAAGGCTGTCCCATTGGGATCATCGCCAACAACGGCGTGCTATTTTCCGAAGCGGCGCAAAAAGGCGCGCATTTTGTTGAACTGTGTTCGCAACGCAAAATTCCCTTGGTGTTTTTGCAAAACATCACCGGCTTTATGGTGGGTCGTCAGTATGAAAACGAAGGCATCGCGCGCCACGGAGCCAAGCTGGTGACGGCGGTTGCGACCACCTCTGTGCCCAAGATCACCATGCTTGTCGGCGGCTCTTTCGGGGCGGGGAATTACGGTATGGCAGGGCGTGCCTATCAACCACGTTTTCTGTGGACATGGCCCAACAGCCGCATATCGGTGATGGGCGGCCCGCAAGCAGCGGGCGTCTTGGCGACGGTCAAACGTGATACGATCGAACGCAAAGGCGGGCGGTGGTCGGCTGATGAAGAAGCCGCGTTCAAACAGCCAACAATTGATATGTTCGAAGAGCAAAGTCACCCGCTGTATGCTTCTGCGCGGCTTTGGGATGACGGCGTAATTGATCCGCGCAAAAGCCGCGATGTTCTCGCGCTTAGCCTGTCGGCAGCATTGAATGCTCCAATTGAAGATACGCGCTTTGGCGTGTTCCGAATGTAGGGATATTAATTCATGTATAACTTTAATAAATCTAAACAATATACTGAAAATAAAAGGTAATACAGAATGTTTGACACAATCCTGATTGCCAATCGCGGTGAAATCGCCTGCCGAATAATGCAAACAGCGCAAGCCATGGGTGTGCGCTGCGTTGCTGTTTATTCCGACGCTGATGCACAGGCGCGCCATGTCGAAATGGCCGATGAAGCCGTTCATATTGGTGGGTCCAGCCCTGCTGAAAGCTATTTGCGCGGCGATGTTATTATCAACGCCGCTTTGCAATCTGGCGCGCAGGCCATTCATCCGGGGTATGGATTCTTGTCCGAAAACCCTGATTTCGTGGATCAAGTCGAAGCTGTGGATTTAGCATTTATTGGTCCCAGCAGCGAAGCGATCCGTGCGATGGGATTAAAAGACGCCGCTAAAGCATTGATGGAAAAGGCTGGTGTTCCGGTTGTGCCAGGCTATCATGGGGCGGATCAGTCCGATGATGTCTTGGCGCAAAAAGCTGGAGAGATCGGATATCCTGTCTTGATAAAAGCGGTCGCTGGTGGTGGTGGAAAGGGCATGCGCTTGGTTGAACAGGCTGACATGTTCGACCAAGCGCTTGCCAGTGCGCGTTCTGAGGCGAAAGCCGCGTTCGGCAACTCTGATGTGTTGGTTGAGAAATTCATAACGAAACCGCGCCATATCGAAGTACAGGTGTTCGGCGATGGAGAAACCGCAGTTCATTTGTTCGAACGGGATTGCTCGCTTCAGCGGCGCCATCAGAAGGTGATTGAAGAAGCGCCAGCACCGGGGATGACAGAGGATGTACGCCGCGCCATGGGCGATGCGGCCGTGCGTGCTGCAGAAGCGATTGGGTATGCAGGTGCGGGCACGATCGAGTTTATTGTTGATGGCTCAGATGGACTAAAAGCGGATCGTTTTTGGTTCATGGAAATGAACACCCGATTACAGGTGGAACACCCTGTGACGGAAGCTGTTACAGGTGTGGACCTTGTCGAATGGCAATTGCGCGTTGCTGCAGGTGAACCTTTGCCGTTGAAACAGGAAGACCTATCGCTGACAGGCCATTCCTTTGAAGCACGGCTTTATGCAGAGGACGCGGCGCAGGATTTTCTGCCCGCAACAGGGCGTTTGGCGCATTTGCAGTTTCCCTCAGATGCGCGTGCCGACACTGGTGTGCGCAGCGGTGACGAGATCAGCCCGTTTTACGATCCGATGATCGCAAAGCTAACCGTATATGGCGCAACGCGCGCAATCGCACTGGCCAAGCTGCGCAAAGCGCTGGCCGAAACGCAGGTTGGGGGGACTGTGACCAACCTTGGGTTTTTACATGCACTTGCCAGTCATAAAGGCTTTGTGTCCGGTGATGTGGATACAGGGCTGATTGCGCGGGGCTACACGTCTTTGGTGGCGCAAGAACCGCTAAGCGCTCCGATGCTGGCCCAAGCGGTGCTAATGGCGGCTGATGCGGATAACTTGCCTGACACAGCGGGTTTCACACTTTGGGCACCCCTTGCGCGGACCCTTCAAATGCGCAGTGGAGATGATATTTTCCCTTGTGTTCTACATTTATCCAACGCGCATCATGCGCGGATCGAAACGCCCTTGGGGGACGTTCATGCAGAGCGGCGCAAAACAGGATGGGTTGTTAAGAATGCGACGCCCATCGCTGCTAAAAGGGTTGATACTCAGATCTACATGTTTGGACCCAATAGCGCGACGTTCACGATTGTGGATCCGATTGATCGCAGCGGTGAAAGTGGGGGGGATACGGATGTTATCCTTGCCCCTATGCCTGGATTGGTGAAATCCATGCTTGCACAAATAGGACAAAAAGTAGAGCTAGGAGAGCGGCTTTCCATCCTAGAGGCTATGAAAATGGAACATTCCTTGCTTGCACAGCGCGCTGGCGTGGTGGCTGAGGTTCTCGCCCTTGAGGGCGCGCAAGTGGAAGCCGGGGCCGCATTGATCCGGCTGGAACCTGAAACAGGAGACGACGCATGAGCGATATCGTCCTACATCACTGCCCGCAGACCCGCTCCATGCGCTCACTCTGGTTGCTCTATGAATTAGAGGTGCCGTTCCAGATTGCCCAACACTCTTTCGATAAAAGCCTGCGTGACCCGTCCTATCTGGCGCTGTCGCCTGCGGGGCGTGTTCCCGCGCTGGAAATTGATGGCGAACGGATGTTCGAAACGGGCGCGATCACGGAATATCTTTGCGAACGCTTCCCTGAAGCAGGTTTGGGTCGTGATGCAGGAAACCCTGATCGTATGGCTTGGCTGGTTTGGGTGCATTTTGCGGAAACGATTAGCCAGCACGTTGCAGCGCTGACCCAACAGCATATCGTGCTGCGCGATGATGCGATGCGCAGCCCTGCGGTGATGAAGCTGGAAGCAGCGAGACTGTCAAAGTGCTACGACGCAATCGAAGCGCGCTTGAGTACACCGATTGAAAACCGTGATACGCTTTTGACCAGCGGATTTTCGGCAGCGGACATCAGCGTGGGGCAGGCGATTTATCTGGCGCAAAAGTTCTGCACGCTTGACGATCATCCTGCGACAGCCGCTTGGTTTAAGCGCCTTGAAGACAGACCGGCCTTCCAGATGAGCCTGCCGGACGAAGGCAGTCAGCTATATACACAGGACTTCTACGCTCCGTGGGACATGCCGGTATGAGCGAACGGGTCGAGCTTTTCGAAGTAGGTCCCCGCGACGGGCTACAAAATGAAGCAAGGCTGATTTCAGCGCCGGATAAGATTGCGCTGGTTGATCTGCTGAGCACCGCAGGGTTCAGAAGAATTGAGGTTGCCAGTTTTGTTAGCCCAAAGTGGGTGCCACAAATGGCGACAAGCGCGGATGTATTGGCAGGAATTTCGCGCATGGCCCGCGTTTCATACGCGGCATTAACCCCGAACCTGCGCGGATTAGAAGGCGCGATAGCGGCGCGCGCGGATGAAGTGGCGATATTCGGCTCGGCCAGCGAAGGCTTTTCCAAAGCCAATATCAACGCAAGCATTGCTGAAAGCCTTGAACGCTTTAGACCTGTTGCAAAGGCCGCGCTGTCCAAGGGTATTCCTGTGCGCGGTTATATTTCCTGCGTGGTAAATTGCCCTTATGACGGACCGACAGATCCATCTGTGGTTGTCGCGATTGCGAAGGAACTGCATCAGATGGGCTGTTACGAGCTGTCGTTGGGTGACACGACAGGTCATGCTTATCCCGAAGAGATCACTAAGATGCTGCGCGCTGTCAAAGAGGGCGTGCCAAACGCGGTTCTTGCAGGGCATTACCATGACACCAGTGGGCGCGCGATCGAGAATATCGAAGCGTCGCTAAGGGAGGGAGTGCGCGTGTTTGATACCTCCATCGGTGGATTGGGCGGATGCCCCTATGCGCCGGGCGCGTCGGGAAATGTCGCCACCGAAGCCGTAGCCGCGCGTTTAAGCACTTTGGGTTTTGATACAGGCTTGGACATGGATGTCTTGGCGCAAGCGGCCCAAATGGCAAAAGGTCTGCGTGAAAAGGAAGATCAATGAGTTTTGAAACGATCAAGCTAAGCCGTGACAGACGCGGTGTTGCCACACTTACTTTGGCACGCGCGGAAAAGCACAATGCGATGTCCGAGCAGATGCTCGATGACTTGACGGCGGCGGCAAGCCAAATCGCTGAGGATAAGAGCATTCGTGTCGTGGTCCTTGCGGCTGAAGGGCGTAGTTTTTGCGCGGGCGGTGATCTGGCATGGATGCGTGCGCAAATGGATATGGATGCAAAGATGCGCAGCGGGCAGGCGGGGAAGCTCGCCTATATGCTGCGCGCCCTTGATACGCTGCCCCAACCGCTGATCGGACGGATCCATGGCAATGCCTTTGGTGGTGGCGTTGGTTTAGCGTCGGTCTGCGATGTGGCGATCGGGGTTGAGGGCGCGCTGATGGGCCTGACGGAAACGCGCCTTGGGCTGATTCCGGCGACGATCGGCCCTTATGTGATTGCACGGATGGGGGCTGCACATGCGCGGCGTGTCTTTATGTCTGCAAGACGGTTTGGTGCGGATGAGGCGCAAGACCTTGGGTTGCTTGCGAAAGTGGTGCCGGTGGATACGTTGGACGAGGCAGTAGAAGCAGAGGTGCTTCCCTACCTTGCTTGCGCGCCCGGCGCTGTCGCGGATGCCAAAGCACTGATCCGAGAACTTTCAGCGCCAGTAGACGAAGCGATGATCGAACACACGATAAAAGCGCTTGCACAGCGGTGGGAAGACCCTGAATCGCGCGAAGGCATAGGGGCCTTTTTTGATAAGCGCAGCCCGAACTGGTCGCAATAAAGCGATCAGCACAGAATTTTGCGTTCCCCTAGGGAAGCATATTAAGGGAATCGCGACGCGTCTATCGCGTCTGTGACCTCATGTGATCACAAATTATGCGACAAGTTTCACAAATGCGCTTATGGATTTGACAGTATTTTAAGGATTTGCGCGCTAAAGCCCAAGAAACAAGGGGGATGCGGGGGAAAAGCCTGTCTCGATTGTTGCACTCGTGGAGTTGACCCTCTGTGCGCGCCTCGGTAAACCCCACATAAGTCAAACTAGCCATTTGAGTGCGCCTTCTTTGTTTTCGTGCGCGCGCAAAACCGAAGGGACCCGTTCTTCGTGGAAGACATTGCAAGAGAATACCTCCCCATCCTCATCTTTCTAGGCGTTGCTATTGGCCTTGGATTGGTGCTGATCCTTGCCGCGATTGTTATTGCGGTGCGTAATCCCGACCCGGAAAAGGTCTCGGCTTATGAATGCGGTTTTAACGCCTTTGATGATGCGCGTATGAAATTCGATGTGCGTTTTTATCTGGTCGCTATTTTGTTCATCATCTTCGATCTCGAAATTGCCTTTCTCTTTCCTTGGGCGGTTGCCTTTAAAGATGTCAGCATGGTCGGCTTCTGGTCGATGATGGTCTTCCTTGCGGTCCTGACTGCAGGCTTTGCCTATGAATGGAAAAAAGGAGCGCTGGAATGGGAGTGATGACTGGGACAGCCACTGCAGGTGGCGATCGCGATCATGGCACTGCTGCTCTGAATGCGGAGCTGGCGGACAAAGGGTTTCTGCTGACATCCACTGATGACATTATTAACTGGGCGCGCACCGGTTCGCTTCACTGGATGACATTTGGTCTGGCGTGTTGCGCTGTTGAGATGATGCACACATCCATGCCGCGGTATGACCTGGAGCGTTTCGGCACAGCGCCGCGTGCGTCCCCCCGTCAATCAGACCTGATGATCGTGGCTGGTACGCTGACCAATAAAATGGCCCCCGCGTTGCGCAAGGTCTATGATCAGATGCCTGAACCACGTTACGTGATTTCCATGGGATCTTGTGCCAATGGCGGCGGGTATTACCACTATTCCTACTCAGTCGTGCGTGGCTGTGATCGCATCGTGCCTGTAGATATCTACGTGCCCGGCTGCCCGCCCACAGCGGAAGCCTTGCTTTACGGTATCATGCAACTTCAGCGCAAAATGCGCCGCACCGGAACAATCGCGCGCTAAGGCGCGTTCGAGGAGACCTTTATGAGCGCAGCGCTGCAAGAGCTTGGAGCCCACATTGAACTCAAACGCCCTGATTGCGTTTTGGGTTGGGCAATTGAGCAGGGTGAGTTGAATGTGACCGTCGCCCCAACCAATATCGTCGAGCTGGTGGACTTTTTGAAGACGGATTCAAACTGCCGTTTCTCATCCTTGGTGGATATCACGGCGGTAGACTATCCGGAACGCAGCAAGCGTTTTGACGTCGTTTACCATTTTTTGTCGATGTATATGAACCACCGCATCCGTTTGCGCCTGCAAGTGCGCGAAGAAGATATGGTGCCGTCCATTGTTGATGTGCACCCAAGCGCGAATTGGTTCGAACGCGAAATCTACGACATGTTCGGTTTGTTGTTCTCGGGTCATCCCGACCTACGCCGCATTCTGACGGACTACGGTTTCCGCGGGCATCCGCTGCGCAAGGATTTCCCGACGACGGGTTATACAGAAGTGCGCTACGACGAAGTTGAAAAGCGCGTTGTGTATGAGCCTGTGAGCTTGGTTCAGGAATACCGGCAGTTTGATTTTATGTCCCCGTGGGAAGGTGCAAAATATGTGCTTCCGGGTGACGAAAAGACGGAGGAGGCAAAATGATGGACGGCTCCAAATTCGATGATGGCGCAATCGATGCGCTTTCTGGCGAACAGAAAATCCGTAATTTCAATATTAACTTCGGCCCGCAGCACCCTGCGGCGCATGGGGTTTTGCGTCTTGTCCTAGAGCTTGACGGCGAGATCGTTGAACGCTGCGATCCCCACATTGGCCTGCTGCACCGTGGCACAGAAAAGCTGATGGAAAGCCGCACGTACCTGCAAAACCTGCCGTATTTCGATCGCCTTGATTATGTGGCACCGATGAACCAGGAACACGCTTGGTGCTTGGCCATTGAAAAGCTTTGTGGTGTAGAAGTTCCGCGCCGCGCGTCACTTATCCGCGTGCTTTACTCTGAAATTGGCCGCGTGCTGAACCACTTGCTGAACGTGACAACGCAGGCCCTCGACGTTGGGGCACTGACGCCGCCGCTTTGGGGTTTCGAGCAACGCGAACAGCTCATGATTTTCTACGAACGCGCCTGTGGCGCGCGTCTGCACGCAGCCTATTTCCGCCCGGGCGGTGTGCATCAGGACCTGCCCGATGCGTTGCTGGATGATATTCAGGCGTGGACCTTGGAATTTCCGAAGTTCATGGATGACATGCATGGTCTTCTGACCGAAAATCGCATCTTCAAACAACGCAACGCTGATATCGGTGTGGTGACGGAAGAAGATATCCTGAACTATGGCTTTTCGGGCGTGATGGTGCGTGGCTCCGGCTTTGCCTGGGATTTGCGCCGTGCGCAGCCTTACGAGTGTTATGACGAGTTTGATTTCCAAATTCCGGTTGGCAAAAACGGTGATTGCTATGACCGTTACCTCTGCCGCATGGAAGAAATGAACCAGTCGGTCAGCATTATCAAGCAGGCAATCGAGAAACTACGCGATGAGCCGGGCGATGTCATGGCACGTGGAAAACTGACGCCGCCAAAGCGCAGCGACATGAAAACATCGATGGAAGCACTGATCCATCACTTCAAACTCTATACCGAAGGCTTCCATGTGCCAGCGGGCGAAGTCTATTGCGCGGTCGAAGCCCCTAAAGGGGAATTTGGCGTTTATCTGGTTGCCGATGGATCCAACAAACCGTACCGCGCCAAGATCCGCGCGCCGGGTTTTTTGCATCTTCAGGCGATGGATCACATCACAGTAGGCCACCAGCTTGCAGATGTGGCGGCCATTATCGGAACCATGGACGTCGTTTTCGGCGAAATTGACAGGTAAATGATGATGTGCCTTGGCCTTCCTCTTTCTAAAAATATCCCCGCCGGAGGCTTTGACGCCTGCTGTGGGCTCAAAGGGTTGTATTAAATGCTCCGTCGTCTTCACAAAGAACAACCTGATAGCTTTGCCTTCACGCCTGACAATCAAGCTTGGGCAGAAGCGCAGATCACAAAATATCCCGAAGGGCGTCAAGCCTCTGCAATCATTCCTCTTTTGTGGCGTGCGCAAGAGCAAGATGGCTGGCTGACGCGACCGGCGATTGAACATATATCTGACATGCTCGGCATGGCCTATATCCGTGGTCTTGAAGTTGCGTCCTTTTATTTCATGTTCCAATTGCAGCCTGTGGGCAGCGTCGCGCATATCCAGATTTGTGGCACATTGTCGTGCATGATTTGTGGCGCAGAAGATCTGATTGCGGTGTGCCGTGAAAAGATCGCCGACAAGCCGCATGTTCTTAGCGCGGATGGCAAATTTTCTTGGGAAGAAGTCGAATGTCTTGGCGCGTGTGCCAATGCTCCGATGGCGCAGATCGGTAAGGACTATTACGAAGACCTGACGACTGAGGGCCTGTCCAAACTACTTGACAACATGGCGGCGGGTCAGGTTCCAACCCCGGGTCCACAAAACGGCCGTTATTCCTGTGAACCTTTGTCAGGCTTGAGCAGTCTTAAGGACTATGACAGCGGCAAGACGCAGTATAACGCTTCTGCTCAGCTTGCGAGCGATATTGGCGACACCATCAAGCGGATTGATGGCACAGAAGTTCCGTTGCTCGCCCCTTGGCAAGGCAAGGGTAGCGCAAACGCGAAACCTGCCGCTGTTGCAAAAGCTAAGTCTGAGGCGCGACCCAAACCAGCGGCGAAAGCCAAAGCTGATGCGACGGGTGTGACAAAGCAAGCGGCGCAAGCGACCTCAAAAGCCAAACCTACCAAAGCAAAAGCGGCGCCGAAAGCAGCTGCGCCAAAAGACGCAACCGCGCCTAAGGCGAAAGAAGCCGCAGCGCCAAGCGCCGGTAAGAAGCCACGTACAATGAAAGCACCGCGCAAGTCCGGTGCGGACGATCTGAAAATGATCAAAGGCGTCGGCCCCAAAATGGAAACCATGCTTCACGGCCTAGGTTTCTTCCATTTTGACCAAGTTTCAAAGTGGAGCGACGAAGAGGTCGCATGGGTCGATCAGAACCTTGAAGGGTTCAAAGGTCGCGTCACGCGCGACAATTGGGTGGAACAAGCCAAAGTGCTTGCAAGCGGGGGCGACACAGAATTTGCATCCCGTGTAAAAAAAGGGGGCGTCTACTGATGCCTCTAAATAAACTGGGAGAGTCAAGATGAGTGATCACAATAAAAATTCGTCCTGCCAAATGGGCTGTTGGGCAATGGCTGCTGGTGCGGGTCTCATAACCTTCATCATGCTGATGTCGATTGGCGGTTACGCCTTCTTGCCTGCAATCTTTTTGGGTGCCATTGCCTTCGTTTTGCTTGGCCTTTTGTTCACATGGTTGTTCTGCGCAGCGATGCCTTCGCCCCGTAATGTTGCGAGTTCTGCGCCAAACGCAGATACGGCCAAATCCGGTTCTGCAAGTACAGTAGCAGCATCAGCCGTCGCAACAAGTGCTTCGGCAAGCGCAACTGCCAAATCAGATGCTGGCGCGGCTGACACAACTGCCGCTCAAAAAGCAGCAGACGACAAAGCAGCGAAAGACAAAACAGCGTCTGACAAGAAAGCTGCTGCAGATAAGAAGGCTGCTGCGGATAAGAAAGCAGCCGAAAAGAAAACGGCCAGCGCAAAAGCAGCCGCCGACAAAAAGTCGGCGAGTGCTAAAACAGCTGGCGACAAGAAAACTGCGGATAAAAAGACTGCTGACAAAAAAGCGGCTGACAAAAAGGCTGCGACGGCAAAAGCCAAAGCAGATAAAGCAGCTGCTGACAAAGCCGCCGCTGATGCAAAAGCGGGTGAAGATTTCGACGGTGACGGTGTTCGCGAAGGCGCGGATGAAGGAACCAAACCCGCAACGCTCGCTGCGGCGCGCGAGGGCGGTGCAGACGATCTCAAGCGGATCAAAGGCATCGGTCCAAAGCTTGAAAAGCTTTGCAATACGATGGGCTTTTATCACTTCGATCAAATCGCAGGCTGGACGCCAGATGAAATGGCTTGGGTGAATGCGAACCTCGAAGGGTTCAAAGGCCGTGTGACACGCGACAAATGGATTGAACAAGCCAAGCTTTTGGCTGCGGGTAAAGAGACTGAGTTCTCCAAGCGCGTAGACAAAGGTTCGGTTTACTAAACGACTGACAGAAAGAACCCCAATGGGCCACGACGACACAGACGCAGCACTCGCAAAACAAGGGCGCATGGTCGCAATTGTGATTGCAGGATCAATGCTGTTCTGGATCGTGGCCCAATGGCTTGGACCGCAACTGGGCATGCCTGGACGGTTCGCTCTACTCATCGACTTCGCTGTTATGGCAGCACTCATTTGGTCGATGGTTGTGACTTATCAAATCTGGCGCAAGCGTCAGAATACGAAAGGATGATCCTAAGATGCTGACCGATCAGGACCGCATTTTTACCAATCTCTACGGCATGCATGACCGCACGCTAAAAGGCGCGCAGGCGCGTGGACATTGGGACGGCACAGCTGCGATCATCAAGAAAGGTCGTGACTGGGTCATCGACCAAATGAAAGCCTCTGGGCTGCGTGGACGTGGTGGTGCGGGTTTCCCCACAGGCCTGAAATGGTCTTTCATGCCCAAAGAAAGTGACGGACGCCCCAGCTATCTGGTGGTGAACGCGGATGAATCCGAGCCGGGCACATGCAAAGACCGCGAAATTATGCGCCACGATCCGCATACGCTGATCGAGGGCTGTTTGATTGCTAGCTTTGCGATGAATGCAAACGCTTGCTACATTTACATTCGCGGCGAATACATCCGTGAAAAAGAAGCACTGCAAGCCGCGATTGATGAAGCGTATGACGCGGGTCTCGTCGGCAAAAATGCAGCAAAATCCGGTTGGGATTTCGATATCTATCTGCACCATGGGGCAGGTGCGTATATCTGTGGTGAAGAAACCGCGTTGCTGGAAAGCCTTGAGGGCAAAAAAGGCATGCCGCGGATGAAGCCACCGTTCCCTGCTGGCGCGGGTTTGTATGGTTGCCCAACAACTGTGAATAACGTGGAATCCATTGCAGTTGTGCCAACGATTCTGCGTCGCGGACCTGAATGGTTTTCCAGCTTTGGTCGCCCAAACAATGCAGGCACGAAATTGTTCGCGATCTCTGGCCATGTGAACAACCCATGTGTCGTCGAAGAAGCGATGAGCATCTCGTTTGAAGAGCTGATCGAAACGCACTGTGGCGGCATCAAAGGCGGTTGGGATAATCTTAAGGCGGTTATTCCTGGTGGTTCCTCCGTACCTTGTGTGCGCGGTGAAAACATGCGCGATGCGATCATGGACTTTGATTATTTGCGCAATGATCTAAAGTCGGGTCTTGGCACAGCGGCGGTGATTGTCATGGACAAAGACACCGATATCATAAAAGCGATCTGGCGTCTGGCCAAGTTCTACAAGCACGAAAGCTGTGGCCAGTGCACACCCTGCCGTGAAGGCACGGGCTGGATGATGCGCGTGATGGAACGTCTGGTTCAGGGTAACGCCGATCCGGCAGAAATTGACATGCTTTGGGATGTGACCAAGCAAGTAGAAGGTCACACAATTTGTGCACTTGGCGATGCGGCGGCTTGGCCGATCCAAGGTTTGATCAACAATTTCCGCGATGAAATTGAAGACCGGATCAAGGCACAACAAACAGGCCGTACAACACGCGCGGTTGCGGCGAAATGATCGGTCGCGCGATCATATCTGCGGCCTGCGTCGGGTTATTGGTGGGATGTTCTGATCCTGCGAAACAGGTTTTGTTCGAGGGCATGCAGTTCAATGGACGCCTTCAGGTGGACAAAGAGGACAAGCGTAGCTTCGTTGCCTCAGCATCGCCTGTCAGCCAGAGCTTGGATGGAGCGCGCGAAGCAGCCCGTTTTGAAGGCACGACGTATTGCGTTCGCAAATATGGCCGCTCTGATATTGATTGGAGCGCAAGCCCCGAAGCCGAAGCATCAGCGCTGAACATCGTTGAAGATACCTTAGTGGTTCAAGGACGCTGCGCAGAATGATTAAAAGCAATGAAATTAGGGATGTTATTGCATACCAGACCGCTTTTACCCCACGTTTTGGGCACGGTTTGGCGTATTGCCAGGCTGGACGAGCAGTTTGCATGACAGGAGTAACCCGATGCGTTTGACCCAAGTTTTCACCGCTTCCCTTTTCGCCATCAGCCTTGCGTTGTCGGCCCCCGCATCTGCGGCCGGGCTACAGAATGAGGTCAAGATCAACAACGGCCTTTTGGCTGTCGGCATTGCAGACGAAATTCGCAATCGCTGTGACAGCATTTCGGCACGCACATTTACAGCACTTGGTTTTCTGAATTCGCTGAAGCGCGAAGCGCGTGCCAAGGGCTACTCCAACGACGAAATCAATGCTTATACCAAAAGCAAGAAAGAGAAGGCCAAGATGCGCGAACGCGGTCAGGCCTATCTCGCGCAGAATGGCGCATCGCCGTCTGATGCCGCCTCCATGTGCCGTCTCGGGCGCGCAGAAATCAAGAAACGCAGCCAAATTGGCGTCCTTCTAAGAGCAAGGTAATCCATGTCTGACCTACGCAAGATCATTATCGACGACACAGAAGTCGAAGTAGACGGGGCGATGACCCTTATTCAGGCCTGTGAAGAGGCGGGGGTCGAGATCCCTCGCTTCTGCTATCACGAGCGCCTGACGATTGCTGGCAACTGCCGCATGTGTCTTGTTGAAGTTGTAGGCGGCCCGCCCAAGCCTGCCGCGTCATGTGCGATGCAAGTGCGTGATCTGCGCCCGGGTCCGGAAGGTCAGCCCCCTGTGGTCAAGACCAATTCGCCAATGGTGAAGAAAGCACGCGAAGGCGTGATGGAGTTTTTGCTGATCAACCACCCGCTGGATTGCCCGATCTGCGATCAGGGGGGTGAGTGTGACTTGCAAGACCAAGCCATGGCATATGGCGTTGATTTCTCGCGCTTTCGCGAACCAAAGCGCGCGACGGACGATCTGGATCTAGGGCCGTTGGTCGAAACCCACATGACGCGCTGCATTTCGTGCACGCGCTGTGTGCGCTTCACCTCCGAGGTCGCGGGCATTACACAGATGGGCCAAACAGGTCGTGGCGAAGATGCAGAGATTACTTCGTATTTGGGTGAAACGCTCGACAGTAATCTTCAGGGCAACATTATTGATTTGTGCCCGGTTGGCGCATTGGTGTCCAAACCCTACGCATTTACCGCACGTCCTTGGGAGCTAACCAAGACCGAAAGCATTGACGTGATGGACGCGCTTGGTAGCTCGATCCGCGTGGACACGAAGGGTCGTGAAGTCATGCGCTTTTTGCCGCGCAACCATGATGGCGTGAATGAAGAGTGGATTTCTGACAAAACCCGTTTCGTTTGGGATGGTCTGCGTCGTCAGCGCCTTGATCGCCCCTACATTCGCGAGAACGGCAAATTGCGTCCCTCTAACTGGGGTGAGGCACTTGGTGCCGCTGCTGCTGCGATGAAGGGCAAGAAAGTTGCTGGCCTTATCGGCGATCTGGTGTCGACAGAAGCCGCATATGCGTTGAAGCAACTTGTGACTGGAATGGGCGGCAATGTTGAGTGCCGCACGGATAAAGCAAAGCTGCCCGCGGGCAACCGCTCTGCCTATGTGGGCACGGCGGCGATTGAAGATATCGACGCGGCTGACAAAATCCTACTCGTTGGCACGAACCCAGTGATCGAAGCGCCGGTTCTGAACGCGCGTATTCGCAAAGCTTGGACACAAGGCGCAGATGTGACGCTTGTTGGTGAAGCGGTCGATTTGACTTATGAGTACGAGCATATGGGCACAGACCGCGCAGCGCTTGAGCATGTGTCGGGTCTCGACATGGCCTCGCTTCAGGACAAAAAATGCATTGTGATCATTGGTCAGGGCGCATTGCAGGAAGCAGACGGTGAAGCAGTTCTTGGCACAGCAATGGCGATAGCCGAGAAATCGGGTGGGTCCTTTATGGTCCTGCACACGGCTGCTGGCCGCGTTGGAGCGATGGATGCGGGCTGTACGACGGAGGGCGGTGTTGAAGCGGCCACCAAGGATGCAGAGGTGATCTATAACCTTGGCTCTGACGAAGTGGACATCGATGCAGGTGCCTTCGTGATTTACCAAGGCAGCCACGGTGATCGTGGCGCGCACCGTGCGGATATTATTCTACCGGGTGCCGCTTATACGGAAGAGCAGGGGCTATTCGTCAACACTGAAGGTCGTCCACAGCTTGCCATGCGTGCAGGCTTTGCACCGGGTGAGGCGAAAGAGAATTGGGCGATCCTACGCGCACTTTCCGCTGAACTGGATGCAAAGCTTCCATTTGATAGCTTGGCTGCATTGCGCACGGCTTTGGTCGCAGAGGTTCCCCATCTTGCTGACATCGACGAGGTGCCAGAAAACGAATGGCAACCATTGAAAGCCGAGAAAATGGGCAAAGCGGATTTCCGCAATGCACTGAGTGACTTTTACCTGACCAACCCAATCGCACGTGCAAGCGAGTTGATGGCAGAGCTAAGCGCTAATGCGAAAGCACGCGCAGCTTCTGGTAAGATGGCAGCTGAGTGAGACGCGCAGTGATCATATCTCCTATGGCGCTGGCTTTGGCCGGTGTTGTGTCTGGCTGCGAGCAATCGGGCGAACCTAAAAAGATTGCGTTCAAGCCGGACTATCAAGGCGTTCAGACGCGCCTTTTGGATGGGGATCTGGTGAGTTTCCAAGTTAAAATGAACGGTGCACGCGACAATGCTGATGTTGACGCTTACGCCGAATGTGCCGCAGCGCAGTACGCGTTGATCAGAGGCTACGGATTTGCGCGTCATTTACGCACAAACGTGGTCGAAGAGGGTGGCACATGGCTCGGGGATGCTGTTTATACCATCTCGCCGGCACTCCCGCGTGGGCTAAAGACGATTGACGCAGAAGTCACCGTTTCCGCCTGCGATGAAAACAAAATACCGACGGTGTGAGGACCTAATGTACGACTTTTTCACCACCACAACACTGGGCATGGGCCTGACAATCGTCGGACAGATTTTTCTGTTGGTGATTCCTTTGCTCCTCGCGCTGGCATTCTTGATGTACGCGGACCGCAAAATCTGGGCCGCCGTAATGATGCGCCGTGGACCTAACGTCGTTGGCGTGTTCGGCCTGCTGCAAAGTTTTGCGGATTTTTTGAAGTATATCGTCAAGGAAGTCGTCTTCCCTGCGGGTGCTGACAAAGCCGTTTTCTTGATGGCGCCGATGGTCACTTTGGTGATGTCGCTTATCGCTTGGGCGGTGATCCCGTTCAATGAAGGTTGGGTGCTGTCCGAAATCAACGTGGCAATCCTATATGTCTTCGCGGTTTCCTCGCTGGAAGTTTATGGTGTGATTATGGGGGGCTGGGCGTCCAACTCGAAATACCCGTTCCTCGGTTCGCTTCGGTCAGCCGCACAAATGATTTCCTACGAAGTCTCTATCGGCTTGATTATTATCGGTATTATCATTTCCTCCGGCTCGATGAATTTTGGTGGCATCGTCGCCGCACAGGATAGCGACTACGGCCTGCTTAGCTGGTATTGGTTGCCGCATTTCCCGATGTTGATCTTGTTCTTCATTTCGGCGCTGGCGGAAACCAACCGCCCACCATTCGACCTGCCTGAAGCGGAATCCGAATTGGTTGCTGGTTATCAAGTTGAGTATTCATCAACACCGTTCTTGTTGTTCATGATCGGCGAACTTGTTGCCGTCGTTCTGATGTGCGCGCTGATTTCGCTAATGTTCTTTGGCGGCTGGTTGTCACCTATCCCGGGCTTGCCAGATGGCATCTTCTGGATGGTGAGCAAGATGCTACTGGTGTTCTTCTTCTTCTCCATGGTGAAGGCGATCACACCGCGCTACCGCTACGACCAGTTGATGCGGATTGGTTGGAAGATCTTCCTGCCACTCAGCCTTGTCTGGGTTGTGTTTGTCGCGTTCGCTGCAAAATTTGACTGGTTCTGGGGCGTTTACGCTCGCTGGGCTGTAGGGGGCTAAACCAATGGCTGATTTCGATTATGGCCGCGCGGCCAAGTATTTTCTGCTTGCTGACTTCGTCAAAGGCTTCGGTCTTGGTTTGCGCTATATGTTCGCGCCCAAAGTCACGCTGAACTACCCCCATGAAAAAGGACCGCTTAGCCCGCGTTTTCGTGGCGAGCACGCTTTGCGTCGCTATCCCAACGGGGAAGAGCGTTGTATTGCATGCAAACTGTGCGAAGCGGTATGCCCTGCGCAGGCGATCACCATTGACGCGGAACCACGTGACGATGGCAGCCGTCGCACCACGCGCTATGACATCGATATGACCAAATGTATCTACTGTGGTTTCTGCCAGGAAGCCTGCCCAGTGGATGCAATTGTCGAAGGACCAAATTTCGAATTCGCCACTGAAACCCGTGAAGAGCTGTTTTACGACAAGGACAAACTGCTTGAGAACGGTGATCGCTGGGAAGCACAAATTGCCCGTAACCTAGAAATTGATGCGCCGTACCGATGACTGACACGAGCAACCCTTTAGCGACGATGATGCTGCAAGCGCAGGAGATGGCGAAGGCCTTCAATCCTGCGGCTGCCGGTTTCTCGCCGCAAGCGCTGGAAAAACTCTGGCCCACCATGAGCAAAGAGCTGATGGAGAAGACCTTTGGCAAGGGGCTCAGCAAAGAGGGTTTGGACGCCAAGACACGTCTTTTACTTACGCTGGCCGGTTTGACCATGCAGGGCGCACAGAACGAAACACAACTGCGCATGACAGTTCGCCATGTCATGGCCGCAGGTGCAACCAAAGATGAAGTGACCGAGACCATCGCGCAAATGTCGATGTTTGCAGGTGTTCCCTCCATGACCCGCGCGATGGAATTCGCGCAAGGGGTTTTATCTGAGACCAAGGATGATGAGACATGAGCGTCGCTGTATTTGTATTTTACCTTTTCGCGATCTGCACGATCACAGGTGGCTTGTTCACGGTCATCAGCCGTAACCCCGTTCACTCGGTGCTTTGGTTGATCCTTGCGTTCTTGTCCGCTGCGGGTCTTTTCGTCCTGCTTGGGGCTGAATTTGTCGCGATGCTCTTGATCATCGTCTACGTCGGTGCCGTCGCGGTTTTGTTCTTGTTTGTTGTCATGATGCTCGACATCGACTTTGCCGAACTTAAGGCAGAGATGGCGAAATATATGCCACTGGCGCTTTTGATCGGCCTTGTTTTGCTGATGCAATTCACAATGGCCTTCGGTGTCTGGGAAGCCAGCGATCAAGCCGCAGGACTTCGCGGCGCGGTAACACCTGAGGACACGCATAATACTGCGGCACTTGGGTTGCTGCTGTATGATCAGTACTTCCTGATTTTCCAGCTGTCCGGCCTGATCCTATTGGTCGCGATGATTGGCGCGATTGTTCTGACGCTGCGCCATCGTACAGATGTGAAGCGCCAGAATGTGGTGTCGCAGATGCACCGTGATCCCGCCAAAGCGATGGAATTGAAAGATGTCAAACCGGGGCAGGGGCTTTAGCCGCTGACCGCTTGACGATTATTAGGCCCGAATGGGCAAACACGGGCGGTCGCCACCGCCAAGAATAAAGAACTGAGGGACGACATGATCGGACTAGAACATTACCTGACAGTGGCAGCCACGCTGTTTGTCATTGGTATCTTTGGCCTTTTTGTGAACCGCAAAAACGTCATTATCCTGCTCATGTCGATTGAGTTGATGTTGCTTGCGGTGAACATCAACCTAGTCGCCTTTTCCAGTTTCCTCGGGGATCTGGTCGGGCAGGTCTTTACCTTGTTCGTCCTTACAGTTGCTGCCGCAGAGGCTGCGATTGGCCTTGCGATCCTTGTCTGCTTCTTCCGTACTCGCGGCACCATTGCTGTTGAAGACGTCAACGTGATGAAAGGCTAACCAGATGGAAACGCTTATACTTTTTGCGCCTCTGGTCGGGGCCATCATCGGTGGATTTGGCTGGCGCTTTATTGGTGAAAAGGGCGCAATGTGGGTCACGACTGGCTTGCTTTTTGTGGCCTGTTTCTCTTCTTGGATTGTTTTCCTTACACATGACGGTGTGATGGAGAAAATCCAGATCATGCGCTGGATTGAAAGCGGCACACTCAGCACAGACTGGGCGATCCGTATGGACCGGCTGACGGCGATCATGTTGATTGTGATCACCACAGTGTCTGCCTTGGTTCATCTCTATTCCTTTGGATACATGGCCGACGATCCCCAGTGGAAAGAGGGCGAAAGCTATAAGCCACGCTTCTTTGCCTATTTGTCGTTCTTTACATTCACAATGTTGATGCTGGTGACAGCGGACAACCTTGTGCAAATGTTCTTTGGCTGGGAAGGTGTCGGCGTAGCGTCATATCTTCTGATCGGGTTCTATTATCGCAAGCCTTCCGCCAATGCGGCAGCGATCAAAGCCTTCGTTGTCAACCGCGTTGGTGACTTCGGTTTGATCCTTGGTATGCTGGCCTTGTTCCTTTTGACGGACAGCATAAATTTTGACGATATCTTTTCAGCGGCGCCGACGTTGGCTGAAACACAGGTTCATTTCCTCTGGGCCGAGTGGAACGCAGCCAACTTGATCGCAATGCTGTTGTTCATCGGTGCGATGGGTAAGTCAGCACAATTGTTCCTGCACACATGGTTGCCTGACGCGATGGAAGGTCCGACACCCGTGTCCGCCCTTATTCACGCAGCGACGATGGTAACGGCGGGTGTTTTCCTTGTTTGCCGCATGTCGCCTTTGATGGAATACGCGCCAGAGGCCACGGCCTTCATCACATTCCTAGGTGCGACGACTGCTTTTGTTGCTGCAACAATCGGTCTTGTTCAAAACGATATCAAACGGGTCATTGCCTATTCAACCATGTCCCAACTTGGCTACATGTTTGTGGCCGCAGGCGTGGGGGCTTATTCGGTGGCAATGTTCCACCTGCTGACACACGCGTTCTTCAAAGCGATGCTGTTCCTTGGTGCAGGTTCGGTTATTCACGCGATGCATCACGAGCAAGACATGCGCAACTACGGTGGTTTGCGTAAGAAAATCCCCTACACATTCTCAGCAATGTTGATTGGTACCTTGGCGATCACAGGTGTGGGTATTCCGCTAACGGGTTGGATCGGCTTTGCGGGTTTCGCGTCGAAAGATGCAGTTATTGAATCTGCCTTTGCGGCTGATCCGATGGGCTATGCCTTCTGGATGCTTGTGATCGCGGCGCTGTTCACATCGTTCTACAGCTGGCGTTTGATGTTCTTGACCTTCTTCGGCAAGCAGCGCGGCGATAAGCATACGCATGAACACGCGCATGAAAGCCCAAGTGTGATGTTGATCCCACTAGGCGTTCTGAGCATCGGGTCGATCTTTGCCGGTGCGATTTGGTACAGCAGCTTTTTTGGCAAAACCAACGAGATCGCGAGCTTCTTTGGTGTGCCTTACGCTGAAGCGTCTGAGCATGGCGACGCCAAAGACGACCATGGTGAAGCCAAGGGCGATCACGCTGCTCCTAAAGACGATAAGAAGAAAAAGACGTCTTATGCGTTTACCGGCAAGCCGGGTGAGGGCGCGATCTACACGGGTAAGGACAACCATGTCATTCATGACGCGCACTATGTGCCGACCTGGGTCAAGCTAAGCCCCTTCATCGCAATGGTCATCGGTTTCTTGATGGCGATGTGGTTCTATATCTGGGATCCAAAAATGCCCAAGCGCGCAATGGAAACCAACCGTCCGCTCTATAACTTCTTGCTAAACAAGTGGTATTTTGACGAAATCTACGATTTCCTCTTCGTCAAGCCAGCGTCCATGATTGGCCGTTTCTTTTGGAAGCGCGGTGATGGCAATGTCATTGACGGTACTCTCAACGGTGTGGCGATGGGCATCGTGCCCTTCTTCACCCGCCTCGCAGGTCGCGCGCAGTCCGGCTATATCTTTACTTATGCCTTCGCCATGGTCATCGGAATTCTGGTTCTGGTCACTTGGATGACGTTCTCCGGAGGAGCGCAATAATGGATAACCTTCTTTCCATTGTCACTTTCATCCCCGCACTTGCGGCCTTGATCCTTGCGCTGTTCTTGCGCGGTGACGACGAAGCGGCGGCGCGCAACGCCAAATGGCTTGCGATGATTGCAACATCAGCGACGTTTATTGTTTCGCTCTTTATCCTGTTCCAGTTCGACAGTTCCAACACCGGTTTCCAGATGGTGGAAGAGGGATCTTGGATCATGGGGATGCAGTACAAGATGGGCGTGGACGGTATTTCTGTGCTCTTCGTGATGCTGACGACCTTCATGATGCCTCTGGTGATTGCGGCCAGCTGGAATGTTGAGACGCGCGTCAAAGAATATATGATCGCATTCTTGTTGCTTGAGACACTGATGCTTGGCGTGTTCATGGCGCTTGATCTGGTCTTGTTCTACGTCTTTTTTGAGGCGGGCCTGATCCCGATGTTCCTGATTATTGGTATCTGGGGCGGGGCAAACCGTATCTACGCGAGCTTCAAGTTCTTCCTTTATACTTTCCTTGGCTCGGTTCTCATGCTTGTGGCTATGGTTGCGATGTTTGTTGATGCAGGCACAACCGATATCCCGACACTGATGAGCCATAGCTTTGATGCGCAGGGCTTCTCGATCCTTGGCATTCAGATAGTCGGGGGCATGCAAACGCTGATGTTTCTAGCATTCTTTGCCTCTTTCGCGGTGAAAATGCCGATGTGGCCAGTTCACACATGGCTACCGGACGCGCACGTTCAGGCCCCGACTGCTGGCTCTGTGGTTCTTGCGGCAATCTTGCTGAAAATGGGTGGTTACGGCTTCTTGCGTTTCTCCTTGCCCATGTTCCCGATTGGGGCAGATGTGATGACGCCGTTGATCTTGTGGATGTCTGCAATTGCGATTGTTTACACGTCCCTTGTGGCGCTGGTGCAGGAAGACATGAAAAAGCTGATCGCCTATTCTTCGGTTGCGCACATGGGATACGTCACCATGGGTATTTTCGCAGCGAACCAGCAAGGTATTGATGGTGCGATCTTCCAGATGATCAGCCACGGCTTTATTTCTGCTGCGCTCTTCCTTGCGGTCGGCGTCATTTATGATCGTATGCACACACGCGAAATCGACGCTTACGGCGGTCTTGTGAACCGTATGCCTGCATACGCGCTGATCTTCATGTTCTTCACAATGGCAAACGTGGGACTGCCGGGCACATCAGGGTTTGTCGGGGAATTCCTGACGCTGATGGGCGTGTTCCAGGTGAATACTTGGGTCGCTCTAGTGGCGACGGCAGGGGTGATCTTGTCTGCGTCCTATGCGCTTTGGCTCTATCGTCGCGTGGTCATGGGCGATCTTATCAAAGAAAGCCTACGCACCATTTCCGACATGACAACGCGTGAGCGTGCGATCTTTGCGCCGCTCGTCGTGATGACGCTGCTTTTGGGCGTCTATCCTGCACTTGTCCTCGATATCATCGGCCCCTCTGTTGAGGCGTTGGTTAACAACTATGAAACCGCACTTGCGAGCGCTCCTAGCGCAAGCATCGCTGTCGCATCGCACTAAGAAAGACGCTGAACATGATACAGGCTGACCTGACAATCATTCTGCCGGAAATTATCCTCTCGCTTTTCGCGATTGGTGCCCTGCTTGGCGCGGTCTACACGAGCAAGGACAAAATGGCCTCGATGCTGGTTTGGCTGACGGCGGGTGTCTTTATTGCTTTGGCGGCCTGGATTGGATTCAACGGCGAGGGTACGAACATTGCCTTCAGTGGTATGTTCTCTGACGATGCGTTTTCACGTTTCGCCAAGGTAGCAATTTTGCTTGTCTCCGCTGCTGTACTGGTGATGAGCCAGGAATACATGCAACGCAAAGGCCTGCTGCGATTTGAATACCCCGTACTGGTCGCGCTTAGCGTTGTTGGTATGATGGTGATGGTCTCTGCGGGCGATCTGTTGACGCTTTATATGGGATTGGAACTTCAATCACTTGCCCTGTATGTCGTCGCATCTTTGCGCCGCGATTCAGCGCGTTCTACAGAAGCGGGTTTGAAGTATTTCGTGCTTGGCGCGCTTAGCTCTGGTTTGCTGTTGTACGGTGCATCGCTGACATATGGTTTTGCAGGAACGACGCTGTTCTCTGGCATTATCCAGACGGCAGTTGAAGGCGATGTGTCCATTGGCTTGCTGTTCGGTCTGGTCTTCATCGTTGCGGGACTTGCGTTCAAAGTGTCTGCTGTGCCGTTCCACATGTGGACGCCAGACGTCTATGAAGGCTCGCCCACACCGGTTACAGCGTTCTTCGCAACAGCACCAAAGATCGCGGCCATGGCCCTTTTCGCGCGTGTCTTGCATGATGCGTTCGGGTCATTGGGCGACGATGGCAGCTTGATCGTCGATTGGAGCCCGATCATCGCGCTTCTCTCGCTTGTTTCTATGTTCCTTGGTGCATTCGCCGCGATCGGGCAAACCAACATCAAACGCCTCATGGCTTTCTCGTCTATTGCCCATATGGGCTATGCCCTTATGGGGCTTGCGGCGGGAACGGCGCTGGGTGTGCAGGCGATGCTTGTTTACATGGCGATCTATGTCACGATGAACGTCGGTACTTTTGCCTTCATCCTGTCGATGGAAAAAGACGGTCAGGCCGTCACAGATATTTCTGCGCTGAACCAATATGCAAAACGTGAACCGGGCAAAGCCTTGGCAATGCTTGTCTTGCTGTTCTCCATGGCGGGTGTTCCGCCGATGGTAGGTTTCTTCGGCAAGCTCTACGTACTGCAAGCCGCTTACGATGCGGGTCTTGCGTGGCTGGCGATTGCAGGTGTGATCGCATCTGTTATCGGTGCATATTATTACCTGCGCATTGTCTTCTACATGTACTTCGGTGAAGAGCAGGACGAAGCGCTTGTCACCAATAAGTCACCTGTCTTGTGGGCCTTCCTTATGGCATCCGCGGCAATCATGGTGCTTGGTCTTGTAAACCTCTTCGGGGTTGAAGGCGCAGCAGCAGCGGCGGCGGCAACACTTGTCAACTAAACCGGATACGCGCTTTCCTGTCGGATATGGACGGCGTGTATTGGGTGAAGTGGATAGTACCAACGCCGAAGCTGCGCGAATTGCAAATACACTTTCAGGGCCGGAATGGATCTTGGCCCTGCACCAGACCGCGTCGCGTGGTCGACGTGGTCGACCTTGGAGCTTTCCAAAAGGTAATTTCGCGGCGACACTTGTTCTACACCCCAAAGAAACCCCTGATATCGTTGCGCTTCGTTCCTTCGTCGCCTCGCTTGCGCTGTTTGACACGTTCATCGCCATTGGTGTGCAGCCACAGGCCTTAGCGTTGAAATGGCCCAATGATGTGCTGCTGAACGGTGGTAAGGTCGCGGGCATTTTGCTGGAAAGTATCGGAGCAGGGACGCAAGTGTCCCACCTCGCGATTGGGATCGGCGTTAACCTTGCGGATGCGCCAAGCGCGGAGCAGGTCGAACCGCAGGCGTTACGCCCTGTTTCGTTGCTGTCCGAAACGGGTGTGTCGATTGATCCTGAGGGTTTTCTCGATCTGCTTGCGGCCCAATACGCGCGCCTTGAGGCACAGTTCACCACCTATGGCTTTGCGCCCATCCGCGAAGCGTGGCTTGCCTGCGCAGCCAAATTGGGTGCGGTGATCACAGCGCGCACCATGAATAGTGAAACCACCGGCACATTTGAGACGGTGGATGAACAAGGCAATCTTGTCTTAAAAACACCAAAAGGCCGCGTGGCAATCGCCGCAGCGGATGTATTTTTCTAACTCTGAAAGACGACCCATGCTTCTTGCTATCGACTGTGGCAACACGAATACGGTTTTCTCGATCTGGGACGGGCAAAAATGGCTCTGCACCCTGCGTACTTCAACCCATCATGGCCGTACGGCGGATGCCTATTTCACGTGGTTCTCTACGCTGGTGAAACACTACGAGATTGAACTTGATATCAAAGACGTCATCATTTCATCAACCGTGCCGCGTGTTGTGTTCAACCTGCGCGTTTTTGCGGATCGCTTCTTTGGGTGCCGTCCGCTAGTGGTGGGCAAACCCGAATGCAAATTGCCCATCGCGCCGCGCGTGGATGGGGGCACACAGGTGGGGCCAGATCGCCTTGCCAATGCAGCCGCGGCCTTTGATCGCCATGGCGGCAATGTCGTCGTTGTCGACTTTGGCACAGCCACGAATTTCGACGTGGTCGCCGAGGACGGCGCCTATGTGGGCGGTGTGATTTCGCCGGGTGTGAACTTGTCCTTGGAAGCGTTGCACAATGGTGCGGCAGCCCTTCCGCATGTGGATATTTCCCAGCCAGAGCATGTGATAGGGACGAATACTGTTGCTTGCATACAATCCGGCGTTTTCTGGGGCTATACAGGCCTCATCGAAGGCATTACCAGCCGGATTAAGAATGAATATGGCAAGCCAATGAAAGTGGTTGGCACAGGCGGTCTTGCCCCGCTGTTTGCAACCGCACAAAACTTGTTCGATGTGATCGAAGACGACCTCACAATGCATGGTCTGATCGTGATCCATGAGCATAATAAAAAGAACGGATAACTATATGAGCGCTGAGCGTTTGATCTACCTTCCCCTTGGCGGGGCGGGCGAAATTGGCATGAATGCCTATGTGTATGGCTACGGGAAACCGGGCAAAGAGAAACTGATCCTTGTGGATATCGGTGTGACCTTCCCTGACATGGACGGCACCCCCGGTGTGGATTTGATCCTGCCCGATATCACCTGGCTGAAAGAGCGACGCAATGATCTGGAAGCGATTTTCATCACCCACGCCCATGAAGACCACGTTGGCGCGGTGGGTCACTTCTATGAACAACTGAAGGTGCCGATCTATACCCGCGCCTTCACTGCGAATATCGCGCGTCGCAAACTCGAAGAATATGGTGTCGAGGCCAAAGCAGTGACCACAGTGTCCGCGTGGCCTGAAACAATCAAAGCGGGGCCGTTCACAGTTGGCTTCCTGCCGATCTCGCATTCTATCCCCGAAAGCTCTGGCCTTGTGATCGACAGCCCTGATGGGCGCGTCTTGCACACAGGTGATTTCAAACTCGACGAAACCCCGCTTGTTGGCGAAGCGTTTGATGAACAGCTGTGGCGCGATGTCTCTAAAAACAGTGTGAAGGCGCTGGTATGTGATTCCACCAATGTGTTCTCGCTCACACCTGGCCGCTCGGAACTGTCCGTTGGGCCTGAAATCGTGAAATTGATTTCTGATCAACCGGGTATGGTAGTTGCGACTACATTCGCGTCCAACGTGGCGCGCGTGAAAACGCTGGCAGACGCTGGTGTGCGGGCAGGGCGCTCTGTGGTGCTACTTGGTCGTGCGATGCGTCGTATGGTTGAAGCGTCGATTGAAACAGGTGTGTTGAAGGATTTCCCGACTTGTATCAATTCCGAAGACGCAGCCAATCTGCCACGCGAAAACGTCATGCTCTTGGTGACAGGATCGCAGGGTGAACGCCGGGCCGCATCAGCGCAGCTTGCGCGCGGCAAGTATCAAGGGCTGACACTGAAAGAGGGCGATACCTTCCTCTTCTCGTCCAAAACCATCCCGGGCAATGAACGCGGTGTGATTAGTATCATCAACCAGCTTTCTGAAAAAGGCGTGGATGTGATTGATGACAGCTCTGGCCTCTATCACGTGTCTGGCCACGCCAACCGTCCCGATCTGGAAAAGATGCACGAGATCACGCAACCCCAAATGCTGATCCCGATGCACGGCGAACATCGCCACCTGCGCACGCATGTGAAGATCGCCGAGGCCAAGGGCCTTGCGGGGATCGTAGCTGTCAACGGCATGATGATTGATCTGTCTGGCAACAAGCCGAAGGTCGCGGACTACATCGAAACGGGTCGCACGTATTTGGACGGCTCTGTCCAAGTGGGCGCGCTGGATGGCGTGGTACGCGATCGTATGCGTATGGCGCTGAACGGGCACATCACTGTGACGCTGATTATTGACGAAAACGACGAAATGCTGGGCGATCCTTGGTGCGAACTGATGGGTCTTGCGGATCAAGGTAAGTCACGCGCGCCTTTGGTGGACATTGTCGAAGAAGACCTGAGCCAGTTGATCGGTCGCTCTAACGCGAAAACCTTGCGCGACGACAAGAAACTGGAAGAGGCGATCAAGCGTCAAGTGCGCCAAAGCTGCAATGCCGAGATCGGCAAAAAGCCGGAAGTCACGATTGTGGTCAGCAGGCTAGCGTAAGCGTTACAGGCGGTTCTGATCGAGCCAGCCGACAAGACGAAAAAGCTGAGCGGTGAGGGTTGCAATCTCCTCATCGCTCCACCCTTCCAGCATTTGTACGTAATCCGGCAAAAGTGCGCGCTGCACCGTCATAAGATGCGCGCCACCTGCCTGGGTCAGGAACACCTGCTTTGCGCGTGCATCACTGTTAAGCGCTTCGAACCGCGCCCAACCCATACCTTCAAATTTCGCAACCATCTTGGACACTGCTGGTTGTTTGACCTCTACGGCGGCGGCAATGGCTGTCACGCTTTGACCGTTCGGCATGCGACGTGCGAGGTGGTTGAGAACCGAAAATTGCGCCTCTGTCAGGCCGAATCGATCCAAGAAAACACCCATGCGGGTGCTGAACAACTGCGTATTGATGCTTAAAGCAGTTCCTAATTTTAAGTATTTTTCAATGTGTTCAGGTGGTTTCATGGATCACTTCGAATTTTTGACTTGCCTTAATATTCCTTGGAATATAAATAACATTCCATGGAATGTAAATGCAGAAGGGTTGATACAATGTTTTACTCACTCAAGACCGCTGCTCTCGCAACACCACTTTGGCTTCACGCGACACTTACGGGTGTCAGCTTTGCGGCGTTTCAAGGAACGCGCATCTTTTTGGACAAGCTTTATGCGGCATCCGGCCACCCCGTTGATTTTGCGACCGGCCAATTGGCTTTCGATGGGGCGACGATCTTGGGCTATTAAGATGCAATGCGCGCAGGCGGTACTTTTGGTACTTATGTGCAGACGCAATTGTTTGATTTCGCCTTTGTAGCCTCTGTTATCGCATTTGGAATCTGCCTTGGCATGTTAATCGCAAGACTGGGAAAACCACGCAGTGCGACATTCATGATGGGGCTAGGGGCAGGGTTTTTTGCTTTTACGGGCGGTACGTTTGATTCGCTAGAGAACGTGATGTCATTCTGGCTCATGCAGTTTGAAACAAGCATCCCGCAAGTATTGGCCTATATTTACTCCAGCTTTGCAGCGCTCAAGTTTATCGCGCTTACGGTTGCAATGGTGCTGGCTTTGGCGGCTTTGCTGACAGGGATCATTGGGGCGGGTATGCGCATGTTGCGATCACCCAGCGCCGCCTAAACACACAAAAGCCCCGACATGCGCAAGGCAAGTCGAGGCTTTTTCTATTCTATTTCAGCAGCTTAGTTTGCGCTACGCTCTTCAAAGCTCATCGCAATAAAGCCGGGTAGATGATCGCCAAGACCAACAACCTTGTTGTCGCCACCACCACCGCGACCGCGGTTAGAGCGATTGCGATTGTTCTCGCGCGGTGCTTGCTTGGGTGCTTCTGCTTTTGGTTCGGCTTTCGGGGGCTGCGGCTTTGACGCGTCGGCGACGACCTCTGCTTGCGCGTCTACTTTAGGTGCGTCGTCCTTCACTGCCGCAGGCTTGCGCGTGCGTGTCCGCGTGCGTTTGGGCTTTTCTTCGGTCACAGGTTTAATGTCATCGGCCTTCACTTCGGCAGGAGCCGAAAAGGATTGCAGCGGATTGTCGATGCGTGTGATCTGTTTTTGGATCAGCTTTTCAATCGCGTCGAAATTCTTCTCATCACGCGGTACACAAATCATCATGGCTTTGCCGTCACGACCCGCTCGGCCCGTTCGACCGATACGGTGAACATAGTCTTCCGCGTGGCTTGGCACATCGTAGTTGAACACGTGGCTGACAGCAGGCACATCAAGACCGCGCGCAGCTACATCAGAGGCAATCAAAAAACGTAAAGATCCGTCGCGGAACGCATCCAAAGTCTTGGTGCGCTGGCTTTGGTCCAGATCACCGTGGATCGGAGCCGAGTCATAGCCATATTTTTTCAACGACTTAGAGACAGTATCCACATCCATCTTGCGATTGCAGAAGATGATTGCGTTTGTGCATGTCTCGCCTTCGTTGTCGATCAACATGCGCAGCGCCTTGCGCTTTTCCGTGCCTTCGCGATCCTTGCGCGAGGCTTTAAACATCATCACGACCTGTTCGATATTCTCGGACGATGTTGCCTGACGCGCAACTTCAACGCGGGCAGGGTTGGACAGGAATGTATTGGTGATGCGCTCAATCTCGGGGGCCATTGTGGCAGAGAAGAACAGCGTTTGGCGCGTAAATGGCGTCAGACCAAAAATGCGTTCGATATCGGGAATAAAACCCATATCCAGCATGCGGTCGGCTTCATCCACAACCATGACCTGCACCCCCGTGAGCAGCAGTTTCCCGCGCTCAACATGGTCAAGCAAACGGCCCGGCGTTGCGATCAGAACATCGACACCTTTGTCGATCAATTTGTCTTGTTCTTTGAAAGACACGCCACCGATCAGCAATGCTTTGGTAAGCTTGTGATACTTTGTGTAAGTGTCAAAATTTTCCGCAACCTGGGCGGCCAATTCCCGTGTCGGACAAAGCACCAAAGACCGGGGCATACGCGCACGCGCGCGGCCTTTGGCCAACAAGGTAATCATCGGCAGCGTAAAGCTGGCGGTCTTACCCGTTCCGGTTTGCGCGATGCCAAGTACGTCGCGACCTTCCAGCGCTGGTGGAATCGCGCCTTCTTGGATTGGGGTGGGGGATTCGTAACCAGCGTCGACGATGGCCTTAAGGACCTTAGGGTCCAGATTGAGATCTGAGAACTTTGTCATTTGTATCCGTGGCTTACGGACACAATACGGCCCGTACATCTACAACAGGTCAAATCCGATTGATCGAGTGTCTTTGCACTCCGAGGACCTTGGAGCTGGGATAGCGAAAAAGCAGTCTATGGTCAAATCCCCTTCCGGTTGTCGACTAATTTTGCAGCAATTCGGGCATGAAAAGCGCAGTTTGTTTCCAGATCGGAGACGATCATGCGTGGTTGGGGAAATGTTCAACGATAGCGGCCTTTAGATCCAGCATGTGCCAATGCAACAACCCATGACTGCTGAGCCCCTCTAGAAGGTCAGGTCGTGCAGTGCACACTTCGGTATAAAAGGCGCGTAAGGCTTCGGGTCCGCCGTTGGCTTCGATCTCGCTCAAATAGCTATGCATATTCTTGCCGCCTTTGCCTTGATCGAACGGCGCGTTAAGCTCGGCGCGGTAAGCCCCTTGGGATTTGCGATAGGCATAGCTTGCCTGCCATGCCTCCCATGTGTCGCCGTGAAGATGACACAGCCGGGTTTGGGGCAGTTCTTGCTGTCCCGGGTTTTGTTGATCATTCAGAAAAGCATTGTGGATTTTGACTGAAAACCCTTCAATTCCAGTGCGGTAGATCATTTTTCCAGCAACATGGCTAAGAAAACCACCGTTCAGATGCGCGCCATATGTCGGGTAGAGCATTTCGGTGATCTTGCGTCGCTCTTGCATAGGAAGGGCGAAGCCTTTGAACGGTCGTGGCTCTTTCGGACTGCCTGTCCACTCTAGGGCTTCGACAGGTCTGATACGCGCGCAAAGGCAAGCGGCGTCCAATGCGCTTAGTTGGTCTACAAATGGCGTGTCACAGACCATGAATTCATCATGATCAATGTGGGCAAGCCAATCCACTTCGACCCGCTTTGCATAGGCATCTGCTGCATTAATTGTTTGGCGGGGCTGATGTTTGGCAGGTCGCCCGCCTTTCTTGGCCCAATAGGCATCATCGGTTTGTGTCACGCGGATTTTGGGGTGAGCCTTCAGCGCGGCAAAGCTGGCCGCATCAGAGGTATCCAGATAAATATAAAGCCGATGCGCCCCGCGTTGCAGGTGATACGCCGCAAAGCCTAGTACGTCATGCCGTGGGGCTTTGATGGTGCTGACGATACCCCATTTGACATCACTCATCGTTCAAATCCGATAGTTTTTCGGTAAGCGTGGTTCGGATCAGCATTGCGTTTTTGTCTAGTATTTCAACAACCTCTGGCCGCGCTGCGCAGACTTCGTCAAAAAGCTGTCGTGGACCTGCGGCACCATGCTCTTCCTTTGATATATCAATGATATCTGCCAAACCCAATCTGGCTTGACCGCGATCGCGATAAGACCCTTTGGACAGCCGGAAATCTAAGTGACGTTCAAAACTATCCCAATCTGGTGCATGTCTGTGCAGCACGTTGAGGTTTTGAACGCGCGTCGAATTCTTCACCTCTACACCGTTGCGTTTGAGCAGATGCACACCAAAGCGAATGTCCTCGATCCCACACCGCGCGATGGTTTTTCCGGCGGTATGGCTGATAAACCCAGAACGCAAGTAAGCCCCGAAAGTCGGATACAACATGTCGATGATTGCCCTGTCACACCCCACATCAAAATAGGTGCGCCGGAAAAGCAATGCGCCCGTATCCGATGTTTGGGCCAGCTCCTCAGCAGGGGGCATCATCACGCCTTCGATGTGATCTGGCACGGTGCTTAGGGTCGATGCCACATCGGTTTCACTGAAAAGAAACTCATCACAATCGATGTGGGCCAGCCAATCTACTTTTGCACTGCGGTAGGCGCGGGTTGCGTTAAAGGCTTGGCGTTGTTGGTGTTTTTCCATAACCGGTTTACCGGTCGCATCCCAATAGTCTTGATCGCAGGTGGTCAAACGCACTTTGGAATGGGCAAGGCGGGCCAGATCAGCGTCAGGCAAAGGCGCATCTAGAAAGATATCAATTTGCGCCGCCCCCAGCTTGAGATGATGCGCCATGAAGGTTTCGATCTGGGTTGCGTTCGCTTTGATCGTGCTGACAATACCCCATGTGTGCTGCTTTGCCGTGGCGAAGGTGCGCGCAGGCTCTGGGTCTGGATCGCCGCTGGCGGCTTCCTTTTGTGCGCGTTGGCGTAATTTACGACCGCGCAAAGTATTAAAGCGGCGAAACACAGTTGCCGGATCGGCGTTAAGCAGATCGAGTAAATGATGCGCAAGCGGTGCAATCACGCGATCCTTTTCCGCATCCAGCCACAACCGGCCCAGCATATTGATGTCCAAACCGCCCGACACGAGCGCATAGCGATCCATGTTCAAAGGCAAGGGCGCGTAGACCAGACGCTTTAGTTTGAAGGCGTTCTCCGGGACAAAGCCGGAATACAAACGCTCGGATTCATAAAGCTTCATCGCGCCAAACAGCACACTCATCGAATGACCGACGCGGCGTTGCACTTCGCTTTGTCCATGATCCCCGAAAGTGGTGATCGCAGAGACCAGCCATCGTGGATCAAGATGATCAAACATGAACTCCGCGTGTTCGGCCCATATGCGGGTAAACAGCGCCATAGTATGGGCGGGCTGATCAGATTTGCGCAAATGCGCGATCAAAAGCCCATGAAGTTTGCATAGCTCGGGCTGACCTAGGAATTCTGCGTTCAATTCCAGAGACTTGCGTTGATGCCCAGAGTGTTGCTTCGGGCGTGCGACTGTATCAGGATCAACCGCTTGAACCCTTTGGGTTTTCAACACGTCAAGATCGGTATCGAGCGGTGGCAAGGCCTCGCCTTTGGCGAAACTCAATGGCGCTTCACGCGCTTGCATGCGTTTGATAACAGCCTCAAACCCACCCTCATAGGTCAGGGTGGACGGGGTATCGTTGGTCTCGTCACTCTCGCTCATGTCGCGTAAGATGCCTGCGGTGTGCACAACCAGCAAGCGCTATTGGAGCATCATTTCCTTTGTCGCGCTCAGTGTGACATCAGGGTAGTCGCGCGCAACGCGGTCAATGTCCCATTGTAGGCGCGTTAGATAGACTGTGTCTCCGTCATTATCTGTTGCAATATGGGCCTTGTTGGCTTCTGCAAAAGCATCGACAGCCTTCTTTTCCCCCAAAACCCAACGGGCAGAAGTGAACTGGCTTTGATCAAAACGAACGGGCAGGCCGTATTCCAGCTCGATCCGGCTGGCGAGCACTTCAAATTGAAGCGCGCCAACAACACCGACGATAAAACCGGAGCCGAAAGTGGGCTTGAACACCTTCGCTGCACCTTCTTCCGCGAATTGCATCAAGGCTTTTTCCAAGTGCTTTGCCTTCATCGGATCGCCTGCGCGCACGCCTTGCAGCAATTCAGGGGCAAAGGATGGGATACCAGTAACGCGCAGCGCTTCGCCTTCGGTCAGGGTATCACCGATGCGCAATTGTCCGTGGTTCGGAATTCCGATAATATCTCCGGCCCAACCTTCCTCTGCCAACTCACGATCAGAGGCAAGAAAAAGCACGGGGTTCGAAATCGCCATAGGCTTTTTCGTGCGCACATGGGTCAGTTTCATACCGCGCTTGAAGTGACCAGAGGCCAGACGCACAAACGCCACGCGGTCACGATGCTTGGGATCCATGTTGGCCTGAACTTTGAACACAAAGCCTGTGACCTTGGTTTCTTCCGGTGATATTTCACGGGGCGAGGCACGCTGCACCTGTGGTTCTGGCCCGTATGTGCCAATGCCATCCATCAATTCCTTAACGCCGAAAGAGTTGATCGCAGAGCCGAACCAGATTGGGGTCATGTGCCCTTCAAGCACGGATTGGACGTCCAAAGTTGGCAGCAATTCGCGTGCCATCTCGACTTCTTCAATCAGTTTTTCCAGCAAATGTGCCGGGACATGTTCGGCCAAAGCCGGATCATCAAGCCCGTTGATTTCAATGCTTTCCGCAACTTTATTACGATCCGCGCGGTCCATCAGTTCCAGGCGGTCGCGCAGCATATCGTAGCAACCCATGAAATCAGGACCAACCCCGATGGGCCAGCTCGCAGGGCTTACGTCAATCGCAAGGTTCTCTTGAATTTCATCAATGATATCAAATGTATCACGGCTTTCGCGGTCCATCTTGTTACAAAAAGTCAAGATCGGAAGATCGCGCATGCGACAGACTTCGAATAGCTTTTGCGTTTGGCTTTCGACACCTTTTGCCCCGTCGATCACCATCACGGCTGCGTCCACAGCGGTCAGCGTGCGATACGTGTCTTCCGAGAAATCCGAATGGCCTGGCGTGTCCACCAGATTATAGCGGAAGTGCTTGAAATCAAACGACATCGCTGACGCGGATACCGAAATCCCGCGATCCTTTTCCATCTGCATAAAGTCAGAGCGCGTGCGCCGCGCTTCACCTTTAGCGCGCACTTGCCCCGCCATCTGGATTGCCCCGCCAAAGAGCAAGAATTTTTCCGTCAACGTCGTCTTACCGGCATCCGGATGCGAGATGATCGCAAAGGTCCGGCGTCGGGCGATTTCAGCAGGAAGGTCGGGGCGGTTTGTGGGCGTGTCTAACATGAGGGGCGTATAGGCTTGGCTCTGTTCCTATGCAACGGGGCAGCGAATTTTCTAGAAAATTCAGATCATCTTTTAGACGCTTTGCGCAGCTTATCCGCAGCATCCGGCCCCAATAACTCAGACCCCACTTCAAATTCCTGATGTAGCCAACCTGAATGACCATTCAACGTCTTCAGGACAGCTTCGCTGACCGAATCCGTCAGGGCAGGGCGGGTACGGGTATCAACCAGTAGCGTTTCTGCAGCGATGCCTTCTGCGTAGATAATCTCGTGTTGGTCAAAGAGCAGCTGGAAATAGTCGATAAATCCGCCGTCTTGCTGGGTAACTGTATCTCCATTCACCAGATGACGGGCTTTCACCAGCACCTCTGAGCGGCCCGCGCCCAAAGCATCGCGGCGCTGATAGATGAACAGTCGGTGATCGGGGCTAAGCAACAGATCATTGGTGTTATACAATGTGCCGGCTTTGATCAGGATCGGGGCAAAATCGCCTACAGCGCGCACGGTGTGTTGTCCGATCCAGCGGATCACTTGGCCGCCATCATCACGGGTCAGGACTTTGTCGCCGATTTGCAAATCTTCGATTGGGCGTTGTGCGCCGGAATTCATCGTGATGTTCGTGCCACGCGAAAACGACACGCAGGCCACTTGCGCCAATTTACGGCCCGCATTTTCGATGTCGATGCCCACAAGGCGATAATGCCCGTTCGGGACAAGCAAGGCCAAGGGCAGAACATGTACATTAGCCACAAGATCTTCTGCATCCAGCTCGACCATCAGAAGCATTTCCAATGTAGAACTGTCGCTGGACATAACGGTCAAACAACTATCGACGATGACCCGTGCGTCAGGCGTGCCGACTTCAGTATCATGCGCAATCGTGTAGCTACCGTCTGAGCGGGCGTGCAGGGACAAACGCTGTCGCTTGGCTGACAGGCTCAACTCATAGACATCATCCAGCAAGACCTCTGCGGCAAAGCTAAGGGTGTCATCGATATTCGCTCCATCCACGACCAGAAATTCTTCGGCGCGATATACTGGCACACTTTGCGCTAAAGCACTGGCAGAGTTGCTGCTTGCATTCATTCGAAACACTCGTCTAACTAACTGTCTACGCTGCACTCATTTCATAAAATTGTGGCGCTTTATAGGCTTTACTGCGCTCGGGTTAAGCAAAACAGCCCTATTGCGCGCTTGGATGATAGGAAACGACATGGATCTTGGAATAAAAGGGCGACGCGCATTGGTCTGTGCGTCCAGCAAGGGTTTGGGCCGCGGCTGTGCCGAGGCATTGGCAGATGCGGGATGTGACCTTGTTCTGAACGCACGCGGTGCACAGGCGCTAGAGCAAACGGCGCAGGAAATTCGTGAAAAATACGGCGTGAACGTCGTGGCTGTCGCCGCAGACATCACAACCGAGGAAGGCCGCGCCGCAGTTATAAAAGAAGCAGGCGAAGTCGACATTTTGGTCAACAATGCTGGTGGCCCCCCCCCCGGACTTTGGTCTGATTGGGAACGCGAAGACTTCATCAAAGCGCTTGATGCCAACATGCTCGCCCCTATCGCGATGATCAAAACGCTTGTTCCTGCGATGATGGATCGCGGCTGGGGCCGTGTCGTGAACATTACTTCACAATCGGTAAAGGCCCCGATCGGCGTGCTTGGGCTGTCCAACTCTGCGCGCGCGGGTTTAACCGGTTACGTTGCGGGGACGTCCCGTCAGGTCGCAGGCACGGGCGTGACAATCAACAATCTTTTGCCGGGCATTCATGCGACCGACCGCGCAGTATCCCTTGATGGTGGTGTTGCCAAGGCACAGGGAATCACACCTGAAGAAGCGAAGGTCCAACGCTGCAAAACAATCCCTGTTGGGCGCTACGGCACTGCGGATGAATTCGGTGCGACTTGTGCGTTCCTGTGTTCGACCCATGCAGGCTTCATCGTGGGGCAGAATATCTTGCATGATGGAGGCGCTGTGAACGCAACATTCTAGCGTTCAACCAGAAAGCCGCCAACATAGGCGGTAGCGTCGTCGGTGCCATGAAAGACACCCACGGCGCTATCGCCGCCGACTTTTCCAACAAGTACGGCCGGGCGTTGGTTGAAATAGGCGGCTCCGGTTAAGGTGTCGCCGCTGAACGTTCCATCAATATTAAGTACACCATCGTTGCCTTGTAGGGTGTTGTAGTCGAAGTCAGCGCGTATGGTGATGCGTCCCGTGGTGCTTTGAATGCCACCGTAGTCGCGTTCTTCCCCGTCTGATTTGCCAACTTCGTGGATTTGATATGCGCCACTCATCGACGCGAGGCCGGAAGTGGGCAAAGGTCCAAGGTCGGTTCCCGGCAAAATGCCCCCGAAAGCGCTAAAGGCCGTGCCTTCGCGGCCGAGTTCGAATGCATAGCCGTTGCCATCACGATCCTCAAAACCGCCTTTGAATATCGTGGCAAAGGATCCACTAAAAGTTCCATCCGCTTTTGGGGTGGCAATCCCAGACCTCAACGTGGTGTTTTCTTCAAATTCAGCCAGTTGATCTGCTGTTGGGCTGGCTTCAAAATCAGTCGGCGGAGTGTCGTCTGCGGAGTTGTCACAGCCTGCCAAGCTGACCAAGATTAGCAGCACGCTGACATGGGGGATCACATTTTGAATGTGGAGCATGAGTATAAGGACCTTCTGATCGCAGGTGCGTTAACCAATGCAGGATTATAGTTACCGCCAAGTTAACGCTGCTAAACCGCTCACAATTTTGTTAGTTTGCAATCCAAACCCTGTTCAGACCCCTGCGCTTCTGTCAGCACGGCGCACACACTGATTTGATAGGACGTTCTATGACTGCCAGTTTAGTTGTCGCAATCTTCGCGGCGATCATCATCGCAAGCCTTTTGGCCGCGCCGCGCCGTGTCTCTGTAGACGGCTTTTTTGGCGGTCAGTCTGAAACGGGGCAGGCACCCAAATTGCTGACGCTGGTCCTAAGCCAGGTCACAACATGGATATTTGCGCGGTCATTGATGAACGCGGCGATCTTGGGATATTTCTACGGGATGGCGGGCACCTTGGCCTATGCGGCCTACTACGGCTCTTTCCTTACAGGTGGGTTTGTTGTCGCTCGGCTTCGCGCGGGCGGGGCAGGGTCCGTGCAAGACTGGTTGCATGCGCGTTTTGGCAGCGTTGGAACAGGATGTTATAACCTTGTGATCGCGCTGCGGTTGTTGTCGGAAGTGTTTGCCAACCTCATCGTCGTTGGCTTGATCTTTTCCGCTGTGCTTCCTGAGATCGCACTGGCGAAAGAAATGTCGATTGCTTTGGTGGCAATGCTGGGGCTGGCCTATTCCGCATGGGGCGGGCTAAGCGCTGCGCTGCGCACGGATGTGTTGCAAATGGCTGTATTCCTTGTGGTTTTCACTGTTGCTTTCATCGCGATGTTGCTTAGCCCGGGCTTTGATTTGGGTGCAGTGGTGACCGCACAAGGAACATCAGGAAGCTATAACGGCTGGATTTTGATGGCCGTCGCCGCGCTGCAAGTCTTCTCTTACCCTGTGCATGATCCTGTGATGATGGATCGCGGCTTTCTGGCGGATGAGAAAACCACGCAACGCTCTTTCTTGCATGCTTTCTGGCTTTCGGCGCTGTGCATCATCGCCTTTGGTATGTTCGGCATCCAAGCCAGTCTGGTCGGTGCCGAATATGAAGGCGAGCTGATCGGCACATGGGCAGGTATGTTCCCGGCATGGATTTTCGCAGCTTTGCTCATTTCCTTGTTGATTTCCGCGTTAAGCACGCTTGATTCTGCGCTGTCCTCTGCGTCGCGGCTGTGTGTGGAAGAACTTGCGCTCGCGCCGCGCAGCTTGACAGGGGGGCGCATCATTATGATCGCCTTTATGGCCGCAGGGGCGGCGCTTACCCTGTGGGGCAATGCGACGTTGTTTGATGCGGTTGCCGTTAGCGGCACGGCATCAATGTTTCTGACACCGGTTTTGATTGTTGGCCTCGTGATGGGGCGTTCTGTTGCGCTGTGGTCGTATGTGCTAGCCTTTGGCGCAGCGCTTATGGGCGCCACGCTTTATTTTGCTCGCACCTCTGATTGGGCGGCGGCAGTGCTTCCCGACGGGCATAAATACGAACAGCTTCTTGCAATCTGCATTGTGGTTTTGATCGTCGGTTTTGTCGCGGTCCTAGCAGGTGCGCGGCGGGTTGAACCAGCCCATTGAGGCTGTTAGGAAAAGGCAATCTTGATAGATTTCATCAAGATTGCTGAACCGTGCTCCAACTTAAGGCATATGTATGCAAGGCCCGTCACCGCGCCTAGAAATCCGCCGCCTCACACGCCAGTTTGAAGGCGCGTGCGTTGTCGATGATGTGACCCTGAGCATACAGCCGGGTCAGGTGACATGCCTTCTTGGTCCCTCGGGCTGCGGAAAATCCACCACCTTGCGCATGATTGCCGGGGTGGACATTCAAGACAGTGGCGAAATCTGGGTCGATGGGAAACTCATTTGCGATGGCGCGTTCACCGTCCCTGCAGAACAACGCGGCATTGGCCTGATGTTTCAGGACTTCGCGCTTTTCCCGCATATGAGCGTCGCTGATAACGTGGCTTTCGGATTAAAAGGGACGCGCGCGCAAAAACGTGATCGCGTTGAGGAACTGATCGGCAAAGTTGGCCTGATGCGGCTGATTGATGCCTATCCTCATCAGCTTTCCGGTGGCGAACAGCAGCGTGTCGCACTGGCGCGCGCCTTGGCACCTCGGCCGAAAATTATGCTGATGGATGAACCGTTCTCCGGTCTTGATAATCGCCTGCGTGACGGCATCCGCGATGAGACACTGGCGCTTTTGAAAGAAGAAGGCACAGCCGTTCTTCTGGTCACGCATGAACCCGAAGAGGCCATGCGCATGGCGGATGAAATCGCGCTGATGCGTGGCGGGAAAATCGTGCAGCGCGGCGCGCCCTATAACATTTACAATTCCCCCGCTGATCTGGAAGCAGTCGGTTTCTTTAGCGATATCAACGTGATCCGTAGCGCGGCCCATGGTGCCCTGGCGGATACGCCTTTTGGTCAATTCCTTGCGCCCGGCGTGCCGGATGGGGCCGAAGTGGACATCGTTTTCCGCCCACAGCATGTGAAAATCGACTTTGATCGGGGTGGCAAAGGCCCTTTGCCCACAGTCACTGACGGTGTGGCCGCACGCGGCATCGTTCAGCGCGCACGCTTTATCGGGTCTGAAAGCCTGGTGGAATTCATCATGGATGACGGTGAAACCATGATCCGCGCGACAGTGCCGAATGTGTTTTTGCCCAAAGTCGGGACACCGCTGTGGCTAACCATTCGCCGTGATCGCTGCTTTATTTTTCAAGCACAGGCAAAATAACACCGTCTTTTCTTGCTATGAAGTGCGCTTTTGCGCCGCAAATTTGCGTTTGTCCCTTTTAACGCAGGCGACAAGGCAATAGATACATCTCGAACATGGACGCCATAGGCGCGTTCATCGCAAGACTCTAGGGAGAGACACTCATGCTTAACAATATCGGCCTTCCTGGCCTTCTTTTGATCGCCGTTGTCGTCCTCGTGCTATTTGGCCGTGGCAAAATCAGCTCGCTAATGGGCGAAGTTGGCAAAGGTATTACGTCCTTCAAAAAAGGCGTCAACGAGGGCACGAAAGAGCTTGAAGAAGACGCGGCAGATGCGGCTGAAGCTGCAAAAGACGTGACGCCAAACGAGACAGACAAGGTCTAATCGACAATGTTTGACTTGGGCATGACGGAGCTTCTGGTGATCGGCGTTGTCGCGCTGATCGTCATTGGGCCTAAGGATTTGCCAATGCTGTTCCGCAAAGTCGGTCAGTATGTTGGCAAAGCCAAAGGCATGGCGCGCGAGTTTTCTCGTGCGATGGATCAAGCCGCAGACGAGAGCGGAATGAAAGAGGCAACGTCGAGCTTTAAAGACCTGACCAGCACAAAGAACATGGGGCTGGATGATCTGAATGACGCGACAACGGATTTCAAAAAATGGGATCCTGATAGCGAGACAGGCAAACTGGCCGCTGAGCGCGCAGAGAATGCCAAGAAAATCCATGATCTGACGAAGAAGCGCGCGGAAGAACGCCTTGCGGCCCAAGCAGAACGCGCAGCCCAAGCAAAGGCGGAAGCGGCGGGAACAGCAGTGGAGCCCGCACCGAAAAAGGCGACGGCCAAAAAACCGGCCGCTAAGAAACCTGCTGCAAAAAAAGCGCCTACAAAAAAAGCAGCTGCGCCTAAAACCGCGCAGAAAGCCGCGGCGAAAAAGCCTGCGGTGAAGAAAACTGCCGATAAGAAGCCCGCTAGCAAAGCGGCAAAGGATACTGCATGAGCCAGACAGACGAGGTCGAAGACAGCTCCGCCCCATTGATTGAACATCTGGCAGAGCTACGAACACGGCTGATCCGCGCTGTTGGCGCGTTTATCGTTGGGATTGTCCTTGCCTTTGTGGTGGCCGAGCCGATCCTTGAATTCTTGCTTGCGCCAATTGAAAACACATTGCGCGATTTGGGCGACCCAAATCCGACACTTCAATACACATCGCCGCAGGAATACCTGTTTACCTTGTTCCGTATCTCGATGGTCTTCGGCTTTATTCTGGCCTTTCCAGTCATTGCATTCCAGCTGTGGCGCTTTGTTGCGCCGGGTCTGTATCGCAAAGAACAAAATGCCTTTCTGCCGTTCCTGATTGCTTCCCCCGTCATGTTCCTACTGGGCGCGTCCTTTGCCCAATTCGTCGTGACGCCATTGGCGATGAATTTCTTTCTAGGGTTTGCAGATATCAGTTCGGTCTTTACTGGCCTGCTGATGAGCGTCGGCGGCAATATTCCTGCTGGTGACGGTCTGCCTCCCTCAGGCGGGCTGTTCACAGAGCCACCTGTTGATAGCGACGGTGTGCGGATCACCTTTTTCGGTAAGGTAAACGAAAGCCTTGATATCACGCTGAAATTTATCATCGCTTTTGGCATGTGCTTCCAGCTTCCCGTGCTTTTGACATTGATGGGCAAGGCTGGCTTGGTCAGTGCTGATGGTCTGGGTGCTGTGCGTAAATATGCGATGGTTGGCATCTTGCTGCTGGCCGCTCTTGTGACACCGCCAGATGTAATCACGCAGTTGATCCTGTTTGTTGTTGTCTACGGTCTGTACGAAGTGTCCATCTTCCTTGTGCGTCGCGTTGAAGGCAAACGCGAAGAGAAGCTGCGCGAAGAAGGCTATTACGACGATGATGAGGAAGAATTTGACGATCCTCTCATGAAGGAGTTCGACGAAGAGGGCGAAAAATGAGCGAGCTAGAGCGCATTGCGGCGGCGTTAGAACGCCTCGCGCCTGCGCCTTTAGCGGCGCCTGATTTTTCGTCAGTCGATGCGTTCGTGTGGCAGACAGGGCCGGATGCATTGGTTCCTGTTGCTGATGTGAACCACGTTTCGATAGACCTGCTTGTTGGGATCAATCGCGCACGGGACACGTTGTTGGCCAATACACGTCAGTTTGCGCAGGGTTTTCCTGCAAACAACGCCTTGCTTTGGGGCTCTCGCGGGATGGGCAAGTCGTCGCTCGTCAAAGCCATTCATGCACATATGTTGGAAAATGGTGCGGCCTTGAAATTGGTCGAACTACAACGCGAAGATCTGCCGAGTGTTGGCAGACTGCTTGCGCTTTTGCGCGGCGTGCCAGAACGTTTTATCCTGTATTGCGATGATTTGTCATTCAGCCATGATGATGAACACTACAAGTCGCTAAAGGCGGTTCTGGACGGCGGTATAGAAGGGCGCCCGGACAACGTCTTACTTTATGCCACGTCAAACCGTCGCCATTTGATGCCCCGCGATATGATCGAAAACGAACGCTCCAGCGCGATTAATCCGGGTGAAGCGGTTGAAGAAAAAGTATCGCTCTCGGATCGTTTCGGTCTCTGGCTTGGATTTCACCCTTGCGATCAGGATCAGTATTTGGCGATGATTGATGGCTATTGCGCGGCTGCGGGATTAACAATTGATCCAGCAGAGCTGCGTGCAGAAGCGATTGAATGGCAGGCCACGCGCGGCTCACGTTCGGGTCGGGTTGCGTGGCAATTTTTCTGCGACTTGGCTGGGCGCCACGGTGTGACGCCCTAGCAGGCAAATTTTCCAGAAAATTTTCTAACCGATTGTTCTCTAAAAAGCGCGTTTACTGCAGATAGGGCAGTGGATCCACACTATCAAAGCCCTTACGCACTTCAAAATGCAAGAAATCCGAACTGCCAGCGCGCACTGTTGCAAGCTGTTGACCGCGCGAAACCGTATCGCCCTTTTTCACTTTAAGACCGTCCACGTTCGCATAAACAGTTAGCAAGTTGTCAGGATGTTTCACGACAATAATTGGCAAGTTGTCGGTATTTTCTGTGATCGCAGCAACAGTGCCTGCCGCTGCGGCCTTGACGGATGTACCCGCGCTAGCGCCGATCCCGATCCCGTCGTTCTTACCTTTCGCGTACTCGCGCACGATTGGACCTTGCACTGGAAAGGCCATACGTCCTTCGCTCGCCGGTTTCGTCGGCTTGGCCAATACAGGCGCGGCTGGAGCAACAACCGGGGCTGCGGCAACTTCTGGTTTCTCGTCCGGCAATGGGGTTACAGCAGACGGTGGTGTCGGAGTGGGTGAGCCCGTTCCGGGGTTCGTTGTCGGCGCCAAAGGCGTTCCTGCATCTGCTGTTTGCTCTTGGGTAACAGGGATCAGCAAATATTGACCTTCTCTGACGGAGAATTCTTTCCCTAATCCGTTCCAATCCGCCAACGCGCGCACAGACACGTTATAAAGTCTCGCAATCGTAAAGGCAGTTTCGCCGCGTGCTACACGGTGGCGCACAGGTTCTGGACCTGCTGCTGTTGCCGCGGGCAAGGCCGTTGTGCTGACGGGTGTGCTGTCAATCGCGCCTTGTGCAAGTGCGGTGATGTCTACGGCACCGGGCGCAGTAGCGACACCAGTTTGCGCGCTCCCCGGTAGGGTTGAAACAGGGTTGCGCAGGGCAAGCACTTCGTCTTTGCGCAAAGGCGTATCTGCAGATAGTCCGTTGTAACGCGCAAGGTCAGTTGGATCAGCACCAATCCGCGCAGCCACGCTGCTTACCGTGTCGCCGCGCTGTGCAACGGCGACTTGATAGTTGGGATAAGTGATGACACCGCGTTCGTCCGGCCGTGGGCGATCCTGGGTTGCGTTGATGGCTGCTTGAGTCGTGTCGAACTTGTTGCCGGTTGAGCCGCGCAAATCCAGATCAAGCCCGTCCGCACAAGCACTTAGCGTGAAAAGCGCCGTACCACATAGGACCGCGCGCATAGACTGTTTGCTCGTAAAAATCGTCATCTCGATATCCTCACTAGCGCTGTGTTGATCACGGCGTCTTGGAATTTGGAGTGCTTATAGCAGATTTATCCGTCGCGTCCCAGCCCTTCGATCAATGGAACAAAGCGCACTGGGCGAAGTTCGTCATATTCAAAACCATGCTCATGGCGCGTCACGCGGATAAGCGCCTGAACCGCGTCGGATTGACCGACAGGCAGCACCATGATGCCACCCATTTTCAGCTGCGCCAGCAGCGGACCCGGGGGGTCTTCTGCCGCGGCTGTGACAAGGATGCGATCAAAGGGGGCTTGATCGGGCAAGCCGTGGCTACCGTCAGCGGTGAAGGCTGTGATATTGGTCAAACCCAAAGCATCAAACACTTCGCGCGCTTCTGACACCAATCTCTTGTGACGATCCACAGTATAAACGCGGCGTGCCACATGGCTAAGAACGGCCGCTTGGTATCCTGATCCGGTTCCAACTTCCAAAACAGTGTCTCGTGGTCCGGCTTTTAGGGCTTGGGTCATCAAACCAACAACCGATGGCTGGCTGATCGTCTGACCGCAAGGGATGGGCAGCGGCATATCTTCATAAGCACGTTCTGAAAACAAACCGCGAATAAACGCTGCACGATCGACTTTTTCCATTGCCGTCAAAACACGCGCATCTGTCACGCCTTTGGAACGTAACGCATACAGAAATTGCATCAGGGTCGAAGCATCGGTCATAGGTTTGCAGCAAAACTTTCCAGAACGTCATCAGCAGTCAGATCCGCGCGCATCGGCGTGACGGAAATATACCCATCCAAGTTTATAGCGGCATCGGTTCCTTCGGCGGGACGCACACGCTGATCGCCACCTTTGATCCACAAAAAGCGACGTCCAGATGGGGACATATGTGGCTCGACCCCGAAATAGATATCAGGACGGCGACCTTGGCGGGCAACTTGCACACCTTTGACATCTGCCGCGGGGACAGGGGGAAAATTCACATTAAACAGTAAACGATAGTCGCTCTGCTCTGTGGGAACTTGCGCCAGAATGCGGCGGATAACATCCGCGCCATGCACCGCTGACGCCTCAAACGGATCGTCTAGCTCTGCATTGTGCACACCGTAGTACTGCGAAAGAGCAATGGATGTGACACCTTGCAGCGCGCCCTCGATGGCCGCACCAATCGTGCCAGAATAAAGCGTGTTTTCAGCAGAGTTATTGCCACGGTTCACGCCAGACAAAATCAAATCAGGACGCGCATCTTTCATCACATCGTGCAGGCCGACCAAAACGCAATCAGCAGGGGAGCCTTCGGTCGCATAGCGCCGCTCGCCCATTTGGCTGACCATCATCGGATGCGTATAGCTGATACAATGCCCGACGCCGGATTGCTCGAAGGCTGGGGCAACCACCCAGACTTCTCCGTCAACGCCCGCAAGCGCGTTGGCAATGCCCTCAAGGGTTTTCAAACCCGGTGCATTGATCCCGTCGTCATTGGTGATGAGAATACGCATAATTGACCCTTTACCTACTTGGTTGATCCTTAGTGGAGGGGCAGAGGTGCGTAAAGGCTTTAGGCGCTTAACAAGCGTGGGAGCATCTCTGCTGCCACATCGCGTGGATGCGCCAATGCATCCCGATCTTCACCGGGATGAAACCGCGACCGCGTGGCTGTGGACATTGCTGGCGGCGTTTCAATCAAGACGCGCGGGCCTGTCGCACTGCTTTCCTTGGCCCAAGCGTGCGCCAATGCGATTTGTGCTGACTTGGACGCGACATAAGAGCCGTGAAATTTTTCGCCCACGGTCTTATCACCAAAGAAAACGGCTGTTCCGTCCGTTCCCAACAATGGCGAGATATAAGGAATAAGCGTGCCCATAGAGGTTGCGTTGATCGACATGGATTTCGCCCAGTCTTTCGCATCAATATGCGCCGCGGGCGTCAAAGGCGCGGCATGCACGGCCGCATGGACCCACAGATCAATGCTACCCCAGCGATCATAGATCGAGCGGCACAACTGCGCCATTGCACCTTCATTGGTGATATCCATCGGCGCGAGCGTAGCTTGGCCGCCTGCTGCCTGAATGCGATCATCCAGATCTTCCAACGCGCCAGTCGTGCGCGCCACAGCAACAACGTGATGCGTAGCGGCAAGTGCTTCGGCCAATGCGAAGCCAAGACCGCGCGATGCGCCAGTGACCAGTGCTATTTTGCTCATGTTCGGTGCCTTCATCTTGCCAATAAACTCCCGCCGGAGGCCACGAATTTTCTAGAAAATTCGGATCCCGCCTTACTCTGCGGCCTTCAGTTCAAATCCTTTGGTGATCTGATCAGACGGTTTCACAGGGTATTCGCCAGAAAAACATGCATCACAGTATTGCGGGCATTTGGCGTTGCGGCCTTCTGCTTCGCCCACTGCACGGTAAAGACCATCAAGCGAGATGAACTTCAGACTGTCTACCGTCAGGTGCTGGCGCATTTCATCTTCTGTCATGGTCGCTGCAAGAAGCTTGTCACGCTGCGGTGTGTCGACGCCATAAAAACAAGGCCAAGCCGTAGGTGGAGAGGCAATGCGGAAGTGTACTTCAGCCGCCCCTGCATCCAAAATCATCTCTTTGATCTTGCGCGATGTGGTGCCGCGTACAACTGAATCGTCCACAAGGATCACACGTTTGCCTTGGATCAACGCGCGGTTCACGTTCAGCTTCAAACGCACACCCATATTGCGGATCTGTTCAGTTGGTTCGATAAACGTGCGGCCCATATACTGGTTGCGGATAATACCCATCGCATAAGGGATGCCGCTTTGTTGGCTAAACCCGATCGCGGCAGGTGTGCCGCTGTCTGGAACCGGGCAAACTAGATCCGCCTCAACCGGGCTTTCTTTAGCCAGTTCAACACCGATCTGGCGGCGGGTCTCATAGACGGATTGACCGTCAATAATGCTATCAGGACGCGAGAAATATACGTGCTCAAAGATGCAAAAACGCGAATTCTGTCGGCGGAATGGGAAATGGCTTTCGACACCATTTGCGGCCGTGATAACAACCATTTCGCCGGGCTCAATGGCGCGGACATATTCCGCGCCTACAATATCAAGCCCACACGTCTCCGAACTTAGAACCCAGCCGTCACCGTCAAGCTTGCCCAGAACCAAAGGACGCACGCCCAAGGGATCACGCACGCCGATCAGTTTGGTACGTGTCATCGCAACGATGGAAAACGCACCTTCCACACGGCGCAACGCATCTTCCATTCGTTCCGGAATGTTGCGATGCATTGAACGCGCCATCAGGTGAATAATGCATTCAGAATCAGACGAGCTTTGAAAGATGGAACCGCGCTCGATCAGCTCTTTGCGCAAAGCGTCAGCATTAGTGATATTACCGTTATGGGCAATCGCAGCGCCGCCCATAGAGAATTCACCAAAGAACGGCTGCACATCTCGAATAACCGCGCCTTTTGCCCCTGCTGTTGAATAGCGCACATGCCCGATCGCCAGAGGACCAGGCAGGGTTTCCATCAAGGACGCTTTGGTGAAATTATCGCGCACATAGCCGAAACGACGGGCCGAATTGAACCCCTGCTCGGGATCATGGCTGACAATGCCACCTGCTTCTTGGCCACGATGTTGCAGCGCATGTAATCCAAGAGCGACAAAATTGGCAGCGTCTGCAACGCCGACAACGCCGAACACACCACACTCCTCTTTCAGCTTATCGTCACTCGGATCAGAGGGCAGATAGTTAAAGTCGAAAGGATGGGCAGGCGGCATGAACTTGGACAAGGCGAGCAGCTCCATATCCGGTATGTTGGCAGATAGGCCTCTCTTAGACCTATCCGCAAAGGTTGTCATTAACTCATCGTGCGCGAAACGGTGTTATTCAACCGCGCCGCATGTGCCAACAAGCTGTTCGTACTGGGTTGTGATCCAACCTAGGGCCTGTTCAGGATTGCGATCCTCAATCTGGCCAGTCATGCGCGCAAAGACTTTGGCCGAACGGCTTTCGTCGACCATCGTTATATCTTGCTGGGTGATGACTGTTTCATAAACAAAGAAGGCCACGGCAACCAAAAGAATGCCGCGCAAAACGCCGAATAAAAATCCGAACCCTTGATCAAGACCGCCTAGGGCAGAGCGTTGCACAAGGGATGAAAACAAAGGCGTGAAAAGGGATGTCACAATCAAGGCAATCGCAAAGACCACTGCAAAGGCAGCAATAATCGCCAATTCACAGCTATCGGCCAAGAACTCGCCAATAACGGGGATTTCTTTCACCAAAGGTTCTACTTGTGGTGCAAACATAAAGGCCAAAATCGCAGCGGCGAACCAGCCAGCGATTGCCAAACCTTCGCGCACAAAGCCGCGTGAATAGGCCAGAAGGGCAGAGAGCACGATAATAGCCGCAACCACACCGTCAATAATCGTAAAACCTTCCATAGGTCCGCTCGCTTTCTTGCCTTAGATGCGCGTTAACCCGCACCGAATACATCGCCTACAAATGCCGTCAAATCGCTCATCTGATTGAGCCTGATTCCTTTGACCTTGACACCTTTACCACCCGCCGGAGCGAGTGCGCCTGTAAAACCAAGTTTTTGCGCTTCCTTCAACCTGTTTTCCGTTTGCGGAGCAGGTCTAAGCGCTCCTGAGAGACTAATTTCCCCAAACACCACAGTTTCTGCGGGTAAAGCGGCGTCTTCACGTGCACTTAAAAGTGCAGCAGCCACGGCCAAGTCGGCGGCAGGTTCGGTAATCTTCATACCACCAGCCACATTCAAGTATACATCAAGACCCGTGAACGGAATACCAACGCGCGCTTCAAGAACCGCAAGAATCATAGCAAGGCGTCCGCCATCCCAGCCCACGACCGTGCGGCGGGGTTGGCTATGGGGCGAGGGGGCGACAAGCGCTTGCAGTTCGACCAGAACAGGGCGCGTTCCCTCAACACCTGCAAACACCACAGAACCCGGGGATGGCGTGCCACGCTCACTCAGGAACAAAGCAGACGGGTTTGTGACTTGGGATAGACCCATGCCTGTCATCTCGAAAACGCCAATTTCGTCTGAGGGGCCAAACCGGTTCTTCACAGCGCGTAAGATACGGAATTGATGCCCGCGCTCGCCTTCGAAATAAAGGACCGTGTCGACCATATGTTCAACCACACGCGGTCCTGCGATCTGGCCGTCTTTTGTGACGTGACCCACCAAAATGACCGCCATGCCACGCCGTTTGGCAAAACTGGTCAATTCATGCGCTGCAGCGCGCACTTGACTGACAGAGCCGGGCGCAGAACCGACAGAATCCGACCACATCGTTTGAATAGAATCGATGATTGCCAGTTGCGGGTTTTCCATTTCCAGCGTCGTAAGAATGTCGCGCAGGTTGGTTTCGGCGGCTAACTTGACGGGCGCATCCGTTAGGCCAAGGCGTTGCGCACGCATCCGAATTTGCGCACTGGATTCTTCGCCCGACACATAGATCGTCTTTAAACCAACGCTGGCAAACTGTGCGGCTGCTTGCAAAAGCAATGTGGATTTACCAATCCCCGGATCACCGCCGACCAACGTGGCGGACGCAGGAACCAGGCCACCGCCCAAAACGCGGTCTAATTCGTTCAATCCCGAAAGGGTGCGGGGGGGCGGGGCTTCTTCTGTGCTGAGATCCGTTAGTTGCACGGCACGACCGCGTACTGTGCCTAGTCCCGCTTTGGCAGGGCCAGAGCTACTAAGCCCGGCATCTTCTGCGATAGAATTCCAAGCGCCACAGGCTTCGCACCGCCCTGACCATTTGGATGTGATGTTGCCGCAATCGTTGCACGAGAAGGAGGGTTTTTTAGCCATGCGTCCTTGTGACGAAAGCAGACACTGGCGTCAAATCAAACAAGCACAAAATGCTTATTCAGCCGCATGGGACAATGATTGATTTTGCTATCGGGCTTTTGCGAAATTACTTCCAAACCAAGGGCAGGAAGCACATCGGCATGATCGTCGACCAATCGTTCAAGCTGTGCGCGTGCGACGCTTTCATCCATCTCGACCTCGCCCAACCAACCTTTGAGTTCGGTGGAAACGACTTTGGCGTCGGAATAGATCGCGGCAAGCTCTGCAGAAGTGTGGCTCATCTGGGCTGCGGCTTCTAGAATAGAGGGCTATAGCTGGGCAAGATCAGGGTGATCGAGCAAAAAACCCAATCGCTCGCGGATCGCATCGAATTCACCAAAGAGTTGGAAAAGACCGACACGATCCTTGGCATGTGCAATGGCATAGGCCTGTGCCACATCTGTCATTCCGATTTGAAAGCTGCGGTGGGAGTTTTCAAGTTTGCTGATGGGCTGATGTGACGGCAAAAAGAAACAAAGCCCGACAAGCAAAAGCGCGACAGCCACCTGAACCACAGTTCCCGCCCATGGATAGGTCACATCGCCAAAGGTCAAAGACCAGTCAATCCAAGCCGCCAAGCCAAAGGCGCAGGCCAAAGTGTAAGCGGCGGCACTTCTTGCGAGCAAAATGATCAGAAAAACGTCATGCGCTGCAAAAGCCAAGTCGCAATGTGCCAAACGGCCCCAATAGTTGACATACTAAAACTCCCCCAAGTTTATAGGCAAATTTTAGCCAATACAGCGGATTGGACACAGGGGAATTGCTAGGAAGACGCGGCAAAACACCCGACTAGCGGCATATTAGCCGCGTTTTTCTGATCCGGGTTGGGACAATAGCCCCAAGATAAGCTGGAGTATGATACAAGACGTAAATAAATAAAGGCCCCAAGCGGTTTCGATCCGCCCCAAACCGATTCCTTTTGCGACGGTGATATAGACCGCTATCAGGAAAATATCCCCCATCGCCAACTTACTCAAAAGGCTTAGTGCCGGCTTTACCCGCGTGCTCAGCAGCCCGAAATGCATCAAAGCCAGCCCGACGGTTTTCACGTAAGGAGCAAACAGCGCAAAGAAGGTGACAAGCAAAGCAAGGATTACATCGCTCCCCCACAGGCTTTGCAGCCCGGAAATGACGCTGATTTCGCTCAGTCCGAACAAAGGCAGCAAGCCGGCCCGCATTAAAGGGGCGAACCACGCAATCGGAAACGCGACCAGCAGCGCGAGGTTGATCCATTTGATCAGTTTCATAGTTGCGTATAGATCCATAGCCCGAAAAAGCCGATTGCACATATCAGGTGCAGCGCATCCAAACCCCACCAGCGCCGCCCCTCTAATCGCCAGGACAGCGCAAACAACACGGACACCACAACCGATAGTGCCATGCCGGACCCTGCGGATATCATACCTTGATTAACAATCTGCGCTGCAATGCGTCCAACATCTGTACCGGTTAGCCCTGCAAGTGCGGGAACATATTTCGCGCCAATCCCCAATAGGGCCACAAGAAACGTAGCCAATGCCGCGCGTCTTGAAGGGCCAGAGGATACGACGACGCGGACAACCGCCAACGCACCGATGACTTCTATATAAAAGAACGTCTTGATCATCAAAAATGTGAGGATCGTATAGTTCGGTTCGAAAAGGGTGCTTAAACTATTCACATCCCTAACGTGGCGTTTAACGTAATCTGTTGCAAGTGGTGCGCGACGCTGAATTTTCGACGAAAATTCGCAGGTCCGGCTAGCGGACTGCTTCGATCGGACCGTCTGCGCGTCCATGTATGAATTGATCCAAGTATGGATCACCCGCCTGATCCATCTCAGCCACAGGACCTGTCCATTGGATGATACCGTCATGCAGCATTGCCACATTATCCGCAATCGCGCGCACTGAGCTCATATCATGGGTGATCGTCATTGCCGTCGCACCCATCTCGACCACAATCTCGCGGATCAGATCGTTGATGACGCCCGACATGATTGGATCAAGCCCCGTTGTGGGTTCGTCAAAAAAGATAATCTCGGGTTCAGCTGCAATAGCGCGTGCAAGTCCGACACGTTTTTGCATACCACCCGACAATTCCGCAGGCAAACGATCCGCTACATCGGCTTTCAACCCAACGCGGCGCAGTTTTTCAATAGCGATCCCGCGGGCTTCCTCTTTGGGCCGCTTTAGCGCACCGCGCATCAACCGAAAGGCGACGTTTTGCCAGACGGGAAGACTGTCAAACAAGGCTCCGCCTTGGAACAACATCCCGAACCGCGCCAGAAACGCATCGCGATCGGCGGTTCTAGCGTCTTGGCCGTCCACTGTGATCGTGCCAGAATCCGGTGTGACCAATCCAAGGATGGATTTCAAGGCAATGGACTTGCCCGTGCCAGAACCACCGATAATCACCATCGACGTGCCGCGCGCGATCTCAAGATTGACGCCTTGAAGGACGTGGTTGTCCCCAAAGGACTTTTTGACGTTCGAGAGCGTTATCATAGCGAGAAAAACACCCCAGTCAGCACGAAGTTAGCGGCCAATATCAAGATCGCTGCGGCTTCAACCGAACCTTTGGTCGCTGCCCCGACACCCTGCGCACCGCGGCCAGAGTTCATGCCGTAATAGCACCCCATCAGTGTAGCAATTGTGCCAAACACGGCGCCTTTGGCAAGGGATGAGAACACATCGCGCGCTTCGAGAAAATCAAAGGTGTTCACCAAATATGTCGCAGAGTTAAAGCCAAGCGTGCCAGTCGCCACAAGAAATCCGCCCATGACACCAATCACGTCACCTACGCCCACCAGTACGGGCACACAGATTAACCCCGCCAAGACGCGCGGAACGGTTAAATACTGCATCGGATGTGTGGACAACGTCACCAGCGCGTCGATTTGCTCGGTCACTTTCATCGTCGCAATTTCGGCAGCGATGGACGATGTCACGCGCGCAGCGATCATCAGGCCAACCAGAACTGGACCCAGCTCGCGCACCATGCCGATTGCCACAATCTGTGGTACGACGGCTTCTGCGTTGAACCGCGCGCCACCTGCATAGATTTGCAAGGCCAATGCACCGCCAGTGAATACCGCGGTCAAGCCGACAACGGGTAGGGACAACCAGCCCACGTTCAAGATCGCGATCCCCAGCTCGCGCAGATAAAAGGGGCGACGCAGCATGTGGCGCAGGGTGCTAAAGGCGTAGATCGAAATGCGCCCAAGGGCGGCAAGCAAGCCAAGCGTCGCCGCTCCAAGCCGTGCAAGCGGGCGTGTGATGATGGTCATCCGACGTACCGACGTGCGTAACGCGCACCAAGTGACGTCAGTATCTCATAGCCAATCGTGCCAGCATTTTGCGCAAGCACTTCGATATTTTGGCGCGGGCCAAGCAACTCCAATGCCGTTGGCAATTCAGTCACATCCGTGACGTCCACCCCGATGCTATCCATGGAAATGCGTCCCGCGATTGGCACGCCAGCGCCATTTGCAAACAGTTCGGTTTTTGGTCCCATGACACGCAAGATGCCATCCGCATAGCCACAAGACACGGTCGCAATGCGACTATCGCGCTGCGCTATCCAAGTGTTGCCATAGCCCACGCTTTCGCCCGCCAGAACATCGCGGGTTTGGATGATGGGCAGCGACAATGACACAACAGGGCTTGCTTGGGTAAAGGGTAAACCCCCATACAAACCGATCCCGGGGCGCGTCACGTCGAAATGATACTCTGGCCCCAGCAAAATGCCACCTGTCGCCGCCAAAGATCGTGGCGCGTCAATGCCGTCGGTCATTTGTAGAAAGGCTGCTAATTGCTGAGCGTTCATAGGATGATCCGGCTCATCCGCGCAGGCCAGATGGGACATGATCAGCATCGGGTTTTGCGGCACGACCAAAGATCGCACCGCTTCCCATTCACCCGCTTCCATCCCGAGGCGGTTCATGCCTGTGTCAAGCTGAATGCCAAAAGGCGTCCCGGGCAACGCCTCGAAGTGGCGCAGCATTTGATTGATCGAGCTGAGCAAGGGGATCAGGTTCAGGTCGGCAATCATATCCGTGTCGCCGGACATATGGCCCGACAGAATGTAGATTTCGGGATCAGGTCCAAGGGCTTGGCGAATATCAGCGGCTTCTTCTGCCACGGCGACAAAAAACTTGCGCGCACCAGTCTGGGCAAGGCGACGCGCGGCTCGGCCAATGCCTGTGCCATATGCATCCGCTTTGACGACTGCGCCGGTCTCGGCTTCGCTTAAACGATCAAGCGCGGACCAGTTGGCGGCCATCGCGGCCAGATCAATTGATAAAGTTCCAGTTCCCATATTCGATGTGTTTGCCACGACAGGCCTGCGCGTCAAGGGCAAAAGGGGCCATCACGTCAACAGGCCGCTTTTTGAAACATCACGAACGCGCCACTTTAGTCGCAGGCTGGCAGGTCGGCGCAGGCTGATACAGTGATCTTACCCAGCATACGGCTGACAGGATCGGTTAATGACAAATCCTGACCGAAACTGCTGCAAATGATCCCCGTATGAAGCAAAAGGGCTTCAGACATGACAGGCTCCCAACCCGGATCCGCGGTACTTGTTTCTTCAGCCGTGTAGATCAGATGCGTCACATAAGCGGCATATGCGGTCTGTTCATTCTCGCTAAACGCAGGACACTGGCCGGGGTCGCTAAACTGCGGATGCTGCATGGAAAGCGCCAAATGTTCGCGGTACAAATCGCGCGCACCTTGCTCAAGGGTTTGCTGTTGGGATGCATCAATCTGCAATTTCACACCGACCTAGGCCAGCACTGCCACCAAGGCGGTGACAAGTGCGGCGGCAGCTTCAATGCTTTCAGCGTTGCGTGTGAACCAAGCCATTATGAAACATCCTTTGGTTTATGCGCGTCATAGCTTGCTTCCAATTCGTGACGCAGAAAGTCACCGAAATTCAACGGCGCAAATTTGGTAGTGTCACCTGCCAAAGGCGTCACTGTCGCGCTGACATGAGGATCATAAAAGAACGGACAGGAATAGCGTTCGCGCCCGCTGGTGTTGATCACGCGGTGGGGTGTTGATCGCAATTGCCCGCCAGACATGCGATGCAGCATATCACCCACATTCACCACAAACGCATCCGCGCGCGGGGGAACGTCAATCCAATCGCCATCGGGAGCAAGGACTTGCAAGCCCCCAACATCATCCGTCGCCAAGAAGGTCAACGCGCCAAAATCTGTGTGCGGTGCCGAGCCATAAAGATCATCGGCGCGCATCGCAGGGGCAGGGGGATAATGCAGTAAGCGCAGCCACGTCGTGGGCGGGGCGAACATATCCATTGCAGTTTCATCGGCCCCAATCGCGCGCAACGCAATGCGCATCATGCGGCTACCAAGGTCGCACATGTTACTGTGATACTGTTCTAAGACATCCCGAAATCCGTCAAGTTCGGGCCATTTGTTCGGACCGGACAAATAGACATCTGCGCGCGCAACCACATCTTCGCGCATCATCATGAAACTGCTGGATTGGTTGGGTTTTGTCACCTTTGCCAGCGTTGAATTCACATCCGTCGACGCGGCCATGGGAATGTATCCGCGATGTGTGTGATCTACCTCAACCGCGTGCTTGATTGCTTCGGGCTGGGAGTGAAAGCGCGCAGAGGCGTCAAACAATGCGTTTCGCAAAGCCGGATCCATGCCATGGTCGATCAAATAAGCAAACCCGACATCGCCATAGGCTGTCGCAAAGGCCTGTTCGATGTCAGGGGCGTTTAGGTCAAGAACGGGAATAGGGCTCATATCATGCGCTCGGCAATTGTTGTGTGGCGCAATGGATGCCACCACCGACTTCACCAAGCGCGTCTACATTCAACGTTACAATTTCGCGGTCCGGATAATGCCGCGCCAAAGCATTGCGCGCAATTTTGTCGGCTTCTGGATCCCCGAACTGCGCTGCAATCACCGCCCCGTTGCAGGCGTAGTAATTTGCATATGAGGCGACAAAATCGATCGACTTCACCCGACGATACTCTGGTTCGGGGATCACTTCGATGTTCAGTTCTGCGGCTTTCAATACGTCATAGGTTTCATAGGCGGATGCGTGAAACGGGTCTTCCCAATCGGGATTGTCTGGCAGGTTAATCAAAACCCGACCCGCGCCTGTAAAGCGTGCAAGGCTATCGATGTGATAATCCGTGATGTCTTCGCCCGTCACACCCTTTGCCCAGATCATCCGCTCTGCGCCGTAAGCCTTTAGCAATCGGCGCTCGACCTCATCGCGGCTTAGCCTTGGATTTCGGTTTCTGTTCACCCATGAACTTTCATGTGCCATCAAAAGCCCATGACCGTCATGTTCCACGCCACCGGCTTCACCAACAATACCGCTTTTGACCAGATCAAATCCCAAGCGATCGGCAAGAGCGCTTGCGACCTCGCCGTCGCGCGCATGCACCTGCTTTTTGCCCCAGCCATTGAACTGAATATGGCTGACAACACGCCGCGCGCCTTGATGCGCAATCAAAGGTCCGGCATCGCGTGCCCAAAGGTCTTCGGTGGGGATATCCCAAAGCGTGACGTCGGCACCTAATAACCGCTTTGCCCGCGCTTGATCACTTGCCGCGGCCAACATGATCACAGGTTCGAACTGGGCAATTGCATTGGCGATATCGGCAATAGTCTGTTGCAAAAGCTCCAGAAAAGCCGTTTCGGGATGCACCTTGCGACTGACCGGCCACATCATGAACGTCGCTTCATGCGGGTCTTCTTCGGGGCGTGCATTCAAAGGTTGTCTGGCCATCAAAGGCTTCGCAAAAGGCAGAAGCGCAGAGGCAGCAATAAATTGACGTCGGTACATTGGATGCGCTTTCTCAAAAGGATCATCGCGTTATGGCGCTTTTGAAACAGTGTCTTCCAAAACCCGCGCAGCGCGCAAGCGTCTTATCCGAAGATGCAAAGCCAAGCAGAGCAGAAAAAAACCTAAAGCAGAATAGGGACTCATCAAAGTTGGTATGACGCCGTAAACCGCGCCCACAAGCGTGCCAAGAAGCGGAATAATCAGCGTGCCTGCGGCGGCACCTGCCAAGGCACTGGCCAGAAAACTGGCACCAATCGCATAGAAATAACCCCTACCGCCTGCGCGCCCGTGCCATCCCGCACTAAGCCAGCCGCCAACTGCTCCACCGACCGCGCAAATACTGACAAGCGTCCAATCCGTTTTCGGGCCCATGACCTCTGTCAAAAGGCTGTCTGCAAAAATCGCACCGCCACCAATCAATGCCCCGGCAAGAGCAACACGCAACCGGATTGGCAGTGCGCGTTCGCGCAGCATTTACCAACCGGTCAATGCGCTGCCGGTTGGATCAGAAGCTGGTGTCATCGCTGCCAACTTGCCAGGATTTGGCCAAGTTGCCGAAACGAGTGAACTGCGCTTCAAAGCTTAGCTCGATCGTCCCGATGGGGCCGTGTCGTTGCTTGCCGATGATCACTTCCGCCTTGCCGTGCAGGCGGGACATATCATCTTGCCACTGTGCCATCGCTTCAAGGTTGTCATCATCGGGCTTTTCGCGCTCTTTGTAGTATTCCCCACGATACACGAACATCACCACGTCGGCGTCTTGCTCGATTGAACCCGATTCACGCAGGTCTGAAAGTTGCGGGCGCTTGTCTTCGCGGTTTTCGACCTGACGCGACAGCTGGGACAGGGCGATCACAGGGATTTGTAATTCCTTGGCGATAGCCTTGAGACCCATTGAAATTTCACCGATCTCCTGAACACGGTTCTCTGATGTCCCGCGCACAAGCTGCAAGTAGTCAATGATCAAGACATCCAAGCCATGCGTGCGCTTCAAACGACGCGCGCGCGCAGAAAGCTGGGCAATCGGGATCGCAGCGGTGTCGTCAATATAAAGCGGACAGGCTTCCAGCTCTTTCGCGGCTTCCACAAAACGGCGGAATTCGAATTCTTCCATGTCGCCTTGGCGGATTTTGTGGCTTGAGATTTCAGAGGCTTCCGACAAAATACGTCCCGCCAACTGTTCGGCGCTCATCTCCAGCGAGAAGAAGCCGACAACACCACCATCCACCGCACCATCCGTGCCATCAGCAAGTTTGCCTTGGCGATAGGCTTTTGCAATGTTGAAGGCGATGTTCGTCGCAAGTGATGTCTTACCCATAGACGGCCGACCCGCAAGGATCAGAAGGTCGGACTTGTGCAAGCCGCCCAGCATTTTGTCCATATCAACCAAGCCGGTCGAAATGCCGGCCATGCCGCCCCCGCGCTCATAGGCGGCGTTGGCGACGTTCACCGCATCGGTGATCGCGCGCAAGAAAGATTGAAAGCCGCTATCAGCGCTGCCCTTTTCGGCCAGCTTGTATAGCTCTTGCTCTGCCTCGACGATTTGCTCCGCAGGCTCTGAGGCCACATCAACGCGCGCGGCTTTGGCGGCGATATCGCGCCCCAGACCCATCAATTCACGCCGGATCGCCAGATCATAAATGATCTGGGCATAATCACGCGCCGCAAAAGCAGAAATCGCAGCACCCGCAAGACGCGCGAGATACGCAGGACCACCCAGTTCTTTGAGGCCTTCATCGTCCTCAAGAAACGCTTTCAGCGTAACCGGAGAGGCAAGGTTGTTCTTGGCAATACGCGCCGCCGCGACTTCATAGATGCGCTGATGCACGGGATCAAAGAAATGGCGCGGCTGGATGATAGAAGCGACACGGTCATAAATGTCATTGTTTGTAAGGATCGCACCCAAAAGCTGCTGCTCGGCCTCGATCGAATTAGGCATTGTTTCAGCGGTGGCAACATCCACCTGCGTTTGATTGATTGACGCGATTTCGTTCATGACAGACCTCTCACATTCACCAAGCGTCTATACAAAAGCTGAAGGGGAAGGTGCAAATTGTATGTTTCTGTGGATAACGCAGTTCTGCGGAAAAATCCACCATATGTGGATGAACGCATTGCCGTCACCGCTAGCCCTTGTGGTTAAAAAAGGGCTAACGTGGATCAGTTTTTCACCGAGTGCTTTGACCGGATCAAACTGTCTTATTGGCTTCCTGCCAGCCGCGCGGATCGTTCAGAAATGCCTCAACAGCGACTAAGGTTGCCGTATCAAAGGTATTTTGCGCTTTGGCCTCTGCTAGAACATCCCACCATGTGCATAGATGATGCAATGTGACACCATGATCGCCCAAGGTCTTTTCGGTTTCGGGAAAGATGTCGTAGTAGAAAATCACCGCCGTATGGGCACAAGTTGCACCAGTTTCGCGAATCGCATCGACAAAGCTAAGCTTGGAACCACCGTCCGTTGTGAGATCTTCCACCAAGAGAACGCGCTGGCCTTCGTGCATATCGCCTTCAATGCGCGCGCCGCGCCCGTACCCTTTGGGTTTCTTGCGCACATACGTCATAGGCAGCGCCATGCGCTCTGCCACGAGAGCCGCGAAAGAGATACCAGCCGTTTCGCCCCCTGCGATGTTATCAAAAGCCTCAAACCCCGCATTGCGCATGACTGTCACCGTCATGAAATCCATCAAGGTCGAGCGGATACGCGGATAGGAGTTGGGTTTGCGACAATCAATATAAGTTGGGCTAGGCAGGCCAGAGGCAAGGATGAAAGGCTCGGCTGCATTAAAATGCACGGCTTTGATTTCCAGCAGCATGCGTGCAGTGAGGCGGGCGATTTCTTCGGGGCTTGGGTAGCTTGTTGGGATCATTTGTTTCTCATTCGGCAGCGAGTTTTGAGGGATCGGGGCGAGGGGCCAGCCCCTCGTACTCCCCGGGATATTTATAGAGTGAGGAAACTCAAGAAGTCACGGACCAGTTAAGCGCGAAACCCGGATCAAAAACCGTGACCTCCCCGACGCCCGTGATGATTTTATCGGGATAGGTCGGCGGGGTTTTGGTCAGCGTGAGTCTCGTGTCGTTCACAGCTAAACCGTAGTGTGCGGGACCGTTAAGCGATGCGAAGGCTTCCAGCTTGTCCAGCGCGCCTGCCGCTTCGAAGACCTCTGCAAGGATCGACATTGTGTTGGTGGCCGTAAAACAACCTGCGCAACCGCATGCGTTTTCTTTTAGAACGTCAGAATGCGGGGCACTGTCGGTTCCCAGGAAAAAGCGTGCTTCGCCCGAGGTCGCCGCCTCTACCAGCGCAAGGCGATGGGTTTCGCGTTTGGCGACGGGTAGGCAGTAGTAATGCGGCTTGATCCCACCGACAAGGATATGGTTGCGGTTGATCACCAAGTGATGTGTTGTGATCGTCGCGCCAAGGCTGTCGTCTTGTGCGCGTGCATAATCGACCGCGTCTTTGGTGGTGATATGTTCCATCGTGACTTTTAGCCCCGGTGTCGCGCGGCGCAGGGGATCAAGGATTTTGTCAATGAACACGGCTTCGCGATCAAAGATATCCACGTCACTGTCTGTGACTTCGCCGTGTAGACATAGGGGCAGGCCAATTTCGGCCATCACATCCAGAACGGGTTGTACCCTTGCGAAATCACGCACACCGCTCGCGGAATTTGTGGTTGCGCCTGCGGGATAAAGTTTCACCGCTTTGATCAAACCGCTTGCGTGGGCGGCGCGCACATCTTCGGGATCTGTGTCTTCGGTCAGATACAGGGTCATTAGCGGCTCAAACACCATGCCCTCTGGCAATGCGGCCAAGATGCGCGCCTGATAGGCCAAAGCATCCGCGCTTGTCACCACCGGTGGTACAAGGTTGGGCATAATGATCGCGCGCGCAAAATGGCGTGCAGTTTCCGGCAGCACCGCGCGCAGCATATCGCCATCGCGCAGGTGTAGGTGCCAGTCGTCGGGGCGGCGGAGTGTAAGGCTATCTGTCATGCCCGTTCGCATACACCGCCGCGTTCAAAAGGGCTAGAGGTTTGCGTGTCGCGCGACTTGGCTCTAAGGCTCTGCGCAACAAAAGGAGTTAAGATATGATTTTCACATTGATCGTCGGATTTGTCGTTGGCGTCTTTTACACACGGGCGCAAAGCGGTCTAAGCGGGTTGTTTAGACGCGCGGGTCTTGCGCTGGATGAAACCCAATCCACCTTGGTCAGTTTTGCCTTGTGTCTTGCTGGTGCGGCAATCGTCTTGTTGTTGATCGGGGTACATAGCTATCCGGCCTTGCTGTGCTTTGGCGCTGCCTGTGGTGTGGCCCGTAAATCTATCCTGGCGCGCTTCAACGCGCTTCGTGGGTCATGAAAACGATCCGCCTGTCCCATATCTACCCCCATTCGCCACGCCAAGTGTGGCAGGTCGCAACCGATCTAGACTGTCTGAACGAAGCAGTACCCGGTTTGTTGAGCTTTGAAGGCATGCCCAGCGGTGCGATTCACAAGGGTCAAGTCGTGGATGTTAAGGTATCCATGTTCAGCGTTTTGCCAGCACAACCGTACCGAATGGAACTAATCGCGTTCGACGACAACAAAATGTGGTTCAATTCAAATGAGGTGGGCATGGGTGTCACGCATTGGCAGCACAGTTTGCAGGTTTTGCCACATGCGCAGGGGGCTGAGTTGATTGACGAGATAGAGATCGAGGCCGGATGGCGCACAGCTTTGATCGCCGCTTGGGCGCGCTTTATGTACAAGCAGCGCCATGTGCCACGCCTGAAAATGTTGGTGCGTCAGTCGTCCAGATCGGTCTCTTGCGCGCCCGCTGCAATAAAGGCTTGGATCTGTTCACCCCGTTTCCTAAAACGTGGTGCATTCAGCTCGCTCACGGCGTGATCGCAAACGGCTTTGGCGAAGGTCCAGCGTTTTGTATCCTCCGCATCCCCCAGAAGGGAGCGTAGGTAATTGCGATCCTGGCGACGGGTTCGGTGCAAACGATGGAATTCAGCGGGCACTGAGGTGCCTGACCCGACTGCACCAAGCAGGGGGTACAGAATTTCAAGGCGCATCATTTGCATGTCCAGAGACGAGCCGAAATTCGGCATCCGCAGCTTGTCCACATTGGCGCGTGTAAACAAAGCGGCATGCATCGCATCCAATTCAACACGCGGATCATAGATCACTGTCGCACGGTCTGCTGCGTCCAACATATCAGGTGCATACCCATAACGATCCGAAAAGCTGATACGGCGCATCCTGCGAAAACGGTCATCCCATTCGCTGACACGCGGATCAAGGCTGGCTTGTGGGCTAAAAGCAAGAACCTGCGCGCCGGGGGCTGCCACAGAAAAGGCACAGGCCGCATACCCGCATGACCCTGAACCGTAAAAAATGACACGTTCAAAGTCCTCAAAAAAGCCGTCATCAACAAGGCGGTCGAAGTAGCGATAGATTGAGGGGTCGCGAAACCATGTTTCGCCATCGCTAAAGAAACTGAGCAATGACCAATCGGCCTCGCGTACCATTTCGAAGCCGATGGGATGGGCTTTGTTGTTCATGGACTGAACCGATTGCATGGTTTCAAATGTCACAAGCAGCGTTTTGCCTGCATCAATAAATGCCGCATTGTGTTTCGCGTTAAGGGGCTGGAAATATCCCGCTTCATCAGCAAGCTCTTCCAAGGCACCAAGCCATGCCTGACCTGTCTGGCCAGCCAGTGATTCATTGAGCAATTGATGCGTGTCCTGCATTATGTCGGCTCCTGCGCGTCTTGATCAAACCCATCTGTCGCGGGCTGTTGAGGGCATAAGTGACCCCAAAATGGGGCAGGATTGGGAAAATAAAGTGCTCATGATTTGTCATAACGATCCGAAAGCTGTGCGTCAGTGCATTGCCACGGGTTCTGATTTAGCGCAGGTTTCACGCAACTTTCGTGCCACCAAGGACAAATAGGATATCCCGCATGAACGACGTCAGCTTTGAGCATATTCCAGAGCAAGCGCTGGCTTGGTACCGTGAAGGCAAAGGCGCGGCCTTGGCAACTGTGATCGAAACATGGGGCAGCGCACCGCGGCGTGTGGGCAGTCAGTTGGCGATAAGTGGGCAAGGGGAAATCCTTGGCTCGGTCTCTGGCGGCTGTGTCGAAGGGGCGGTGATTGTGGACGCCATCGATTCTATCCACGACGCAAAGGTGCGTGAATTGGAGTTCGGCGTCTCGGATGGCGATGCTTTCGCCGTCGGACTGGCCTGTGGCGGCACGATCCGCATTTTGGTGGAACCGGTTGGTAGCGTCTTAAGCGAAGCCCTGTTGAGCGACTTGGTCACAGCGCGCGCCGCACGCACTCCGATTGCTTATGTGGCTGATCTCGACAACGGCACGCGCAGTCTGAAACATAACGGGTTCGCGCAGCGCTTTGCGATGGATTGCTCTGGCTTTGAGGAAGGTACGCGCTGTTTTGTGGCTATTCACAACCCGCCTTTACGCCTGATTATTGTTGGTGCGGTGCATATCGCCCAAGCGCTGGTGCCAATGGCCCAAATGGCAGGATATGATCCTCTTGTGATTGATCCGCGCGAAAGCTTTGCGGCGAAAGCGCGCTTTCCGGATGTAGAAATTTCAAACGATTGGCCCAGTGACGCAGTGGAAAAAGCAGCGCTGGATGCTCGTACCGCACTGGTCTTGCTGACACATGATCCCAAATTGGATGATCCGGTTTTGCATCATGCGCTAGGCACTGACGTTGCTTATATCGGCGCACTTGGATCAAAACGCACCCATGCCAAACGGCTGGACCGCCTGCGCGACGCGGGATTTAGCGATACACAATGCGCGCGTATTCATGGGCCCATCGGGCTGGACATCGGCGCAAGTAGCCCGTCAGAAATTGCGATTTCGATCATCGCGCAAATGACCCTTAATCTGCGTAAAGGCCTGTCATGATCTTCGCAACACGCCCCGTGCAAGAGGCGCAGGGCAGTCTGCTGGCCCATTCTGTAGATGTGCCAACAGGCCGTTTGCGCAAAGGCACAGTGCTTGACGCTTCGCATGTCAAAGCATTGAAACTGTCAGGGGTAGGGGCTGTTACAGTCGCGACGCTGGAAAGCGGTGACGTTGAAGAAAACGAAGCAGCGCACCGTCTAGGCAAAGCTTTGATGCACGGGGCTTCGGGCTTGCATGCCAGCGTGGCGGCGACGGGGCGTGTGAACATTTTCGCCGATAGTGCGGGTGTTGCGCTGCTGGATGTGGACCGTTTGACCTGCATGAATGCGCTTAATCCGATGATCACTTTCGCGACGGTGCCACCGCATCATCAAATGCACAAAGGGGGGATGCTGGGCACGGTCAAGATTATCTCTTACGCTGTGTCAGAGGCGGATCTGGAACAGGCCTGTATGCTTGCAGCAGGCACAATCAGCCTTGCAACACCAGTTGGACAAACGGTTTCGCTGATCATAACCCAGATCAAAAACACACAAGACGAAAGCAAGGCAATTGCCGCAACAAAGGCCCGTGTGACGGCATTGGACGCGACCCTGATCGAAGTGCTCACATGCGCACATCAAACCGAAGCGTTGATTGAAAAGATCAACCAAGCCACTGGCGACGTGATCCTGATCCTGACCGGTTCGGCAACCTCTGATCCCGCAGATGTTGGTCCTGCCGCATTGATCAGCGCAGGCGGTCAATTGATACGGTTTGGCATGCCCGTTGATCCTGGTAACCTACTGTTCTTGGGCGATATTAACGGCCGCACAGTGATCGGCCTTCCGGGGTGTGCACGCTCGCCTGCGCTTAACGGCGCGGACAAGGTTCTTTGTCGTGTGCTGTGCGGTGTCCCTGTCACCAGCGTTGATATCGCAGGTATGGGGGTCGGGGGGCTGCTCAAAGAAATCCCCACGCGGCCGCGGCCCAGACAGGCCAGCGACGATCTCTAAGCCACCAAGGTACACGTCTTTTCGTAGCCTTGTGATCCATTGATGGGCCGAGTACGCTTTGTCACAAAACAGCACTTAGGAGGCAAAGAATGGGGTATGACTACGATGCACTTTATAAATCGACGCCAAACGCCCTAGGTGCGCCAACACAGGTCTTCGTTGATTTCTTTGACCAGCAGGGCCAAACGCCATTGCGCGTCTTGGACGTTGGGTGTGGTCAAGGTCGGGACGCCCTGTTCATTGCGCGGGCAGGTCACGAAGTTGTCGGAGTGGATCTCTCCCCCTGTGGCATTGCGGCGCTGCAAAAGACTGCCCGAAAAGAAGGGCTGAACATCACTGGCTTCGCGTCTGATATCACTGATTTTGAACCAGAGGGACAGTTTGACGTCCTTCCGATCGACCCTACGCGTCACATGCTTCCCGAAGCCGCGCGCTTGGCTGTATTGGTGCGCCTGATCAAGCATGTTGCATTAAACAGGTGGGTTCTGATTGCAGATGAAACGGCCAATATGAAGGGGTTCAAGACGGTCTTTGCAAATTCCGCTTACATTTGGCAAACGACTTTGGACACAGGTAGCACGCTCTTTATGCAGCGCGTCTGACGCTGGCTTTTATCCGTTGCGTCCGGGTTCATTCGGATCACAAGAGAAAAGCGCGATCTTGTTGCCTTGTGGATCACGCAAATAGCTTACGTAGAAATGTGGCCCGTAAGATGCGCGAAACCCCGGCTGCCCTTCGTCAGTGCCACCAGCGGCCAGCGCTGCGGCGTGAAGTGCGCGGACCTGTTCTTGGCTGTTGGCCTCAAAGGCGACCATCGCCCCATTCCCTGCCGACGCAGGTTGACCATTGAAGGTTGGTTTGACGTAGAAATCCGGCAAAACCGGCGTCTGCCCCGGTGCAACAGGCAGCGCATAGCTTAGCCCTTCTGGGCCTTCATTTAGCCCATAAGATAAGGCAGGCAGGAACGCAGAATAAAACCGCTTGGCGCGTGCAATGTCATCGGCACCGACTGTGACGTAAGCAATCATTCTTTTGGCTCCTTCGGGCATAATTGATCGAAGGCTAGATCATTCGCATCGGTTTCTCAATTATACTGCAAAAAAGATCATTAGATAGAAATGTGGTGTTGGTTTGGTGAGGAAGGTTTGATCCGGTTTTCTTGACGCCGTCATGTCACGCAAATTTGGCAATCAGAGAATCCCGTTCCCAAGGCCGATCGACTTTCGCATTGGACCAAGAATGAAGATGCGAAGCGACCAGTCATAAAGTCAAAAACAAGAAATCCTATAAAACGAAAAAGTCCGGCGCATTGGCCGGACCTTCCTACACATGAAACAGGTCTTGCTTACTTTGGCAAAGGACCGATCAGCATGACCATTTGACGGCCTTCCATCTTGGGAAAGTTTTCGACGCGACCATGCTCTTTGGTGTCTGCTGCTACACGCTCAAGCAACTCGCGACCAAGGTTAAGGTGCGCCATCTCACGACCACGGAAACGCAAAGTGACTTTCACTTTATCACCGTTTTCCAAGAACTTATAAACGTTACGCATCTTCACTTCGTAATCATTCGTGTCTGTGTTCGGACGGAACTTGACCTCTTTGATTTCGATGATCTTCTGCTTTTTACGCGCTTCTGCTTCACGCTTTTGCGTCTCGTATTTGAACTTACCAAAGTCCATAATCTTACAGACAGGCGGATTGGCATTGGGGGAAATTTCAACCAGATCAAGACCAGCTTCTTCAGCCATGATCATTGCTTTGGCGGGATGGATTACACCAACGTTTTCGCCTTCAGCGCCAATCAGGCGGATCTCAGGAGAGCGGATTTTGTCGTTAACACGAGGTCCGGTGTCGCGCTGTGGTGGCGCATTGTGAGGTCTGCGGGCTATGGTATTTATCCTTAGATAGCTTTAATTTCAGGACTGCAAGATAGAGGCTGAGTGCGCAGTCTTCAAGCGCCAAATCGCCGTGTCTGGGCTGTTTGCGCACGTTTTCCCCTTGCGTTTAAATGCCGATGCTATCATTTCGCTCTTGCAGCATTCAGGCAAGCATGCCGGGTGCAATAGATTATCTCTAGGGGAAAGATCCATGAAGAATTTAATTTGGGTTATTATCGCAGCTGTCGTCCTTGGTGGCGGTTACATGTTCTATACAAACAACGCCGCAAACACTGCCGCGATGGCGCAAGCCGAAGCAGACAAAGCGGCTGAAGCTGCGAAAATGGCAGAAGAAGAGGCAGCCGCTGCCGCAGAAGCAGAAGCAGAAGCCGCTGCTGCAGAAGCCAAGAAAGCTGCTGAAGAAGCTGCTGCAGCTGCAGAAGCCGAAGCCGCAGCCGCCGCTGCAAAGCTTGAAGAAGAAGCAAAGATGGCTGAAGAAGAAGCCGCCGCTGCTGCTGCAAAGCTGGAAGAAGAAGCCGCTGCCGCTGCTGCAAAGCTTGAAGAAGAAGCTGCCGCTGCCGCTGCTGCCGCAGAAGAAGAGGCCGCTGCTGTAGCCGCTGCCGCTGCAGAAGCTGAAGCCGCTGCCGCCGCAGAAGCCGAAGCCGCTGCTGCTGAAGCCGCAGAGACTGCCGCTGCAGCGACAGAAGAAGCTGCCGCCGCTGCGACAGAAGAAGCTGCCGCCGCTGCGACAGAAGCAACAGGTGGTTTGGCTGATTTGCTGACACCAGAAGGCTTCAGCATGGATAAAGTTTCCGAAATGATCGACGGTTCCGACCTGGGCATGGTCCAAAAGACAACGCTGAAATCTGCGTTGAATGGTGCCAAGGACAATCCAGAACTGCTGAACGGCGTTCTGGAGCAGATCAAAGGCGCGCTTGGCATGTAAGCCACCGGCACTTTTGCGAGATCAAGAAAACCTCGTCCTGTGTGGCGGGGTTTTTTCTTGTGCACCGTGAGGTGCCGCGGCTTAATGCACCCATGGACATTACAAAAATCAGCGGCGCGGTCGGCGCGGAAATCAACGGTCTCGATCTGCGTAAATTGGATGATGCCGGTTTTAACACCTTAAGGAAGGCTTTGTTTGCACACGGCATGGTCGTGATCAGGGGGCAATCCCTCAATGAACAAGCGCATATTGCCTTGGCCAAGCGGTTCGGCACCATCGACATAAACCGCTTCTTCACGCCCGTTGCGACCCATCCGATGATCGCTGAAGTCCGCACCAAACCTGACATGACCCGCGTGATCGGCGGCACATGGCACACCGATCATTCCTATGACGCGGCTCCTGCGATGTGCTCTATCCTTGCCGCGCGCGTGCTTCCTCCCGTTGGTGGTGACACGCTTTTTGGGTCTATGACTGCTGCCTATGAAGGGCTAAGCGATGGTCTCAAAACCACGCTACGCGGCCTGCGCGCTGTGCACTCTGACGGTAGCTTTGGTGACAGCAAAGTCGGGATCCAAGCGGATGCCGCAGCCTTCAAAGCCCCGGCAGTGCATCCCGTCGTCATTGCACACCCCAGCACAGGCGCGCCCTGCCTCTATGTGAACGGTGATTTCACGTTGAATTTTGAAGGCTGGAGCGCAGAAGAAAGCGCGCCGCTTTTGGCCTACCTCTATACCCACGCCACGCGCCCTGAATATTCTTGCCGTTTGAAGTGGGAAGAGGGCAGCGTCGCCATCTGGGACAACCGCCTCGTGCAACATTTTGCATGTGCGGACTACGCGGGGCATGGACGGCTGATGCACAGGATTACGGTGGAAGGGGTGGCGCTTCAGGGTTACTGATTTTGACTTAACTATCTGTTAATAAAGATGAATTGTTTCGCGCGCGAAACAAATGGTAAGGTGCGTGGTATCACGCACCTTACCAGATCAATCCAGAAACGCCTTTTCGACGACATATTGCGCAGGCTTGGAATTGGCGCCTTCTTCTAGCCCAGCTGCCTCCAACATCGCTTTCAGTTCAAGGTTGAACGCAAGGTTGCCGCAGATCATCGCGCGGTCGTTTTCGGGGCAGAGCGGCTCGACACCCAGTTCTGCATAAGCCTCGCCAGAGTTAATCAAATCAGTGATCCGTCCCATTTTCGCGCTCTCTTCGCGCGTCGTTGTCGGGTAGTATTTGATCTTCTTCCAGAAGCCTTCACCAATCACCTCGTTGAGCATTTCGTCATGCTCCAACGCCTCGATCAACTCGCGCCCATAGGTCAGCTCGCCCGCGGTGCGGCAGGTGTGGGTAATGATCACTTCGTCGTAGTCTTCATAGGTCTGCGGTTCACGCAAAAGCGAAGCGAAAGGCGCGAAACCTGTGCCTGTGGCGAAGAACCAGATCCGTTTGCCGGGGATCAAGGCGTCATGCACCAAAGTGCCGACTGGTTTGGGGCGCAGAATAATTTCATCGCCCACTTTGATATGCTGCAAACGCGATGTCAGTGGGCCGTCAGGCACCTTGATCGAGTAGAATTCGAGTTCCTCATCCCACGACGGCGAAGCAATAGAATAAGCGCGCAACAGCGGTTTTGCCTTGCCCGTTTTTTCGTTTACATCCCCCATCAGGCCAATCATCACAAACTCCCCCGAGCGAAAGCGCATAGACGCAGGGCGGGTCATGCGAAACGAAAACAGACGGTCCGTCCAATGCTTTACCTCGGTCACGATTTGCGCGTCGGGCAGGGTCGGGGTCTTGGGGGCGGTTTGTGTGGTCACGGGCGTCATCTCATTCATATGTATGCAAACGGAATTGAACTCCGCACCTCGTTTAATACGGATTGATTGTGTTTGAAAGGCCGCGCGCGTGGTCTTAACCGCGCAGGCGGGCTTGGTAGTCGTTGGCTTGCCAGTCTGCGCGCGCCAGCCAATCGGGTTCGGGCTGGCGTTGCGCAAGGGTGGCGTCAATCTCCACCTCATCAAAGCCTGCGCGGCGTGCCATCGCATATTGATCCGCGATCACATGCCCTTTGGCGCGCAAACGCCCTGTGTAGCCCCGAAGTCGCAATTGCCGCGCGATGGTAAAGCCACGCCCGTCTGCAAAGCTGGGGAAATCAACGCGGATCATCTTGATGTCTGGCGTCAGCTTCAGGGTCAAAGGGTTGGCGGCAGATGCAAGATCAAGGTCAATCGCCTTGTTCCAAGTCTCTGGGCTAAAGCCGTTGTCTGTTACGATCGTATTCATATCTGTGTTCCGTCTTTGAGATTGGCGGCTGGCAAATGAATGCCGCATTCGCTTTTGTCTTGTCCCGCCCAGCGTCCTGCGCGCGGATCGTTAGATGAGCCTGCGCGTTTGGTGCAAGGCGCACAGCCAATGGACAGAAAACCCTCAGCTACCAAGGGGTGGGACAACAAAGAGTGATGTTGTGCGTAATCGCGCATTTCTTCTAGCGACCAATGTGCCAATGGGTTGATCTTTAGCTTGCCTGTTGCTTCATCCCCTTCAAACAAATCTAGCGCTGAACGTGCACCACCCTGATAGCGTTTGCGTCCGGTGATCCAGCCGTCAAAGCCTGTTAGCGCCTCTTGCAACGGGATGACTTTTCGCAACGCACAACAGGCAGTGGGATCATGGGTATGTAGCGCACCGTAGGGATCTTTCGCAGCGATCTGATCCGCATTCGCGCGCAAGATGCGCACATCGCGCAGGCCAAGTTGCGTGGCGAGGGTTTGTTGATACTCCAAAGTCTGCGCAAAATGTTTGCCTGTGTCTAAGAACAAAACCGGCATATGCGGATCGGCCTCTGCGACAAGGTGCAATAGCACTGCTGCTTCGGTGCCAAAGGATGACACCAGCGCGATCTTTCCCAAAAGCGGGTCCGATCGCGCAATCCGGATCGCAGCTTGCGCTTCGGCCACGCGGGTGCGCAGGTTCAGCGAGGAAACAAGCGCGTCAAGCGGCATGTGATTTCGCCTCTTGTTCGGGGTAAAGCGCAGCTTTGAACGGCGCCATGCCAAGGCGGCGGAAACTTTGGATAAACGTCTCATCCTCACTGATACGCAGGTCAAGATAGGCCTTCACCAACCGTTCAATCGCAGGAATGATATCATCAGCGCTAAAGCCCGGACCAGCGCGTTCGCCAATTGCCGCTGTTTCGGTGTGATCACCGCCAAGCGTGATCTGATAGCTTTCCACGCCTGCACGATCGAGCCCCAAAATCCCGATATGCGCCACATGGTGATGCCCGCAGGCATTGATGCAGCCCGAAATCTTGATTTTCAACTCGCCAATTTCATGCTCGAGCTTCAGCGCGTCAAAGCGGGTCGCGATCTGCTGCGCAATGGGAATGGACCGCGCTGTCGCAAGGGCGCAGTAATCCATACCCGGGCAGGCGATGATGTCGGATATCAGTCCGATATTCGCAGTTCCAAGACCATTGGCTTTTAGGATGCTATGCATTTCGGGCAAATGGGATTTATGCACATGGGGCAGGATCACGTTCTGCTCGTGGCTAATGCGCAGTTCGTCATGGCCAAGGCGTTTGGCAAGGTCGGCCAACACGCGCATTTGCGCCGAGGTGGCATCGCCGGGCGTAGCCCCATGTGCCTTAAGCGAGACGGTGACGATGGAATATCCATCTGCCTTGTGTGCATGCAGATTGGTATCGGCCCACGCACGAAAAACCGGATCGTTTTCGTAGGCGGTCTTATAGGTACCCACAGGGTTAACAGCAAATTCAGGCGTGGCGAAGGCGGCTTCAATTTCTTTGAACAGGTCCTGATCAATCCCGCTGAAACGCGCTTTGATCGCGACAAAGCGTTCGTCAACAAGGGCGCGTATCTTGTCCAAACCGTTCTCATGTACGGTGATCTTGATGCGCGCTTTGTATTTGTTGTCGCGCCGACCAAGCAGGTTGTAGACGCTGACAATTGCTTCGAGATAGGGCAGTAGGTCTTCTCGCGTCACAAAATCAGCGATCACTTTGCCCAGCATCGGAGTACGGCCCAAACCGCCGCCTACGATCACTTCAAAACCGGCAATGCCGTCCCGCTCAACCATACGCAATCCGATGTCATGGGCACGGGTTACGGCGCGATCGTTTTGCGCACCTGTGACGGCAACCTTGAATTTACGTGGCAGGAATTGAAACTCGGGATGATCCGTGGACCATTGGCGTATCAACTCGGCCACCGGGCGCGGATCGGCAATTTCATCTGCGGCGGCCCCAGCAAAATGATCGGCCGTTACATTGCGAATTGTGTTCCCGGATGTCTGGATCGCATGCATCTCAACCGTGCCCAGCTTATCGAGCATGTCGGGAATGTCACGTAATTCTGGCCAGTTATACTGGATGTTCTGACGGGTGGTGAAATGCCCATAACCCTTGTCATACTTGTCCGCGAGATGGGCTAGCATTTCCATCTGCGTGCCATTGAGCGTGCCATAAGGAATGGCGACGCGCAGCATATAGGCGTGAAGTTGCAGATAGACACCGTTCATCAAACGTAGGGGTTTGAATTCATCCTCGGTCAAATGACCCGCGATACGGCGTTCGACCTGCGCACGAAATTGAGCGTTGCGCGATGCAAGGAAATTTTTGTCGAAATCGGAATATGCGTACATCAGATGGTCTCCTGTTTACCATGTTGGTAATTGGATGGGCCGGTGCGTCGGAATGCTTCGCGAAAATGCGTAGGCTCGGGACCGTTTGGACCTGCGGTCATGTCGACAAGATAAGCACCAACAACCACACCGCTTTGCGCTTGGGCTTGCAGAAGGCGAAGCTCTGCGTCGGCTTCATCGTGCAAAAGCACAGCGTCCTTCAGATCGCGGGTCCAAGTATCAGCGTTGGTCAAATAAACGACGTCCCCCTCAAGCAAAGCATTGGCGGTGACGACCTTCGGGGTGAAGTGACGGGGCATTATGCGAATTCCTCTTGTGGTACATCAGCAAGGGCGGTGACGGCGTCGCGTGGGGCAAGGCCGATGAAGATAACGGCAGGTCCAGCGACGGCCGTCACGTCAGCAAGGGTTTCAAGCGAGGCTGGGATGATGCGTTGATCTGCGCGCGATGCGTTTTCGATCAAGGTCACTGGTGTCAACCGATCCGCACCATGCATCAGCAACCGACCCTGCACAAAGCGCGCGGCCTTTTTGCCCATGTAGATTGCTGCGATGGCATCAGGTTCGGCAAGTGCGGCCCAGTCATGATCCGCAAATCCCTTCATATCGTGGCCCGTCAGAAAACGGACCGCGCCATTGCGACCACGGCGGGTAAAGCTTTGCCCGATCGCGGCAACGGCGGAGGAGGCGGCGGTGATGCCGGGGATGATTGAATAGGCGATGTCATGGGATTGGCATGTCTCAATCTCTTCATCGAGGCGTCCGAAAATCGTAGGATCCCCTGATTTAAGACGTACAACCTGCGCCCCGTTTTGCGTGTGTTCTGCGATCAGCATGTTGATCTGATCTTGCGCCATGGACGGGCCGAAGCCTTCTTTCCCTGCATCCACAATCAACGCTTCGCGGCGCGCCAGTTCTAGAATTTCGGGCGTCACAAGACGGTCGTGAATGATCACATCCGCCTCATCAATCGCTTTGCGGGCTTTGAGGGTCAGCAGGCCAGGATCACCGGGGCCCGCGCCGACAAAAGCAATATGCGCCGCTCGGGCCTTGCGGGTCAGATGGGCCTTCAGCGTGTCGTCCAAAGCGTTATAAACATCGGCTTCGCTTTGGGCCGCAGGGCCTGTGTTAAAGTAATAATCGCGCCAGAAATCACGGCGCGCGCGACCCATAGGCAGCACATTAGCAACTTTGCGAAACCCCTTGCCGATGCGCGCGAGTGTCCCCAGCGATTGGGGTAGGCGTTCTTCCAGATCTGCCTTGATTGCGCGGGCGAGAACGGGTGCTGCGCCTTCTGTTCCTATGGCAATCGTGACAGGATCGCGGTCGACGATAGCTGGGGTGATGAATTGACTGTCCCCCAGATTATCCACGATATTGACCATCGCGCCGTCTGCGCGCGCAATTTCAGATGTGCGTGCATCTAACGTGTCGTCCTCATCCGCCGCATAGGCCAGAACAGCGCACATGGCGTCGCCCGGTTCAATTGCACGCGCGATGTAGCGCAGCTTACCCGCAGCATGCCAGGCTGTTATCTCTGGCGCGGCATGGGGTGCAAATACCGTGATGCGCGCTGTGGTTTTGAGCAACAGGCGCAGTTTGGCGAGCGCAGCTTCGCCACCGCCCGAGAGCACCACGCGGCGCCCTGCGAGGGCGACGAAGATTGGGAAATGATCCATGGAACGCTCCTGTGTTTTGAGCTTCGAGGTCTTGGTTTGTACGTCCAATATAGAAAATTATTCCGATATGATGCCAGTATACCTGATCTTTTAGGGAAATTGTTTTACAATGAATTCCTTGAAGGGTTATGTGTTCCAAAATTGCAGGAGGGCAGGAATGTCAGTTCGAATTGATGATACGGATCGGAAAATCCTTCGGGCTTTGCAGGTGGATGCAGACCGCTCGCTTGATGAAATTGCCCGTGAAGTGGGGTCGTCCAAGACGCCCGTATGGAACCGGATGCGCAAAATGCGCGACGCAGGTGTGATTGGCGCGCAGACCGTCAAACTGGATGCAGAGGCACTTGGGTTTGAGGCGTGTTTCTTTGTTTTGATCCGTACGTCAGAGCATGATGCGAGTTGGCAAGCGGCGTTTTTGAAAGCCTTGCTAGACCGTCCCGAGGTGCAAGAAGCGCATCGTTTGGCGGGGGATATTGATTACATTCTGAAAGTGCGGGTGCAGAATGCGCGGGCTTATGACGTGTTTTATCAAGCGCTGATTTCAGAGGTGAAGGTGCACAATGTGACCGCGCTTTTGTCCATGGAAGAGATCAAAAGCACGACGGCCCTGCCGATTTGAGGTGTTTCGGATCGCTGTCGCGATCCGACCGGAGCGAGGGGCCAGCCCCTCGCGCTTACGTGTTTGATACGAGGGGCCAGCCCCTCGCGCTCCCCGGGATATTTCTGGAGAGAGGAAACTAAGCCTTAACCATAAGGCGTTCCAAGCCGTGGAAGTGGTAAAGATTGGCGTATACCGGTGTTTGCGTGATGCGCAGATTTGGAAATTTTTGAATAAGTTTCGGAATTGCGATGCGCATTTCGAGACGTGCCAACGGCGCACCGACACAGAAATGAAGACCACCGCCGAAGCTGGTATTGGTTTGGATTTTACGGGTCGGATCGAATGTGTCCGGATCCGGCCAAGTCGCAGCATCGCGATTGGCTGCGGCAAGCATCAGGGCGATTTCATCGCCGCGTTTGAAACTGTGCCCTTCAAGGTCAAGGTCTTCGTAGCAATAGCGTGTGAACACATGCAAAGGTGGATCAAAGCGCAAGATTTCTTCGACGGTTTGGTCGATCATGTCTTCGCTGAGCGCGCGATGAGGGGCCTGCGTTTCGATCAGGGTTTTGATGCCATTGCCAAGGGTGTGCACGGTGGCTTCGTGTCCAGCGTTTAAAAGCAGAATGCAGGTTGTGACCAATTCGTCCATACTGAGTTTTTCGCCGCCATCTTCGGCTTTGAGAAGCTCCGTGATGAGGTCGTCACCGGGTTTTGTGCGTTTCTCAAAGGCATAGGCGCGGATATAGTCGGCAAACTCTGATGCGGCGGTCGCCGCTTTGTCTTCGATCGCGCGATCACGTCGTGCTTGGTACATCGCAACCATATCAGCCGACCACTGTAGCAATTGATCGGCCATGGTTTCGGGAACACCGAGCAAGCGGCAGATTATGATAACGGGTATTGGGGCGGCGTAGTGTTTGATAAGATCGAAAGGCGCATCTGAGGGCAGATTTAATAGCAATTCATCGCACAGGCCTTCGATTTCGGGGGCCAGGTTTTTGATCCGCCGTGAGGTGAATGCGCGCAATACCAGTCCGCGCAGGCGTGTGTGGCGCGGTGGTTCGAGTTCCAGCATAGAATGGGCCTCGATCGCGTAGAACGGGGCAAGGTGGTCCGGGACTGTCACCGGCTTTAACGGTTCGCGCCCAAAGCGGCGATCTTTCAATATGCGCGCCACCAAGGCGTGGTTGAAGACCGCCTGCATTTTGTAGGCAGGCCAATATTGCACAGGTGCCTCTGCGCAGGCCTTTGCATAGGCAGGGTATGGATCTTGCACAAAGGCAGCGTCGGTCGGGTCTTGAAGCCAAGTCATCATGATGCCAGCTTTGAATACTCTGGCTGGTGTTTGCAAGCGCGGCTGATGTAGACAGATACAATGTCTCATCTATCGCGCCGTCGTGCGGTCCTTTTTCTGGTTTTCTTTGCGCTTGTGGCTGCGTTGTCCGGTGGTATCTGGCGTTATGGATATGTGCAGGCCTTAGAGCGGTTAGATCAACGCGGCCAAGCCGACTTGCAGCTTGCGGCGGATCGCTTGACCCGTAATCTTCAGCGCTTTCAAGAGCTTGTGGTTTTGCTTGCAGACCATCCCACGTTGGGCGCTGCGCATGATGGCCGCCAACAAGAAGCCGCGGATGCCTTGTTATTGGAGGCGGCGGATAAAACGTCGGCGCGCAACTTGATCTATGTGGGCGCAAGTGGGGACATATTGGCGTCCGCACATCCAGATGTGCCCGATGATCTTGCAGGATCGCCGTACTTCAAGCGGGCCATCCAAGGGGCTTTGGGCGCGCATCACGATGTGACAGAGGAAGATAGGCGAAGCTATTACTTTGCGGCGCCCAGTTTTGGCGAAGATCTGCGCGCGCACGGGGCTTTGGTGGTCATTATTGACGTTGAAGCGATTGAATTTGAATGGCGCGGTGGCCGCCCGGGCGTGTTTTTCACGGATGATCTAGGCGATGTTTTCGTTTCGAACCGGACGGAAATGCTATTGTGGTCACGCGCCAATGAAGACGCAGAGTTCGTGGATCGCGCTGGACAGGTGCAGCCGCGGCAAAGCCGTTTTGTGGGGCCGCATGACGTGTGGCGTATTGATTGGGGGCCGTATTTGCCGCAGCGTGGGTTGCATTTGACGCTGCCTTTGCCTGTCATCGGGTTGACGGGAGAAGCGCTGATTGATGTGGCACCGGCCTTACGCATTGCAGGTCTGCAAGCGGCTGTATTTTCGGCCTTAAGCCTAGCCGTTGGCGCACTTTTGTTTCTGGTGACTGAGCGGCGGCGTGTTTTGGCGGTGCAAAATGCGCGCTTGGAGCAGCGCGTTTTGGAGCGCACAGAGGAATTGCGCGTGATGCAGGCTGAGTTGGTGCAAGCGGGAAAGTTAAGTGCATTGGGACAAATGTCAGCGGGCATTAGTCATGAATTGAACCAACCGCTTATGGCCATCGGGACCTATGCAGAAAACAGCGCGCTGTTTTTGGAACGCGGGCAAGTAGATGTCGCTGCGGAAAACCTGAGACGTATTTCTGAAATGGCGCGGCGTATGGGGCGGATTATTAAAAACTTGCGCGCATTTGCACGCAATGAAAGCGAAGCGACTGCAACTGTTGATCTGGTGGCGATCATAAACGGCGCGCTTGATCTAACGGCGACACGTCGGCGCGAGAGCGAAATTGCGCTGGTCTGGGAGGCCCCTGAAACGCCTGTTCTGGTGCGGGGTGGGGAAGTGCGTTTGGGGCAGGTTTTCTTGAACCTGATCACCAATGCCTGCGATGCAATGCTGGATCTGCCCGAGCGCCGTTTGGAAATTTCATTGTCCCAAACAGCAACGCGGGTTTTGGCAATTGTCGCGGATACAGGCCCTGGCATCACCGAGCCGGATCGCATTTTTGATCCATTCTATACGACCAAGGCGGTGGGTGCTGCGGAAGGTATGGGGCTGGGGTTGTCGATTTCTTACGGCCTTGTGCAAAGTTTTGGAGGCGATATCAAAGGTGAAAACCGCGAAAGCGGGGGGGCATTGTTCACGATAGAACTGGAAGCCGCACAGGAGAAAGCTGCATGAGACGGGTCTTGCTGGTAGAAGATGACGCGCCTGTACGTGAAGCCTTGGCGCAAAGTATGATGCTTGCCGATTGCGAGCCTGTGGCTGCCGCGTCCTTTGTCGTCGCCAAGGATCATATCAGTGCAGAGTTTGAAGGTGTGATCGTGTCGGATATTCGTATGCCGGGGCGGGACGGGTTTCATCTGTTGAGTTATGTGCAAGAGGTTGATCCCGACCTGCCGGTGATCTTGCTGACGGGTGAAGGCGATATTCCCATGGCCGTACGGGCGATGGGGGAAGGGGCGTTCGGTTTTCTTGAAAAACCCTGTGTGCCAAGTGATTTGATGGCTGTGATCGAGAGGGCATTGAAAACGCGCGCATTGGTTTTGGAAAACCGCTCCTTAAAGCGGCAGCTTGAAAATGGTGATCCCGCCGCGCGTTTGATTTTCGGGGTTTCGGCCAAAGCAGAGGCGCTGCGCGCGCAAGTGCGCGCAATCGCGCGGGCGGGCAGTGATGCGTTGATTACAGGTGCGCCGGGAACTGGCATCTCGAAAATTGCGGAAGTTGTGCATTTAAGTGCTGCTAACGCGCGCGGGCCATTCGTGAAACGTAGTGGCGCGGGTTTGGTTCTAAGCGAGCTTGAAACAGCGCTGCTAGAGGCGAAGGGTGGTACGCTATTCATCGATCAAATCGGGGAGATGTCGGGGCAAACGCAGTTTCATCTGTTCGATCATCTGGATCACTCCAACACTGTGCGTGTGATTGGCGGGGGAACCGATATTGCCGCATTGGAAAAGGGGTTGAACCCTGATTTGTTCTACCGTTTGGAAATCGGCCGCGCGCATATTCCAGCGATTTCAGAGCGACCTGAGGATATTGCGGTCTTGTTCAATCACTATGTTGCACAAGCCGCGGAACAATCCGGTATTCAGCCGCCAAGGGTGGGGTCAGATCGCATCGCAAGTCTTATGGCGCAGGATTGGCCCGGAAATGCGCGCGCTTTGATGAGTGCGGCGATGCGGTTTGTCCTGGGTGTTGATACGCCGGAAGAGCAAGCCTCTGAATTGGGTCTGTCCAAACAACTTGCACAGGTCGAGCGCACGTTGCTTGTTGCTGCGCTTGAACGGCATCAAGGACAGGCGAGTGCAGCTGCTAAGGCGTTGAAGTTGCCGCGAAAGACCTTTTACGACAAGCTGGCGCGCTATGGGTTGAAGCCCGAGGATTATCGCGGATGAGGTTAACCCACTGGCAGTAGCGCCATGACCAAAAGACCGATGCGCGTGGCTGCTATGACTTTTGGGACGTGCTTTGTCTTAACCTTCACGACAATACCCTTTTTTCGAGTATAGATTTAAACTTTGATTTAGCTTTGGGCGTAGCGATTTGTCATTATAGCGGCAATGCGTTGCGGGGCGTTTGTGTTGTGCGGATTTTCGCACACTTGCGAATGTGGCTTGTGCGAAAAAACGCACAAAAAATGGTTGCGCTAACACTTTTAGGGATTAAGGCGCTGAAAAATATCGTTAAAATTTCAATAAGGCCGCCCTTCACAAAAGCTTGAGCGGAATCGATTGTTTGCGCATTCTCAGCCGCACAGGTGGCATTGGACGAGTCGATATCACCCGCGAATAGGTATACTCTGGGAGGAGACATTCATGAAATTTCTAGCAACAGCCGCAACGGCTTTGGCGTTGGCCGTGACTGCAAACACAGCAGCTGCAGCATGTGATGATGGCGAAATCGTCATCAAGTTCAGCCACGTTACAAACACAGACAAACACCCCAAAGGCATCGCCGCAACTTTGCTTGAGCAGCGCGTCAACGACGAGATGAACGGCAAAGTCTGCATGGAAGTTTTCCCGAACTCCACGCTCTATAACGACGATCAGGTTCTCGAAGCGTTGCTTCAAGGCGACGTTCAAATGGCGGCTCCGTCCTTGTCCAAGTTCGAGCAGTTCACAAAGACGTTCCGTTTGTTCGACCTTCCGTTCATGTTCAAGAACATCAACGCAGTTGACGAATTCCAGACCTCTGAGACAGGTCAGGCGATGAAAGAGAGCATGACACGTCGTGGTCTTTTGGGTCTCGCGTTCTGGCATAATGGCATGAAGCAAATGTCAGCGAACAAGGCACTTGAGCTGCCAACTGATGCAAACGGTCTTAAGTTCCGTGTTCAAAACTCTGACGTTTTGAAAGCACAAATGGCGGCAATCGGTGGATCGCCTCAGCCAATGGCATTCTCTGAGGTGTATGGCGCGTTGCAGACAGGCGTTGTGGACGGCCAAGAGAACACATGGTCCAACATTTATGGCCGCAAGTTCTTTGAAGTTCAGGACGGTGTGACAGAAACCAACCATGGTATTATCGACTATCTCGTCGTGACATCCACGGATTTCATGGACAACTTGCCTGATGACGTACGTGAGCAACTGACAACAATCGTCACCGAAGTGACAGCAGCGCGTAACTCTGAGTCGACAGCTGTAAATGCAGCCGCAAAAGATGCCATCATCGAAGCGGGCGGCGTGGTACGTGAGTTGACGGCCGAGCAGCGTGCGGAGTGGGTCACTGCGATGAAGCCTGTTTGGGAGCAGTTCAAAGAAGACGTTGGTCAAGAAAACATCGACGCAGCTCAGGCAATCAACGCCAAGCACTAAACCCACGTAATGTGGTCCGCTCCGGCGCGCATCTTTGACGCGCCGGAGACGGCTTTCTATTCCTTTCACGTCACATATTTTAAGGAGGCACCGGCATGTCTGCGCACTATGAGCCGCAAACTGCATTGGGCCGCGCTGTGAACGAGATCGAAGAGACGGCGATCGCGCTGATCCTCGGCCTTATGACACTGATCACATTTACGAATGTGGTCCTGCGCTATGGGTTCAATACAGGGTTAATCTGGGGATTGGAGATGGTTTCGTTCCTCTTCGCTTGGCTTGTGCTGTTCGGCATAAGTTATGCGGTCAAGGTCACAGCCCACCTTGGCGTGGATGCGATCGTCAATCTATTCGCAATGCCGATAAAACGGGTCCTGGCGATAATCGCTGCCCTTGTTTGCGTCGCGTATGCCTTTCTGTTGTTCAAAGGCGCGTGGGACTATTGGGCCCCTTTCGCGGGGCTTGATGGCACATCTGGCCGTTGGTTCCCGACAGGGTTCGAAAACAGCCGCGATCAGGCTTGGTACGAAACCAATGATATCCCCTTGCCAGAGTTGATGCGCTTTCTTGAAGGCTGGTTCAACCAAGGTGAAGAATACGAAAAGCTGCCACGCTTCATCCCTTATGCGATGTTGCCCTTTGGTGCGGCTTTGCTGTTGTTCCGCTTTGTTCAGGTCGCTTTGCGTGTGATCCAAGGCACGCAAACAACGATCATTGTCAGCCACGAAGCCGAAGAAGATGTTGCCGCAGTCGCGCATCTGAACAAGGAGGGCTAAGTCATGGAAGTTGCAATTCTATTTGCCATGATTATTGGCTTGATGTTGATTGGTGTGCCAATTGCGATCAGTCTTGGTTTTTCGTCGATCATGTTCTTGCTGGTGCTAAGTGATACGTCACTGGCCTCAATCGCGCAGACGTTTTTCCAAGCGATGGCAGGGCATTACACACTGCTTGCAATCCCTTTCTTCATTCTGGCGTCGTCGTTTATGTCGACAGGCGGAGTGGCCCAGAGGATCATTCGTTTCTCGATTGCTATTGTCGGTCATCTTCCCGGCGGTTTGGCGATTGCGGGTGTGTTTGCCTGTATGCTGTTTGCAGCCTTGTCAGGCTCTAGCCCAGCAACGGTTGTGGCAATTGGTTCTATCGTCATCGCAGGCATGGTGCAGGTGGGTTACACCAAGGACTTTGCGGCAGGCGTGATCGCCAACGCGGGTACTTTGGGCATCCTTATTCCACCTTCCATCGTGATGGTGGTTTATGCATCTGCGACAGACGTGTCGGTAGGGCGGATGTTCTTAGCGGGTGTTATTCCGGGCCTGATGGCGGGCACCATGTTGATGGTGACGATCTATGCCATTGCCAAGGTCAAGAATATGCCCAAGGGCGAGTGGAAAGGCTGGGGTGAGGTCTGGGCCTCTGGCAGCGAAGCGGGTTGGGGCTTGTTCCTGATCGTGATCATTCTGGGCGGTATCTACGGCGGTATCTTCACACCGACAGAGGCGGCAGCGGTTGCGGCGGTCTATGCGTTCTTCATCGCGAACTTCATTTACCGCGACATGGGACCGCTGCGCACCAGCGGAGACGATCGCAACCTCTCGCTCATCGAAAAGCCTATTGCGCTGGTGACGGCCTTTTTCCACCGCGACACGCGCGATACGCTTTTCGAGGCGGGCAAGCTGACCATCACTTTGATGTTCATCATCGCCAACGCATTGATCCTAAAGCATGTTCTGACGGATGAGCAAATCCCACAGCAGATCGCAGGCGCGATGTTGCAAGCGGGTTTTGGTGCGGTGATGTTCTTGGTGATCGTCAACGTGATCTTGCTGATCGGTGGTCAGTTTATGGAACCATCTGGTTTGATTGTTATCGTCGCACCTTTGGTGTTCCCGATTGCGATTGAGCTGGGAATTGATCCTATTCACCTTGGTATCATCATGGTTGTGAACATGGAGATCGGGATGATCACGCCGCCTGTTGGTTTGAACCTGTTCGTCACTTCTGGTGTCGCAGGCATGCCGATGATGCGGGTTGTGAAGGCCGCGCTGCCGTTCTTGGCGGTCTTGTTCGTGTTCCTGATTATGGTCACCTACATCCCCGCGATTTCGACCTTCCTGCCCACATACTTTATGGGCCCGGAGATCATAACGAAGTAGCGAGGCTCGTTTCGCACAACATCTAAGCCGCGCTTTGTCATGCACAGAGCGCGGCTTTTTGCTGTCTGCTGCGCAAAGGGCTTTCCGCTCGCTCGTTGCCTTTTAGGACGCGGCTGTTTCGACTTGTGTAAGCAGTTTCATAAGCTTGCTAGACGCGCATGAAAAAGCCGCGCTAAGCGTGATGCAGGGCGCGGCTATCAGACCTCTTGTGGGCGAGGGGCTTAGCCCTTTACCGCTCCCGCTGTCAGGCCAGATACGATCTGGCGTTGGAAGACCATGATCATCACAAACAAAGGCGCTGTGACCGAGACAACGGCAGAGACCGCGAACATTACGTTGCCTTTGGTCTGGGTCGTGCCAAGGAAGCTGCCGATCTTCGGGATCATCGTCTGGTTTTCCTGGTTCAACAGCAAGGTTGTCACCGCGAAATCGTTATAGGCCAGCAGGAACGAGAATAGGCCAGTGGTGATCACACCCGGCCACATAACGGGCACGATAACAAAGCGGAACGCTTGGAATCGGTTACATCCGTCGACCATGGCGCTTTCGTCCAGATCTTGGGGAATGTTCTTGAAGAAAGAATGCAGCATCCACAGAGTGAACGGCTGGTTGATCGCGATCAAGACGACGATCGCCGTGGGTAAATGTCCCCACATATTGAACTGGAAAAAGACAGGAAGGTAGCCAGACACCAATGTGATTTGCGGCAACGCGCGAAACACCAGTGCAATGATCAGGAACCAGAACGCATACTTATAGGGAGAGCGTGACAGCGCATAGCCGCCAAGCGTTCCGAGTGTTAGCGAGATCGTCACAACGAAGAAGCACACAAGCGTCGAGTTCCATGCGGCGCGCCAGAATTCTTCTTCGACCCATGCACCGTAATACCCATTGCCTGTAAAGCGGCCACCGGTTTCGACTTGGGTCAATTCGCCTGTAAGGGCCGCTGCCCAGTTGGCTTTTGAGAAGAAATCACCTTCTACTTTGAAGGACCCCCAAAGCGTCCAAAGGAACGGGAAGGCGGCAAGGATTATCCATGCACCGAGTACGATCGTAATAAAAAGCGAGAGTGAGAACGGTTTTTGATGTGCTTTGCTTGACATGACTTACTTCCGTCCAAAGTCGCGCCACGTGCGGATCAGCACGGGCGTCAGTAGGATGATGATGCCGACCACGGTCAGCACCGAGGTCGCCGCCGCAGAGGACAGTTGACGGGTTTCACCGCCAAGGTCGTTGAAGATCGCCCAGCTGAGCGAGGTCGCATGAGCCGAGGCCGAGAAACTGATGATGGGTTCAAACACACGGAAGTTGTCCATCAGTTGCATCAATGCGATGAACGTGGTCAGCGGTAACAAGTGTGGCAGTACCACGTAGCGGATGCGTTGCGCGCGCGAGGCCCCGTCAATCATCGCAGATTCCAGCGTTTCGGAATTCACCGTTTGCAGGCCTGCGTAATAGACGATGAAGGCAAAAGGCGCAGAATGCCAAACGCCGTAGACCATCAGCATGATCCACATCAGCGGGGTGGACGCTTTGATGCTGAGTTCTGGATTGCCGGAAATGTCTTGCAAAAAGGATCCGACGATCCCGCGCGCATCTACCATCCAAAACAGGATCAACGCGCCAACCAGTGGGGTGATCATCATCGGCAGGAGGGACACAAAGATCAGCTGACCGCGGATCGCTTTGGTCGCGCTGTTTACGGCGACTGCGATCAAAAAGCCAAAAATGATGACAAGTGGCGTCACGATGAAGGTAAATGTCAGGGTAAAGGCCATGGCCTTGTAAAACGGCAGGTTCAGCATGCTTGCGCCGAAATCGCGCCAGGTTTTGGAAGCGTCCCATGCTTGGCCGACTTCGTTCACAGCCAGATGGCCGCGATCCATGTAAGTGGTGAGACCCGCGAATTGACCCAGCGGCTTGGCTGTGCGCAGCGCTTCGGTGGCTTCTTGGTCAATGGCTGTCGATTGTCGGCACCCGAATGGGCCGCAGCTTTCGACTTCGACGATCACTTGCTCGTGCGAGACGTGCAAAGATTGCACCACGATTGAAACCATGGGCAGGAAAATGAAAAGCAACATTGCAAGGGCGGAGGGCAGGACAAACCAGAAGAATGTTTTGTGCTTCATGCCGGATATCCTTCAAAAGGCTGCTTGCGCTGCTGAGACATAGAAAGAGAGTAGAGACAGAAGAGGGCAGGCGCGCCGCCCTCTTCAAAAAGGTTGAAACCGTCAGATTTACTGAAGGAAGCCTTTTTCTTTCGCTGCAGCTGTGTAGGCCGCTTCGATATCCATCAACGCTTGCTCGGCGCTTTCTTTGCCTTGCAAGAAGTCAGCGATGTTGTCGCCAAGTGCTGTGTGCAGCAAGCCCATGAATGGCAGCATCGGGTATGGCTGAGCGTTCATGCTGATCGCTGCGAAGACACCATCGTTGACAGGTGCTGGTGTATAGCCGTCGATCATCCAAACCGCCTGAGACATTGTCTCGTCGTTGAGGATTGCAGGGCTTGTGGCGTGCTTCATCGCAAGGAACGTGGCTTCTGCGTCTGCGTCAGAAATGTTCTTGGCAACGGACCAACCGTCCCACCAAAGCGTTGTTGCAGGCACAGAACCGCCACCGACAGTCAAAGGTGCGCCGACTTTGATGTTTTCATAGACCATGGCTTCTGCGCCTTCGTCATCCATCAAAGTTCCCGCACGCGAGCCCCACATGTTCTGCATCATCACGTTGCCTGCTTCCATTTCCGCGTTCGTTGCGTTGGAATCATGTGTCAGGTAGTCAGGGTTCATATAAGCTGTAAGCGACTTCATCATCTCAAGCGCTGCTTTGCCTTGATCGTTGTTGACCGCGACTTCAGCCGAGCCTGGCTTGAAGAATTCGCCGCCGTGGCCGATGTACATGTTTACGAATTCTTGCGCGAGGTTCCAGCCAGCCGCGTATGCGCCACCGATCGGGTTCTCTGCGATGCCCATGGAGCGCATTTTCTCGGCTGCTGCGAGCATGTCTTCGTATGTCGCGGGAACGTCCATACCGATTTTCTCAAGCGCGTCCGCGCGATATGCAAGCGTCTGTGCGTTCGCCATGAAAGCAACCGCGTAGATTTTGCCGTCGATTGAGATCAGCTGGTTCTTCGGGATGTCTGCGCCGTGCGCTGCGACCAGATCATCAAGCGGGCGAACAACATTTTCGTTAATCAAAGCGACGACGGAAGAGTTGGCGATGATCGCTGTCGTGTACTCGGCAGGATCGCCGGACATGCCTGCGACGTTGATTTTCTGGTGATCTGCAGTGAGGTTGGATTTCACATCCAGGCCTGCACAGGTCGCCGCGCCGGCGGCTACCGTTTGAATCGCGGGGAATTCGTTGCCAACGATGCTTACGCGACCCGCGTCAACGCCGCAGGATGCCATTGCTGTCGTGCCGCTTAGAACAGCGAATGCCGTCGTAGCCGCGAATTTTTTCCAAGAATACATGGTTCAAGAACCTCCGGTTGGGTTTTGGTCTGTTATCATTCGACCATTTATACTTCTGTATATGACGCATTTTGGTCGAATCGCCAAACGAGTGCATACGAATGCAAGCTTAAGCCAAGAATCGGAAAACTGGCAAGATTTATTTCTACTCATCAGGTTTGGTATCCGTTTAAACAAAGGCTTGCGCGATCAATCGATTTGCGTTTAAGGTTTGTGAATTCGTATGCAAAAAGGAAAGCCTTATGGCCGAAATTCAGCTTCGTAACCTCTCTAAGCGCTGGGGCGATTTCGTCGGGGTTCATGATTTTGATCTGACGATTGCCGATCAGGAATTCCTTGTTCTTTTGGGGCCTTCGGGCTGTGGCAAGACCACGACGATGCGCATGATTGCGGGTCTGGAAGATGCAAGTGGTGGCGATATTCTGGTCGACGGTGTTCGTGTAAACGACCTTGATCCGAAAGACCGTGATGTTGCGATGGTGTTCCAAAGCTATGCTTTGTATCCCAACATGGATGTGTACGAGAACATCCGCTTTCCCTTGAAAGTGCGCAAGTCTGATCCGTCAGAACAGGACGCCCGAGTACGCCGCGCTGCCGAGATGGTGGAGTTGACGGAGTTCCTGCATCGCCGTCCGGCAGAATTGTCCGGTGGTCAGCGCCAGCGTGTGGCCTTGGCCCGTGCTATCGTGCGGCGTCCTAACGTCTTCTTGATGGATGAACCGCTGTCAAATCTGGACGCTAAACTGCGCGTCTCGACCCGCGCGCAGATCAAGAACCTATCGCATGAGTTGAAGGTGACGACGGTTTACGTGACTCACGACCAGATCGAAGCGATGACCCTCGCGGACCGTGTTGTTGTGATGTTCAAAGGCGTGGTGCAGCAAGTCGCGACACCCACTGAAATCTATGATCGCCCTGCAAATACATTTGTGGCCAGCTTTATTGGCAACCCAGCAATGAACCTGATGGAAGGGCAGTTGAAAGACGGCGTGTTTACGACTGACAACGTGTCTATTCCGGGGATCAAGGGCTCTGACGGAGCCGTAACGCTTGGCTTTCGCGCAGAAGATGCCAACCTTGCCGAGGCAGGGCACTTAAGCGCGCCGATCTATTCTTTAGAGCTTCTTGGCGACGCCACAATGATCACAGTGCGCATCAATGGTGCTCTGGTGTCGATCAAGGCAGACAAAAGTTTCCGTGCCGAGATTGGCGACATGATTACAGGCAACATCCCTGCGGATGTTTGCCATTTGTTTGATACGGCAACGGGCGAACGCCTAAACTAGGCCCGACCTGCTGTGAACGATTTTGACTGGATAGAGTTATGACAATCACTACGCTTAAGGCGGGCAAGCCCGAGACCGAACGTGCCGAAGATGACGCCAAGGTACGTGCTATCGTCGAAGATACGCTGAAAGATATCGAGACGCGCGGCGACGCTGCGGTTCGTGATCTAAGCGCGAAGTTTGACAAATACAAGCCTGAGAGCTTTCGTTTGAGCGCCTCCGAGATTGAAGCGGCGATGAGCAAGGTTTCCAACCGCGACATGGACGACATCAAATTCGCGCAGGTGCAAATCCGCCGTTTCGCCGAAGCGCAACGCGCGTCGATGACTGACATTGAGGTGGAAACGATGCCCGGTGTTGTGCTGGGCCACAAGAATATACCAGTGCAATCAGTGGGTTGCTATGTTCCCGGCGGTAAGTTTCCGATGGTGGCTTCGGCCCATATGTCGGTGCTGACGGCCAATGTCGCAGGCGTGCCGCGCATCATCGCATCGGCGCCACCGATGAATGGTGCGCCGCATCCGGCAATCGTTGCCGCCATGCAAATGGGGGGTGCGCATGAGATTTACGTGATGGGCGGTATGCAAGCGGTTGGCGCGATGGCGATTGGAACGGAAACGATCAAACCTGTGGATATGCTGGTTGGTCCGGGCAATGCGTTCGTAGCGGAAGCCAAGCGGCAGTTGTTTGGCCGTGTCGGCATTGATCTGTTTGCAGGTCCAACCGAGACGATGGTGATCGCAGACGACACCGTAGACGCGGAAATGTGCGCGACGGATTTGCTGGGGCAGGCGGAGCACGGGTATAACTCGCCCGCTGTTTTGCTGACCAACTCGCGCAAACTGGCGGAGGCGACTTTGGTTGAGATAGATCGCATTCTTGAGATCCTTCCAACAAAGGAAACCGCGCGCACAAGTTGGGAAGACTACGGCGAAGTGATACTGTGTGACACTTATGATGAGATGCTGACAGTCGCGAATGATATCGCGTCAGAGCATGTTCAGGTGATGACGGGTCGCGATGATTGGTTCTTGGAACACATGCATTCTTACGGCGCTTTGTTCCTTGGTCCGCGCACGAACGTGGCCAATGGTGACAAGGTGATCGGTACGAACCACACGCTGCCGACGAAGAAGGCTGGGCGCTATACGGGTGGTCTTTGGGTTGGTAAGTTCCTGAAAACACATAGCTATCAGCGCGTCACGACAGATGAAGCAGCGGCAGAAATCGGAGCCTATGGATCGCGTCTGTGCATGCTTGAAGGGTTTGTGGGCCATGCCGAGCAGTGTAATCTGCGTGTGCGTCGCTATGGCGGCAAGAACGTGCCTTATGGGACGGCTGCTCAATGACGCCTGACGCGCTGAAATCACTCATCAAGCCGTTTCAGGTGGCAATGCTGGATGTGGATGAGACGTCAACGCGCAGGGCAATGGCTGATCTGTTCGCGGCTGATGCATCGCTTCATATGTGTTACCCTTTTGGCGATCTGACTGGGCCAGATGCGCTTTGGCAGACTTGCATTGGGCCGCTGTACGCGGCCATGCCTGATCTTGAACGTCGCGATATGATTGTTCTCGCGGGTACTACGCCAGAGGGGCAAGACTGGATCGGGTGCATGGGCAATTACATGGGCACGTTCACAGCGCCTTTCATGGATATCCTGCCGACGGGGCATTTGGCGCATATGCGTTATCACGAGTTTTATCAGGTGAGTGCTGGTAAGATCACCCAGATGCAAGCGATTTGGGATCTGCCTGAATTGATGATGCAAGCGGGAACTTGGCCGATGGCACCGCAACTCGGCAAATTCTTGTGTACACCTGCACCAATGAGCGGGGATGGCTTAAGCGCATCGGGCGACGGGCGCGCGACGATGGATCATGTCATTGGCATGCTGACCGAGCTTTGCAAATATCCCAGCGATCCTGATCCTGCGGTGATGAAGCTGGAAACGTTCTGGCATCCGCGTTTCAACTGGTACGGCCCTGCGGGTATCGGCACTGGGCGGGGCATTTCGGGGTTCCGCAATTGGCACCAAATTCCGTTCTTGCGCGGTATGCCGGATCGCAAACTTGATGCGATGGGCGATCTGATGTCCCATTGGTTCGCGCAAGGGGAGTATGTTTGCGAGACGGGCTGGCCGAATATGCGCCTCACACTGTCGGAGGATGGTTGGATGGGCATTGCGCCCGCGGATACCGAAGTTTTGATGCGCAGTCTGGATTTCTGGCGCATGGAGAACGGGTTGATCCGCGAGAACTGGGTCTTGGTGGACTTGCTGGATATCTATGCGCAGGTTGGCGTCGATGTGTTCGCGCGACTTCGAGAATTCAACAAAGCGCGCAATATTGGTTCTATTTCTGTGCCCTCTGGTATGACGGGATGATGATGGCGAAGGCGACATCGCTAGACGTTGCGCGCCGTGCGGGAGTAAGCCAATCCGCAGTGAGCCGTGTGTTTTCAGGAGCGTCAGCGTCGAAGTCTACGGCGCTTAAAGTACGCAAAGCAGCTGAGGAGCTTAGGTATCGCCCGAATTCTCTGGCGCGTGCGATGATCACAGGCAAAAGCCGTATCATCGGCTTGGTCGTCGCTTATCTGGACAACCAGTTCTATCCTGTCGCCTTGGAACGCTTGTCGAATACGTTGAAAGCCCAAGGCTATCACATTCTGATTTTCATGGCCGAGAATGGGCGCGATAGCATCAGCAATGTTGTGGAAGAATTGATCGATTATCAAGTGGATGGGATCATCACGGCCTCTGTCGCGATGTCATCTGACCTGACCCAACGCTGTGCGGCAGCGAACATTCCGGTTGTGATGTTCAACCGTGGGCAAGATGGGGCAGGGCATTCATCTGTCACCTCCGCAAATGTCGAAGGCGGACGTCGTGTCGCGGATTTCTTGGTTGCGGGCGGGCACAAGCGGATCGCGCATATCGCAGGTTGGGACGGATCTTCTACAGGGCGTGACCGACGTCGCGGGTTTAGCGAAGGGTTGGCGGCGCACGGTCTTGTGCCGCTCGCGATAATCGACGGAATGTTTGATCGTGATATTGCGGCAGATGCGGCGCGCACTTTGATGGCGCGTGCTGATGCACCGGATGCCATTTTCGTTGGAAACGACCATATGGCCTTTGCTGTCATGGATGCGTTGCGCCAAGATCTAGGACTGCGTGTTCCTGAAGATGTGTCTGTGGTCGGATATGACGATGTGCCTTTGGCGCAATGGGCCGCGTATGATCTGACCACTGTGCGTCAGCCGGTGAACCGGATGGTTGAGGCGACGGTTGAAACGCTATTGGCAAAGATAAACGACCCCGAACGCCCTACACAAAAGATTGAAATTGATGGCCCGCTTATTGCGCGCGGCTCTGCACGTAAACCTGAAGGATGGACACAATGAAGGGTTTCTCAAGCCGTTTCAAAGATTTCCCAGATTATATCATCGGAATCACCAAAGAAATTTGGGAAGATCGCGGCCTTGCGACGCTGCATGACTACTATTCCAAAGATATCTACGTGCGCTCTCCTGCCGCTTTTGTCATTGGCAACCAGAACGTCATCGGCGCAACGATGGCGACATTGGCGGAATTCCCGGATCGGCGTTTGTTAGGCGAAGATGTGATCTGGTCGGGCACGCCCGAAGAAGGCATGCTGTCGTCGCACCGTCTTTTGTCTACCGCGACACATCTTGGCGATGGTGCTTATGGTGCGGCGACGGGCAAAAAACTGGTCTACCGGATCATCGCAGATTGCCATGCGATCAATAACCAGATCAACGACGAATGGCTCATTCGCGATCAAGGCGCGATCGTGCGTCAGATGGGCTGGGATCCGAAAGCGTTCGCTTTGGACCTGATAGAGCGCGAAGGCGGTGCAGAAAAGGCCAGCCGTCCGTTCCACCCGTCCATAGATCAGGTCGGACCTTACACAGGGCGCGGCAACGATAATGAGTGGGGCGAGAAATACGCAGCAGTGTTACAGGCGATCATGGGGGCTGACTTTGCTGTCATTCCTAAGGCGTATGATCGCGCGGTCACCGGCTTTTATCCCGGCGGCATAGAGCTGATCTCAACCGATGGTGTGGACAATTTCTGGATTGGTTTGCGATCCTCTTTCCCCTCTGCCGAGTTCAAGATCGAACATCAGATCGGTCGTGATGATCCGATGATGCCACCCCGCGCCGCAATCCGTTGGAGCCTGACGGGCAAGCATGACGGTTGGGGGGCATTTGGCGCACCCAGCGGTGCCGAGGTGCATGTGATGGGCGCATCGCATGTCGAGTTTGGCCCTTGGGGCATTCGCCGTGAGTACACTTTATTTGATGAAACAGCGATCTGGAAGCAGATCGCGCTGCAGACAGGGTAAGCTATGACACCGCAAGAGATGGAAAAGCGCATCGTGCGTTACGGCGATTTGATGCCCTGTAAAACAGCATTTATTGATGCACATACGCCGGGGTCGGATCAGAAAGAGAACTTTACGATCATAGGTGGTGGCGTTTCTGAAAGCCCCGATCAGCATGTGCATATTGGCATCCCGCATGGATTCAACATCGGTGCTGCAGGTCAGCCGCCCAAGTGCCGCAACTCGTTGCATTCCCACCGTACCGCAGAGGTGTTTTTCGTCCTTAAAGGACGTTGGCGTTTCTTTTGGGGACGTTGGGGGGGGGCTGGCGAAGTGCTGTTGGAAGAGGGTGATATCATCAACATCCCCACGGGCATTTTTCGCGGGTTTGAGAATGTCGGAACCGATTACGGAATGATTATGGCCGTCCTTGGTGGCGATGATGCGGGTGGCGGTGTGATCTGGGCTCCGCAGGTGATTGAAGACGCCAAGGATCACGGTTTGGTGTTGGGTGAAAATGGCAAACTGTATGACACCAAGAAAGGCGTGACTTTACCTGAGGGAGTAAAGCCGATGCCGTTGCTGACGGAAGAAGAGCTGAAAGCCTATCCAGAGCCAACAACCGCTGATGTGATCCCGCACTATGTTGCGCGCTATTGGGATTTGATGTCTTTGGCAGACCGCACACCCGCCAAGGTGATTGGCGCAAACGGTAAGTTGAAGGACAAGCCGGGTTTCGAAGTGGATTTCATCACGCGCGGCTCTGCGTCCGATAAGATGCACAGCCATGACAAACCATCGGTTCTGATGCCCATGCGCGGTCATTGGAAGGTCGAGTGGGATGGCGGTTTCGCCACGCTTGCCCCCGGTGACACGATGAGCGTGCCTGAAAACATCGCGCACCGCGCAATGCCGTCAATGACAGGTGAAGCGTCATTGTATCATGTGGTGGCGACACGTGATCCGGCTGGACCGACGTGGACCGCATAAAGTGTTAAGATAAAGGAATATTTGGATGAGCAAGATTTTAACAACGCATGTGGGGTCTCTTCCGCGGACGCAAGAGGTCGTCGATTTCATTTTCGCGCGTGAAAACGCGCAGGACTATGACATCGCCGCATTTGATGCCTGCATGACCAAAGCGGTCTCTGAGACGGTGCGCAAACAAGTGGACGCTGGGATTGATATTGTCGCCGATGGCGAGACGTCCAAGATCAGCTACGCGACCTATGTGAAGGATCGATATACTGGTTTTGCAGGCGACAGTGATCGTAACGCGCCCGGTGATTTGAAACTGTTCCCGAAGTTTCTTGAGCGCCTTGCCGACGATGGGGGCACGCCACAATACGCACGCCCGAAGTGCGTCGATGAGGTGAAATCCAAAGGGCAGGGCGAGTTGGAGAAAGACATCGCCAACCTTAAGGCTGGCATGGCAGAACATGGGGCCAAGCATGGTTTTATGAATGCCGCGTCCCCCGGCGTTATTTCACTGTTCTTGCAGAATGATTACTACAAGAATCGCGAAGCCTATTTGGCGGCCTTGGCTGATGTGATGAAGACGGAGTACGAGACGATTGTGGCGGCTGGCCTTGATCTGCAACTGGATTGCCCCGACCTCGCGCTAAGCCGTCACATGCTGTTTATGGACCTGTCTGACGATGAATTCCTGAAGATCGCGAACTTGCACGTGGAGGCGTTGAACCACGCACTTAGCGATATCCCTGCGGAGAAAGTGCGCCTGCACATCTGTTGGGGCAATTATGAAGGCCCGCATGTCTGCGATATCCCAATGGCAAAGATGTTTGATACGTTGATGTCCGTGAAACCCAGCAAAGTCCTGTTTGAGACGTCTAACCCGCGTCATGGGCATGAGTGGGCCGTGTTTCGTGATCGCAAAGTGGATATTCCCGAAAACAAGATCCTTGTCCCCGGTGTAGTTGATTCCACGACCAACTTTGTCGAGCATCCTGAATTGGTCGCACAACGCATTGAACGGTTCAAAGATATCGTTGGGTCCGAACGTGTGATCGCAGGGTCTGACTGCGGGTTTGGCACATTTGCAGGTTTTGGCGCGGTCGATCCCGATATCGCTTATGCCAAGCTGAAGGCGCTTAGCGACGGAGCGGCCCTTACATGATTGATGAAGCCCTTTTGAAACTACTGCGCAGTGTCGATACGCCAAGCGTGTGCAACGCAATCGAAGTTGCGCAAGGGCAGCGCGGCTTTAACGGTTTTACGCGCGGCACCATGCTGGCGTCTTCACCGACTGAAGTGATGGTCGGCTACGCAGTGACGGCCAAGATCAAAGCACTGGCCCCGCCAGATGAAGCCCCGGATGTGGTCCGTGCGCGGCGCATGGCGTACTACAAAGCGATGGCAGAAGGGCCCAAGCCCTCTGTCGCGGTGGTCGAGGATGAAGACTTCCCCCATTGCATCGGTGCGTTTTGGGGCGAGGTGAACACGACGGTTCACAAAGGGTTTGGCATGTCAGGTGCGTTGACCAACGGCGTAATGCGCGATCTGGGCGATATGGCCCCGAATTTTCCTGTGGTTGCGGGATCAATCGGGCCAAGTCATGGATTTGTTCATGTGACCGAATTGGGGATGCCTGTAACGATCTTCGGGCTGACAGTCGCGCAGGGTGACTTTGTGCATGCAGATCGCCATGGCGCTGTTGTTGTTCCGCCAGAGGTTTTGCCAAAGCTTGGCGATGCACTTGCAAGTATGTTTGAAGCAGAGAATATCGTTCTGGAACCCGCGCGCGAAGACGGATTTGATTTTGCCGCCTTTGAAAAAGCATGGGCCGCGTTTGAGAAAGCACGCACGTAAAGTCTAACGATAATTTGAAAATTACAGACGCCGTTTGCAAATTACTGCGAGCGGAGTTTTCTTTTGTCTAACTCTGAAATGAAAAACGCCAGTGGCAGCCCGTACGAGAATCGAACTCGTCTTTCCAGGTTGAAAACCTGGCGTCCTAACCGATAGACGAACGGGCCAGCATCTGGCGTGAGGCGACTTCTAGGCAAAGACGCCGATCCGCGCAAGAGCAAAAATCAGGTTTTTTCACAGAAGTTTATGTCGGGCATTTCAGGCGGGTGCAGCGTCTTCTAAACGCAGTTGCGGGCTTTGACGTCCCCCCCATGAATTCACCTCCAAACGTCCTGCAAGATGAAAGCGTTTGCCGCTATGGGCCTCTAGGGCGGGGCCAAGGGGCGTGTCCATCGCGCCAAAACAAATCGCTTCCAAGCGCGCGCCCAGGCCATCGCCGAACGTGACTTTTAGATGGGTTTCGCCAACACGTTTTGTGAATCGGATTTCTACGTCGGGAAAGGCGAATCGAGGGGCAGGGGCACCAGCGCCGAATGGGCCAGCCTGTTCAATTTGTTCGATCAATTCGATCTGCGCAGCACCGGGCATCAACATGCCATCCAGACGCAAATCAGATGGACCCGCGTCGCCAGCACCTTGCTTCGCCATCAGCTCGCTTAGGCGGGCCATCGCAGGTTCAAGCTGCGCGCGCGACAGGCTGAGTCCCGCAGCCATTTTGTGACCGCCGCCTTTTTCGATTAACCCTTCATGGGCAAGTTTCTGGATAGAGGCTCCAAGATCGACACCGCTGATGGAGCGGCCTGAACCTTTGCCAACATCGCCATCAAACCCGATCACAATCGCAGGACGATGGGCGGCGTCTTTCAGACGCGAAGCCACAATACCAACCACTCCGGGATGCCAGCCTTCACCAGCGGCCCAAGCAAGGGGCGCATCAAAGCCGCGTTGCTCTGCTTGCTCAAGTGCGGCAGCGCGCACGTTGTTTTCGATATCGCGGCGCTCGGTGTTGAGCATATCAAGTCGTTCCGCCATCGCCTGTGCTTCATGGGGATCGCGGGTTGCCAGAAGGCGCGCACCAAGGTCAGCCTTGCCAATGCGCCCCCCTGCATTGACGCGGGGGCCAAGCAAGAAACCAAGATGATAGGATGAAGGGGCTGTGTCCATCCGTGAGACGTCTGCAAGGGCTGTGATGCCGACACGTTCACGTCGACCCATGACTGTTAAGCCCTGGCGCACCAGCGCGCGGTTCACGCCGATCAAAGGGGCCACATCGGCGACAGTGCCAAGGGCGACCAGATCCAGCATGTTCAGCAAATTCGGTCCGGTCGTGCCGTCAATTCGCAATTGGCGACCTGCCTCAACCAGCATCAGGAAAACGACGCCAGCGGCACAGAGATGCGCAAGATCGCCAGTTTCATCCGCGCGGTTTGGATTCACCACCGCATGGGCCGGTGGCAAGGTTTCGCCGCCCAAATGGTGATCCAGCACCACAACATCCGCGCCCACAGCGGCAGCGATAGGGCCGTGGCTAAGCGTACCGCAATCGACGCAAATGATCAGGTCATGATCGCGTGCAAGCATCGACATGGCGTCGTCATTGGGGCCGTAACCTTCGTCAATCCGGTCGGGAATATATAGGGTAGCAGTTTGATCGAAATGGCGCAGCCAGTCGATGATCAGCGCCGCAGAGGTGCCACCATCCACGTCATAATCCGCAAAGATCGCAATTTTTTGGCAGGATTTCACGGCAGCCAGAATGCGTGCGGTTGCTTTCTCCATGTCGCGTAGCGAGCGCGGATCAGGCAGCAGGTCTTTCAGCGTGGGCGCAAGGAATGCATCTGTTTCGTTCGGCGCAACATCGCGTTTGGCTAGGATGTTGCACAAAGGGGCCGGCAGGCCTGTGGCTTGCGCCATGGCTTCTGATTGGCGCGCCACTTCGATGTCAGGCCCGACCCAGCGTCGCCCTGTCAAAGACCGCTCCACATTGAGGAACGCGCCCATAGCCTTAAGCGCTGACTGGTAGGCGATAGGTCATACGCCGCACTGATCCGGTTTTGGAGCGCATCAATAGTGTTTCTGTCGTAATATATCCGACTTCGCGTTTGATCGCTGGCAAAAGCGTGCCGCCCGTAACCCCGGTCGCTGCAAAAATAACGTCTTGTGTGATCATATCATCGAGCGTGTAAACGCGATCCAGATCGGTGATGCCGGCTTGATCTGCGCGGCGGTGTTCATCATTATTGCGAAACAACAAACGGCCTATCATTTGGCCGCCCATACATTTCAGTGCGGACGCGGCCAGCACGCCCTCGGGTGCGCCCCCTGTGCCCATATACATGTCGATACCCGTCAGATCAGGTTCTGCGCAATGCATAACACCGGCCACGTCGCCATCTGTGATCAAGCGGATAGACGCCCCTGTCGAGCGGACTTCGGCGATCATGTCTTCATGGCGCGGGCGCTCAAGGATGCAGACGGTGATATCTGAGGGGGCACAGCCTTTTTCTGTTGCCAGCGCAGACACACGGGTGGCGTAGGGCATATCCAGTGACAAAACGCCTTCGGGAAAGCCCGGGCCAATCGCCAGTTTTTCCATATAGACGTCAGGCGCATGCAACATGGAGCCGCGCGGTCCCATGGCAATGACGGTCAGCGCATTTGGCATGTCTTTTGCGGTTAGCGTCGTTCCTTCCAGTGGATCAAGTGCGATGTCGACGCCCGGCCCATTTCCGGTGCCGACTTCTTCGCCGATATAAAGCATCGGGGCTTCGTCGCGTTCACCTTCGCCGATGATAATAACCCCGGCGATGTCCAGCAGGTTGAGTTGTTCGCGCATGGCGTTGACTGCTGCTTGATCCGCTGCCTTTTCGTCACCACGCCCGATCAGGCTGGCAGAGGCGATAGCGGCTTGCTCTGCGACACGGGCAAGGCCCAAGGCAAGCAGACGGTCATTAAAATCAACAAGCTGGTTCATGGGGCTAATGTCCTTTGATCTAGGCTTAGAGTGGCCTAGTGATGCGCCGCTTGCAAGTCCGCAGGTCTGTGTATTCGATACCAGCGTTGCGTGCTTTGTGGGGGCGGGGGCGAGAGGGCCAGCCCTCTCGCGCTCTCCCGAGGTATTTTGGGACCAAAGACTTGGAAGGGTGCCTTACAGGTTTTCGATACGTAGGGCGACCGGCGCAGTTGCTACGACCTCGCTTTTAGCGATTTGACCAAGAGCTTGGTCCAATGTTTGGCGCATGCATTTATGTGTGACGATCAAGACCGGTGCGGTTTCATCTGCGTGGCCGAGTTGGCGCATACGGTCGATGGAAATGCCCGCTTCGCCAAGGATGGTTGCAATTTTTGCCATCGCACCGGGTTTGTCTTTCAGGCCGACGCGCAAATAGAAGGGCGCAGGGCTGGCGGCTTTGGCAGAGGTGGCTTTTTGCAGTTGTTTTGCAGGGATGCCAAATGTCGGGATGCGAATGCCGCGCGCGATATCCATGACGTCGCCCATCACAGCGCTGGCTGTTGGGCCCATACCTGCACCGGGGCCGCGCAGGACAACCTGTTCCACATGGTTGCCTTCGATCACCACCATATTGGTGCCACCCTCAAGCTGACCCAGCGGCGACTCTGCTGGTACAAGGCACGGGGTCATGCGTTGTTCCAGCCCGCGGCCTGTCATTTGTGTGACGCCAAGGAGTTTGATGCGAAAGCCCATGTCGGCGGCGTGTTTGATGTCTTGCAGTTCTATCCGCTGGATGCCTTCGAGTTCGACCGCGTCGAAATCAACCTGCGTGCCAAAAGCGATCGAGGCGAGCAGCGCGAGTTTGTGACCCGCGTCGATACCACCGACGTCAAGGTTCGGGTCGGCTTCTAGGTAGCCAAGTTCGGCGCATTCATCAAAGAGTGCATTATAACCGCGTCCCGACTTTTCCATATTGGTCAGGATGTAGTTACATGTGCCGTTCATCACCCCCATGACACGGGTTATTTCATTGCCTGCAAGGCCTTCGAGCAGCGATTTGATCACCGGAATACCACCTGCGACAGCGGCTTCATAACGGATCACGCTGCCCTGTGCTTCGGCCTGCTCTGCAAGGGCTTGGCCATGGTGCGCCAGCAGGGCTTTGTTTGCAGTCACAACGTCTTTGCCAAGGGCAAGTGCCGCTTCAACGGCGTCTTTTGCAACGCCTTCATCGCCCCCGATAAGTTCGACAAACACATCCACGTCATCGCGTTTTGCCAGTGCAACCGCGTCGGTTTCCCAAGCGTAGCCTGACAAAGATACACCGCGATCGCGCGATTGATCGCGCGCGCTAACGGCTGTTATCACAACATCGCGCCCCGCGCGCGCGCTTAAAAGTGCGGCTTGCTGGCGGATGATTTTGACAACGCCTGTGCCTACCGTGCCCAGTCCTGCAATGCCGAGATGAAGTGGTGTTTGCTGGCTCATGAGGTGGGCTCCCTAAAAACTGTGACGACGCTTGTGTTCTGGCGTTGGCTTTACTGTTGTGCGCAGGTCAGTGCAATGAAGCTTTGTCAGGTTTTGATGTTTACTCGGGGATTGTGGGCGGTGTGATCCCGCCTTCCATCCTTTTACGCAGTTCATCATCAATGATTGGATCATTTGAGGCCTGTGCATCACGACGTGCGCTTAAAGCGTCCAGACGGTCCAGCACTGGATCATTCGCCTGGTCGGTGCTTTCTGACGATGGCGTCGGGGTGTCCTGCAAATCGTCTCTGCGCGCAGTTAAATCATCTTGCACGTCATCGGTGATCGTGGCTTCGGGTTCTTTTAGCAAAACATCCAAAGGAACGAATTTGGGATAGGGCGTTTTGCTGTCAAATTGTGCTTCTGATACTTCCAGTTCTGGAAACTTCGCGCAAGACGACAGAGCTGCACAGGCGAACGTGAGTATCAAAAAGGAATGTGCGCGACGAGCTGACATTATACTGTGATCCAAAAGTGTTTCGCCCTTGTGGCGCAGTGGGCGTTTGCTGGCAAGGCCAAGGCAGTTTTAGGTTTTTTCTGAACACATGTTCAGTTACTCTTTGACGATGGCACGTACCCAAGGATCCCATTCGGCTGCAACTGGCCCAAAAATTCGCGAGGCGGCGCAACGGTTGTTTGCGCAACATGGCTATGCGGCTGTTTCCATGCGCCAAATTGCAAGCGATGTAGGCGTACAAGCAGGGGCGCTTTATAATTACATCCCGGATAAGCAAGCGCTTTTGTTTGAGTTGATGAAGCAACATATGGATGAGTTGCTTGCCGCACGCCATGCGCAAAAGCCTGCCGAGACCCCCTTGGCGGCTTTGGAGAATTTTACACGGTTTCACATCGGATTTCACTTGGACCGACCCGATGCGGTTTTCATCGCCTATATGGAATTGCGCAATCTGAGCGCACCGAATTTTTCCCTGATCGAGCAGCTGCGCGGGCAATATGAAAGCGAATTGGCAGAGATACTTGGCGAAGGTTTGCGCGCCGGTGTTTTTGATGTGGGTGATCTAAAAGTTGCAACGCGCGCTGTGATCGCCATGCTGACTGGGGTGACGACATGGTATCGTGACAGCGGTGTATTAAGCCGCGCAGAAGTGGAGGATGTCTATTGGCAAATGGTACGCAAAGCCGTGCAGATCGCTTAGATCGACCTTTTGACGATGCGGCTGATGACACTGAAGAAACAGGTGGCGTTCTTGAGACACTGAAATGGGGGCAGCCTGCGTATTTGCCAAAAAAGGCGAAGGTCGGGACGACCATTCGTTTGGGTGTTCCCAAGACTGGAGGGTATGCAATGTATACCCATTGTCAAACCTCGCTGATGAGTGATTTTTCGACCCAGTTCGGCGATGATTTGACGTTTGAAGGCAATCGCGGTATTTTGTTCGCCGCAGGTGCGACAGTACCAGACGCGCCTATGCGTATCCTGATTGCGCGTGCACTGACCTATCATTTGAATAAGTAAGGTGCGTGATACCACGCACCTTACGTCTGCTTAATGGGCAGGTTTGATGAACGTGCCGTTGCGCAATTCTTTGACCGCTTGCATCAGTTCTTCACGGGTGTTCATCACAATCGGCCCGTGCCAAGCGACAGGTTCTTTCAATGGTTGGCCTGAAATAAGCAAGAACCGCACACCTTCTTCGCCCGCTTGAACCGTGATTTCTTCGGACGCACCAAAGCGCACAAGGGTTCGGTTGCCGGACATGTCGCGGATGTTCACTTCTTCGCCGCCAACTTCCTTTTCCAAAAGCACGCCCATCGGGGCGGAGGCATCGATAAACGCAGCGCTACCTTCGAACACATATGCGAATGCGCGCCGGTGGTGGCTAAGTTTGAATGTCTTTTTCACACCTGCTGGCACGAAGACATCCAGATACTGAGGATCAGCCGCGATACCATCAACCGGACCTGTCTTGCCCCAGAACGAGCCGACAACAACTTTGACGCGGGTGCCGTCATCATCAATAATCTCGGGAATTTCTTTGGCTTCAACGTCTTGGTAACGCGGGGCTGTCATTTTCAGTGAGGCAGGCAAGTTGGCCCAAAGTTGAAAGCCATGCATCTGGCCCTTTGCGTTTCCATGGGGCATTTCTTGATGCATTATGCCAGAGCCTGCGGTCATCCATTGCACATCGCCCGCACCAAGTGTGCCTGTGTTTCCAAGGCTATCGCCATGATTGACAGTGCCGTTCAACACGTAGGTGATTGTTTCGATCCCGCGGTGCGGATGCCATGGAAAGCCTTTTTCAAACTTGTCAGGGCTTTCACCGCGAAAGTCATCGAACAACAGGAACGGGTCTTGCTCGGTCGGGTCCTGAAACCCGAATGCACGGTGCAAATGCACGCCAGCCCCTTCGATTGTTGGGGCGGCTGTGGATGTGTCAAATTTCGAACTTACGGACATGATCTATCTCCTTCAAAGTGTTGAGGGGCAGATAGGGCTAGCAAGTGCTGCGCACAATTACACGTATTTGCGCCGATGGTGTGCGCAAATGCACGTAGCTTTGGCTTATCCGCCTGTGTGGCTCATGTGGCGTGTGACTTGGCCGTCGGCTTTTTGACGTGAGTAATCAAAATCATGGCCCTTGGGTTTGATGCCAATGGCATCGCGAATGGCCGCTTGTAAAGGCGCATTGTCATTGGGGTTGTTGCGCAAAGGTGCGCGTAGATCGGCCTTGTCTTCTTGGCCGAGACACAAGTAAAGTTCGCCTGTACAGGTCAAACGCACGCGATTGCAGCTTTCGCAAAAATTATGGGTGAGGGGGGTGATAAAGCCGATTTTCTGGCCGGTTTCTTCCAGACGCACATAGCGCGCAGGACCGCCCGTACGTTCTGTCAGCTCTGTCATCGTATAGTGTTGGGCCAATTGGCGACGCAGATCGCTTAGCGACCAATACTGGCCTACACGATCCTCATTTCCCAAATCGCCCATTGGCATGACTTCGATCCAGGTCAGTGCAATATCACGCTGTGCGCACCACTGAGTCATCGTAATCAGCTCGTCTTCATTGAAGCCTTTCAACGCTACAGCGTTGATTTTGACTTTCAAACCAGCCGCTTGCGCCGCATCGACACCTTTCAGCACCTGAGCCAAGCGACCCCAGCGCGTCACACGTGCGAATTTGTCTTCGTCCAAGGTATCAAGCGAGATGTTCACTCGCCGGATACCGGCATCATAAAGAGGTTGGGCAAAACGTGCCAACTGGCTGCCATTGGTGGTTAGTGTCAACTCTTCCAAAGCACCGCTTTCCAGATGGCGGCTCATCCCTTGGAAAAAGGTCATGATCTCGCGCCGTACCAGCGGTTCACCGCCCGTGATGCGCAGCTTTTTGACACCAAGATCAACGAATGTGCTGCACATGCGATCTAGTTCTTCTAGGGTGAGAAGCTCTTTTTTGGGTAAAAACTGCATGTTTTCGCTCATGCAGTAGACGCAGCGAAAATCGCAACGATCTGTCACGGAAACGCGCAGATAGGTAATTGCGCGTGCGAAAGGGTCAATCAAGGGTGCGTTCATGGGCAAAGAGTAGTGTGCTGACCAAGGCGGGGCAAGAGGACATCGCCATCCTGCACAACACGATGTTGCGTTCAGCGTCGGAGCGCTTAATCATGGGGATATGACTCGTATTGCTCTTATCGCGGCGTTCTTGACGCTAGCTGCCTGCGCCCAAATCCCGAAAGAGGTGACGGCCCCCGAAACTATTTCTCCTTCAGACGATCAAATACGTCCGAAAGTGCGCCCTGCTGGATTAGGCCGCGTTGTGCCGCAAGCGGCCCGCACTGCGGAAGAGTTTGACGTGACCACTGCCCAAGAACGTGCTGAGGCAGCGGCGGTGCCTGTGGCAGCGGTTGAAAAGCGTCTTGGGATGACCGTTGCGTCACTGGGTGATCCAACGCAGGCGGGGTTCTGGATGAAGACACCGCTTGTGAGCGCGGATGGAAAGGGGCGTGTGGTCTATCCCGGGACCGGAAAATCCGTTCAGGTCGATCTGATCCCGATTGAAGGTGCCGGATCAGCCGGAAGTCGCTTGTCACTGGCCGCATTCAGATTGATCGAAGCCCCCTTGACCGAATTGCCCGAAGTCGAAGTGTTTTCAGGAGGCTAAGGTCACGCCGCTGGAAGTTTGCGTGCCGCATCTTTGCGCGCAAAAGGTTTCATCGTGTCCCCAAATTGTGCAAGGAACGCATGGACGCGCGCTGCGTCGTGCTTACCCAACTCGCGCAACCACCACGCAATGGACTTCTGAATAAACCAAGTGTGATCCTCTGCGTAGGACGCGGCCCAGCCCAAAATACGCTCGCGTGCTTCTAATTCAGCGGGTTTTGGATTGTTTTGCTTTGTCCATGGCAGCGTAATCACCATTGCGGCGCGGCGTGTCCACATATGATCGGAGGTTGTCCACGCTTCGATCTGGTCCAAACGAGTAGGGTCCGCAATCAGGCGTTTCTGTCCCGCCATGCAAGCATGATCGGCAATTGCCCAACTGTCAAAATCAGGGGCCCAGCTTTTAATCAGCTCCCAAGCGCCGTCATCCGGCCGAATGCGTGCTTGGGTCAGAAGTTTGGCGGCCGCCAATCGGGCTTCGAAAATATCGGTGTTCCAAAGTTCTGATGCGAGTTGCACGCGCGTGTCCACATCAAGTTTGCCGCGCCAGTCTTTGGTCAGCTCGTTCAGATCAGGATTGGCGATTCCCAGATACTCGCGTTTGCCCTTATGGTATTTTGCCATGCCGTCTGCGCGTCCCGGTTCGATCCGTTCGCGCAGGGCTTCAAGGGCGTCTTCAAGTATCATTCAACAGTGACGGAGTGAATTTCGTTATATAAAGACATCTATTCATCCCTATCCCATTGTTTTTTTTAACAAATCAGTCACCACTTTCTTGGTCTTTCGACCCTTCTTAATAGTGTAACCCTTCGACTTGTTCGAGGGGTCATTATACTCGAACTTGTCACCGACATATGGAAGTCGGAACTCGATCTTTAACTCATGTTCTCTAACGTTATTGTTAGTAACCAGTATCTTATTCACAACACCTTCAATGAATTTCTTACGTTCTTCAATGGTGAAATCAGGGTCTTTTAGTTTATCAATCCGACTGCCAAATTCTTTTACCCAATCAACCCAGCGTCTTTGTTGTTGATCTTCTAGAAGTGACTGAGAAATTTCTTCTATTTGGGTCTCTAGAAACAGTCGATGTTTCTCAAGGTTTTTAACAATTTTTTCAACCTCTACTTTGTCCCGTTTTCCTATAAGGACCAGACTTTCAGAATTAACGATGGATTCTGTCACATCATCAACTTCTTTCTTCAACTTCTTTTGTTTGTTTTCAAGTTTCTTGATATCGGATACTGATTTCTTATAAGAATTTTTACCTAACAGTTCAGTTTTCACTGTCTCTTTGAAAGTATGTGACTTGGAAATGGTATCTACAATAGTATCCCAAGCAACTTCGTCCGTTTTGTCGATCCGTATGTTTCTGTTAGACCCACACACAACATGTTTTTCGGTGTATTTGGTTTTGAATTTATGGGTCTTTTGAAGACATGAGTAATACGAGGTTTGGGTCTTCTTATGATTACCACCGTATAGAGAACCACAATGACCACAAACCAACAGACCGGTGAGAAGATATGTATATTTTTGGTTACTTGTCTTTGTCCGTCGGTTCCCAGTTTTTCCGTAAGACCTTTTTTCCCTCAAATCTCTGACTGATTTTATTAAAGAGGGATCAAGTAATCTTGGACAGACTATCCGAAGAGTGTCACCCGACTTCTTGTCGGTATATGTGTAGTAACCCTCATAGTGAGTGTTCGT
>CBFIGL010000004.1:116653-155694 GCA_965662135.1 Planktotalea sp. | reverse complement strand
CTCCAAAACGTTTGGATCTGACGAAAACCTACTCCCAATAGTTGTTTAATCAGTAGGTCTTCGTTGGTGAGTTTTGCTAGATGTCTAAGTTCGATTTCTTTATCTAGTATCTCTTTTTCAGTGAAATGTTCTTTCTTGTAGTCGTAATACATGAACTCCATCATGTTTTGGACCTTCCCACCAACCGATAATAATTTTTCACTGAACACAAAGGCACCACCTTCGATCATGTTGTCATGGATCTTTTCCATCAAAGGAACACGTTTCCGTTCTGGAATGAATTGAAATGTAAAAAGGGAGGTTACCAATGAAAGATCTGTTGGAAATTCCATTGTCGTAATGTCATCAACAATGTATTTCAGTCGATCTTCGTCTTTCCAGTGCTGTTTGAAACTGTCATTAATCTCGACCCCAAGATACTCTGTGTTTGAGACGTGAATGTTATTTTCATACATCTTTCTTAGAAGCGAACCTTGAGAGCACCCAAGATCCAAGACAGTTGTATCGTTTTCAACAAAATATCGACTTAGTGAAAGGACATCTTGTCTAAGGGTTGAATAACCTCTGATAGATTTGTCGATATGATCATCGAACTCTTTAGAGAAGTTTGTGAAGGAAAATTTAGTGTCAGTTTGTTCGTCTGGTCTATTTTGACCATCAGGGGTATGAATTAATGAATAATTTCCATCACTGTTTGACATATTCATCCTTCCCAGTCAGCAGATTTCTTATAAGAAATTACGGTACCAGATATAAATCCAATGTCATGGATTTCTTTCTCGATTTACCCTCGATACTGACATTTTAGAAATTTGAAGAACTCTTGATACCTCAGAAAGTGACTTCCCTGTGTCTATAAGGGACCAAATCTTAACTTTAGTTTCTTCATCTATCTTAGTTGGTCTGCCCAACTTAGTCCCTTTGGATCTAACCCTCTCTAACCCTAACTTGACTCGTTCCGAGATCATAGACCTTTCAAACTCTGAGAACACACCCACCATTTGAAACATCATTCGACCAGAAGGGGTGGACGTATCAAGTCCTGACTGGTGAATGTATAAGTGGCAATTAACCGATTGAACTTCGTTTAGGAACTCAACCAGGTGCTGTAGGGATCGACCTAGACGAGAGATGTCCCACACAAGAATGCGGTTAAATTTCCTCCTAACCATATCTTTACATAGACGATCAAACTCTGGTCTTTTATCCCGTCCTTTTGTCCCTGAGATACCTTCATCTACGTAAGTTTGAACTAGTTCCCAACCATTTCTAGACACGATTTCCTGTAAGAAATTTATCTGGTTGTCTGTGGTCTGTTCGCTTGTAGATACTCTACCATAAATTGCTACACGATCCAAAATCTAACCCCTTCTTTGATGTAAAAGTAATCCTGATCAACGGACACAAAGGTGCTGTTGATCCGTTGTTTTCTTTTTTGAAATTTATCGTGAGTAACCCACACAAGTTTTGGGTTGTAAGATAGACCGGTAGGGGTGGCGATCTGATGTCTATTCAGGCAATCGGAGATTTCAACAGAATTGAGACCCCTTTGATAAAGAGTCTCAATCAATCGAAGACGTTTAAGTTGGTCTTCTGGTATGTCTTTTAGTGTAAGGATCTGGGTTACAACTTTGATGTCGTAACCGTAATCAACGTCTTCACATTTTATATTGCGAAATCTATTCCACTGTCACAGACTTTGCTAGGTTTCGCGGTTGGTCGACGTCAGTACCCTTTGCAACGGCTGTGTGATAGGCCAGAAGTTGGGCAGGGATGGAATAGATGATCGGGCTAACAAGCGGGTGACATTCTGGCATAACGATTTCGCCCCAGACGTCGCCAGCATGCTCCAAGCCCTTGCGATCAGAGATCAGCAGCACTTTTCCCGACCGCGCCATGACTTCTTGCATGTTCGAGATCGACTTGTCGTAGAGTTCATCAGATGGGGCAAGAACAATCACTGGAACCTTTTTGTCTATCAAGGCGATAGGGCCGTGCTTAAGTTCACCTGATGCATAAGCTTCAGCATGTAAATAGCTGATTTCTTTTAATTTAAGAGCACCCTCATGTGCGAGTGGATACATCAGTCCGCGGCCCAAAAACAGGATGTCCCGCGCTTCGGAAAGCTTGCGTGCATGGCGTTTGATCTCGTCTGATTGTTCAAGCGCGACATTCAAAAGCCCAGGGATCGCGCGCATCGCATCGACGGCTTCGCTAAGCTGCTTTTCTGACATTGTGCCGCGATCTTGGGCTGCTTTTATAGCCAGTGACAGCAAAACAGTAAGCTGACATGTGAAGGCTTTTGTAGAAGCCACACCAATTTCAACGCCTGCAAAAATGGGATAGGTTTGATCGCTTTCACGCGCGATGGAACTTTCGGCGACATTTGTCACGGATAGGATTTTGTCTGCTTTACCAGAACAGTAGCGCAGAGCTGCAAGCGTGTCTGCGGTTTCTCCAGACTGACTGACGAACAAGGCAGCAGTATGGTTGGGAATCGGAGGTTCACGGTACCGGAATTCGGATGCGACATCGACTTCAACGGGGATGCGCGCGAGTTTTTCGAACCAGTATTTCGCCGTTAGGCAGGCATAAAAGGCTGTGCCACAGGCCACCATTGTCAGGCGTTCGATTTTAGAAAAGTCGATATTCCCGCCGGGTAGTGTGATCTGAGCACCTCCCGCCGGCAAATAGTTGTTCACTGCAGCGCCGACAACGACAGGCTGTTCTGCGATTTCTTTGGCCATGTAGTGATCAAAGCCGGACTTATCGACTTTGGCGGTATTGATCTCGATCACCCGCATCTCACGGCTAACCTGATGGCCTTCTGCGTCCCAAATTTGCAGGCTTTTGCGTGTTAAAACAGCGCGATCACCTTCTTCTAAGTACGTGATACGATTGGTTAAAGGGGCCAGCGCGATGGCGTCAGAACCAATAAACATTTCATCTGCGCCATGTCCGATCGCAAGGGGGGACCCTTTGCGCGCGGCAATCATCAAATCGCTTTCACCATCGAATAGGAAAGCCAAAGCAAAAGCACCCTCAAGACGTGAAATCGTCTTTTCAGCCGCATTTGCAGGGCTAAGGCCGCTTTCCATATAGTGTTGGGCAAGCAGTGCGACGGTTTCTGTGTCGGTCTCGGTAACGAAGTTGATGCCATGTCCGGCAAGCTCTTCGCGCAATTCGCGGAAATTTTCGATGATCCCATTGTGGACGACTGCGACTGGACCCGCTTGATGAGGATGTGCATTTTCGGTCGTCGGTGCACCATGTGTCGCCCAGCGGGTATGACCGATGCCGGACTTGCCTGCGAGTGGTCGGTGAACAAGGAGATCCGAGAGGTTGACCAGTTTACCGACAGCGCGGCGACGATCCAGAACACCTTCGTTGATCGTTGCAATGCCAGCGCTGTCATAGCCGCGATATTCAAGACGTTTTAGGGCTTCAACGAGCGTCGGAGCAACTTCATGCTTTCCGATAATACCTATAATTCCGCACATTATGAAACCTCCTTTGTTATTTTTAACTTCTTTTTCTTTAACATATTGAACAATTTGACGGCCAGGCCCGGTTTGTTCACTTGCTTGGCGCGGGCAATGGCAAGGGCGTCGTCGGGGACGTCCTGTGTCACCACTGTACCGCTGCCCGTCATTGCATTTGCGCCGACAGAGACAGGCGCAACCAGCAAAGTGTTGGACCCGATGAAGCTATCTGCACCGATTTCGGTGCGATGTTTCATAACGCCGTCATAATTGCAGGTGATTGTGCCCGCGCCGATATTTGCACGTGCGCCCACATGTGCATCGCCGACGTAGGAGAGGTGATTGACCTTCGCGCCTTCATCTATCACCGCATTCTTGATTTCGACGAAATTGCCAACGCGGGTGAACTCGGCCAATTCTGTCCCAGGGCGTAAGCGCGCATAGGGGCCAACCGTTGCGCCGCGGCTGACATGACAGCCTTCAAGGTGACTGAACGCGCGAATATGTGCGCCGTTCTCGATGGTGACGGCTGGGCCGAAGACCACATTGGGTTCGATAATTGTATCGGGGCCAATATACGTGTCGTGGGACAAATAGACGGTTTCTGGTGCATGTAAGGTGACACCTGACTCCATCAGTGCGTTACGGGCTTTGCGTTGGAAAATTCCATCCGCTTCAGCAAGTTGAACGCGGGAGTTGACCCCAAGCGTTTCGCTTTCATCACAGGTGACGGAGGTTGCGCTAAGACCTTTGTTCTGCGCGATCTCGACGATATCCGTAAGGTAGTATTCGCCAGACGCATTTTCGTTGTCGACGGCGTCGATCAGATCGAAAAGCACAGCTGATTTTACGCAAATAACACCGCTATTGCAGAGTGTTATCTGGCGTTCTTGCTCTGATGCCTCTTTGAATTCTACGATCTTGGACAGGCTATCAGCTGACATGACCAGACGGCCATAGCGACCCGGATCAGCGGCTTCAAAACCAAGGACTACAACGTCATGACCGGCGCGGGCGGCGATCATGCGTTCTAGTGTTTCAGGACTGATAAATGGTGTGTCGCCGTATAGAACGATTGCATTGCCTTCAAAACCTGCCAGTGCCGCTTTGGCCTGCGCAACCGCGTGTGCCGTGCCAAGCTGTTCGGTCTGCAAAACCACTTGGGCGGTCTCGTCAAAGGCAATAGCAGCCTCGCTTACAGCTTCAGCGCCATGGCCTGCAACGACAATAGTCTTTTCAGGCTCAAGTGTTGTGCCGCTTTTCATCGCATGCACAAGCATCGGGGCACCTGCAATGTGATGCAGAACTTTTGGCAGATCAGAATTCATTCGGGTGCCCTTGCCAGCCGCAAGGATAATCAGAGCAATGCTCATAATGGTTAATACTCTTTGCAATTTATTAAGGGCCGTTCTACCTAAACTTTGAGATGCCGCAAGCTGTGTCTGTTCACACTAGATTGCGGTGTGTAACAGGGGCTTGGCCGAGGCGGGCACAGTTACTTCTGCTTGGAGGGCGTATGCGCACCGTTATTTTTGATCTTGATGGCACACTTGCTGACACCAGTGGCGACCTTTTGGCGGCTGCAAACACCTGTTTTGAAAACTTGGGCATGGCCATTCGCCTAAGACCTGAAACAGATGCGGGTGTTGCTTTGCGCGGCGGGCGCGCGATGTTGTCGCTTGGGATCGAACGCGAGACCGGGCAAAAAGCGGAAAAAGCAATCTTGGATGCGCAGTACCAACCTTTGTTAAAGGCCTATGAAGACGCAATCGCAGTACATACGACGCTTTATCCAGGTGCGATGGAGGCGGTCGAGCAATTGCGCAGTGACGGGTTTGCTGTCGGGATTTGTACGAATAAGCCCGAATATCTGGCGGAAATCTTGATGGTAGAATTGGGTGTGCGTGACTTTTTCGGCTCGCTTATCGGGGCGGATACTTTGCCGGTGCGTAAACCAGACCCAGAGCCGTTTTTTGAGGCTGTGCGCCGTGCAGGTGGGGATGCCGCACGCTCGTGTTTGATCGGGGATACATTGACAGATCACAGCACGGCACGCGCAGCTGGAGTGCCAAGCGTACTTGTCACATTCGGCCCCGGTGCCAGCGCAGGGCAAGCGGATATTCGCGTATTAGAGCCGGATGCCCTACTGGATTGCTTTGATGATTTACCAGCCTTGGCCGCGAGATTGTTAGGACACTGAGATGAACGAACACTTTAAAGGCAGTTTTACCCAGCAAGAACCTATCCCCGAAGCTGGTATAGACGCTGCAATGCGGGTTTTGCGGTCGGGGCGGCTTCATAGGTACAATGTCGCTGACGGTGAGCACGGAGAAACAGCATTGCTGGAACAGGAGTTCGCCGCGTCTGTGAATGCGAGGTATTGTCTTGCGGTGGCTTCGGGTGGTTATGCGATGGCAACGGCTTTGCGTGCGGTTGGGGTGAAAGCCGGGGACAAGGTGTTGTCCAATGCGTTTACCTTGGCCCCCGTGCCCGGTGCGATTGCTGCGGTTGGCGGGGTTCCAGTCTTCGTCGGTGTCACGCGCGATCTGACCATTGATCTTGAGGACCTGGAGGCGAAATCTGATCAAGCTGATGTCTTGTTGTTAAGCCATATGCGCGGTCACATGTGCGATATGGATCGTTTGATGGCGATCTGCGATGCGGCCGGGATTAAGGTTATTGAGGATTGCGCCCATACGATGGGGGCAAAGTGGGGCGATACATTCTCGGGCCGACATGGTGTGATGGGGTGTTATTCGTGCCAAACCTATAAGCATGTGAATTCGGGCGAAGGCGGTTTGTTGGTCTCGGATGACGACACGTTGATGGCGCGGGCGATCATGTTGTCAGGCAGCTACATGCTGTTCGAGCGGCATTTGGCAGGTCCACCGAAAGAAGCCTTTGCACAGATTAAGTACGAAACACCTAATATTTCGGGTCGCATGGATCATCTGCGCGCGGCAATTCTGCGCCCACAATTGGCTGACTTGGATCGACAGGTTGCGCGTTGGAATGAACGCTATGTGGCGGTTGAAGCCGGCATGGCTGAAACGCTGGGGCTTACGGTTGTCAAAAGACATGAAAAGGAACGCTATGTTGGCTCGTCTATCCAGTTTTTGTTGGAAGGATGGAGCGGTGACGCTGTGAACGAAGCCATTGCGCGCTGCGGTGCGCGCGGTGTTGAGTTGAAGTGGTTTGGTGGCGCAGAGCCAGTCGCCTTTACTTCGCGCTATGACAGCTGGCGTTATGCGCCTTCCGAAGCGATGCCTGTCACGGATGAAATCCTACGGGGTATTGTAGATATGCGATTGCCTTTGACCTTTAGTGTCGAGGATTGCAAACAGATCGCACGGATCATTCGCGCCGAAGTGTCAGCGGTGTTTCAAGAACAGGGTGAGTGATATCACACACCCTACGTATCGTACGAAATTTTAGAGAGTATTGAATGAAAGCCAAAATATCTTCGCGTCGGTTTGAGTGGCCCACTTGGGCGACGCTTGGGTTTTGTTACATCTTGTTTGCAGTCTCGACGACGTGGCTGGCAGATGTTTCACTGCTTTTGGCAATCATCGGCGCTGTGGTGTCGATTGCGCTACATTCCTCGCTGAGCCACGAAGTGATGCATGGGCACCCATTCAAGAACAAACATCTGAATGCGGCTCTGGTTTTCCCAGCCCTAAGTTTCACTATTCCTTACATGCGCTTTCGGGACACGCATTTGGCCCATCACGTAGATAGCCGTTTGACAGATCCTTATGATGATCCCGAAAGCTGCTATCTTGATCCCGCCGTTTGGTCGAAATTGGGCCGGATCGTGAAGGCGTTGCTAAGGTTTAACAACACATTGTTAGGTCGCTTGGTCATAGGTCCGGTTATCGGTCAGTATTTATTCATGCGCGCGGATTGGCGGTTGATCAAAGCAGGGGATCGCCGTGTTTTAATCAGTTGGCTTTGGCAAATCCCAGCAGCTGCCTTGCCATTTTGGTGGATCATTTCAGTAGCGGCAATGCCGGTTTGGGCATTCTTGCTTGCGGTTTATATCGGGCTGTCCGTTCTAAAGATCCGCACCTTCCTTGAACACCGCGCCCATGAGCTAAGCCGCGGCCGAACAGTCATCATTGAAGATCGTGGAATTCTGGCATTTCTGTTTTTGAACAATAACTTCCATTCGGTTCACCACATGCATCCCGATGTGTGCTGGTATGATTTGCCTGCGCTTTATGAAAGCGGTAAAGAACGGTTCTTGGCTGTGAACGAAGGCTATCGCTACCGCTCTTACCGCGACGTGTTCCGGCACTATTTTTTCAAAGCGAAAGAGCCAGTGGCCCATCCGCTCTGGTCGTCCGAGACCTGATAGGTCATAGGCAACGCCATGGAACTTTGGATATTTGCCACGATTTGCGCGACGGTTTTTCAGACGTTGCGATTTATGCTGCAAAAACAGCTGAGCATGGGCGCGCTAAGCACGGGCGGTGCAACCTTTGCGCGGTTTGCTTATTCGGCACCGTTATTAGCGGCAGTCCTGGCGTTTTGGTTGGTGATAAGCGACACCCAGTTACCAGCTATCAGTGCGCGCTTCTGGATCATGGGGGCGATCGGTGGTTTGGCCCAGATTCTGGCGACGGTTTGTGTTGTGGCCTTGTTTCGGACTCGGAATTTTGCGGTCGGAATCACATTCAAAAAGACCGAAGTCATCTTATCCGTTTTGGTTGGGATCGTCGTACTGGAAGAAGGGGTGTCTGGCCTCGGCTTTATCGCAATTCTGATCGGTCTTTTCGGGGTGCTACTGCTATCCAAGACCCCAAGTGTTGCGGGATCATGGATGTCGCGGGTGTTTACCCGTGCAGCGGCTTTGGGATTGGGCTCGGGGTTGCTTTTCGCGGTTTCTGCTGTGACCTACCGAGCAGCGACCTTGGAAGTGGCTGTTGATGCGCCGCTTTTGCGCGCTGCAGTGACTTTGTCAGCGGTGACTTTGATGCAGTTCACAGCTATGGCGCTTTGGTTGCGGGTCTTTGAGCCCGGCCAAATTGGTGCTGTGTGGAACGCACGGCGCAAAGCCGCATTGATCGGGTTGACCAGTGTTGCAGGCAGTTTGGGGTGGTTTGTCGCGTTCACCTTGCAAACCGCGGCCTATGTGAATGCCTTGGGACAGGTTGAATTAATCTTTTCACTCGCGGTGTCAGCATTGGTGTTCAAAGAGAAATTGAGCGCGCGGGAAGGGGCTGGCATTGGTTTGCTTTCCCTAAGTGTTTTTATGTTAATTTTAGTGACACGATGAGACGTGGGGGCGCTGCCCCCGTCTGCTTGCGCAGACTCCCCCCGAGGTATTTTGAGACCAAAGATTGGGGGTTAGTCTGATTTGGAATGCTGTTGCGCACGCATACGCAGCGGATCGCTCACATCAGGTTCTTCGTCTGCTTCTGCTTCCGAGGACGGGTTGTCTTCTGAAGTTCTATCTTGTTCAGCGGGTGGTTCTGGCGTGTCCTCCGGTGTCGGGGGATCGAGCAATTTGGGTTCGAACGTTTCTAAATCACTTTCAACAGGGCGGCGAAACACCAGCACATTACGAAAAACCGTGTTTTTGGACGCTATACCAGAACGCTCTTCAGAAGGGAGCGTTTCAGCGCGTTGATATTCCCAACCCTCTGATCCCATCTTGTTCATCAACTGCTCAAGTGCATTGGCGAATTTGCCGTCAGCACCTTTGACACCCTTGCCACGCTGCCCGCGCAATGGGGCTGGCAGGACTTTATATTCATAGAGCCTCATTCTGCGAGCTTTTTTGCGATGATCTGGTTCACGGCCTTGGGGTTGGCTTTGCCACCCGTCGCCTTCATCACTTGACCGACAAACCAACCTGCGAGCTTTGGATTTTCTTTCGCCTTGGCAACCTGCGCTGGATTATCAGCGATGATCTGATCGACCGCTGCTTCAATCGCGCCTGTGTCGGTGACTTGTTTCATACCGCGCGCTTCTACGATCTCGGCTGGATCACCACCTTCGGTATAGACGATCTCGAAGAGGTCTTTCGCGATCTTGCCAGAAATAGTGTCTGCTTTGATCAAGTCGATGATACCGCCGAGTTGCGCAGGCGTGAGCGGGCAGTCGGTAATATCTTTTTCGTCCGCCTTCAAGCGACCAAAGAGTTCATTGATCACCCAGTTGGCCGCGAGTTTGCCATCGCGATCTTCTGCAACAGCTTCGAAATAACCTGCGGATTCGACATCTGCGGTAAGGACGGATGCATCATATTCCGATAGGCCAAAAGACGTTACAAAGCGCGCTTTCTTTTCGTCCGGAAGTTCAGGCAGCGTCTTTGCAATGGCGTCGACCCAGTCTTGTTCGATCTCCAACGGCAGCAGATCGGGATCAGGGAAATAGCGATAATCATGCGCTTCCTCTTTGGAGCGCATGGAACGGGTTTCGCCTTTGTCCGGATCGTAGAGCCGTGTTTCTTGATCAACCTTGCCGCCGGATTCTATGATTGCAATCTGGCGCTTTGCCTCCACATCAATGGCTTGCTGGATAAAGCGCATGGAGTTCATGTTCTTGATTTCACAGCGCGTTCCAAGGTGCGAAAAATCTCCGGTTTCGATGAATTTTTCATATTGGCCCGGCAAGCAGACCGACACATTCACGTCAGCGCGCATGGAACCGCTTTGCATATTGCCGTCACACGTGCCGAGGTAGCGCAGGATTTGGCGTAGCTTCACCACGAATGCGGCGGCTTCCTCTGGGCCACGAATGTCTGGGCGGGACACGATTTCCATCAAAGCAACGCCTGTACGATTCAGGTCCACGAAAGACATGTTCGGGTCCATGTCATGAATGGATTTCCCTGCGTCCTGTTCAAGGTGGATGCGTTCAATGCGCACGCGTCGCGCAATGCCCGGTTCCATGTCTACGATGATCTCACCTTCGCCCACGATGGGGTGGTAAAGCTGGCTGATCTGATATCCCTGTGGCAGGTCGGGGTAGAAGTAGTTCTTGCGATCAAAGGCTGAAAAAAGATTGATCTGGGCCTTTAGGCCAAGGCCGGTGCGCACCGCCTGTTCTACGCAAAACTCGTTGATAACAGGCAACATTCCGGGCATCGCAGCGTCAACAAAAGCGACATTTGAATTCGGCTCGGAACCGAATTTGGTTGATGCACCGGAGAACAGCTTGGAGTTGGATGAGACCTGCGCATGCACTTCCATGCCGATCACAAGTTCCCAATCGTGTTTGGCCCCCGCGATGGTTTTTACTTTCGGGGTCTCAAATGTCAGATCAAGCATGCTGTGGGTCCATGAAATCAGGGCGTTAAGGGCTTTTACGGCACCCGGCAAGAGGGGGCAAGAGGCGGCGCGCATCAAGTGAGCGCGCAGGCAAATATTGAAGATTTATCTACATTTTTAGCCCTTAAGGCGGCGTTAAGCCCTTTTGACTTAAGTAGAGGTTTGAATGGGTTTTTTAAATGATTTATTCGACGATTATCTGGTTTTATTTTGCAGGTTCGCTTGCGATTATATTTGTACTTACAATGGCTTACGGCCATGCGCAGCGATGGTCATTCGCGCGCGAACAAGGGCGAATGCTGCTTGGATTTGCCTTTGGTATGGTCGCATGGCTACAGATGAATATGCCACTTGAGCCGATGGAAGGGCTCATCATTGATTTGTGTAACAGTCCACTTGTGCTGTGCGGCGCTTTTTTGGGCTGGCGGGCTTCGCTTATTTGTTTTGGCGTTGCAGCTGCCACGCGGTTTGGCATTGGGGGCATCGGGATGTGGTCTGGCATCCTTGCGATGATGATATCTGTCAGTGTCGGGGCGCTTTGGGCCTATTTGACCCGCTCGTTATCGGAAAGAAAAATGAAACATATGGTTTTGCTTTCCCTTATGGCGCCGCTTAATTTGTCTGCGGCATTTATCTTAATCGAGCCTGCGAAAACGTGGTTTTTGACGAATGCGTCTTTGCCGATTGCCGTTATCAATCTTGTTTCAATCAGTATCGCCGCGCGGCTTTTGGATGCAGAGGAACGCAAGGTATCGCGCGAAAACCGTCTTGCTGCTTCAGCAAAATGTGATCCGGATCATGGTGCTTTGACAAAGCCCGCGTTTGAGAGGGAAATAGCCCTTAGGGTCAGTTCAGGGACTGCCTTACCGCCCACCGCCTTGTTGGTAATTAAGTTTAAATATGTGGACATGCTATTTTTTGTCGTGCCGAGTGTTTGGAAGAACAAGCTGCTCGGCTTGGTGCGACTGCGCGTGATGGAAGCCTTTTCTGCGCCTGATCTTGTGTGTTCCATAGGGGCGACTGCACTGGCTTTTCCACTGGATGCAGGGCAATTGTCGAATAAGGACGACTTACAGAATGGCATCAAAAGCTTGATGAGGGCGGCGCCGTTCGAGGTGTCGAACAATGTCTTCAAATTGTTGGCGGTGGAGACCAAAGTGTTGCCTTGGCTGCCTGATATGTCATTGGACGAAGCGTTACAGGCTGAGAAGTTTGCACATATCCGCAATCGCAAAAATGCAGAGTTTTGGAAGTCTTCGATCCAGCGCCAGATCAGCGCTCCTCAGGCATCGATTGCGAACATGTCCAAGCAAGCGATGGACCTTAACAATTCCACAACAGCAAGCCTTTTTGGAAAGGCTGCATTTTTGATGAAAACAAAGCAAATAAGTTGAAACAACTTATAAGTTGCGCAAAAACCGGGATCTTAAGGCACTGGGTTTGATCGTGACTTAGGCTTGTTGTACGTAAAGTCCCTGTGGTGTGAAAATCAGCGCGTTGCCTTTCAACATTTGATCCCCGAATAGGCTGACAAACACTTGGTTCGCTTTTTCGCGACCTTGTTTGAACAAGGCGTCAATGGATGCAATGCGTGCTTGATTGTCAAAACCTTCCATTGCATGGCCCCAGATCAGCGGGTGCAATTCATGAAGATGGTCGGACATAATCCATTGCGCTGCCTTTTGGATTTGGTTGAGCGCTGCAACGGCTTCAAGATCATCGCGACACTGTTTTGTTGCATTCGGGATGGAAACCGCTGCAAAGGAGGCAAATAGATTCGCGTTGTGTTGATCTTCCGAGCGTTCAAGAATGTCACGCAAGCCTTCCAGGAAGAAGGGCACATCAAGAACAGAGGCGCATGACGGGTCAACCAGAAGCGCATCGAAATAAGCCCATGTATAGGCACCTGCGCCCCAGATATCTTGCGTCCGTGCCGCCGTTCTGCGCGCTTCAAGTTCAAGTGCGCCGTAGTTGCCAAACCATTGCGGCAACATGTGATGGCCAAGCGCACGGATGTGGCGCTGTTGTTGAGGTGCGAGATCAATCAAATCTTCATAATCATCAGCGACACGGTCATTTGCATTCGGATTACCCACAAGCAAAGCGCAGCGCGCTGATGTTACGAGGGAGCTATCAAGCTCGATCCCGCAGAATGGATCAAGCACTTGCTGTGCGCGTTGACAGTGAAGTTCGAAGGCTTCCAGATTACGCGCAGCAGTTTCGTGCACGCTGCTGGTCCCACGCCAGGCCCAAGCAATGTCCAGATGGGCCAAGGCAACGATGGTCGCAATAATATGGTTGTTGGGATGTTCGCCAAGAATGCCTTCAAGAGCAGATATGGCTTCTGTCAGCGGGCGGTTTTCTTCGGGTGTTCCGTCAATCAGAAGATGTTCTGCCAGTGCGACCACATCAGAACGCGCGCCTTGGCAAATCAGTTCTGCGATTGGCATGCCGCCATCGGACACGCGGCGATGGGTATCTTCTTTTTTGACCATCGCAGTCAGATCGTCCCAGCGTTCCTGACGGGCCAAGAACTGGCCTTGATTAAAATGATAGCTGCGCAATCGCTCTTCACGAGGTTCTTTCGAGACTGGAATGACCAAAAGCTTGTCCAGATCCATTTGCTCTAGCGTGGCCTTCACTTTTTTCGGCTTGCTCGGTGCGCTTTCGCGGCGCGAAATGCGCGTCCCGGGCAGGCGGGCTGTAAGTGTTTTCAAAATGGACATAGGTAATTCTTTCACTCAAGTCAGTGGGGCGTTGAGGAACATATGGCGGCGCAATCGGGCGCAATCATGGCAGACAACGGGCGAGAACAAACTGTTTCTAAGGGCAATCATGGCCAATTCAGGCAGAGTATCGATTGCCTAAGAGCGGTGAAAACTGATAGGGATGCGCGGTGAAAGGCGTAATAAAATCGATGTTTTGTGCGATTGCACTGTTTTGCCAACCGTGTGCAGCCTTGGCCGCCGATGCGGACACAAAGCCCATGATCCGCCCAAATGTTGAAATTGATGCGCAGGGTGGTGTGGCTGAAACGCTCGCACCTGATGTTTCATTACGTCCCGCGCGCCGTGATGGGGATGTCGTTCCGCAGGCGCGTTGGGATCACCGTCCGGGCGGGCGCATTTGGACGCGCGCGGCGATTTCTGCGCTCAAATCCCACGGCAAAGGGATCTTACAGACTGTTCCGCGTGATATTGCAGATTGGTGTCCCGCCTATCCAGACGCCGGCGAAGATCAACGCGCCGCGTTTTGGGCCGGGTTTATGTCCGCGCTTGCGAAACCTGAAAGCACGTATCGTCAAGGCGCTGTTGGTGGCAACGGGCGCTGGTATGGTTTGTTACAAATCCTGCCTGCAACAGCGCGCGGTTACAAATGCACGGCACCAACGCGCGATGGGCTTAAGCATGGGCCGTCCAACCTAAATTGCGCAGTTCGGATTTTATCAGTGGTTATGCCGCGTGACAAAGTGATGGCCTTCAAAGACAAGCGATGGCGCTGTGCCGCGGCAGATTGGGGCCCTATGCGGATCAGCTCCAAACGCAAGGATATTGCCGGCTGGACACGCAAACAGAAATACTGTCGACCTCTAAATTCGCTACGCTCGCGTCTGCGACCTTAGAAGAGCAGCGTAAAGTGATGGCGCTGGTAGGGGATGTCGTGGGCTTTGAGGCCCGCTTCGATTTTGCTCGCACTCGGGACGCATTCATAGGGTAGGCGGATTTTGTCCACTTGATAGGTCAATAAGGTCATGCGCAACGATAGATCAAGGCGGGTATCTAACCTTACTGATTTCAGTTGCCCGCGTGGCAAAGCACCTTTGCGACGACCAGTGCGCCAAGTAATTTCTGCGCGTGTTATGCAAAGCCGTGATGTTGCGCCCGCACCTATATCAATCAGCGCTGGCAAACTGACGCAAGCCAAGACTAACGCGATAATTGGGGAAGCGTTCAGCACGAAATAAAGGGCCAAAACCACGATCCACCACGTAGCGACCCACGCTATTGCGGATGTGCTGCGCGCGTGGCGTGTGAACATAAAGTCGCTATCGTCCACCCGTTACATCCAGCGTTGTGCCTGTCACATAAGAGGCTTCGTGCGAAAGTAGCCATAGCACAGCCCGCGCGATTTCATCGACGCTGCCAGTACGCTGCATTGGGACATTGCTGGCAAGCCGTTCAGCGCGACTCGGATCACCGCCTTTGGCGTGAATACCCGTTTCGATCAGACCTGGACGCAGCGCATTGACGCGAATACCGCTGGCAGCGACTTCGTCAGATAACCCTTTGGTAAAAATGTCGATCGCTGCTTTTGAGGCTGCGTAGTCCACGTAGGTATTGGCCGACCCCAGACGTGCGGCGGCGCTGGAGATGTTGACGATTGCACCTGTGCCGTTGGCCTGCATGCGCAGAACGGCTTCCTTGGCGATCAGGATTGCGCCGATGACGTTCACATCGAACATGTCGCGCAAACGCTCGAAGGTCAGGTCTGTGACGCGCGCGGTTTGCGCCACGATGCCTGCGTTGTTAATCAAAGCATCCAACCTCCCGAAAGTGGCGTCAATGTCTGCGAACATAGCTGCGATGTCGTTCGGTTCTGCGACATTTGCTTTGCACAGCAGAACGCGCGCGCCATGGGCGTCGCAGTCGGCTTTCACAGCATGCGCACCCTTCGTGTCTGATCTGTAGTTCAAAACCAGATCATACCGCGACGCCGCCATTCTGGCGCAAGCCGCCCCGATGCCAGCACTTGCGCCCGTGATAAGACAAACGGGTCGTGTCATGCCGCCAAGATCCGTGACAGCATTTCCGTTGTATCCCGACTAAGGGCAGGCTGGGCCAGAATGCGTTCGATTTCGGCTTTCATCATGGCTTGGCGGGTTGGATCATAGCGTTTCCATGTTTGGAATGCGCTGCACATGTGTGCTGTGGTTTGTGGATTGACCGGATCAAGGGTGATCAACCAATCCGCTAGCAAGGTATAGCCTTTGCCCGAAATATGGTGGAAGCCCGCGTGATGCGTAGCCAGCGCACCAAGGGTTGCGCGGAAGCGATTGGGGTTTTTGTGATCAAAATCGGGATGCTGCGTCAGAGCTTCTGCGACGCTTGCCGCATCTTCGGGGGCGGCACAGCTGACTTGCAGGCCGAACCATTTGTCCATCACCAGTCGATCGTCTTTCCATTGATCGTAAAACGACTGCAAAGCCGCATCGCCAACTTTTTGGCGCAACAGGTTGGCCAGCGCAGAGAGTTGCTGGGTCATATTGTCAGCGGCGTCATACTGCGCTTGGGCAGCCTTGCCGCCGTCCAGACGTGATCCCAAGGACAAAACCGTATTCGCCAAAGCGCGTTTGCCGATGGACACAGGATCAGGCGCGTAGGGCCCGTCGACTTGGCACTCTGCGTAAAGGCGTGGCAAAGTGTTCTGCATATGCTGCGCCGTGGCCAGACGCAGGGTTTGGATGGCGTCATAGATCACCTGAGGATCAGGGGTGTCGCCATCCTCTGCCAAGGCTTGAACAAGGTCTGCCTGACTGGGCAGGCTAAGCATCAAGGCGCCGGTATCGGGATCAAGCGTATCATCGCCCAACACTGCGTGAAGGCCATCCAGATAGCCCGTGCTTGGCGGGGTCGCGTGTTTGATCATGGACAATAGCGTCGATTTCGCCAATTCACGCCCTGCTTCCCAACGGTTGAACGGATCTGTGTCATGGGCCAGCAAGAACGCGCGTTCGGCATCATCCGTGTCACGTTCTAGGATCACAGGGGCCGAAAAGCCGCGCAGGATCGACGGGATGGGTTTGGCCGAAAGGTCTTCCCATTTGAAACTTTGTTGGCGTTTGGTCATTTCCAAAACCTGCGTTGCAACCACTTCTGCGCCATCTGGTCCAAGCAGACCTATGGCAATCGGGATAACGCGCGGTTTCTTTTGCACCTGACCCGGTGTGGCCGGGGTTTCCTGACGGAATGTCAGTTTATAGCGGCCATTCTTGTAGCTTTCCTTGACGTGCAAACGCGGTGTGCCCGCAGAGGTGTACCACCGCTTGAAGCGTTTGAGATTGCGCCCCGTAACGTCTTGGAACACCTGTAACCAATCTTCGATGGTACAGGCTTGGCCATCATGGCGTTCAAAATATAGCTCCAGCGCTTTGGCGTAATCCGCATCACCCACCAGAAGTTTGAGCATGCCGATCACTTCGGCCCCTTTTTCGTAGACCGTGGCCGTGTAGAAATTGTTGATTTCGACAAAGCTGTCAGGGCGCACGGGATGGGCTAAGGGGCCATTGTCTTCGGCAAACTGACGACCGCGCAGTTTTATCACATCGTGGATCCGTTTGACCGGGGCAGAGCGCAGATCAGACGTGAACTGACTGTCGCGATAGACTGTCAGACCTTCCTTGAGGCATAGCTGGAACCAGTCGCGGCACGTGATGCGATTGCCAGTCCAATTGTGAAAATACTCATGCGCGATAATTGCTTCAATCCGCTCGAAATTATCATCCGTCGAGGTTTCGGGCGAAGCAAGAACACAGGACGAGTTGAATACATTCAGTCCTTTGTTTTCCATCGCACCCATGTTGAAATCATCCACAGCAACGATGTTGAAAATTTCCAGATCGTATTCACGACCATAGACGTCTTCATCCCAAGTCATTGATTTCTTGAGCGCTTCCATTCCGAAAGCGCATTTACCTTCATCGCCTTTGCGCACGTAGATGTTCAATTCCACGTCCTTGCCGGATTTGGTGGTGAACCGATCCGGGTGTGCAATCAATTCACCCGCAACAAGGGCAAAAAGATACGCAGGTTTGGGCCAAGGATCATGCCATTCGGCGAAATGTTCACCAGAGGCTCCGGGATTGCCGTTCGACAGCAGCACCGGATACGGACCTTCGACGCGCACGGTGAAGACGCTCATCACATCGGGGCGGTCGGGGTAATAAGTGATCTTGCGAAAGCCCTCGGCCTCGCACTGGGTGCAATACATGCCGCTGGACATATAAAGCCCTTCTAGCGCGGTATTTGTGGTGGGGCTGATTTCGACCTCGGCCTCGAAGGTGAAAGGGCCGTCAGGCACCTCTGCGGTCATTCCTGTGCCGCTTATTTCAGGTGTGATTGCGGCACCATTGATTTTCGCCCACTTCAGATCAAGTTGCTCACCATGTAGAAAGAAGGTCTTGTCCGTTGCCTCTGGGTTCGGAGCAAATTGAATACGAGAGATCACGCGCGTCGATTTGGGAGCGAGTTTGAAGGTGAGATGAACCGCTTCGACAGTGTAGCCGAAGGGGGTGTAGTCTTTGAGATAGATAGTCTGAGGGGCGGCGTCGCGCATCGTGAGCTCCTGTTGCTTGCTGCGCAGGGTAGCGATGTGTGCGGCAGGAGCAAGGGTGCAAACCTTGCAATAGATAAGGAAAACGAGATGCCAAAAGGGGTCAAGAAACAAGACCTGCCCAGCAAGATCTGCGCGCATTGTGCCAAGTCATTTGCATGGCGCAAGAAATGGGCGCGAGATTGGGACAACGTGCGCTTTTGCTCAGAGCGATGCCGGCGCGGCAAGACCAGCAAATCGCCGTAAAGGCGCATGAGAAAAACAAATACAATTCTTAGTCAATTGAAGGTAAATTGATCTCAGTCTTCGAAAAAGCGGAAAAGTGTTTTTTTGGCCAGCGTTGTTGTTGTGTTTCCTCTTCTGCTCTAGATCGTATTTAACGCAATACAGTGGCAGGAGCGTCCAATGACACAACGGATTGAAAAACACGGTCTTCAGGTTGATACAATTCTTGCAGATTTCATTGAAAATTCAGCACTGGACGGAACCGGCATTAGCGCGGACGTGTTCTGGGCTGGCCTGTCTGACATAGCGCATGAGCTTGGACCAAAGAACCGCGCGCTGCTTGCGACACGTGAAAACATCCAAGGCAACATCGACGCTTGGCACAAAGCCAACAAACCCGTCGGCGAGACGCGCGATGGTTATTTCAAGTTCCTGCGCGAGATCGGGTATTTGCTGCCTGAAGGGGACGATTTCCAGATTGATACAGACAATGTCGATCCTGAAATTGCAACAACGCCGGGTCCGCAGTTGGTTGTGCCTGTCACCAATGCGCGCTTTGCGCTGAACGCGGCGAACGCACGTTGGGGCAGTTTATACGACGGGTTTTATGGCACGGACGTCATGGGAAGTCCCGCACCTAAAGGTGGGTATGATAAAGGCCGCGGCGCGCGTGTCGTTGCGCGCGCACGTGTTTTTCTTGACGAAACCTTCCCGATTGACGGTGCATCCCATGCGGATGTGCGTCGCTATCATGTGCAAGACGGCGCCCTGCTGGTGGATGATCTGCCACTAAGCAACCCTGCGCAGTTCATCGGATATCAGGGCCATCCGAAAGCGCCTGATGCCGTCGTTCTGCGCAACAATGGTCTGCACGTTGAATTGGTCTTTGATCGCACGCATCCCATCGGTAGCCGTGATCAGGCGGGCCTTGCGGATGTGGTCATGGAAAGTGCCTTGTCTGCGATTATGGATTGCGAAGACAGTGTGGCTTGTGTCGATGCAGAGGACAAAGTCGGTGCCTATTCCAACTGGCTGGGCCTGATGAAAGGTGATCTGGAAGAAACATTCGAAAAAAGTGGCCGTCAAATGACACGCCGCTTGAACGCGGATCGGGTCTATATCGGTCCTGATGGGAGTAACGTGACACTTAAAGGGCGCGCACTTTTATGGGTGCGTAATGTGGGGCATTTGATGACAAACCCTGCTGTTTTGGATCGCGATGGCCTTGAGATCGGTGAAGGTTTTTTGGACGCGCTGTGTACTGTGATGATCGCGATTCATGATCTAAAGCGCGAAAGCGGCAATTCGGTACATGGCTCTGTCTATGTCGTGAAACCCAAGATGCATGGCCCTGCTGAAGTGGCTTTCACCAATGAGATTTTCTGCAAAGTTGAAGATATCTTGGGCCTACCGCGCAATACTGTAAAAATTGGCATCATGGATGAGGAGCGCCGCACATCGGCGAACCTAAAGGAATGTATCCGGGCTGCGAAGTCGCGCGTCGCCTTTATCAACACAGGCTTTCTGGATCGCACCGGCGATGAAATTCACACGTCCATGGAAGCAGGGCCGTTTAGCCGTAAAGACTTTATCAAGCGTAAAGCCTGGATAGGCGCATATGAGAACCTGAATGTGGATATCGGTCTTGAATGTGGTTTGCAGGGCAAAGCGCAGATCGGTAAAGGCATGTGGGCGATGCCGGATCTTATGGCCGCGATGCTAGAGCAAAAGATCGAACACCCGAAAGCAGGTGCAAATTGCGCTTGGGTGCCAAGCCCGACGGCCGCCACGTTGCATGCGCTGCACTATCACAAGGTTGATGTCTTGAAAGTGCAAGATCAGATCAAAGCGACAGGTCGACGTGCGAATGTACAAACCTTGCTGGAAATTCCGTTGGCTAAATACGCTGAATGGTCAGATGAGCAAATCCAACGTGAAGTCGAGAACAACGCGCAGGGCATCTTGGGTTATGTTGTGCGCTGGATTGATCAAGGTGTAGGGTGTTCAAAAGTCCCTGATATCAACGATGTAGGATTGATGGAAGACCGTGCGACCTGTCGGATTTCAAGTCAGGCTTTGGCGAACTGGTTACATCACGGTGTTGTGTCAAAGGACCAAGTGCGCGCTGCAATGGAGAAGATGGCCGAGGTGGTTGATCGTCAGAACGAAGGCGATAATCTGTATCGTAAAATGGCACCGCGCTTTGATACGATTGCGTATAAAGCGGCCTGTGATCTGGTGTTTGAAGGCCGTGTCCAACCATCCGGTTACACAGAGCCAGTTCTGCACGCGCGTCGTTTGGAGCTGAAAGCCAGCCTTGCATAAGTAAATAGACTGCCGGTTTGAGGGGCGCTGCCCCTCGCGCTGCTGCGCTCATCCCGGGATATTTGGGGAGAGAGGAAGTCTACTCTGGTTTAGGTTTAAGGCAGATTTTGAGGGATTTTAACCCGCGCATTCCGAAGCGATCGGCTTAATTTGCGGGTGCATGTTGTGGCACCCTTTGCAAATCTGGAAAGCGTTGAAACAGGCGTTCGAGCGCTATTTGCATTTCCGCGCGTGCCAGATGCATGCCAAGACAGACATGAGGTCCAAAGCCAAAGCCAAAGCCGATATGGGCGTTCGGGCGACGCTCAAGCTGAAGGGTTTCGGGGGCAGTGAAGCGCGCAGGATCATGATTGGCCGAGATAAGAAGCGCGAGAACTTTGTCGCCCTGTTTCAGGGCGTGTCCATGAAAGGTGACGTTTTTACGCACGAACATCGGTTTGGTCATCAACACCGGGCTAAAATAACGCATGAATTCTTCCACTGCGAGGGGTGTGTTTTCGCCAAGTGTTGCACCATCCGTGAGGGCAAAGATCGCATCTGACAACAGATGTAGCGTGGTTTCATGCCCTGCGACGAACAGGGTGAAGGCAAGCGAAATGATTTCATCATCGCTTAGGTCATTGGTTTTGTCGTGGATAATGTCACTGAGCAAGCCCGCGCGCGGTGTCGTGCGTATGGTTTTGATTTCAGCGCGTAAGATTTTCAGGGATATGAACAGTCCGGGCAAGATGCGAAACAACACCGCGACCCCGATCGGGCCTGAAATAGGGGCTATCGCCTTGGCAAGATCACGCCGCAGGGTCGGCTGTATCCCTAGGAGTGCGCTGATCACGTCAAGTGGAAGAAGGCGCGCATAGTGTGTCGTGATATTAACGGGTTGCGTCGTATCCAAACGATCCAGATGGGCGTCCGCAATCTGGATGATTTCCGGTCGCAACGCATCAATGGATGCTCGTGAAAACCGTTGATCAACGGCGGCCCGGATACGTTTATGTTCTGCGCCATCAAGGTTCAGGATACTGCGCGCAATCGGGCGCAAGCCGCGCGGCAAGAACCAGTAGTAACGAGAGATATCCTTACCACCCGCATTGGCAGGATTGCGGGCGAAATGTTCATCGTCTTTTAAAATGTCACGCGCCGCAGCGTCTGTTGATGTTGCCCAACATTTTCCGATCAACGGGATTTTAACCGAGACCAGCGGTCTTTGTGCGCGCATGTCGTTCAGCGTTTTAGTGGGGGCTTTGAGAAACGCTGTATCGTTCAGTTTGAGTTGTGTCATGCCGCAACTCTTTCAATGGAGGTGCTGCATTGCAAGCCTGTCTGTCTACACCTTATACAGAGCGGGAGTGTTCACCCTTTTGTAAGGAGCCCGCATGACGCGCCCTATTGTCGGCATCATTTCGAATTCCTATTTGCTGAATGACCAATATCCTGTGCACGCGGGCGGGGTGATGAACATGGATGCAATCGCGCAAGTCGCAGGTTGTATGCCGATTTTGGTCCCCGCTGATCCTGCGCATGTAAGCGTTGCCGAGTTAATGGCCCGTTGCGACGGGTTTCTTCTGACGGGCGGGCGTCCGAATGTGCATCCCGAAGAATATGGCGAAGAACCAACCCAAGCGCATGGTGAATTTGATCGCGCGCGCGATGCTATAACCTTGCCGCTTGTGCGGGCCTGTGTGGAGACGGGTCAGCCGTTTCTTGGCATTTGTCGCGGGTTTCAAGAGGTGAATGTGGCGATGGGTGGCACGCTTTATCCCGAAATTCGAGATCTTCCCGGGCGGATGAACCACCGTATGCCCCCAGATGGCACGTTGGAAGAAAAATTCGAAATCCGACATAAGGTCACGGTGACACAGGGCGGCGTCTTCCATCAAATATTCGGTGCGCATGAGGTGGATACCAACACGCTACACGGGCAAGGGATCAAGGCTGCAGGTGCGCGCGTTGTCATTGATGGAACGGCCGAGGATGGCACGCCAGAGGCGATCTATGTCAAAGATGCGCCCGGATTTACGGCGTCCGTTCAGTGGCATCCTGAATGGAATGCCCACGGCGACCCGGTGTCGCGTCCATTGTTTACAGCCTTTGGGCAAGCTGTTGACGCTTTTGCGAAAGCGCGTGCCTAGGCCGCACGTCTGTTTTGAACCCAAGCATTCGCCATAGCGATTTCTTCTATGTGCAGCTTGGTTTCATTGGCTTTCAAGCAAGTATAAGCGCTGCGTCCATGTGCGTAAGGGTCGTTTTCCAAAGCCGGAAAGACGCGAAACAGGTCTGTTCAGGAGGCCTCAGATAACGCTGCAAGCCCTTCGGGGCCTGCGATATCGACGGTGACGGAATCGTCGGCTCCATTGGTTTCAACGCCAGTGCTGGCGTTTCCATCTGCGTTTAGATCGTCGCCACTGACCGAATGCAAACCGTCCAGATCAGAGAAGACCAGAGGCACTTGGTTGCCGTCTTGATCAAGCGCGACAATCGTTAGCCGGTCGTCCCATGATCCGGTGTTCTGGTCGATGTCTTAAATTTCGAAATTGGCGTTTTCGATCAGGCTGTCAAAGGTCATTGTGGTCGTAACTGGATCTGTGATGCCTGACACCCAAAGGCCATCCGCAGAGGGTGAACCTGACGACTGAACGTTTGCAGTTTGGCCGGAGGCGTTCGTCGTTGTGGTGATTGTGACGTTCATTGTTTCGCTTGCGCCAGCGATGGCGAAACTACCGTTTTCGTCAAGTGCGCCCAATCAAGCGTTGTGGTATCACTTGCAGGACCTGCACCGATCAAGTCGTTACCGGCGTTTTCATCTATGCTATCATTGCCTGCACCACCGCGAATAGTATCGGCACCGGCATCGCCTGCAATTGTATCATTGCCTTGGCCACCGTCTATTTGGTCGTTTCCGCCGTCGCCACGGATCGTGTCAGCGCCATCGCCGCCTTGGATCGTGTCCGATCCGCCATTGCCGCGAATAGTGTCTGCGCCATCTTCACCGAAGATAACGTCGTTCCCGGCCCCTCCAAGAATACCGTCATTCCCGGCCGCGCCCCCGGGGGAAATATTGTCGCTATCTCCATAAAGCGTGTCATTGCCATCGCCCGCGCTGATTGTATCTTCGTTGCCGGATGGGCCAGTGCCATCGCTCGCATCGACCTGTTCCCCATCGCTTTCAGTGTAACTTGCATCAATGACATCAGCGCCGCTGGTGCCATTCACAATCGTGGAAAGTGTGAAAGCCGGCGCAGAGGTGACATAGGCAGTGCCGCTGGTTGTGAACCAGTTGGTTGGTATGAAATAGACGTTGCCATCTGTTCCTTCGTAGTAGGTGCCGGTGTCATTGATGTTGGAATAGAAGGTGCCATTGCCAGCCCAAACCCCGGGCCAATTCCAACCGCCTGCACCAATTGTTGCACCGATAGTGAAAAAGACCTGCGTTGCATCTATGGTGTCATTCACATCTAGCGAAGCATCGCCTAGTGTACAAAGATATCCATTGGGCATAAGCGCCATCCATTCTTGAAGCCTGCGTTGGAAACAGTGCGCTTCCTTGGCGTTTCCAAAATGGATACAATTGGATAAAGGCGCTTTTGCGCGCGCTTTCGCACAATTTATGGATAGTTTTAGGCGGTTTGTGTCAGCCATAGGGCAAAGTCGTCTGAAGTGAAAACGCGCGCCTCAGGGTGCTGAAACGCGCTTTGTTTTCAAAAGTCATATAAGTTTAGACCAGTAAATCGAACTCATGCATGAGTGGTAGCGTGCGCGCACGCTCGCCAGTCAGATCAAAGATCGCATTGGTCAGCGCTGACATAGAGGGCGGTGTGCCCGGTTCGCCCGCACCGCCGATGTGGCCACCGCTTTCCAGAACGCGCACTTCGGTAACAGGTGCATTGTGGATGCGCAAAGCATCGTAGTCGGGGAAGTTTTCCTGCTCTACACGACCATCTGCAAAGGTAATTTCGCCAAAGGCGGCCGCAGAGAGGCCATAGATCATTCCGCCATAAAGTTGCGCCTCAAGGTTGCCCGGATCAAGCACTGTTCCAAGATCAGCCGCGATCCATGCGCGGTTCATGCGGATCGAGCCATCTTCGTCGATGACTTCAATCACCTGTGCAACAGGTGTGCCAAAGCTATGGGCAAAGGCAACGCCACGTCCGATGCCTGCCTCTGTCTTACCCGTCCAGCCGGACATATCGCGCACAGCTTCAAGCACCGCCGCCGAGGGCGCATGCTCATTTCGCATCATGTCCAGACGAAACTCTAGCGGGTCAGCACCTGCGGCATGGGCCAGTTCATCCAAGAAACTGTCATGCATGAAAGCATTGACCGAATTCCCGACCGAGCGCCAAAAACCCAAGGGAATTTTCATATCCGTTAAATGGCCCGTGACACGGTAATTGGGGATTTTGTAAGGCTGATCGAAAGCCCCTTCCACATGTACTTTGTCCGCACCGGGTGGGGCGTAGCCTAAAAGCCGTGTCATGGCACTTGCGGTCACGGATGGTGCAGCAACCTTTGCATCCAACAAAACCGCTTTGCCGTCTTTCACGGCCCCCTTGTAACGACCGATCGCGGCCGGGCGATAGGTGTCATGCGTCATGTCTTCTTCACGTGTCCAAGTCACCTGAACCGGAACGCCCGGCATTTCTTTCGCAATTTCTGTGGCATAGAGCCCGAAGTCCAGCTCGCTGCGCCGCCCGAAGCCACCACCCATCAAGGTCGTGTGCAGCGTCACTTGCTCTGGCGATAGTCCAACCAGCGCTGCACATTGATCGCGCATGGCTGTCGGTCCTTGATTGCCACACCAAAGCTCTAACGCATCTTGTGTATAAAGCGCCGTCGCATTCATAGGTTCCATGGTGGAATGGGCAAGGAAGGGCATACGGTATTCTGCGGTGATTTCGGTGGCACCTTCGATCACTGTATCTGCATCACCATCATCGCGCAGGGTCGAGTTTGGTTTACTGTCAAAGCTGGCTTCAATGGCCGTCCAGATTGCTGCTTGATCTGCGGGGTAGGGTGCGTCGTCCCACTCTGCCTTGACCGCGTCAGCGGCTTGAAAGGCCAGCCAAGTGTTCGTGGCCACAACCGCGTAGCCACCTTTCAAAGCGATAATTTTTTCAACGCCTGCCATGCTTTCTGCCGCACTGGAATCCATGGATTTCATTGGCGCACCAAGGCGCGGATTCATTCGGATCGTTGCGAACCTCATCCCCTCGGCGCGCACATCAATGCCGAATTCCGCCGTGCCGGTAGATTTGCCCAACACATCAACGCGGGGCATGGTTTTGCCGATAAATTTCCACTCGGACTTAGGACGTAGTTCAATTTGCGGGGGATCAATCTTGGCAGCAAGCGATGCCATGTCAGAATAGCTGACAGAATTTCCGTCCGGCGCGAAGATACGCCCGTTCAAGGTTTTCAACCTGTTTGCGGAGACCCCAAGCGCACCTGCGGCGGCCAATTTCAGCGTTTCGCGCGCAGATGCGCCAGCATGGCGCAAGCGTTCATAGCCGTCCATCATCGAGGTAGAGCCACCCGTCAATTGCAAGCCCAGCAACTTGTTCGATTGACCAAGAGCTTCTGAGACCGTCGTCATAAACGCGCTTTTGGAATATTCTGGAATAGGCAGCGCCGCCTGCATCAAAGCGCTATTGTAATAGGCCGCAGCTGGGGGGCCGTGTAGCACGCGCACATCTTCCCAAGCGATATCAAGTTCTTCTGCTGCAAGGGCTGCCAGGGTTGTATGCACGCCTTGCCCCATTTCTGCGCGCGGTGTGATGATCGTAACGCCCGTTTGGTCGATGAAAATAAACGGGTTTAACGCGGCTTCGTTCGGACCCGCTTCAATTGGGCTAACCAACGGGCGGGTGTATTTGTATGCGCCAAAGGCAACGCCGCCAACAATAGCAGCAGAACCGATCAGAAACGTACGACGCGCAATTTTCTTGAAAGAGGCCATGGTTTACGCTCCCTGCGTTGCTTTTGCAGCAGTATGGATGGCCGCGCGGATGCGCGGGTAAGTGCCGCATCGACATAGGTTGCCCTGCATCGCGTCGTCGATATCTTCATCACTCGGATCCGGGTTCTCTGCCAAAAGACTGGCGGCTTGCATGATCTGACCCGATTGACAGTAACCGCATTGCGCGACTTGATGCTCGATCCACGCGGCCTGCAACGCATGTAGCGCTTCCGGTGTGCCCAGACCTTCGATCGTCGTAACCTCGCCGTCTACATCAGACAGGGCCGTCTGGCAGGATCGCACTGCGACACCGTCAATGTGAACCGTGCAAGATCCACAAGCCGCCACACCACAGCCGAACTTTGTCCCAGTCAGGTTCAATTCATCACGCAAGACCCAAAGAAGCGGGACGTCATCGGGTAAATCGACGCTGCGCGTTTCACCATTTACTGTGAGTCTGGTTGTCATGGGTCATTCTCCTAAACTGTCCTGACAAAATTAGCCTTTAATGTCAGGGTGTCAATTGACAAAATTTGATCATTTTGTCAGAACGGGTCTATGAGCAGCGAAACCACTGATCCAGATAAACAAAAATCAATCGCACAGGCGGCGTTTCAGGTCTTTGCCGAACACGGGTTTCGTAAAACATCGATGCAATTGATCGCACAAAAGGCTGGCATGTCCCGTCCAGCTCTGTATTTGCATTTCCAAAGCAAAGAAGACGTTTTCCGTTTCCTGGCGATTGGTTATCTGACAAAAGTTGCCGATAGTATTGATCGAATTCTTGCGGTTTCAGGCCCTGCAACCCAAGTCCTGCAAAGGGTTTTCGATGCTTTCGATCCTGATGGCATCAAGGCTATCCTTCTGGATGCGAAGCATGGCGATGAACTGATGGCAATAACGAACGACAGTATGAAAGACGCGGCTGACAAGATAGCAGCCCGAATTAACTACGCTTTCAGTAAGTGGCTTGAACAAGAAAACACCGCTAGGCGTATTGTATGCGACACTCCGGAACTCACTGCGCGAACGATCATGTCGTCCTATGAAGGTCTAAAAACACCGCTGCCAACCTATGCTGAGTATAAGGCGCGCACCTCCCAACTTGCTCGATTGCTCGGAAAAGGCCTACAAGCTTAACGCGGCTTTGTTTCCTCTTTCTAAAAATATCCCCGCCGGAGGCAAATCCGCCCGCGCAAGCGGGCTCAAACCGGCGCGCGCAACGCGCGCTCCTTCAGGTCAAACCCAGCTCGGCACGCTTTTTCTTTGTCAGCTTGGCTTTGATCATCTCATAGCTCACTTCAATGTGCGCGCGTAACTGATCATCCGGCAACCCGGGGTCGCCATAGACTTGCACCCATTTCATCCCGCGTGACGCAAGGTAGGGCGCAGGACGAATGCCCAGCATATCGCTTAGCACCTCGTAGGCTAAATCGCTAACCTTGAACGTCGCCGCGCTATCGCCATCCGACCAACCAAGCAGGGCAAATAGCTTGCCGCCGACTTTCCAAACATCCGAATTGCCCCACTGCACTACATGCGTGCTTTGGGGCAAGGATCTGCAAAAGTCGTTTAGCTCTGCGCGGCTCAGCATTACATCTGACCGCCCGCGATCTCCATGGTTTGACCGTTGATCGAGCCGGAGTTTTCATCGCACAGATACATCGCCGTATGCGCCACCTCTTCCGGAGTGATCAAGCGTTGGTGGCGGTTTGTCTTCACCATCATTTTCAGAGCTTGTTCTTCACTGATCCCAGCACGCGCAGCGATGGAAACGGTGTTCTCTGAAACAATCGCCGTATCCACATAGCCAGGACAAATTGCGTTGAAGGTGATGGGCGAGCCCATGTAGTCTTCGCTTAACCCTCTGATAAGGCCTATCATTCCGTGTTTGGATGCGGTGTACGCAGGTGCGCCGCGCAAACCTTTGATCCCCGCAATTGAAGCGACAGCAATCACACGGCCATACTCCAACCCGGTCATGCTTTTCATCGCTTCGCGCATGGTCAGATAGGCGCCATCAAGGTTAATGCCTATGACCTTGCGCCAGAATGCCATGTCCATTTTATGCAGCGCTTTGCCCTCTGCGATACCTGCATTAGCGACGCAAATCGCAATTGGTCCACGCGCCGCGACTGCGCTTGCGAAACCCTCCACCACCGAGGCTTCATCAGCAACGTCCATCGCCAGCGCGTGAATGCGACCGCCTGCAACCTTGTCCAAGACCTCTTTGCGCCGACCTGTAATTGTGACCTCTGCACCGGCGTCTGCCAGTGCTTTGGCAATCGCAAGGCCAATGCCCGTGCCGCCACCTGTGATCAATGCGTGCTTACCGTTCAAATCCATGACGTGTTCTCCCTTTGACGTCACACTATCGTGCTATCGCAGTGTGACAAGACGCGCCGTGCCGTCACTTTACTTACCTATTCAAACCTGTGAATATGTAAGGTGAATACAGGAGGCCTAAATGCGTACATTCCTCACTCTTGCTGCTGTTCTCAGCAGTCCGGTTTTCGCTAGCGAAGATATAGCCGATCAATATCCGCAATCTGAGCTTTACTCGAAACCTGTCGAAGTCATTCCACACGTGTTTTCCGCAATCGGCGCGACAGCTCCGCCGACTTACGAAAATGCGGGGCATAACAATAACCTAAGCTTTGTGGTGACAGGCGATGGGGTGGTTGTTATCAACGGCGGAGCGTCCGCGCTTCTTGCCAAAGCGTTACATGATGAGATCAAAGTTGTAACCGATCAGCCAGTGAAGCTGGTGATCAATGAAAACGGGCAGGGCCATGCGATTCTTGGCAATTCCTATTGGGCGGATCAAGGTGTTGATATTTTGATGCACGAAGATGCCGCCCACGAGGTCGCTGAAAACGGATTTCAAATTCTGGAAGGGATGAAGCGCTATAACCGTGATCGCGCAGAAGGTACGCGCGTTGTGGAACCGACGCGCACCTTTGCAGAGGCAGAGACCATTACAATGGGAGATGTCACGCTTGAAGTTTTGCACCTTGGGCCTGCGCATGGTCCCGGTGACACGCAAGTGTGGATTCCCCAATGGTCCATGATGATCGCAGGTGACATTGCGTTTCATGAGCGCATGCCGCCTATCTTCCCCGACACCTGTACTAGCTGCTGGATCGAGACATGGGAGACGGGCTTTGAACCGCTGAACCCGACCTACATCATCCCCGGTCATGGGCATCCGACGAACCTTGCCCAAGTGCGCCGCTACACCCGTGATTATCTGGTTTATCTCCGCGAGAAAATTGGCGCGCATTTGGACGAAGGCGGGGATTTGGCGGACGCCTACTACATCGATCAATCGCCCTACGCTTTGCTTGATACCTTTGAAGAGCTTGCGACCAAGAACGCGGGCCGTGTCTATGAAGAAATGGAATTCGAATGAATCATATATTGAAAACGGCGACCCTTTTGACTGCTTTGGCCGCACCTTTGGCGGCTGATGATCTGTCGGAAGACATTATCGACTATATGGATTTTGCCACCTATGATGCGGGCATTATTCTACCTGAACAGCTTACCGAAGACGTGTTTCATTCCGTGTATTTCGTGGACGCCCGTGACGCGGAACAATTTAAGCAAGAAACAATTCCGGGTGCTGTGAACATCGAGTGGCGTGAAATCCCTGCGCGTTTGGATGAATTGCCCGAAACCGGCATAGTTGTTCTGGTGTGCAATACTGGATCACTCTCGGCGCAAGCGGCCTTTGCTGCGCGCGTGATGGGGCGTGAAAACGTGTTGGTCCTGCAAACCGGCCTGCGTGGTTGGTCGTCACATGCTGGATATATCCCCGATGCTTAAATGGGTGGATATTCCGCCAGTTTGGTTGGGTTTTTTTTGTCTGTTGGCCTGGCTGCAAAGCCGCTATTTGACGTTCAATCTTAGCATCGCCGGTGCATGGTCAGACTTTGCCAGTGGTCTTCTTATTGGAGGCGGCGTGTTGTTGATGCTTTTAGCCATCACCGAGATGCGAAAACATGCAACAACCGTGATCCCACATCTTGAGGCGTCTAAATTGGTCACATCGGGGATATTCAAGCGCAGCCGAAATCCGATCTACGTGGGTGATATCTTGATCTTCACGGGGCTGATTCTGCGTTGGGATGCGGTGTTAGCGCTGCCACTTATTCCGGTATTCATAAGTATACTGGAAAAACGCTTTATTGTGCCGGAAGAAAACCGCCTGCGCGTAGCCTTTCGTGCAGATTTTGCGAAGTATTGTCAAAAGGTTAGGCGTTGGATCTAGGGTCTTTCGAGTAATTTGCGACACCCATCTGTCATATTGCGACACGCGCTTGCACGCAGGCGATGTGGCCTTTAATCATCAAAGCAACATTGTCATTCTTGGTCAATGACTTGGCAATGACGCGACAACGACTGGGCTTGGACTATCACAAGGGGATAAACCATTGAAAATCGGAACACCTAAGGAAGTGTTCGAGGGGGAGAACCGCGTAGGCATGACGCCTGACAGCGCAAAGCAGCTCCAGAAACTCGGATACGACTGTATTATAGAAACGGGTGCTGGCGCGAATGCCGGTTTCTCGGACGCTTTATACAAAGAAGCTGGCGTTGAGGTCGTTAAGACCGCCGCGGCCCTTTGGAAAGAGGCTGACATTGTTGCCAAAGTCCGTCAGCCCGAAGCGGCTGAGCTAAAGCGTATGCGTGAAGGTCAAACCTTGATTTCCTTCTTCTCTCCAGCGGCGAACGAAGGCGGGATGGACGCGGCGAAGAAGAAAGGCACGAACGTGATTGCCATGGAAATGGTTCCGCGTATTTCTCGTGCTCAGAAGATGGATGCGCTGTCCTCTATGGCGAACATCGCAGGCTACCGCGCGGTTATTGAAGCGGGTAACAACTTCCCACGTTTCTTCACTGGTCAGATCACTGCGGCGGGTAAGGTTCCGCCAGCAAAGGTTCTGGTTGTGGGCGCGGGCGTTGCTGGATTGGCCGCGATTGGCACATCCACATCCCTTGGCGCGATTACATATGCGTTCGACGTGCGCCCCGAAGTGGCCGAGCAGGTCGAAAGCATGGGTGCCGAGTTCGTCTTCCTTGATTTTGAAGAAGAGCAGGCAGATGGCGCTGCAACAGGTGGTTACGCTGCTGTGTCCAGCCCTGAGTTTGCGGCTGCGCAGCTTGCGAAGTTCCGCGAAGTTGCGCCGGACATGGATATCGTCATCACGACAGCCCTGATCCCGAACCGCGAAGCGCCAGAGCTTTGGACCAAAGATATGGTTGAAAGCATGAAGCCGGGTTCGGTTATCGTGGACCTTGCCGCAGAGAAGGGCGGCAACTGTAAGCTGACTGTGATGGACGAGAAGATTGTCACCGACAATGGCGTGACCATTATTGGTTACACCGATTTCCCATCGCGTATGGCCGCGCAAGCATCGACGCTTTATGCGACCAACATCCGTCACATGATGACCGACCTGACCCCTGAAAAGGACGGCCAGATCAATCACGACATGGAAGACGATGTCATTCGCGGCGCGACTGTGACGTTTGAAAAAGAGATCACCTTCCCACCGCCACCACCAAAAGTTCAGGCGATTGCGGCGCAGAAGAAAGAGCCGATCAAAGAGCTGACGGCAGAAGAAAAGCGCGCAGCCGAAGTGGCCGCGTTCAAAGCGCAGACCAAGCAGCAGGTAACTTTGCTAACGGTTGGAGCGGTTCTATTGCTTGCGGTTGGCCTTGTGGCACCGGCAAGCTTCATGCAGCACTTTATCGTCTTTGTCTTGTCAGTCTTCGTTGGCTTCCAAGTCATTTGGGGCGTGGCGCATTCCTTGCACACACCGCTGATGGCGGTGACGAATGCGATCTCTTCGATCATCATTCTGGGCGCGCTGATGCAAATCGGCTCTGGTTCTTATCTGGTGATTCTGCTCGCAGCTGTGTCAGTCTTTATGACAGGCATCAACATTTTCGGCGGCTTTCTTGTGACACGGCGTATGCTCGCCATGTTCCAGAAATCTTGAAGCGGGGCTAGATAAATGGAATTTGGTTTTACAACAGCAGCGTATGTCGTTGCAGCGGTTCTCTTCATCCTGTCCTTGGGCGGTTTGTCGGGGCAAGAAAGCGCGAAACGCGCGGTATGGTACGGCATTGTCGGCATGGCATTGGCGGTTGCGGCAACGCTGGTCGGGCCGGGGTCTGGCTACTGGTTGCTTTCGATCCTAATGATCATTGGCGGCGGCGCGATTGGCTATCAACTGGCGACCAAAGTGCAAATGACGCAGATGCCCGAACTGGTGGCTGCGATGCACTCGCTTGTGGGTCTTGCGGCGGTATTCGTCGGCTTGATCGCGCATATCGAACTTGGCCGCGTGCTGGCGATGGACGATGCGAGCAAGAAAGCGCTGGAAGGTTTTGCTGCACTTTTGGCGAAGAAAGACGGCGTCGAGATCGGCATTCTGCGGGTTGAATTGTTCCTTGGCATCTTCATCGGTGCGATCACGTTCACAGGCTCTGTCATTGCTTACGGCAAACTGGCAGGCAAAGTGGATAGTGCAGCGACGAAGCTTCCGGGTGGTCACATGCTCAACGCAGGCGCTGCAATCCTATCGCTGATTTGCTTGATTTGGTACATGAACACCGGTGGGTTCTTCCCGCTGTTCTTGATGACTTTGGCAGCGTTGTTCATTGGCTATCACCTGATTATGGGCATCGGCGGCGCGGATATGCCGGTTGTTGTGTCCATGCTTAACAGCTACTCTGGCTGGGCAGCGGCGGCGATTGGTTTTTCCCTTGGGAACGACCTGTTGATCGTCGTTGGTGCACTTGTCGGTTCTTCTGGCGCGATCCTGTCCTACATTATGTGTAAGGCGATGAACCGTTCGTTCATCTCTGTCATCTTGGGTGGCTTCGGCGGCCCTGCGGGTGAACAGATGGCAGTCGAGGGCGAGCAAGTTGCAATCGAGACAGACGGTGTTGCCGCTGCGTTGAATGAAGCTGACAGTGTCATCATCATTCCGGGCTACGGTATGGCGGTTGCGCAAGCGCAAGCGGCTGTTGCGGAACTGGTGCGCAAGTTGCGCGCGCAGGGCAAGAACGTACGCTTTGCGATCCACCCTGTTGCGGGTCGTCTTCCGGGTCACATGAACGTGCTTCTGGCGGAAGCCAAAGTGCCCTATGACATCGTAATGGAGATGGACGAGATTAACGAGGACTTCCCTGATACGGACGTCGCGATTGTGATCGGCTCCAATGACATCGTGAACCCGGCTGCGCAGGACGATCCCAACTCGCCCATCGCAGGCATGCCAGTGCTTGAGTGTTGGAAAGCCAAGCAGGTGTTCGTGTCCAAGCGTGGTCAAGGTACGGGTTATTCCGGCATCGAAAACCCGCTGTTCTACAAAGAGAACACGCGCATGTACTACGGTGATGCGAAAGAAAGCCTGAATAAGCTCTTACCGTTGATCGACTAGATCTTGGCGTTAAGACGATGGAAAAGCCCTGCCAATTTGGCGGGGCTTTTTTTGAAAGCCATTTCCTTTTGGGCGGTTCGAGTTACGAAATTCCCTAACAAAAAGGAATGCTGACTATGAAACTGATCCCGCTTTCTGCCGCCTTGACCCTTTGTAACACGTCTGTTTTTGCAGACGTCAACCTACGCTTCATCGAAGGGGCACCCAAGGATCGGTTTGAGATCACTTCAATCTCCGAGTGCTTGACTGGACCGCTGACAGTATCAATCAATCTAGAGGGCTCAGTAGGTGGTTTGATTTTCGACATCACTGCCAGTGGTGTTGGGGTGGAAGTGTTTCAACCTTTTGAACTTGTTGCAGGGCAAGCGATGGTATCGCAATCCCTAGCTGTTGTTGATGGCGATAAAGCCTTGAGCCTTGGCCTGCGTGTGCTACCGAAAGATCAAGTTGTCGCCTTTACTTTGGATTAGATGACACCGGCGGTGCGCGTGAAATTACGGTAAGCGGTGGCGAGATTGCCGGAGCCTCTGTAACTGTAAAAAGCAATGCAGGGACCCAAGCTGCGCAGTTTAACGACCAAGCGCGCAAACGGCTTTGAGCGCGTGCAGCTCATAAAATGAGCATTAAAGCGCTGTATACGAAAGTATTCTCTTAACGCATTATAATTGAACGATTATTTTCTTTTCAGAAGGGCGCGGGCAAGTTACACACGACGTATCGTTTCGCTAATAGGTGATTGCCCGTGCCTCCCGTTCAAGACCATCCGCTGCGTTTTCAACTCTCGAATGAGTTGCATGCCCGTCCGTTTCCAACCCTTTCACCGGGGTCTCGGGCGGTTTTTCTTGCGCTGAAACATCGTCAAAAGGCAGGTGTGGATGCGGTGCAGGCGGATATCGATCATCTGACCAAATTATTGGATCGCTACGGCGCACCTCACCCGCAACCCGGCGCAACGCACTACTTTGGCACGCTTGGAAAACACCGCCTAAAGTGGGAGCGTCACACAGAGTTTGTGACCTTCACCTTGCTGGTGGACGGGTTGAGCGATCGCGCATTCGACCCTACGGATTTCGCATTCTTTCCTGAAGACTGGCTTGGAGAAGCACCCGGACTTCGGATCACTTCCTGTCTTTTACGGATCGAGCCACAACGCGACACTGGGATAATGCGTGAAAAACTCTCGGAGTGGTTCGTGCGCGAAAGCCTTGCGGCAAGCTCTGTTCTGGACGGATCTGCGGTTATTGGTGGTGATTTTCATATTGATGAGGCCGGTCACGCCCGCTTTGCCGTGTTCATCGCAGATGGTGTCGGGCAGGGGCGCACTGGCCGTATTGTGCAACGTCTGTTTGAGGTGGAAACCTATAAAGCGATGTCGATGCTTGGCCTTGCCAAGTCCCGTGACCTTAGCAAACGCATGGGGCCACTTGACTTTGAACTAACCCAACTGATGGGGCAAATGCAAACCAATGGTGATGATGCTGTGGGTCAATTGGACGAGTTGTTACGCATCTCTGCCGAATTGGAAGGCTTGCAAGCCAAGGCGTCGTTTCGGTTCGGGGCAACGGGCGCATACGAAGCGATTGTAAACCAGCGCATTCAAGCTTTGCGGGAATTCCCTTGGGAAGGTCGTCAAACGCTTGCAGAATTTATGATGCGCCGTTTTGACCCTGCGATGCGTACGGTCAAGGCCACGCAAGCGCGGCTTGAGACAATGTCAGAACGCGCTGTACGTGCTTCACAGCTTTTGCGTACAAGGGTGGATGTCGATCGCTCTGCGCAGAACCAGAAACTGCTGGAAAGCATGAACAAACGCGCAGACCTTCAACTGCGGTTGCAACAAACAGTCGAAGGTCTTTCTGTGGTCGCGATCAGTTACTACGCGGTTTCGCTGGTCAGTTACCTGCTTTACCCGCTGACAGGTCTAGCAGGCACCAGCAAAGGGGTGCTAACGGCAGCTGTTACTCTGCCGGTAGTCCTGTTGGTGTGGTGGATGGTGCGCCGTATCCGCGATCATTCGCAAGAATAAGCGCGCGGTTTGTTGCCAAAGCACCTATTGCAATCGTGATAAGCGCGATCAACGCGGCAAAGCTTAGCGTCGGGATGCCAGCCAAACCTGCGCCAACTGTACATCCACCTGCTAGAACGCCGCCCAGACCCATCAAAATCGCGCCGCCAATGTAGCGCCCTGTTTGAGCAGGACCTTCAAAGCTTTGCCATTTGAAGCTGCCGAACACCAAAGACGCTAGCAACGCGCCAGCCAAAACCCCGCCTATCAACCCTGTGCCAAAACCGGCAGGGATCGATGTGGATGCAACCGACCAGAACAGGCTGTCCGCCATGGGAGAAGTGAACGACAGGCTCTCCAGCGCGATAGGATCGAACTCGTCAAACAGCACAAAGCCCGTGCCGACCCATGCCGCAGGAACCAAAAGTCCAAGCAAAGCAGCAATCGTAAGCGTTGCAGCACGCGCGTCGGAACGCAAGCCAAGAAACAATGCGGTTACGGCAAGAAGTGCGCTCCAGAAAACTGCGCCGCCGGGCAAAGCCGCAAAACCTGTGACACTTCCCAAATCAACCGTAACGGATCCAAGGCTGGTGCGAACAGGGGCCAAAACACCTTTCAAGGCGGCATGCGCTGTGATTGCGAAAATGATCATAACAAACAGCGCGCGTAAGTTTCCTGTGCCTGCCAAGACAGTGAGGCGAGAGGCACAACCACGGGTCAGAACCATACCTGCGCCAAACATCAAGCCCCCAGCAATGATTGCTACAATCGGTAGGCTAGAAGCGTAAAAACGGTGTTCGTCGAATGTGATCAGCTCTGCAAAGACAGCAAGCTGTGTGCCGATGATCGCAAATGCCAGTGCGATCATCCAGACCCCCATGGATGTGCGTTTCTGTTCGCCGATCAATGCGCTGCGAAAACAGAACTTCGTGCGCTCCGCGAGGATACCAAACAAAAGACCCAAGCCTAAAGCAAGGACAACAGACGCAGGCTTTGGTGTAATATCCCAGCTGGTGACGTTGAGAATAGTTTCGAACATGACTTACTCCTAGTTGCGCGGGGTAGCTCGCGCGCGCTATGCAGAATTATCTTCCACATGGAGATTGAAATTCCGCCTGTCAAACTCTCGAGTTATGTTATTGGGCGGACATTCAGAACGAATGTTCTGGTTTTTCGAAAATTTACGAACGGGTGTTCAATGTGCTTTGACACGCGCAAACCCTGTTCTGTTAGGTGACATCTTTACAGATCACAGGACTTATCTCGTCTGTTTTGACCACCAGGCCGCGGGTTTCACGCGCGCCCCGCGATCCTTATCAAGCCAAAGCGCGACTTTGCGGAGTGGCGAAAGGGCAAGTTTAAGCCAAAGCTTATGTTGCCATTTTGAAAAGTTCCGATTGAACGGACAAACACGCATGCAAATCGCACAATCCGTGGACATTTTTGCCCAAAACCCGAAACATTTTTCCGCGTCGGACGTCCACTTGCGAACGCCTTTGATGGACGAGGTTTGTGTTGATACCTCTGGCGCGCCGAACGGAAGTGCTTTGACGGGGCATGCGTCTGCGCATTTCGTGCAAATATTGCAAAACTCGGCAACGCCCAGCTTTTTGGGGGAATCGGGTTGCAGTGGTAAGGACGTGAATATTTTAGAAAACCTGAGGCGCGGACCAAACTGAGGAGTGATCACCATCTGATTACGCGCGTATTCCCCCAATCCGGCCTTCAAGGCGTATGGAATGACCAATCCTGTATCATTCATCGATGCGACCGCGTCATAACCCAGATTGCGAATGTAGGCGGCCAGTTGCATGACGATTGCGGCTTCGTGACTGTATTCGCGCCCGGTCGCAGCACCTGCCAAGGCTGAAGGGTAGGTCGCGACCAGTTCTTCATCCATCTGATGACCAAGCACGATCACATGGGAGATGCCGTTTGGCAGATCATTGGGGGCTTCGCTCATGTCGCGGGTGTCGACGCGCGAGGCATAGAGCCAGCGCTCATCAAGCTCGGTCACAGCGCAAAGATCCGCCCCAAAAAATTCTGCAATGCGCTTGATTTCAGCGCTCATCCTTGCCGGATCATCCACGGTGGCCTGTTCAGCAGCGACGGGTGTGTCATAAGCGATTGGAGCTTGGAAACCTTCGCGCTTTCCAGTTTCGCCACCTCTGCCGGACATGACATCGGAAATCAGCCAAGATGCATTGCGCAATGCGAAATCACGTTGGGTGAAACCATCACCACGCCGTGGGGCAGCTTCCATTCTGTAGGATGCAAAGAAGCCGTCAGTTTTCTTGCTGCGAACGGTATCATCCCAAAAGGCACGTGTGAACACATCGTTGCGCTGTGTGAAGCGCTCGAAGTCGTCCGTCACATCTATTCCCGCGTCGACGTCATCAGTGCGTGCGGGGTGATTGGGTAAATAGCTCATCGTCCAAGACTACCCGAGCGCGCACGCGCTGCAAGTGATGGATTTGAGTTTATTGGCAAGATGAAGAGCGGTTAGGTCGGTCACCCTGATCGGCGGGGGTCTACTGACATCAGGCCAATCAGGGCTTCACCTTGCGCCCGGGGTCGCTCTCCAGCTGTCCGGGTAGGGCATCGCTAAGCCATTAACCTTAAAGTTTGGTTATTTTGCGCGCGGGGTTTGCTTCATCTTGCCAATAAACTCAAATGTTCGACCATTTGCAAAAAGATGTCAGCGTCGCGAATGGGCGAGACGGGTCGTAAGGGGGCTTTCACAAAGGTTGCCAAATGAAGGAGACAAGAATGAAAATCGGATTTATCGGGCTAGGAAATGTCGGCGGGAAGCTATCGGGAAGTTTGCTGCGCAACGGTGTGGATTTGCGGGTGCATGACCTTGATGCGGCACTGGTGTCAAAGTTTGTCGCACAAGGCGCGAAAGACGGGCAAAGCGCTGCTGAAATGATGCGCACATGTGATGCGGTTATTACCTGTCTTCCAAGCCCCGCAGCATCTGATGCGGTG
>CBFIGL010000004.1:0-116646 GCA_965662135.1 Planktotalea sp. | reverse complement strand
GGCAAAGCGCTGCTGAAATGATGCGCACATGTGATGCGGTTATTACCTGTCTTCCAAGCCCCGCAGCATCTGATGCGGTAATGCAAGAGATGCTTGGGGAAGTACGGGACGGCAAAATCTGGATGGAAATGTCCACTACAGATGAAGCCGAAGTCAAACGCCTTGGCGCGCTTGTAATCGCTGCCGGTGGCGCGGCGGTGGACTGTCCTGTATCTGGGGGATGTCATCGAGCAGATACGGGCAATATTTCGATATTTGCGGGCTGCGAACGTGAAACTTTTGATCGCATTTTACCGCTTCTTACAATTATGGGGCGGCGGGTTTTACACACGGGTGATCTTGGTTCTGCCAGCATTTTGAAAGTGATTACCAATTATCTGGCGACGGCCAATCTGGTGTCTTGTGCCGAGGCTTTGACGGTCGCCAAAGGGGCGAACATGGATCTTGCAACCGCATATGAGGCGATCCGCATTTCGTCAGGCACCTCTTTTGTACATGAAACGGAAAGTCAGGTCATTTTGAATGGAAGTCGCGATATTTCCTTTACGATGGACCTTGTGGCCAAAGATATCGGTCTTTTCCAAGCGGTCGCAGATCGTGCGAATGTACCTTTGCAGTTGAACCCTTTGTTGATTGATATCTTTAACGACGGAATAGAACGGTTCGGTCCGCGTGAACTTTCCCCCAATATAATCAAGCGTTTGGAAGAGGTTACGGGGCTAGACGTGACCGCGCCCGGGTTTCCGGCTGAAATGACAGATGACGAGCCAGAAGAACCTGGCGCAGAAGTGCCTGTGCGGCGTTAGGCAACGGTTGCATGTCTAGGGTCTCGCAATCGTCGAGTGATAGGGGTAGGGGGTGTCGAAACGCTCTCCATCCGTAAAGGCCTTACAAATGTCTGATCCTGTGATTGCAACTCTTGCCGCATCGCCACCACGTCGTTGGACTGGGGTCGTGATGTTAAGCATTCTTGGCGGGCTTTTGATCTATCTCGCTTTGTCGGTGCCTTTCAGCATTTCGCAGATTGCGTTGTTATTGTGTGGCATTGCTGTCTTGCTTGCCGCTAGTCGGCTTTTTGCGGCAACGGCGCAAGTGATCGAGTTGACCAAGACGCAGTTGCGCGTGAAGGACGGGATCATTCTGGCTGAGATTGCCAACATAGCGAAGGTCGAGCGCGGCCCTTTCGCGTTTAAACCGTCTAACGGGTTTTTGGTGTCCACCAAAGAAAACGGGCCACGGCGTTGGTCGCCGGGTTTGTATTGGTGTTTTTCCAAACGCATCGGCATCGGTGGAGTAACAGGAGCGCCGCAAACCAAAGGAATGGCGGAAGCTTTGGCCATTCTTATCGCAGAGCGTGATTTGACGTCTTAAAAGCAAAACGCCGCGCCAGAGATACCTCGGCGCGGCATTTGTTACTTTAGGTCTTGAACGGGGGTTAACCGTTCGCGTCCCACACGATTTGTGGTGCATAGCGTGGGCGCGTGTAGACGAAGGTTTCGATCACACGTGGCGCAAGGCCAACGCTGAAGGCAGGGTCATAGTCAGACGCTGTTTCAACCAGAATGATCCGTTCGTTGTTGATCAGTGTTGGTAGAAGGTCGTCATATTCTTTCACATCGCGCGTGCGAAGCTTTGGAATATCACCGCGGCGCTGCGACCAATCCACTTTAAACCTGTTTTGGTCTCCATCCCAACGCAGAAGTGTCACACGCAACGCGGTTTCACCCGGGCTAAGACCGGAGAGATCTTTGTAGATGTTGCGCGCATTGGTCATGTACGATGGCGTGATGGCCTGAGTTTCGCGGCTAATCATATCGCTGATCGTATAGGCCGACTTTTCAGCCACCGCTTGTGCGCGGTAGGCTTCAAAGTAGGTGAACATCGCTGCATAGGCCCAGAAGACCACTGGAAAGATAATCGCAGCTTCGACGGATGCTGTGCCCTTGGTGCCGCGTACAAATCCGCGTAGTTTTGACAGGATTAACTGTTTCATAGCGATTACCTCGGTTCCTGGGTGAAGGCGGACACAGCGACCAAGGCACTTTTGCCATTCTGGTCGGTTGTCCGATCAAGTGCGAGTTGGGACGTCGGGAAGACGGGATCATAGAGTAAGCAAGCCCGCACGATGACCAGTTCATTGGAGTGACCCGCTGTGAATTCGCGCACCGGGTTCAGGGGCTCGCTTCCGCCAGCTGCATGCTGCACGCAGTCAACTGCATTTGGCAGTTTGGTGTAATTGCGTGGATCGTTCGGGATCATTTCCAGACGTAGGTTGTCTTCACAATCGTCAAACACCACCGCACCGTCGCAAATCATTGCGCGAACTTGATCGTGGGAATAGTTCGCACCAGTGCCGACGCGGACTTCGCGCATTGCGATGTCAAGACCGCGCTCGAGTAGCGTTTGGCGGACTGTAATGATGCCCATCTCGATGCTTGAGGTCAGGATCATAACGAACACAGGGAAGACCAGTGCGAATTCGACCGTCACATTTCCGCGCTCACCGCTGCGGAAGTTGCGGACTATGTTAAGAAGCTTTTTCATTGTGTGAGCCTCAGCTGGTTAATCTGGCGCGCGATTGCGTCAAATGCTTCTGAGATTTCGATACCTTCGACACGGAAGAAGTGGCTAGGCGAAGATGCACAGTTTTCCATAACGTCGGCACCGTGGTCGTCGACTTCAAATCCAATGGACCAGATAACGATGCCTGCGTCTTTGGATGCATCGCAGATGTTATCTAGAAGGGCGTCACCTTGCGCTGCGTCGTACTTGTACCAGTAGTAGTAGCTACGGCTGCTTGAGCGGACGTTGCGGTACAGGTAATACCAGAGGTTATACCGGCTCCAGTGGTAGTAGTCAGACGTTGAGTCGTAGGCCCAGCTTTTGATACGTGATGTAGAGCTGTTTTTACCGTCTGTCATAAGAACTACAGTTTTCAGCGTTTGCACATCATCAAAGGCAGCGGGACGGTTGTCGAATGCATCATCAATGTCGTTGCTTGTGACAAGAGCGTTTACGACCGGGTTGAAAGCAGGGTCCAACATTGCCGCGGCCCATTTCATGCCCATAAAGATTTGCGTACCGGCGCGGGGCTGAAGTTGCGCGATTTGAGCATTCAGAGCGTTCGCATCTTGGCTAAACGGTGTGATTGTCTCGTAAGAGTAACGTGGACAAATCGTATCCGTTAGAGTGTTTGAGCCATAGTAGTTCCACTGGAAGTGCTGCATCTGGTCATAGGTGACACCCAGATCAAGTTCGGTATCGCTATAAGATGAATCGCTCATCTCGATGCAGTGGGAATAGTTGTGGCGGTGGTTTGTGCTTAGCTCGTTGTAGATCTTCGGACCCGCATTCACGTGCTGTGAATAAGGTACCAAAGATATCGAAACGAGATCTTCGTTCTCGGGGCTAAGAACTGTGTTCACAAACGATGTTGCGGCAGCCCGTAGTTGGCTCATCTTGCTGCCATCGCCCATAGAACCGGAGATATCCAGAACCATCGAGATTTCGACATTTGCGATACGTTCTTCTGCAACACCGGCAGCAGTCGCATTCAGTGTCTCGACGCCTGCCATCTTCATAAAGGCGGTTGTCGTGACAGATTGTGCCTGCGCGCCAACTGTTTTGTAGTTGATGCCTTGATTTACTGTGACGTTTGAAAGGAAACCCTCAAGCCCTGCGGTTTCGAAGTAGTCATCGACCACAGCCTGTGGGGTTTGTGTTTGATCCAGATCCGCCGCCGAAAGAATGGCACGGTCCAGGGTGTGCTGCAAAATCGTGCGATCACGCTCGGAGCGCATAAGATCGACGCCGATGCCGCCGATGGTCACAATCACGAGAACCATAAAAGCTGCGAAAATGACAAGGCTGCCATTCTCATCGTCTTTAAACGAAGTTAAAGGGCAGCGCTGTTTGGCGCGTCCTTCAATCGGCACTATGCCGGAATGGTGGTTAATGTCCCGCATTTCAGTCGGTCCTTTCGTAGCTCTCCCCCTGATGCAAAGTCCCTAGGGGCGTATTAATCCATGGTTGTTCTGTGCGTAGCTTGTGGCGAAAATGGGGCGCAAAGCAGGAGATTGCGTGCCTTGTTTCCTTGGTCTGTGGACAGTCCTGAAGAAGCAGAGATGATTGTTTCTAAGAACCGCTCAAATGGGCTGTTCTGGGGGCTGAATCACTAAAAAGCATGACAGAAATTTTTCATTTCTTACGGCCTTGGTCTTATTTTAGTCGCCAATGTTAACTGTTTCATCATAGGCTTGATTTAGCGATGTCAAAACCACGCGAACATTCACTACTGGGAGAAGGTTATGTCCAATCAGAACGAGCCGAGTTTCCGCGAAAGCGTCGATATGATGTTTAACCGAGCGGTCGCTCTGCTGGATTTACCACCCGGTCTGGAAGAAAAAATCCGGGTTTGTAATGCAACCTATACTGTGCGCTTTGGTGTGCGCCTTCGCGGTAAGATCGAAACCTTCACAGGCTATCGATCGGTGCATTCCGAACATATGGAACCGGTCAAAGGTGGCATCCGATTTGCAATGGGCGTGAATCAAGATGAGGTGGAAGCGCTTGCAGCTTTGATGACGTATAAGTGCGCTTTGGTTGAAGCACCGTTTGGTGGCTCCAAGGGTGGATTGCGAATCGATCCGCGTCAATATGACGAACATGAACTGGAATTGATCACCCGTCGCTTTGCTTACGAGCTGATCAAACGCGATCTGATTGATCCCGCCCAGAACGTACCGGCCCCCGATATGGGAACCGGGGAACGTGAAATGGCGTGGATCGCCGATCAATATGCGCGCATGCACACGACAGATATCAATGCCAGAGCTTGTGTAACAGGTAAGCCGTTGAATGCTGGTGGCATCGCTGGTCGTGTCGAGGCGACGGGCAGAGGTGTGCAATATGCGCTTCGCGAGTTTTTCCGAGACGAGATTGGTGTGAAGAAAGCGTCACTTTCAGGAAAGCTGGATGGCAAGCGCGTTATTGTGCAAGGGTTGGGAAATGTTGGCTATCACGCTGCGAAGTTTTTGAGAGAAGAAGATGGTAGCAAGATTACAGGTATCATCGAGCATGATGGTGGTCTGTACCATGAAGAAGGCTTGGACGTAGAGGCAGTTCGTTCCTGGATTACAGAGAATGGCGGCGTCAGTGGTTATCCCGATGCGCAGTATAGCGAGAATGGCGCAGCCGTTTTGGAAAAGGAGTGCGACATTCTTATTCCAGCGGCTTTAGAAGGCGTGATCAATCTTGCCAATGCCGAGCGTATCAAAGCACCTTTGATTATCGAAGCGGCGAATGGGCCTGTAACTGCTGGTGCTGACGAAATCCTTCGCAAGAAAGGGACGGTTATAATCCCTGATATGTATGCCAACGCCGGAGGTGTGACGGTAAGTTACTTTGAATGGGTCAAAAACCTAAGCCATATTAGGTTCGGTCGTATGCAGCGACGTCAGGAAGAGGGGCGTCACCAGTTAGTGGTTGACGAGTTGGAGCGCTTGAGCTCGGACAAGGGGCTCGGATGGCAATTATCACCGGGCTTTAAAGAAAAATACCTGCGCGGTGCGGATGAGTTGGAACTGGTGCGTTCTGGTTTGGACGACACGATGCGGATTTCCTATCAAGCGATGCGTGACGTTTGGCATGGGCGCGATGATGTCGAAGATCTGCGAACGGCGGCTTATCTGGTTTCGATCAGCAAAGTTGCAGCAAGCTATCGCGCCAAAGGGTTGTAGGACGCTTCTGCCGCAATTTTCGTAAGATTGTCTAAAAAAGACACGCAATGTCGCAGAGGCGTTGCGTGTCTCTCTTAAACCCGCTTAATTTTACTATCGAAACGTCGGGGAGAGAGGCATGCGGTTTTCAGGACTACGCATTCTCAAAGAAGGGTTAACAGGTAACAAAGGGTGGGGGCCACACTGGCGTGATCCTGATCCCAAGCCAAGCTATGATGCGATCATCATTGGCGGTGGCGGGCATGGATTATCCACTGCCTATTATCTTGCGAAGAATCACGGGATGACCAATATCGCCGTGCTTGAAAAAGGCTATATCGGGGGCGGTAATGTAGGGCGAAACACAACGATCGTGCGCGCCAATTATTTCCTGAACGGAAACTCCGAGTTTTACAGCCATTCATTGAAGTTGTGGGAAGGTCTGGAAGACGACCTGAACTACAACGTGATGCATTCCCAACGGGGCTTGATTAACCTGTTCCATTCCGATGGTCAGCGCGATGCGTTTGTGCGGCGTGGCAACTCTATGGTCAACCAAGGCGATGACGCCATTTTGTTGGATACCGCGGGGGTGCGCAAGCTGCTGCCCTATCTTGATTTCGACAATATCAGATTTCCGATCTATGGTGGCTTGCTTCATCCGCGTGGCGGCACAGCGCGTCACGATGCAGTGGCTTGGGGTTTTGCGCGTGGCGCTGATATGCTCGGCGTTGATATTATCCAAAACTGTGAAGTGACCGGAATAGATATTGAAAACGGTGCCGTTACAGGCGTGCAAACCACCCGTGGGGCGATCAAGACCAAGAAAATCGGCATGACCGTTGCAGGTCGTTCAGGGCAAGTGGCTGCCATGGCAGGTATGCGCCTGCCGATTGAAAGCCACGTGCTTCAGGCCTTTGTCACCGAAGGACTTAAACCTGTCATAGATCATGTGATCAGTTTCGGAATGGGCCATTTCTATATCAGTCAGTCGGACAAGGGCGGTTTGGTCTTTGGTGGCGATCTGGATTTCTATGCCTCTTATGCGTCCCGTGGCAATTTACCGATGAAAGAGCATGTCATGGAAGCAGGCATGACCTTGATGCCTATGATTGGCGAGGCGAAGGTGCTGCGCTCATGGGGGGGGATCATGGATATGACGCCCGATGGTAGTCCAATCATTGATAAGAGCCATATCGACGGGCTCTTTGTGAACTGTGGCTGGTGTTACGGTGGTTTCAAAGCTGTGCCGGGATCAGGTTCGGTGTTTTCGCATCTTATGGCGACAGGCACGCATCATTCAGAGGCGACAGGCTTTCGCTTGGACCGCTTCCGAACGGGTGTCGGGATCATTGATGAAGAGGGCACCGGCTCTCAGCATAATTTACACTAGGAGGCTTGAGAGTATGGGAGCCTACGGCGTGAGTTTATTTGGCAAGATGAAGAGCGGATATGCTCTGAAGGAGATGGCATGCGTCTGAAATGTCCAATCTGCGGAGAGCGGGACCGCCGCGAGTTCTATTATATGGGAGATTCAGTTGCGCTAGAGCGGCCAGAGCCGGATGCAGACGAGGGGGCGTGGGATGACTATGTGCACAATCGCGACAACCCTGCTGGTGTCACGCGCGATCTTTGGCAACATGAAGCAGGCTGTGCGGCTTGGGTTGTGGTCACACGTAATACTGTGACCCACGAAGTGTTGGAGACGGCGTTGGCCGCTGATGTGAAAAGAGCGATGCGATGAGAGTAGAGAACAAAGGTCTGATTGATCGCACACGCCCTATTCAGTTCACATTTGACGGACACAGATATCAAGGGTTTGCAGGGGATACAGTCGCCTCGGCCCTGTTGGCTAATGATATTCGTCTGATGGGGAGATCGTTCAAGTATCACCGCCCACGCGGCCCGCTGACCGCGGGAAGTGAAGAACCTAATGCATTGGTCACTATTAAGCGTGGTCAGGACGTTGAGCCGAATGTGCGCGCGACCGTACAAGCAATCTATGAGGGCTTAGAGGTGCGTTCGCAAAATGCATGGCCTTCGCTTGGGTTTGATGCATTGGCTGTGAATGATTTGGCGGCACCTTTCTTTAGTGCAGGCTTTTATTACAAAACCTTCATGTGGCCGCGCGCCTTTTGGGAACGGGTGTATGAACCGCTTATTCGACGCGCCGCAGGGCTTGGCGGATTAAGCGGTCAATCTAATGATGCAGCCTATGAAAAAGCCTTTGCGTTTTGTGATGTGTTGATCATCGGCACTGGGCCTTCTGGTTTGATGGCTGCGTTGGAAGCGGGCCGTGCAGGCGCGGATGTTATTCTAGCCGACGAAGACGCACAGGCTGGGGGACGTTTGTTAAGCGAGACCCATGAGGTTGACGGGCAAGCCGGTTCAGACTGGGCGGCGTCTGTCATCGAAGAACTCGCTAATCTGGACAATGTGCGTATCATGTCACGCACCACTGTGACGGGCGTATATGACCAAGGCACCTACGGCGCGCTAGAGCGTGTGAATACAGATGATGTCCCACGCAAAGATGCACCGCGCGCGTGTTTCTGGCGCATCGTCGCCAAGCGGTCGATCCTGGCGGCCGGTGCGTTAGAGCGTCCTGTTGCCTTTCAAAACAATGACAGGCCCGGAATAATGACCGCGGGAGCCGTGCGGTCCTATTTAAACCGGTGGGGAGTCGCACCAGGGCGTGATGTTGTTGTCTTTGGCAATAACGATGATGCCCATCGCACAGCCTTTGATCTGCAAGCGGCAGGTGTTCATGTGGCCGCATTGGTTGATAGCCGCGCTGATGTGTCCGTCACTGGCGATTTTCCGGTTTTCACCGGAGCGACAGTCTGTGGTAGCGCTGGGCGACAGGGGTTGGAAGCCGTGACGATCCGCACACAAAGCGGAACCGAAAAGATCGCGAGTGACTGTTTGGCGATGTCAGGGGGGTGGAACCCGTCTGTGCATCTAACATGCCACATGAACGGACGTCCTGAGTGGCGCGAAGATATCGCGAGTTTTGTGCCGCGTTCAGGAATGATCCCCGGAATGCTGACCGCGGGTGCGTGTCATGGCACGTTTTCAACGCACGGTGCTTTGATAGACGGGCGTAAAGCGGCGCAAGAAACGCTAGAGGCGCTGGGCAAGCGCGCGGTCAATTGCGATATCCCGCAAGCTGAAGATGCCCCGATCCGAATGAGCCCACTTTGGGCTGTTGGCGGGACAGGGCGTGCTTGGCTGGATTTCCAAAATGATGTGACGGTCAAGGATGTCAAACAGGCCGCGAAAGAGAATTTCCGCTCTGTCGAGCACATGAAGCGATATACAACGCAAGGCATGGCAACGGATCAGGGAAAGAACTCTAATGTCAATGCACTGGCCATTCTTGCGGATGTCACAGGGCGCGGTATTCCCGAGACGGGAACAACCACCTTTAGACCGCCCTACACCCCAGTGCCGATCGCGGCGATGGGTGCGGGGTCAGAGGGCAAAGGGTTTGCTGCTGAACGTCTGTCCACGTCCCACCACAGCACCGTCGCGAAAGGCGCGCCGATGATCGAAGCTGGCATGTGGTATCGCCCCAGTTATTTCCCCAAAGAGGGTGAAACGACTTGGCGTCAGTCGTGTGATCGTGAAGTGAACATGGTACGCAACAACGTCGGCATATGTGACGTCAGCACGTTAGGTAAAATTGACCTGCAAGGTCCTGATGCCGCCGCCTTTCTGGATTTTGTCTACATTAACACGTTTAGCACGCTCAAACCCGGGCGCGTGCGATACGGTTTGATGTTGCGCGAAGACGGCACCGTGATGGACGACGGAACAACTGCGCGTCTGTCTGATACGCATTTTGTTATGACGACGACGACAGCGGCGGCTGGGGCCGTAATGCGGCATCTGGAGTTTGTGCATCAGTGTTTGCGTCCTGAATTGGACGTCTCCATGATATCTGTGACGGAACAATGGGCACAATTTGCTGTGGCGGGACCAAAATCACGCGACTTGTTGAACAGCGTGTTGGATGCACCTATCGACAACGACAGCTTTCCTTTTATGGCATGCGGTGATGTCAGTGTCGGTGGTGTGGGCGCGCGCTTGTTCCGCATTTCGTTCTCTGGTGAACATGCTTACGAAATTGCGGTGCCTGCACGCTACGGCGCGGCATTGTTTGATATATTGAATGAACATGCGGCTGCGCTGGGCGGTGGGCCTTACGGTATGGAAGCGTTGAATGTGCTGCGGATCGAAAAGGGCTTTATCACCCATGCTGAAATCCACGGTCGGGTGACTGCCTTTGATATCGGGATGGAGCGAATGGTATCCGCGAAGAAAGATTGCATCGGTCAAACGATGGCGGCGCGACCCGGACTTGTTGGACCTGAACGCGAACAATTGGTTGGTCTAAAACCTATTGGTGCGGTCAAGCAACTGACAGCCGGGGCGCATCTGTTTGATCCAGAAAATCCAGCGACGCGCAAACACTCGATTGGTTATGTGACCTCTGTCGGGTTTTCGCCGACCGAAGAAAGCTTTCTTGGGTTGGGCTTTTTGAAGAACGGACGTGCGCGTCATGGGCAATCGGTGAAGTTGGTGGATCACATGCGCGGGATAGAAACCCTGTGCGAAATCTGTGATCCGGTGTTTCATGATCCGACTGGAGGTAAGCCACGTGATTGAATTGACGGCGAAAACGCCTGCAGAGGGACTTTTACCAATCTCACATAGCGGAGTTGACCTGCGTGAGATCGACTTGGGTCGTGTGACATCTGTTGCACCCTTTGCTGGCCAAAGTGCTGAGGTTGAAGCGCTGCTGGGAGCAGGATTGCCGAAAATAGGTCGATCCACGTCTAAAGCGGGGCAAGAGGTGGTCTGGTTTAGCCAAGGCCAATATCTGATCATCGGACAAAGCGTTGATGAGACGCTTGCGAAACATGCGGCCCTTACGGATCAAAGCGATGCTTGGTGCGCTGTTGAACTGTCAGGCGCGGGCAGCGAAGACGTGCTGGCACGGCTGATTCCGATTGATCTGCGGGCAAAGACGTTCAAGCGCGGGCAGGTGGCACGCTCTCAGCTTGGGCACTTACCTTTGCACGTCACACGCACGGGAAAAGACGGGTTTCGACTGATTTCGTTTCGCTCGATGGCCGGAACGATAGTACACGAGCTGTCGCGCGCGATGGTGCTTTTTGCGGGGCGCGGGTGACTTTCCAGTCAGACTGACCTAAGTAATGCTCAAAGAAATGCGAGGATTTAGTATGATCAAGTTGGCTCATGTTGTGTCTATTGCGGCTTTGGGTGCGCTGGTGGCGCTTCCCGCTGCTGCGAAATCCAAGAAAGACAAGTTCTGTGAAGAGCTTGCTTCAGCAAGTCAGCAAATGGCGGATCTACGGATCGGTGGCAGCAAAGAAAAAGAAGCGCAATTGATCGTCGCAGAACAATATAACGAGGATCAAATCACGCATTTGCAGATGATTCCTTATCTAAGCAGTTTTGTGTATGGCCTTGATACAAATGATCTCGAAGGAGACGTCGAAGCATCGTTCTCCGAGCAATGCAAAGGCTTCAAAGGCTAACTGGACTCTGCCCACGCCAGCGCAGATAGTACGCAAATGAGTTTACCCCCAGGTTTCATTGACGAGCTTCGCACGCGCCTTAGCCTATCGCAGGTTGTCGGGCGAAAAGTGATGTGGGATTCGCGAAAGTCTAATCAGGGCAAGGGTGATATGTGGGCACCTTGTCCGTTTCACCAAGAAAAATCCGCTTCATTTCATGTAGATGACCGCAAAGGGTTCTATTACTGTTTTGGGTGTCAGGCCAAAGGCGACGCGATTTCCTTTGTGCGTGAAACGGAAAATGTAGGCTTTATGGAAGCCATCGAAATTCTCGCAGGCGAGGCGGGCATGGAAGTGCCCAAGCAAGATCCGCGCGCCCAAGAAAAGGCGGATGAGCGTAGCGAACTCGCAGAGGTGATGGAGCAAGCGGCGCAGTTCTTCCTTTTGCAGTTACGTACCGGTCATGCGGCGGATGCGCGGGCATATCTGGAGCGCCGTGGCTTGAACGAGGCGACATTAGAACGCTTTGAAGTCGGTTTTGCCCCCGATGCGTGGCAAGGGCTTTGGGATCATTTGACGGGCAAAGGTATCGCACCCGAAAAAATCTTGGCCGCAGGTCTAGGCAAACCCTCCACCAAGGGTGGCAAACCATACGACACCTTCCGCAATCGCATCATGTTTCCGATCCGTGATGCGCGCGGACGCTGCACGGCCTTTGGCGGACGGGCGATGGATCCGAATGATAACGCCAAATATCTGAATTCCCCAGAGACACTTTTGTTCGACAAAGGTCGCAGTCTTTATAATCACGGCCCCGCCCGCGAGGCGGCTGGCAAAGGCGCGCCTTTGATCGTGGCCGAAGGCTATATGGATGTGATCGCATTGGCTGAGGGTGGTTTTGGTGCCTGTGTGGCGCCACTTGGAACAGCGATTACCGATAATCAGTTGCATCTACTTTGGCGCATTTCGGACGAGCCGATTATCGCGCTTGATGGTGATACGGCTGGCCTTCGCGCAGCGCAGCGTTTGATTGACCTGGCATTGCCGCTGTTGGAAGCTGGCAAAAGCTTGCGTTTCGCGCTGATGCCCGAGGGAAAAGACCCGGACGATCTGATCCGCGCTGAGGGTCCGCAAGCGGTTCAAGCGGTGTTGGATAAAGCAATGCCAATGGTGCAGTTGCTTTGGGACAAGGAAATAGAAGGAAAGAACTTCGATAGCCCTGAACGCAAAGCTGCGCTCGATAAAACTTTGCGCGAAAAGATCATGTTGATCCGTGATCCCTCAATTCGTTCGCATTATGGTCAGGCGATCAAAGATATGCGCTGGCAGTTGTTCCGTTCTGGCACTGGTGGCGGCAAATCAAACAAGCCTTGGAAAAAGGGCGAGTGGCGCAAAGAAGCCCCGAAGAATGCGACAGCGGGAACCAAAGCATCGCTTTTGGCTGGGGCAGGTGAAGACACGCAGCGCCAAATGCGCGAGGCAGTGATTATCGCGACTTTGATCTGCACGCCCGATGTGGTCGCAGAGTTTGAAGGTCAGTTAGAAGAATTATCCCTAAGCACGCAGGAACATCGCGGTTTTCTTGATTTGATCCTTGCTCATGCAAATCAGGGCCCAGAGGTGTTGCGGGAAAAGATTATTGACGCTCGCGGCCCTGAGAGCCTTGAAAACCTGCTTGGCGCAGGCCATGTGGCGATAACACCCTGCGTGCGGCGACCCGGAGATACGGAAATCGCTTTAATGGCGATTTCCGAAGAACTGGCAAAACTGGAAGCAGAGCAAGGGCTGAGCGCAGAAGTAGCGGAAGCGGCAGAAGACCTCGTGGGGCTCGCCGATGAAAGCGTCACTTGGCGGTTAGGGCAGGCGGCGCAAGCACGTAATCTTGCGATGCGCAGTGAGCATGAGGACAAGGCCGAATATGACACAGCACCTAACGGCGCGCGAATCAGTCGCAACGAAAAAAGTGCCTTTGACGAGTTGCTAGGTAAGTTGAACGTCACCAAACAGTCATGAATTGGCATTTTGGTGAGGAATAGATAAAGAAATCAGGGTAAACGGGTTTTCGAATCACTACAGTGCACTATGATTCGTTTTAAACGAATCAACTAGCGTATGGTTCGAGAAACGACACCGGAACCGAAATTCAGGGGCACGCGCCCCGCACAGGAGCATCTGCATGGCCGCCAAAGATAATGACGACCGCAAACCTGACGATCAGGAAACGGCACATTCGCTCGATATGAGCCAAACCGCTGTTAAGAAGATGATCGCTGATGCGCGCGAACGGGGTTACATCACCTACGACCAGTTGAACGCGGTCTTGCCGCCGGATCAGGTCAGCTCGGATCAGATCGAAGACGTGATGTCGATGCTCTCTGAAATGGGCATTCAGGTCACTGAAGAAGACGAAGACGCCGAAGAAGAAGACAAGGGCACGACGGACCTTGTTGCTGCGGGCACTAACAAAGACGTTACACTTGCCGCCAGCACCACGGAAAAACTGGATCGCACAGATGATCCCGTCCGTATGTATTTGCGCGAAATGGGCTCGGTCGAGTTGCTGTCGCGCGAAGGCGAGATTGCAATTGCCAAGCGTATCGAAGCTGGTCGTAACACAATGATTGCAGGGCTTTGCGAAAGCCCACTGACCTTCCAAGCGATCACGATCTGGCGCGACGAACTTTTGTCCGAGGACATTTTACTGCGCGATGTGATTGATCTGGAAGCCACCTTTGGCGATCAGATGGGCGAAGAAGAAACAACGCCTGTGGTTCCGGCCGCAGCAAATTCTGCGACTGCTCCTAAAGCAGGGGGGTCTGCGGAATTGGATGCAGACGGCAACCCGATTGCCACAGATGACGACGATGATGACGAAGATGAACAGGCCAACATGTCGCTTGCCGCGATGGAAGCTGCGCTAAAGCCGCAAGTGCTGGAGTCCTTGGATGTCATCGCCGGGCTTTACGAAAAGCTTGCGCAAATGCAAGACAATCGTATTTCAGCGACGCTGAACGAAGACGATAGCTTTTCTGACAAGCAAGAAGCGAATTACCAGAAACTGCGCTCTGAGATCGTCGTGCTGGTGAATGAAATGCACCTGCACAACAATCGTATCGAAGCGTTGATCGACCAGCTTTATGGTATCAACCGCCGTGTTATGGCGATTGACAGCTCAATCGTAAAACTTGCCGACCAAGCGCGAATTAACCGCCGTGAATTTGTCGATGCGTATCGCGGTCGCGAACTTGATCCGAACTGGCTGGAAGAGATGGCTGGCAAAACAGGACGCGGCTGGCAGATGTTTATTGAGCGCTCGACAGACAAAGTTGAAGAGCTTCGCGGCGATATGGCCCAAGTCGGTCAGTATGTCGGCCTTGATATTTCTGAGTTCCGTCGCATCGTACAGCAGGTTCAGAAGGGCGAAAAGGAAGCGCGTCAGGCCAAGAAAGAAATGGTCGAAGCGAACCTTCGTTTGGTTATCTCGATTGCGAAGAAATACACAAACCGTGGACTGCAATTCCTTGATCTTATTCAAGAAGGCAACATTGGCTTGATGAAGGCCGTTGATAAGTTTGAGTACCGCCGAGGTTACAAATTCTCGACCTACGCGACGTGGTGGATCCGTCAGGCGATCACACGTTCGATTGCAGACCAAGCGCGCACAATCCGTATTCCGGTGCATATGATCGAAACGATCAATAAGCTGGTCCGTACTGGTCGTCAGATGTTGCACGAGATTGGCCGCGAGCCAACGCCAGAGGAATTGGCAGCCAAGCTGCAAATGCCTTTGGAAAAAGTGCGCAAGGTTATGAAGATCGCGAAAGAGCCGATTTCTTTGGAGACGCCGATCGGCGACGAAGAAGACAGCCAGCTTGGCGATTTCATCGAGGACAAGAATGCTGTGCTGCCTTTGGACAGCGCCATTCAGGAAAACCTCAAAGAGACGACGACACGGGTTCTGTCCTCGCTCACGCCACGTGAAGAGCGTGTTTTGCGGATGCGTTTTGGTATCGGTATGAACACCGATCATACATTGGAAGAAGTGGGTCAGCAGTTTAGCGTCACCCGCGAACGTATTCGTCAGATTGAGGCGAAAGCGTTACGTAAGCTCAAGCACCCAAGCCGCAGCCGCAAGCTGCGCAGTTTCTTGGATCAGTAAACGCGAAAGGGCGCATCATGTCGCTTTTATCCCGTCTGTTTGGCTCAAAAAGTAAGAGCGAAAGCCCAGTGAAAACCACCACGGTGGAGTATCAGGGCTTTCGCATAACGCCAGAGCCTATGAAAGAACCGCAAGGGTATCGCCTGTGCGCCGTGATCGAGAAAGAGGTTGCGGGGACACTAAAGTCCCATCGCCTGATCCGCGCCGATACGATTGCGGATGTTGATCAATGTAATGAGGCCGCTATTGCGAAGGCGAAGCAGATGATTGATCAGATGGGCGAGCGACTTTTCTAGATGAATGATAAATTTTAAATTGTCGAGTAACTCGTCAAAGGTTTGCTTCGGGAAAAGGAACGGTGTTCTGGTCTTGCCCATCAAAGCCAACCAAAATAGTGGATGGCAAAACGTCTTCGATATGCTCGAACGACCAGCTTCCACCAGTTTGTGTGCATTCAACAACCCTCGTCGCCGAAACACCATGCGTACGCTTTCCTTGCATCGCTTTTGCGCTTTTTGGTAAAACAGTCACTCCGTTTGAGGTTATCGAGAAATTTCCTCAAGTATTTGTGCTGCCTGTATTCGTCACCTGAAGCTCAAGGGTAAAGCGCGTTTCGGTTTCCATTTTCTGAGCCAATGATAGAGCAGTAGTTTTTCTTCCGCTGAGGCATTTGGATTGTTTTTGACTTTCTCAATCCAGTTCAGCATTCGTTTCCAAACTGAAAAACTGATGTCATCACGGTATCGAAAGCCGACCCAAAGAACCATTACAACTCCCTCAAAAACGACGTTGAATCCGTCGTCAATTACGTCCTCTGGCACGACTTCAAAATCATCGTAGCTGTGTGCAGTTAACTCTCCGCCCATTTTGTTTTCTTTTTGATTTTTGAAAATATGGTATTTTTTAAGAATGTCTCTGAGTAGATGTTCAATATTGCTAACGAGTCAACTCCCCCTGAGTCCCGCGCGCCACACTATATGAAGCGCCCCAAAATTCACTCTACCCAAATCCTAGCGGCCATCCTATAAAGCCTGTGGATAAGTGGGAATAACCCACAGCCAGAGGCAGAGACAGTATATAAGGGGGACGGCCATGCGCTGCCCATTTTGCGGAAATATTGATACTCAGGTCAAGGATTCACGTCCGGCCGAGGATCACGTGTCCATCCGGCGTCGGCGCTTTTGCCCGGCCTGTGGCGGACGATTTACAACATATGAACGTGTGCAGCTGCGCGATTTGGTCGTAATCAAATCAAACGGACGCCGTGAGGACTTTGATCGTGACAAGCTGGAACGCTCTATTCGGATCGCGCTTCAGAAGCGTCCGGTCGAGCCGGAGCGCATGGATCAGATGATTTCGGGGATCGTGCGCAGGCTGGAAAGCATGGGCGAAACCGACATCGGGTCCAAGCAGATCGGAGAAATCGTGATGGAGGCTTTGGCCCGCATCGACACAGTCGCCTATGTGCGATTTGCGAGTGTTTACAAGAACTTCCAAGCGGCAGACGATTTCGACAAATTTGTTTCCGAGTTACGTCCAGACGTAACACCGGAAGAGTGAACAAGAGCGATCTTCGCTTTATGAAAATGGCCCTGTCGCTTGCGCGGCGGGGCCATGGTCGTGTCTGGCCTAATCCCGCAGTGGGCTGTGTCATTGTAAACGATGGTCGCGTTGTTGGCCGCGGTTGGACACAAGATGGCGGGCGTCCTCATGCGGAAACGGTTGCTTTGGTCCAAGCTGGGTTGGCGGCAAAAGGGGCGACAGCCTATGTCACATTAGAACCCTGCGCGCATCATGGTGAAACGCCGCCGTGTAGCGAAGCGCTTGTAAAAGCAGGTATCGCGCGCGTGGTTGCCGCAATGGAAGATAGTGATCGGCGTGTTTCGGGCCGCGGGTTTGAGCTGCTGCGTGCTGCTGGGATTGAAGTCGAAACAGGTGTTTGTGCGGATGACGCCGCCAGAGACAATGCAGGATTTTTTCTAAGAACCGATCAGGGGCGTCCATTTGTAACGCTAAAGCTGGCGATGAGTTTAGATGGGCGGATTGCAACGCGCATAGGCGACAGTCAGTGGATTACAGGGCCACAAGCACGTCGCGCAGTACATGCGTTGCGCGCCAGCCATGACGCGGTGCTTGTCGGCGCGGGAACCGCCCGTGCAGACGATCCTTCTCTAACAGTACGTGAGTTGGGTATCACCCGTCAGCCTGTACGGATCGTAGTGGCGCAAAGTTTGAATGTTAGCTTGGACAGCAGGCTTGCAAAGACCGCGCGCCATATCCCAGTGTGGTTTTGTCATGGACCTGCTGCACCACAAGAGCGCTATACTGCGTGGAATGCTGTTGGGGCAGAGTTGATCGCCAGTGACGTTAAGGACGGTGGCCTTGATCCTGCGGCGATGCTGCAAAACCTTGGCGACAAAGGGATTACGCGGGTGTTTTGTGAAGGCGGCGGTCAGCTAGCCTCATCGCTTTTGCGTTCAAATCTGGTTGATCGATTAATCATCCATTCTGCCGGCGTTGTCATTGGCGGTGACGGTTTGTCTGCTGTCGCACCGATGGGGCAAGAGGTTTTGGCCCATGCTGCGCGACTGGCTTTGGTGTCCCAACGTCAACTTGGTTCGGACATAGAACATGTTTGGGAACGTCACTAACGCCTAGCGCCGCCAAAGATGGGCTTGCGTTGCAAACAGACCTTGAAGCTTTGATAATGCGCGATTGAATGGTTTGGGCTTGGGAAGATGTCCCGTCGCAAGACGTTCCAGCACCACTTCAGCAGGGCAGGGTCGTTTCGTAACCGGATCAAAGTAACGCGGGTAATCAATGATGGCCGCATGAACCAAGCTGTCCAACGTGATCTCGGTACTGCGACGTGCAGGCACGGCCCCTAGATCAGTCGTTAATCCCCATCCCGCATAGAAGGGCGTTCCAAGGCAAGTCACTGACTTGGCGCGCAAGAGGGCTTCGAAGCCAAGCAATGACGTCATCGTCCAAACTTCATCACAGGCATCAATTGCCGAAATCGGATCGGTTTTCCGCAGAACTGCATCACATAGGTTGTCCAGATCAGTTTGATCGACGTGGCCTTTGCGCAAACCGGCTTCCACATCCGGGTGAGGTTTGTAGATAATAATCGCGTCGGGATTGGCCGCGCGGACGGTGCTTAGTAGTTCAAGATTGGTGCTGACAGACTTGGTACCTGTTAATATCGAGGCATCATCTTCTACCTGTCCGGGAACCAAGATGCGGTGGCCTGTCGGCAGATCACCTAACTCTGCGTTGCCGATATTGTATTTGCTTAAGCGCGCTTCAATAAGGCGCGCTCTCACCCGTTCGGCACGTTCTTTCTGGTCCGGTCGTAGCAAACGACGCATTCGGATCAGCTCTTCAAGACGACTGGGGCGTGTTGGATCATAATATATCCCAAGATCGTCCAGCACGAGCGATAATGGGGCCACAAGGTCAGCCCCAAGACCTTTGGAACGCAAGAAACCGTCTTCGATATAGACTGTTTGATTGCTTACCGGAGCATTCTTGGCGCTGGCCCACATCATATGACGGCGGCCTTCACTTATGGCTGTGGTCAGTTTGGTTTGATCTTCTTCGTGCAAGATTGGCAAGGTTTGACCGAAAGCCAGATGGAACGGTTTGCGCTTCCATAAACGAATGCCACTTGCCACCCAGCCCTTGTGATCTTCACGCCAAGCACGTGATTGAGCCTCTAACGTGTCAATCACAGTTTCCAATTCGCACAAGCAATCGCGGTAGGGATCATACCATTTGGGATATAGGATCATGGCTGCTGCGAAAAGCTGCGCGCGCGTCAGCTTGCGCTGGCGGCGTGGCACAGGCCGTTCATCTGTCGTCAGACCCCATCCTGCATAAAAAGGTTGCCCGAAAACACGTGGTTTGTGTCCTGCAAAGATCGCCTCAAAGCCAAGTTGGGATGACACGGTATAGATCGCCGCCGCCCCTTCCATCAGTGTCCACGGGGACACCGCATCCGTGAAAAATTTGACGTTCTGGTTGACGTCTGTTGGTTTGAAATAGCCTTCGCGATGACCTGCAAGCGTGTCGGGATGGGTCTTGATCAACACTTTCTTGCCGTGATGTTCTTCTTGGGCAAAGACCAGCATTTCAAGAAATGTACTACGATCTGCATGGCTTTTTAGAACCGATGCGTCGTTCAAGGTTTGATCCAAAACCAGCACATAACCGGGTTCAGGACAGGGGGTGGTTGGATCAAATCCTGTGTATTTTGTCAGATGGGCTTCATGCAGACGCGCCATGCAGGCCCGTGCGCGGTTCATCAGATTGGTATCATCTAGGGGGTGATCTGTTAGAATGTCTTCCAGTTCCGAACGCTGTGCAGGATCATAGTGCATGCCTTGGTGATCAATCGTTAACCCCAGGGGAGCTGTTCCGCTGCGCCCGGGGAGGACCGATCTAAGAAAGGCATCCTCAATTCGAACAATCGGGCTGTTTCGTTTTTTTGCAACAGCTTCACCGCGATGGGACGTGGGGCTATGCCCCCAAACGCCGATGGCGTCGCTGTCGTGCGGCAGGCCAAGTCGTACATCATATCCGGCAAGTTTCAGGATGCGGCGCGTGCGCCGATCTTTTAGAAATCCGCTGTTGTAGATAAAAAGCCGCCGACGCTGGTCTGCGTCGGCGGCTGTATTATGGGGTCGTGCCCACATCTTGTTAAGGCGTCGAGGAAGCGGCTGCGCCACCAACACCCAGTGTCGTCGCTGTTGTGCTTAGGCTACCCACCGCAGTGAGAGAGCCTGTGACGGCTGCAATTGCTTTGCTCCACTGTGTGAAGGGTGCTTCGGTGACATAGACCGTGTCTTCATCGCGAATGACGAAATCACGCGCTTGGAACATACCGTTTGGACGGGTTAGATCCAAAACATAGACAAAACGCTGTGCACCAGCGAGATCATTGCGGCCCAAGACGCGGTTTGCCAATTCGGCAGGTTCATTGCGGAAAATGAACACACCAGTTGGGTCCGAGGATGCGCTAACCAGACCGCCAACCTGCGCAAGTGCTTCGACAGCTGATAGGGTTTGGCTTTCAAAGACTACACGGCTTTGCGTTCCGGTTGCGCCAAGTGCAGTGAAGGAACGGGTGTCTTGTTCGACCAGAATACGGTCCCCTCCACGCAAAGCGATATCCATGCGCGGATTGTTGTAGAGATCTTGGAACCAGATTTTCCCTTTTTCATTGCCACGGATTACTGTGATCTGTGCAATTTCAGGTTCAATCGCAATACCGCCTGCGCGTGCCAGCATTGCTGACAAGGTGCGCGTCGGGCGTTCAATCGGATAAACCCCTTGGCCACCGATTGCACCAACCAAAGAAACAGTTGCACCATCGCCGGCAAGGCGTCGCACTTGAACCTGTGGGTCTGGTGTTTGTTCTTCTAGCTTACGAGTAATTGTGCGGCGAATGGCGTCAGGGGAATGGCCTGCTGCGCGTATGCGGCCTGCATAGGGGACAAAGATAAACCCAGCGCCGTCAACTTGCACTTCCTCTAGCAAGGTCGAGTTCGATGTCTCGCCCGCCAAAAGCCCGTCGTCCACGTTTTCCCAGATCGTCAGGCCAAGGGTGTCGCCGGGGCGGATTGTGTCCGAACCAATTTCGCCAGCGTTCTGGAAGGATGCTGAAAAGCCCAAGCTTGGCACAACAGAGGTCGCGCGTGTCACACGGTCATTGACCGAGACAACGAATGCATCACCCGAACGCTGCACGGAGCCTTCGTAAATCTCTTTCTTGTTGGGTCCTACACGGGGTAGTCCGCAAGACGATACCATCGCCACAGCAGCCAGTAAGCAGGCGGATTTCGCCCATCTGGATGATAAGGATTTCACTGCTCGGTCTCCTCGACCTAATTACTCTGCCTCAGACTCTAACGGTCTTTTTCTTAACTTACGGGAATCCAAAATAAAAAGCTACCGCTAGGGGTAGTGTTGTTTAACTCACAACACGCAACTGTTGCCTCGGAGCCGCGGTTCCGGACAAGAGAGCATCATAAGGATCTTCGCCTGAGAGCATCATATCGACCACATGACGCAGCAATTGACGGCGTCCGCGCGCAGAGTAAAAGCCCCCGGGGACTTGGCTGGTTTCGAGCAAGTAACGACGATAATCCTTGTAAGCACGGTTGTCAGGACGTTCTGCGGCTTTGAAAAACTGCACAAGTGACTGATCGGAGACAAATTCAGGTTTGGAATAGACCGCACTGCCAAAGGTTTTTAGCGGGATGCCGCGCCACAAAACCTGCTGACCCGCAGTTGAGTTGACGGTCACTGCTGTGCGTGCGTCATTCAATAGCTGCGCAAGCTTGCCGCCACGCACATAGTGTACGCGCTTGGAGACGCCATGCCGCTCGGCCATTTCTTTCAAGGACTTGCGCACAGGCACGCGCCCATCTTCTAAAGGATGTGCTTTGAAGACAAGATGATGATGGGGCGGGGCACCCTTGGCGAAATCATGAATGACCAGCTCTAAGAAGTCGGTCATTGTGTTGAAGGGCGAATGCATCTGAAACGAGCTGTCATGCTCAAGCTGTAAAAGCGCAAGGTGATAGGGAAAACCGCCATTGCGCACGCGCCAAGTGGCGATCCGACGCTCGATCCCCTGAAGAGGCATCAGCAAAAGGCGTTTCACATAAAGGCCGAATTCCTTGATCACGGGGATATCGCGATGGGTGCGAAAATGGCGGTAGTCGCCGTTTCGAAACATCACAAACCAATGATACAGCGCACCATAGAACACGTGCTGGCGCATATCGCCCCAATGGCTTGGCGGCATCGGTGCTTCCATATCCGAACGCTCTAACGCGGTTTGCATCTGTGCCACAGTTGTGTCCATCAGGCGTGAATTACCGTTTGATCCACCGCGTTCATACGTAACCCAAAAAGGACGCATATAACCTTCTTCAAAGACATGAATACGCAGGCCAAGTTCATTGGCGCGCGCAACGGCTTTGGCGTGAACGGGCCGTGTATCGCCATAAAGAACAATGTCCGTGACACCTTTGTCCGCCACGAGGGCATCAAAAGTAGCATCCCATTCCTCTAATGTGCCGCGATAGGGGACGTATGTAGAGGACTGGAACCAAAACGCACGATCGCCAGCATTAAAACCAACGCGCCAAACACCGGCACCCGCACGTTGAAGCATTCGCCCCAAGCGATGAAAGAAGGGCCCATGGGGTCCTTGTAGAAATAGGAAAACTGGTTTTTTCGCAGTTGCAGTGGTCATAGCACTTGGTCTACTCGTCATTTGTTAATAAACATAGACAGAGTATTGGGAGAAATTAAGGCAAAGATTTGCTAAAGCTTCCCCGCAAAAACGTACAGTTCACATCGGGAGCAGGGCAGTTGTTCACAGGCATAATCACAGATATTGGCGAAGTACGTGAAACCGAAATGCGCGGAGATCTTCGCGCGCGGATCGGCACGCATTATGTGACCTCTGGCATTGATATCGGGGCATCCATTGCTTGTGATGGCGTGTGTTTGACCGTGATAGACCTTGGCCCTGATTGGTTTGATGTCGAGATCAGTGCTGAAACCGTCAGTAAGACCAATATCGGATCAACGAATTGGCCTGTGGGGCGTCGTCTGAACCTTGAACGGGCTTTGAAAGTCGGGGACGAGCTTGGTGGGCATATTGTGTCGGGTCATGTGGATGGCGTCGCGCAAATCGTTGACATGCATGACGAAGGGGACAGCACGCGCGTTACCCTGCGCGCGCCAGAGGGATTGGCGAAATTCATCGCACCTAAAGGATCGGTTGCTTTGAACGGAACGTCGTTGACGGTGAACGAAGTGAACGGCGTGGATTTCGGCATCAATTTCATCCCGCACACCAAGTCTGCGACGACTTGGGGCGATGCCAAAGTTGGCGATGCTGTTAATCTCGAAATCGACACACTCGCGCGGTATGTGGCACGCTTGCAAGAGTGGGGCTGAAATCCTTAAGCCTCTGCGTGAAAGCCGACGATCAATTGTTTCAGACCAATCGCAGCACCTGCGAAGATCGCCAGCATCGTGACCGGCGCGCTATAGCTTAGCAAGCTGAACGCGCTGATCCCTTGGCCAATTGTGCAGCCAGTCGCAATCACTGCGCCAAACCCCATCAAGACCGCGCCAAAGATTTGACGACGTAATTCGCGTGGGTCTTCGCAGGCTTCCCAGCGGAAATGCCCTTTGATCAAACTTCCGATAAAGGCACCGATCCAGACACCAGCGACAGACCCTATGCCAAAGCTTAGACCCAAGCCGGAAGACAGCATTGCGAATAGAACGGTTTCGCCAATTGGGGCGGCGAAGGTATGTGAAACGACGGACGTCCCAGCAAATCCTGTATGAGCCACCCAAGCTGTTCCTGCCCAACCGCTGACGACGGCAAGGCCAACAATACAGGCCCAGAAGATGGACTTAGGCTCAGTCAATAAAGGGCTACGCCAAAGGGTTGCAATGCAGATCAAAACGCCAATGACCAAGCCGATCGCGATAGGGGACACGCCAGAAAAAGCGCCTAGCCCATGGGCAATCCCGGCGGGCGATTGTGCTGTTTGATCTATTGGGAAGGCCCAGACACGCAGCGCAGCAAATGGCCCCGACAACGTGACATAGCTTGAGATACCCATCACTAAAACGATTACGAAAGATCGCAAATCACCACCGCCCAACCGAGCAATCGCGCCAAAGCCGCAATTCCCAGCAAGCGCCATACCATAGCCGAAGGCCAAGCCCCCAAGCACGCTAGCGATTAAAGAAAAGGGCAGGGAAAGATAGATCGTTTCCTCTGGCGTGAACATCCGACTGCCCAAAAGCGCGAAAGTTCCAAGAATTGCTACACCAATGGCCAGCCCCCACATGCGCAATCGCAGGGTCGAGCCGCCATAGAGCGCATCTTCAATCGCGCCAAGCGTGCAAAACCGACCAAGCCGCGCGGCAAGGCCTAACGCTATTCCGCCAAGCGCGCCAAAAAGGGCGATCAACGTCGTGTCAGTTGTCAGGAATTCCATCCCAGTCCCCTAAATGCTGTTCGTACGTGGCTCGTTTTGTACTTTAGTCGTCTTTGCAAAACAGTTCGTAGACTGTTTCAAGCATCTTCTTGGGGCGGTCATCCGCCAACTTATAATAAATTGTTTTGCCCTCGCGCCGAGGAATCACAAGTCCTTCAAGGCGCAAGCGCGAAAGCTGTTGAGACACTGCCGCTTGGCGGGCGGTCAGCAGTTCTTCCAACTCGGTTACTGATTTTTCACCGCTGACCAGATGACACAAAATCATCAAGCGCCCTTCATGACTGATCGCTTTCAGAAAAGCCGAGGCTGTTTGCGCTTTGCCGACAATTTGGTCGAGTTCATCATCGCTCATGTCGACGTCTAATACAGGCAGGCCCATCGTCTTAAGATTCCGCGTTGTTCATTGTGCGATCCCATCGTCAAATTCTGTCTTGGATTTCAACAACTGATTGTAAACAGGCCAAAAAAAGTCTTCGCCTGGATAGCCTTCAATCCGGCCAATTTCATTGTTGTCCTCCATAAGGATGAAGGTCGGCGTGAAATTGACACGCCGGGCAAAGCTACCACCCTCGGGAGGGCCCGCGCTTATATCGCGGCGCACAAGTGGCGCAAATTTTCCCTCTGCGGTTTTGGGATAGGCCGGTGCGATTTCGTCCATCCACGCTTCGCAGTAATGACACCCCTTTTGATCAACCATGATCAATTGGGCCGCAAACGCCGAACTGACGCAGCCGAGTGCAAGCGCGCTAGAGAGCGCGAATTTAGCAATGAAATGGCGCATTTTTTTCCACAATGACCCTTTACTAACGCACAACATAATTTGAATATGTGAATAACACAAGGAAACCGTGATGTTGGATATATCCTTCGCTGGGGCTGCTTTTGCCGGGCTTTTGTCATTTTTTACACCCTGCATTCTACCGATGGTCCCATTTTACCTTTGCTACATGGCAGGCATTTCTATGTCAGAGTTGCGCGGTGACGGGGCGATTGCACCCGGGGCGCAGCGGCGTTTGGTGATTTCGGCAGTGATGTTCGCACTTGGGGTCAGCACGATTTTTGTTCTGCTGGGCATGGGGGCAACCGCGATCGGGCAGGCGTTCGGGCAATGGCTTGAACCGCTCAGCTATGTCGCTGCTGCAATCTTGTTTTTGTTCGGTCTGCACTTCTTGGGTGTCGTCAAAATCGGTTTTCTCTACAGAGAGGCGAAGTTTGAAAGCACTGCAGAGCCGACAACGATCATGGGGGCTTATATCATGGGCCTTGCGTTCGGATTTGGCTGGACGCCCTGTGTTGGCCCTGCGTTGGCGTCGATTCTAATGATTGCGTCGGGCATGGGTGATATTTGGCGCGGCGGCTTGCTGCTTTTGGTTTACGGTCTTGGGATGACGGCACCTTTCGTACTGGCGGCGTTGTTTGCCAAGCCTTTCCTTGGCTGGATGGGGCGCAATCGCAAGTATCTGGGACATGTTGAAAAGGTCATGGGCGCAATGTTGATCTTGTTTGCGATCTTGATTGCGACTGGCAGTGTGAATTTGATTGCGGACGCGATGATCCGCTGGTTCCCGGGGCTGACGGCGCTTGGGTAAATTTAGGTAAATTAGGAGAAGGTTATGATGTTACGACGGACACTTCTTGGGCTGGCTTTGGCGGGGCTGACGCTGCCGCTAAGCGCGGCAACGATTGGCGACGATGGGCTGCACAAAACCGATTGGATGCGCGACACCTTCAAAGATCTGCGTGAAGATCTGGAAGAGGCGAACAGCGAAGGTAAGCGCATGATGGTTATCTTCGAGCAACGCGGCTGCATTTATTGCACCAAGATGCACAAGGAGGTTTTTTCGGATGCTGGCGTTAGTGACTACATTAAAGAGAATTACTTTGTAGTGCAGCTTAACCTGCACGGCGATATCGAAGTGACCGATTTTGATGGCGAAACGCTTAGCGAAAAAGACATGGCACGCAAATGGGGGATTCTTTTCACGCCCTCGATGATGTTCCTGCCAGAAGAGGTGTCTGAAGGTGTCGCAACCCCACAAGCCGCGGTCGCTGTAATGCCGGGAGCTTTCGGAAAAGGCACAACCTTAGACATGTTCACATGGGTGAACGAAAAGCGGTACGAGCTTGATAATGGGGAAGATTTCCAACGTTACCACGCAAGACGAATACAAGAACGCAGCAATGGCAGTACTGACTGATACGGCCAATTCGCGATACTCATTCATTTTAATGAATTTGTTGTTGCGTTATTACGGGTCTGTGATCTACGGTATACACAACCATACAGAAAGCAGTCATGCCTCGCATGGTTACGACGGGAGGGACTATGAAAATTACAAATAAACTCGCAGCGATAAGCGCTGTAGGTGTCATCACTCTGGGCAGCGCAAGCTGGGCGGACATGGTTGCACCAGCCGACGTCAAATTTGACGAATACGGTGCGGTTGAAATGTCACTGACAGGCAAGCCGGGTAGCGCGGAAGAAGGCGCGAAGGTCGTCGGATCCAAAGGATCTGGCAATTGCGTCGCATGCCACGTTGTCGGCGCGCTGGCGGATATTCCGTTTCAGGGCGAGATCGGCCCAGCCCTAGATGGCGCGGCAGATCGTTGGAGCGAAGCTGAGCTACGCGGCATTTTGGCCAACTCTAAAATGACATTCGACGGCACAATGATGCCAGCCTACTATAAGGTTGATGGCTTCATTCGCCCGGGTAACGCCTATACAGGCAAAGCCGCAGAAGGGCCGCTCGATCCGCTTCTCAGCGCCGAGCAAATCGAAGATGTTGTCGCGTTTCTGTCAACACTCAAAGACGAATAAGCGACAGGTTTAAGGAGATAATTATGGAATTCTCACGTAGAGATACCTTGGCGTTGGGGCTTGGTGCTGCCGCGTTGACGGTACTTCCCTTTCAAGTAAGCGCAGCAGCGGATGACGCGATTTCAGCGTTCACCGGTGGTGCAGATGTGGGCGAAGGCGGCTTGACGCTGACTGCGCCAGAGATCGCAGAGAACGGTAACACTGTTCCCGTAGAAGTGGCCGCGCCCGGCGCGACATCGATCCTGCTATTGGCAACAGGCAATCCGACACCGGGTGTTGCGCAGTTCAACTTTGGTCCCATGGCCGCAGCGCAATCTGCATCCACACGTATTCGTCTTGCAGGTACGCAGGATGTTGTTGCAATCGCCAAAATGGCGGATGGCAGCTTTGTGCGCGCAGGTTCGACTGTAAAAGTAACAATTGGCGGCTGCGGCGGCTAAGTGCATGTGCTTTTCCAACCCATAAAGCGGTTTGGCAATGAATTGCATGACACATATCTAAGGAGACAACACAAATGGCATCAGGTGTAAAACCCCGCGTCAAGGTCCCAAAAACGGCAGCAGCCGGAGAGGCGATCACCATTAAAACGCTTATCAGCCACAAGATGGAATCCGGTCAGCGCAAAGACAAAGAGGGCAACAAGATCCCTCGCTCGATTATCAACCGGTTTACGGCTGATTTTAACGGTCAGAACGTCGTTGATGTGACGCTTGAGCCAGCGATTTCAACCAACCCGTACTTCCAGTTTGAAGCAATGGTCCCAGAAGCGGGCGAGTTTGCTTTCACATGGTACGACGATGATGGTGACGTCTACAACGAGAGCAAAAAAGTAGCGATTGGTTAAGATCGCACACCGAAACGCTAAGGAGTTTGCTGCGCGAAAAGCGTAGCAAGCCCTTGGTTAGGGAGGAATGACTATGAAATTTAAAGCAATGACGGCGGTTGCCGCCTTGATGCTTGCACCAAGCTTTGCCGTGGCTGAGGCCGACGACGATGTTATGGTTCTGAACGATGATATCGAAATGGTCACAAAGACAGCTGCGCCGGCGCATCTTTCAGATGTGTTGGACGAAGTCATGTCTGGTTGGCACTTCCGTTCTGATGAAACCCAAGCAATGCAATTGGATGACTTTGATAATCCAGGCATGGTTTTTGTTGAGGACGGTCTGGCGACCTGGGACACCGTTGATGGCAGCGAAGGCAAATCATGCTCATCTTGCCACAACGACATGGAGTCTATGGCTGGCGTAAAAGCGACATACCCCAAGTGGAATGAAGCGGCTGGTGAAGTGCGCACTTTGCAAATGCAAATGAACGATTGCCGCACAACCCGTATGGGTGCCGAGGCATGGAAATACGACAGCGGCAAAGCGATCAACATGGAGTCTGCGCTATCTTCAGTTTCGCGCGGCATGCCTGTCGATGTGGCTATTGACGGTCCTGCACAATCTACATGGGAACTTGGCAAAGAGCTGTATTACACACGCACTGGCCAGCTTGAGCTAAGCTGTGCGAATTGCCATGAAGACAGCTACGGCCAAATGATCCGTGCGGATCACCTTAGCCAAGGCCAGATCAATGGCTTCCCTGTCTACCGCTTGAAAAACGCAAAGCTGAACGGCGTGCATTCGCGCTTTAAAGGCTGTGTGCGTGATACACGTGCTGAAACATACAGCCCGGGCAGCAAAGAGTTTGTTGCGCTTGAATTGTATGTTGCAAGCCGCGGCAATGGTTTGAGCGTCGAAGGCCCATCCATCCGTAACTAAGTGAATTATGAAGCCCCGCGTGCCTGACTGGCAGGCGGGGTTTTTTGCAAATAACCCATTCAAACATGCGCATATGTGCGCTGTGATAAAACAAGGCTACCGCTCATGATCTCTCGCCGCGATTTTCTGCAAGTTTCTATGGCCGCATCTGCACTCTATGGCGCATCCGGTTTCGGTAATTGGGCCCGTCTTGGTGCACAGCAGGCGATGACGCAGGACAAATTGCTGGAGTTTGACACATTCGGCAACGTGACCTTGATGCATATCACAGACATTCACGCTCAAATGAAGCCGATCTATTTCCGAGAGCCCGAGATCAATATCGGCGTCGGAAGCAACAAAGGCGCGGTGCCTCATGTGACAGGTGCTGACTTCCGCAAGCTCTATGGCATTGAGGATGGTAGCCCCTCTGCCTATGCGCTTAGCTACAATGATTTTTCCTCGCTGGCGCAGTCCTATGGCCGTGTCGGTGGTTTGGACCGCGTTGCGACTGTCCTGAATTCGATCCGCGCGGATCGCCCTGACGCGTTGCTGCTGGATGGTGGTGATACGTGGCATGGTAGCTATACATGTTTGAAGACCGAAGGGCAGGACATGGTCAACGTGATGAACGCGCTCAAGCCCGATGCGATGACCTTCCACTGGGAATTCACGCTTGGTTCTGATCGTGTGAACGAGATTGTTGAGGGTCTGCCATTTGCCGCCCTTGGTCAGAATATTTTCGATTCCGAATGGGATGAACCGACAGATCTTTTCCCACCCTATCAATTCTTCGAGCGCGGCGGAGTGAAGATCGCTGTCATTGGTCAGGCCTTCCCTTACATGCCGATCGCTAATCCGGGCTGGATGTTCCCTGAGTATTCATTTGGTATTCGCGACGAGCGTATGCAGGAAATGGTTGATGAGGTCCGCGCCGCGGGTGCTGAATTGGTCGTTTGCCTTTCTCACAATGGCTTTGATGTAGACAAGAAAATGGCAGGTATCGTCAAAGGTATCGATGTGATCCTGTCAGGTCACACCCATGACGCGCTACCTGAGCCTGCGCTTGTGGGCGAGACGATCATTATTGCTTCGGGTTCTAACGGCAAATTCGTCTCCCGCGTTGATCTGGATGTGCGTGATGGTCAGATGATGGGTTTCCGTCACAAGCTGATCCCGATCTTCTCAGACGTGATCGAACCTGACAAAGAGGTCGCGGCGCTTATCGACGAGCAGCGCGCACCCTATCAAAGCGAATTGAGCGAAGTCATCGGCAAGACCGATAGCCTGCTGTATCGCCGTGGTAATTTCAACGGTTCATGGGATGATCTGATCTGTGACGCTCTGATTTCCGAGCGCGAGGCAGACATCGCTATGTCACCCGGGGTGCGCTGGGGCCCAAGCATTCTGCCTGGACAGGAGATCACCCGTGAAGATATCTACAACGTCACCTCTATGACCTATGGCAAGGCGTATCGCACTGAAATGACAGGTGAATTCATCCACGTCATTCTGGAGGATGTCGCTGACAATCTGTTCAACCCAGATCCCTATTACCAGCAAGGCGGCGACATGGTGCGTATTGGTGGCATGGGCTACCGCATTGATGTGTCCAAAAAGCAGGGCGAGCGGATCACGGATATGACCTTGCTCAAAACTGGCGAAAAGATCGACCCAAGCAAAACTTACATGGTCGCAGGCTGGGCTTCGGTCAATGAGGCCACAGAAGGTCCACAGATCTGGGATGTGGTAGAAAGCCATATCCGTGCGCAAGGCACTATCAAACTTGATCCGAATAACTCCGTCACCGTTGTTGGCGTTTAAAGTAGAACATTAAACAGGAGCACCAAATGTCTGATAAACATTTGAATAATGCCTCTCGCCGTCAGTTCCTTTCTGGCGCGGCAGCTGTCGGGGCAGGAACCCTTGCAGCGGGAGCAGTTGAAGCAGCGGGCGATCCGCTGATCATGGAAACGCAGGAATTTGCATCCGGTTTGGGCGCTGGTGTTGATGAAACACCCTACGGTCTGCCGATCAAATTCGAAGACGATGTGGTGCGCCGCAACGTAGAATGGCTGACGGCTGATACAATCAGCTCGATCAACTTTACGCCGATCCACGCGCTCGATGGTACGATCACCCCACAGGGCTGCGCGTTCGAGCGTCATCACTCTGGCGCGATCGAGATGAGCAAGGACGAGTATCGCCTTATGATCCACGGTCTTGTGGATGAGCCGCTGATCTTCACCTATGAAGACCTTGAGCGTTTCCCACGTGTCACGCGCACCTTCTTCCTTGAATGCGCAGCGAACACTGGGATGGAGTGGGCAGGGGCGCAGCTAAACGGCGCGCAGTTCACCCACGGCATGATTCACAATATGGAATATACCGGCGTCACTTTGCGCACGTTGCTCGAAGAATCCGGCATCAAGCCAGAAGGCAAATGGGTCTATGTCGAGGGCCATGATGCATCCTCCAATGGTCGCTCTATTCCGATGGAAAAGGCGCTTGATGATTGCATGATCGCCTTCAAAGCCAACGGCGAAGCGTTGCGTATGGAGCATGGATATCCCGTGCGGCTTGTCGTTCCCGGTTGGGAAGGCAATATGTGGGTCAAATGGCTGCGCCGCATTGAAGTCGTTGAAAACGCAGTGGAAAGCCGCGAAGAAACCAGCAAGTACACAGATGTTCTGGAAAACGGGGTTGCCCGCAAATGGACATGGGTCATGGATGCGAAATCTGTGGTCACGTCGCCCAGCCCCCAGTCACCGATCAAACACGGCAAAGGGCCTTTGGTTATAACGGGCCTTGCATGGTCCGGGCGCGGTGCGATCACCCGCGTGGACGTGTCAATTGACGGCGGCATGAGCTGGCAGGAGGCACGGCTTGCAGCCCCCGGGCAGGACATGGCGCTGGCGCGCTTTTATCTGGACATCGATTGGGACGGCTCTGAAATGCTTTTGCAAAGCCGCGCGATGGACAGCGAAGGCTATGTGCAGCCAACCAAAGCGGAACTGCGCGACGTGCGCGGTCTGAATTCAATCTATCACAACAATTGCATCCAGACATGGCATGTAAAAGAAAATGGAGAGGCGGAAAATGTCGAAGTTTCTTAAACTCGTAGGATCTTCAGCTCTCTGTGCGAGCCTGCTGGCTGTGCCTGCAATGGCTGAGAAGATGGGCCTTGGCCGTGCAGCGTTGCCCGAAGAAATCGCGGCTTGGGATCATGATGTCAGCCCTGATGGCACGGGTTTGCCCGAAGGATCAGGCTCTGTCTTGGACGGTGAGGAAGTCTTCGCCGAAGCCTGTGCGATCTGTCATGGTGATTTCGCCGAAGGTGTGGACAACTGGCCCAAATTGGCTGGTGGTATGGACACGCTGGATCACGAGGATCCGCTGAAAACAGTAGGGTCTTACTGGCCTTACCTCAGCACTGCTTGGGATTATGTACATCGCTCAATGCCGTTCGGAAGCGCGCAAACACTTAGCGCAGATGAAACCTATGCGATTGTGGCCTACATTCTGTATTCCAACGATCTGGTCGATGATGAATTCGTTCTATCCAAGGAAAACTTCCTCGAGGTTGAAATGCCGAATGCGGAAGGTTTCATTCAGGATGATCGCGACACGTCCGAGTCGCATTTCTGGAAGCCCGAGCCCTGTATGAGTGATTGCAAGGACAGCGTTGAAATCACAATGCGCGCGACTGTTCTGGACGTCACACCAGATGAAGGCGAAGAAGAGGCCGCAGCGCCCACTGAAGACGCTGCTGTTGAGGTCGCTGAAGCCGCCACTGAAGAAGCACCAGCCGAAGAAGTGGTTGTTGCTGCCGCGTTTGATGCAGACTTAGCCAAGGACGGTGAGAAGGTCTTTAAAAAGTGTAAGGCCTGTCATCAGGTTGGCGAGGGGGCAAAGAACCGCTCTGGTCCGCATTTGAACGAACTGTTTGGCCGTCCTCTGGGTGGTATCGAGGGTTTCAAGTACTCTAAGACCATGTCCCAAATGGGGGCTGACGGTACGGTTTGGAGCGAAGAAACGCTTGCACAATTCCTTGCCAAGCCGAAAGACTATGTGAAGAAAACCAAAATGTCTTTTGCCGGCCTTAAAAAGGAAAAGGATATTGTAGCGATCACTGAATATCTAAAGTCGGTGAACCCTTAAAATGCGCCGCGGTTTTATGTCTGCCGCCGCGTTTACCGTCGCCCTGTTGATCGGGGCGGCGAGTTACGCTGATGAAACTGCTGTACCTCTTGGCGACCCTGAAAACGGTGCGAAGGTGTTTCGAAAATGCTCTGGCTGTCACCAAGTTGGGCCAGAGGCCAAAAACCGCACAGGCCCTTTGCTTAACGGTATTTTTGGCGCGCCTGCAGGGGCGATTGAAGGTTTTTTCTACTCCAAAGCTTTGAAACGCGCCGCTGCTGATGGGTTGATCTGGGATTACGAGCATTTGGATGCCTACATCGAAAACCCCAAGGCTTTGGTGTCTGGCACACGGATGAGCTTTCGCGGGATAAAGGACGAGCAGGACCGTCACGATGTCATGGCTTACTTGCGCCGTTTCTCGGACGATCCCGGTAACATTCCAGAAGCAGAACCGACGGCCCAAGCTGTCGAGGTCGAGTTGCCAGCAGAAATTCTGGCGATTGTCGGGGATCGCGACTATGGTGAGTATCTCGCCAGTGAATGCCTGACGTGCCACCAGCAAAGCGGCGGGGATGATGGGATTCCATCAATCACACGCTGGCATGAGGAAGATTTCGTCATCGCCATGCACGCCTATAAACGCAAACTGCGTCCGCATCCTGTGATGCAGATGATGGCAGGGCGCTTGTCTGACGAAGAGATCGCAGCACTTGCTGCATATTTTAAAGAGCTGGAGTAACCGGCCTTTAACGTTTTCATGGGAGGAAACACAATGAAACTGAATAGACGTATTTTTATGGGAACGGGCGCAGCTGCGGCCGCTTCTGTTCTGGGCAGCCCGATGGTGCATGCTGCGGGCCATGCGCGGCCTAAGGTCGTTGTTGTTGGTGGTGGTGCAGGTGGTGCAACTGCAGCGCGCTACATTGCCAAGGACAGCAAAGGCGAGATTGACGTCACACTGATCGAGCCTTCGCGCAGCTATTACACCTGCTTCTTCTCCAACCTCTACATCGGTGGCTTCCGTGATCTGCAAAGCATCGCGCACAGCTACGGCACGCTTGCCTCCGAATACGGTATCAACGTCGTACACGATTGGGCCGTTGGTATTGATCGCGACGCGCGTACCGTGACGCTCGCAGGTGGTGATGCAGTGCCTTATGATCGCTTGATCCTTAGCCCCGGTATCGATTTCGTTGACGGTGCAGTTGCGGGTTGGGATGTGTCGTCACAAAACAAGATGCCCCACGCCTATAAGGGTGGCAGCCAGACAGAGCTGCTCAAAGCGCAGATCGAGGCGATGCCACAGGGTGGTACTTTCGCGATGGTCGCACCGCCAAACCCATATCGTTGCCCTCCTGGCCCATACGAGCGGGTTTCCATGGTCGCGCATCTGCTGAAAGCCAATAACCCGACCGCGAAAATCATTGTTGCGGACCCGAAACCAAAGTTCTCCAAGCAAGGCCTCTTCCAAGAGGGCTGGGCGAACAACTATGAAGGCATGGTTGACTGGATCGGCTCCGATTTCGGCGGCGGCAATGTCAAAGTGAACCCGGATGAAATGACAGTGTCCATCGACGGTGAAGTGACCAAGGTTGATGTATGTAACGTCATTCCTGCGATGAAAGCGGGCCGTATTTGCGAGCTTGCGGGCATCACGGATGGCAACTGGGCACCTGTGTCCGGTCATACAATGCAAAGCCGCGTGGACGAAAATATCCACGTGCTTGGCGATGCGACCAACCAGGGTGACATGCCGAAATCCGGCTATTCCGCCAACTCTCAGGCGAAAGTGGCGGCCATGGCCGTGCGCGGTGCACTGACAGGGTCCAAGGTCTTCCCGGCGAAGTTCTCCAACACTTGCTGGTCCTTGATCGACACGGACAACGGTGTGAAGGTTGGTGCGACTTATGAAGCCACGGACGAGAAGATCGCCAAGGTTGACGGCTTTATCTCGGCAACGGGTGAAGATGCAGCGCTTCGTAAGGCAACTTATGAAGAAAGCATTGGCTGGTATGCGGGCATCACGTCCGACATGTTTGGCTAAACTAAAAAGCATATGAAATTGGAAAGCCGCGCTTGGGTTTAAGTGCGGCTTTTTTCATTTGGGATCACGTCCAATCGATTTTTGAAGAAAACTAAATACGCGCAATTTAAGTGTAATCCCTTTGATTATCACGGATCTTACACATGCTGTTTGTGCGCACCCCTTGCAGCCCCCCTATGGCGGCACTAAGACTCTCTTAGTGCTTCGTGTGGTAAGCACGAGATTGCAGCAGTAGGCAGGCGAGATATGAACGATCCAATTGATACATATATGAACACATTGGTGCCCATGGTGGTTGAACAAACCAGCCGTGGTGAGCGCGCATACGATATTTTCTCGCGCCTGTTGAAGGAGCGTATTATTTTCCTCAACGGTCCAGTGCATGACGGCATGTCCAGCCTGATTGTGGCGCAGTTGTTGCACCTTGAAGCGGAAAACCCGTCAAAAGAGATCAGCATGTATATCAACAGTCCGGGTGGCGTTGTGACCTCTGGTCTGTCGATTTACGATACGATGCAGTATATTCGCCCTAAGGTATCAACCCTTGTGATTGGTCAAGCGGCTTCCATGGGATCGCTTTTGTTGACCGCTGGCGAAAAGGGCATGCGTTTCTCGCTGCCAAATAGCCGCGTGATGGTGCACCAGCCCTCTGGTGGCTATCAGGGCCAAGCGACGGACATCATGATCCATGCGGAGGAAACGCAAAAGCTAAAGACACGTTTGAACGAGATCTATGTCAAGCACACAGGTCAAACGTTGAAGAAGGTCGAGAATGCTTTGGAGCGTGACAATTTCATGTCCCCAGAAGATGCAAAAGACTTCGGTTTGATCGACGAAATTCTTGAAACACGCGCCAAAGGCGATGACGAAGCAAGTTAATCAATTCGGCGCATCTGCTTGAGTGTGGATGCGCCGATTTTTGCGATTGTGGCTTGGGGCAGGCTCCAATAAGATATGACCAAATAAGTGTAATGGCGGCATTACACTACCGATGTTTGAAGGGCGTAATGCCCGAAAGGTGATCCATGGCGAGCAACTCCAGCGGCGATAGCAAAAACACGCTTTACTGCAGCTTCTGCGGCAAAAGCCAGCATGAAGTACGTAAATTGATTGCTGGCCCGACTGTTTTTATCTGTGATGAATGCGTCGAGCTGTGCATGGATATTATCCGTGAAGAAACAAAAACCGCCGGGCTGAAAAGCTCGGAAGGTGTTCCAACGCCCAAAGACATTTGTCAGGTGCTGGACGACTATGTGATCGGTCAAGCAACCGCCAAGCGCGTTTTGTCTGTTGCGGTGCATAACCACTACAAGCGTTTGAACCATTCGCAAAAAAACGGTGAGATCGAATTGGCGAAATCTAATATTTTGCTAATGGGACCGACAGGCTGTGGTAAAACATTGCTGGCACAAACGCTTGCACGCATTCTGGATGTTCCGTTCACAATGGCAGATGCAACGACCCTGACTGAGGCGGGATATGTTGGTGAAGATGTTGAAAACATCATCCTCAAACTGCTTCAAGCCTCGGAATACAACGTCGAGAAAGCACAGCGCGGTATCGTTTACATCGACGAAGTTGATAAAATTACACGCAAATCCGAAAACCCGTCTATCACGCGTGATGTGTCGGGCGAGGGTGTTCAACAAGCGTTGCTAAAGCTGATGGAGGGGACAGTTGCTTCCGTTCCTCCACAAGGTGGTCGCAAGCATCCGCAGCAAGAATTCCTGCAAGTGGATACAACGAACATCCTATTCATCTGTGGTGGCGCGTTCGCTGGTTTGGATAAGATCATCGCAGCACGTGGCAAAGGGTCGGCAATGGGCTTTGGTGCAGACGTTCGTGACAACGATGATCGTGGCATTGGTGAAATTTTTACCGATCTTGAACCTGAAGACCTGCTCAAATTCGGTTTGATCCCAGAGTTTGTGGGACGTTTGCCTGTTCTGGCGACGCTTGAGGATTTGGATGAAGATGCGCTTGTTACGATTCTGACCCAGCCGAAGAACGCCTTGGTCAAACAGTATCAACGCCTGTTCGAACTTGAAAACACCCAACTGACATTCACTGACGATGCACTCAGTGCGATTGCGAAACGTGCGATCCAACGCAAAACCGGTGCGCGCGGATTGCGCTCGATTTTGGAAGACATTCTGTTGGATACAATGTTTGACCTTCCCGGTCTGGATACGGTGACAGAAGTCGTTGTGAATGAAGAAGCGGTTACGTCAGTTGCGCAGCCACTTATGATCCACGGCGAAGCAGAAAAAGAACCTGCAACAGCGGGTTAATGCGACGTCTATAAATTATCGCGAAAGCGGGCAGATTGCCCGCTTGATTGCATCACACCGCCTCTAGACCTTGGTGCTTTGATGATGCATATCTGGGCAAACATGAGCGGAGTGTACCATGGGCATCGGTAGCAAAATTTTACGTTTACTCACTTGGTGGGACGGTCAAACGCTGAACACACAGCTGTTTACATGGCGTAAAGGTGTGCGTGTTGGTGAAGATGATCTCGGCAACGTGTATTACGAAAATCGCGATAAATCAAAGCGTTGGGTTATTTTCAACGGTGAGATTGAAGCAAGTAAAGTGAACCCCGATTGGCATGGTTGGTTGCATCACACTTGGGATGAAACGCCCACGGACAAGCCGCTTGTTCACAAGTCCTGGCAGAAGCCGCATCAGGAAAACCTGACAGGAACTGCAGCGGCCTATGCGCCTGCAGGATCAATACGCCGTGCTGAGCCAGCAGATCGTAGCGATTACGAAGCATGGGTGCCTGAATAATTCCGCATTGTCGGGGGAAGGGCGTAACATGACACAGAATACAACAGAAGTTCTGGTCGGCGGGGCTGTTTTGGCAGCTGCTATTGGCTTTCTCGTATATGCTGCGCAGATCACTGGTGTTCGCTCCAGTGCAGGCAGCTATCCTTTGACGGCAAGCTTTCGTTCGCTTGAAGGGGTTAGTGTCGGAACGGATGTGCGTCTTGCGGGTGTCAAAATCGGCTCGGTCAATTCAGTGGATTTGAACGTAGAAACCTTTCGCGCTGACACAGTTATTTCTATCAAAGACGGTATCGAGATTCCCGATGACAGCGCGATCATGATTGCCTCCGAAGGTCTGCTTGGCGGCAACTTTGTTGAAATCGTGCCAGGTGGTTCGCCCTTTATGTACGAACCATCCTCTGAAATCGAAGACACTCAAAGCGCGGTTAGCCTCGTGTCGCTTTTGCTGAAATTTGTATCAGGATCTGGCGATTGAAGACGTTTTTCACTGCCTTATCTCTTCTGCTGATCGGGGCAAGCGCGTCTTATGCCCAGCAAGCTGTTTCGTCTGGAACGGGCGCAGAGCTGCGTATTCTGGACAAAGTCAGCGGACAAAGCGCGAACTATGAACTCGCAAGCGGTGGCACGATGGAAATCGGTCAATTGAGCGTCGCCTTGCGCGCTTGCCGCTACCCAGAGGGCGCACCGTCAATCGATGCATTCGCCTATATCGAGGTTAGTGAAACAGAAACCGCTGTTTCTGTTTTTAGTGGCTGGATGATTGCATCCTCACCGGCACTTAACGCGATGGAGCATTCACGCTACGACGTTTGGGTTCTACGCTGTAAGACATCTTGAAGGCTGGGCAGCGGTTTGGCCACGAAATCGGCGTTCCGTTGCAGTGCTTCATGAAGTTGTGCGTGATATGCTGCGCGTGTAATTTCGATTGCGCCTAGCGTTGCCAAGTGATCCGTTAAAAACTGTGTATCAAATAAGGTAAATCCACAGTTCGATAGATGCTTGGTCAAATAGGCCAACGCTGTTTTGGATGCATTCCGCTGGCGTGAAAACATGCTTTCCCCAAAAAACGCAGTGCCTGCGACAACGCCATACACCCCGCCCACCAGCGCTTCACCCTCCCAAAGCTCTAAGGAATGTGCATGGGACATGCGGTGTAAGCTGCTGTAAAGTTTGGCGATATCATGGCTGATCCAAGTATCTTCGCGTTCCGCGCAGGCCGCAACAACACCATCGAAATCTGTGTTTTTGCGTACATCCCAGGTCGCGCCGCGCATATGGCGCGCTAAAGAGCGTGAGATATGAAAACCATCCAAAGGTAGGACGCCGCGCCGTCTAGGATCGACCCAGAAAAGCTCGGTATCTTCGCGCGATTCAGCCATTGGGAAAATGCCAGCCTGATAGGCGTGCAAAAGCATTTGTGGCGTTAATTCTGGCGTATCGTCTCGCATGGGTTCAGTTTAACGCAAACCCACGCGAGGTGAAGCGCAAAGGCGCAAACTGCGTTATGCGCCGAGGTTTGTTTCCAGCCAGTGTTCGAGCCAATGAATGTTATATTCGCCCGTAAGCACATCAGGTTCTTGCAAAAGCGCATGAAAGAGCGGGATCGTGGTGTCGATACCGTCTACAATCAATTCACCCAAGGCGCGGTGCAACCGCGCGAGCGCTTCCGGGCGATCACGGCCATGCACGATTAGCTTGCCAATCAAGCTGTCATAGTAAGGGGGGATCGAATACCCGTCATAAAGCGCGCTATCCATACGCACGCCCAAACCGCCAGGTGCATGATATTGCGTAATTTTTCCGGGGCAGGGCGAAAAGTTCGGTAGTTTTTCAGCATTGATACGGACTTCGATGGAATGACCATTAATTTTCAGGTCATCTTGATGAAATGACATGTCATGACCGGCTGCGACCAGAATTTGCTCGCGCACCAGATCGACTCCGAAAATGCTTTCCGTCACAGGGTGTTCCACCTGCAAGCGTGTGTTCATCTCGATGAAATAGAATTCGCCGTTTTCGTACAGAAATTCGATCGTACCCGCACCGATATAGTCAATTTTTGCGACTGCATCTGCGCAGGTCTTGCCAATTGCAGCACGTTCTTCGGGGCTGATAGAGGGGCCCGGGGCCTCTTCAAAAACTTTTTGGTGGCGTCGCTGTAGCGAACAATCACGCTCGCCCAGATGAACTGCGCGGCCTTTTCCATCGCCAAAAACCTGAATTTCGATGTGGCGCGGCGTTGTCAGATATTTTTCAATATAGACTTCGTCGTTGCCGAAATTCGATTTGCCTTCTGCGCGCGCGGTCATGAACGCGCTTTCCATGTCTGCTGCTGTTTGGGCAACTTTCATGCCCTTTCCGCCGCCACCTGCTGTCGCTTTTACGATAACCGGATAGCCAATTTCTTTGCCAATCCGCTTGGCATCCGCAAGCGTGGGAACACCGCCAACCGAGCCCGGAACACATGGAACGCCAAGGGCCTTCATCGTGTCTTTGGCGGTAATCTTATCACCCATCGTGCGGATGTGCGCAGCGGTAGGGCCAATGAAGGTCAGGTTGTGATCTTCGATAATCTGAACAAAATTCGCGTTCTCGGATAGGAAACCATAGCCCGGATGAATAGCTTGCGCACCCGTGATTTCACAGGCTGCAATGATCGCTGGAATGGACAAATAGCTGTCTGTTCCCGGAGGGGGGCCGATGCAAATAGCCTCATCCGCCATGCGAACATGCATCGCATCAGCGTCTGCGGTGGAGTGAACCGCAACAGAAGCGATACCCATTTCGCGACAGGCGCGAATGACACGAAGTGCGATCTCGCCTCGGTTGGCGATCAGAATTTTATCAAACATATCAGCGCCTTATTCAATGATAACCAAAGGGGCACCAAATTCGACAGTCGAACCATCTTCGACCATGATCCGCGTGATCTTGCCTGAACGCGGTGCAGGAATGTGGTTCATCGTTTTCATCGCTTCAACGATCAAAAGCGTGTCCCCTTCAGAAACCTGCGCGCCAACGCTGACGAAGGCGGGCGTACCCGGCTCTGCTTGCATGTAGACTGTGCCAACCATCGGGGATGTAACTGCTCCCGGGTGGCTTGCTGGGTCATCGGAAACAACAGCGGCAGGCGCGGCTGCAACAGGTACTGCGGCCGCCGCTGCAGGAGCTGCTGCGACTTGGACAGGTGCTGCAACCATTTGAGGCGCGGCACGACTTACACGGACATTCAAACTATCATCTTCGCCATATGCGCGTTTGACTTGCAATTCGGTCAGATCATTTTCGCGCAGCAGTTCCGCAAGCGCTTTGATGAATGCAACATCGGCCTCGTGTGATTTGTTTGTCATGCTTTTCTCAATGTCCCTAGGCTATTTCCGCGCAGGTGTGACTGCGTCCGTTGGATGGGGTTATAGGGTAAGACGGCTTGGGTGAAAAGACGCCCCGTTCGCCTTCATCTTGCTCGGGTTTGAAAGCAGATAGAAGGGGAATTTTCCATCTGTTTGACACATTCAATTCTATTGACCCCAGCGGGCGTGTTAGGTTTCCTTTCAAGGATCATAGAAAGGGCTTGGCTTTGAATATCGCAATTTGGCTTGCACGTCGCGCGCAGCTTTCTCCTGATGTGCCCGCATTGTTTGACGGTCTGTCTTGTGTCGCGGATTATGCACAGTTTGATAAAACCGCACGCGGACTTGCGGCCTGGCTCGTTGCGGATGGGGTCTTGCCCGGAGATCGCGTTGCACTTTTTATGGACAACGCGCCGGACTATCTCTGCATTCAATATGCGGCATGGTACGCAGGCGCTGCAGTCGTCCCGATAAACGCCAAGTTACATGGCAAGGAAGCGGCGTGGATCATTGAAAATGCCCAAGCGACGCGCGTGTTTGCAAATGCAGGCAAAGCCGACGCCTTGGCATTTGCGGGTATAAGCGAGGGTATTGTGAACGTGGATGATCCAGCGTTCCAAACGTTAAAAGCATCTACAGGTAGCGTCGCGTGCCTGCACCGTGAACCGGATGATCTGGCTTGGCTTTTCTACACTTCTGGAACCACAGGCCAGCCTAAGGGCGTTATGATAACCCATCGTATGCTGATGACCGTGTCCTTGAATTACATCGCTGACGTGGATGCGGTTGCTCAACACAACAGCGCTTTATACGCGGCCCCGCTGTCGCATGGGGCTGGGCTATACAATATGATGCATGTGCTAAAAGGTGCGCGGCATGTTTTTCCACCTTCTGATGGGTTCGATCCCAAAGAAGTCTTTGAATTGGCAGAGCATTTCGGCAACGTTCACATGTTTGCGGCCCCGACAATGGTGAAACGCCTGACCCAACACGCCAAACTTTGCGGTAAGGTTGGCGAAGGCCTGCGCACAATCGTTTATGCTGGCGGGCCTATGTATCAGGCCGATATCATCGAAGCGGTCGATTATTTTGGCGATATATTTGTCCAGATTTACGGGCAAGGCGAATGTCCAATGGGCATCACAGCTTTGTCGCGGTGTGATGTATCAGAGCGCGCGCATCCCAAATGGCGGGCGCGTCTTGGATCAGTTGGGCGCGCGCAATCCTCTGTTGAAGTGCGCGTTGGCAGCGCAGGTGAAACAGTGGCCCAAGGCGCGGTCGGCGAGATCATGGTGCGCGGCGATACGATCATGCCGGGCTATTGGCGTAATGAGGCTGCAACGTCAGACACCATCGTGGATGGCTGGTTGCGAACGGGCGATATGGGATCGCTTGACGAAGATGGCTATTTGACTTTGGTGGATCGATCAAAAGATGTCATTATTTCGGGGGGATCCAACATCTATCCACGCGAAGTGGAGGAAGTTTTGCTTTTGCACGATAGCGTTGCAGAGGTTTCGGTTGTCGGCGCTGCGCATCCAGAATGGGGAGAGGAGGTCGTTGCGTTTGTCGTGCCGGCACCCGATCGAACGATTGATCCGACAGAATTGGATGCGCAGTGTTTGGACCATATCGCACGGTTCAAAAGACCCAAACGCTATGAAGTGTTGCACGAATTACCAAAAAACAACTACGGCAAGGTGCTTAAAACGGATCTTAGAAAGCGGCTGTCATAACGCACAAAAAAGCCCCGCTTCTGTCGAAACGAGGCTTTCAAGTTTATGTCGATCGCTTATGCGCCTGCGCGGTTCGCGATCAGATCGTCCACCACAGAAGGATCCGCAAGGGTGGATGTGTCACCAAGCGAGCTAGTATCATTTTCCGCAATTTTGCGCAAAATGCGGCGCATAATCTTGCCAGAGCGGGTCTTTGGCAGGCCCGGTGCCCATTGAATAACATCGGGGGACGCGATCGGGCCAATTTCCGTGCGAACCCAGGTGCGCAACTCTTTGCGCAGTTCCTCGGATGGTTCTTGATCATTCATCAACGTCACGTAGCAATAGATGCCTTGGCCTTTGATATCATGGGGATACCCAACGACTGCGGCCTCAGCGACTTTGGCGTGCGCCACCAGCGCGCTTTCGACTTCCGCCGTGCCCATGCGATGGCCAGAGACGTTGATCACATCATCCACGCGCCCCGTGATCCAGTAGTCGCCATCTTCGTCGCGTTTTGCTCCGTCACCAGTGAAGTAATAGCCTTTGTAATCAGAGAAATACGTCTGTTGGAAACGCTCATGATCACCCCAAACAGTGCGCATCTGACCGGGCCAGCTGTCTTTGATGCACAGCACGCCCTCCGCAGGGTTGCCGGTGATTTCGATGCCGGTTTGCGGGTCAAGGATCACTGGTTCTATGCCAAAGAACGGTTTCATCGCTGAACCGGGTTTCATCGCATGCGCACCGGGTAGTGGGGTCATCAAATGGCCACCGGTTTCAGTCTGCCACCATGTATCGACTATCGGGCAACGGCCCTGACCGACAACTTCGTTGTACCAGTTCCATGCTTCGGGGTTGATAGGCTCACCAACTGTTCCGAGGATGCGCAGGGACGATAGATCAGCGCCGGTTACGAAATCATTACCTTGGCCCATCAAAGCACGCAGCGCTGTCGGGGCAGTGTAGAACTGGTTGACGGAGTGCTTTTCGCAAACCTGCCAGAAGCGGGAGGCGTCCGGATATGTTGGCACGCCTTCAAACATCACTGTCGTCGCGCCGTTGGCTAAGGGGCCGTAAACAATATAAGAATGTCCTGTGACCCAACCCACATCAGCAGTACACCAGAAGATATCGTCTTCTTTGTAGTCAAAGACCATTTCGTGCGTCATGGCGGCATAGACCAAATATCCACCTGTTGAATGTACCACACCTTTAGGCTGACCGGTTGAGCCTGATGTGTAGAGCACGAAAAGGGGATCTTCGGCATTCATTTCCGCAGGTGCGCAAACATCAGAGGCTTCTAACGCCATTTCGTTGTAGTCGTAGTCGCGACCATCAATCCAAGTGGTCTGGCCGCCTGTGCGTTTCACCACCAAGCATTTTACAGTGTTTTTGCAGTGCAAAAGCGCAGTGTCTGCGTTGCTTTTTAGCGGTGTTGCTTTGCCACCACGTGGGGCGTAATCCGCAGTGATCACAACTTTCGCGTCTGACCCGTTGATACGCGCACCCAATGCATCCGGAGAAAATCCAGCAAAAACAATCGAGTGGATCGCACCAATTCGCGCGCAAGCCAACATCGCATAGGCCGCTTCTGGGATCATCGGCAAATACAGCACGACTCGGTCGCCTTTGCGCACACCCATGTCCTCAAGGATATTGGCCATGCGATTGACGGATACGCTTAGCTCTTTGTAGCTGATGTGCTTTGCGGGTTCTTTGGGATCGTCCGGTTCAAAAATGATAGCGGTCTTGTCACCGCGCGTGGCCAGATGACGGTCAATACAATTTGCGGACACGTTCAACGTACCATCGCTATACCAATTGATCGAAACATCGCCGTAAGCGTAGTTGACGTCTTTTACTTTGGTGAAAGGTTTTATCCAATCGACACGTTTGCCTTGCTCGCCCCAAAACGTATCCGGATCTGCAATAGACGCAGCATACATCGCATCGTAGCGCGCCAAATCCACATGGGCGTTTGCGGCAAGATCTGCGGAAGGGGGATAAGTTTTGGACATGGGATCGTCTCCATAAAATGAGCGAACGCAAAAACATGCGCTGCCGATTTGTTATTGTGTTTCGGCACAGTGGATGAATGACTGTGCAAAAGAAAGGGCCCGAAGCGCGATGTGCGCACCGGGCTGATAGTGTTAGATCGCGAGGTATTCCGCGCGAAGTGCTTCATTTTCGAGCACTTCAGAGGCGAGGCCGTCGAACACGATGCCGCCAGTGTCAAGAATGACCGCGCGATCGGCAAGTTCCAAAGCGCGTACCGCATTTTGTTCAACAATCACGGTTGTCATGCCCTGTGCCTTGATAAGCTTGAGCGTCTTTTCGATCTCGTCAACAATAACGGGTGCAAGACCTTCATAAGGTTCATCCAAAAGCAGGACTTTGACGTCACGCGCAAGCGCGCGCGCAATTGCCAACATTTGCTGTTCGCCACCAGACAGGGTCACACCTTCCTGGTTCTTGCGCTCACCCAGTCGTGGGAAAAGATCGTACAAGCGATCCAAAGACCAACCCAAGGGGGGGGCGATCTGTGCCAGCTTGATGTTTTCTTCCACTGTGAGGCCCGGAATGATCCGGCGATCTTCTGGGACAAGCCCAAGGCCAGCTTGGCTTGCCTCAAAGCTTTTCATGTTGTGCAAAGGCGCGTGATCTAGCCAGATTTCACCATGTGACACTTGCGGATCATCCAGACGTGCGATTGCGCGCAGTGTCGTTGTTTTACCGGCACCATTTCGACCAAGCAGAGCAAGAATTTCGCCTTCATGGACGTTAAAGCTGATGCCTTGAACGATGTAGCTTTCGCCATAATAAGCGTGCAAGTCCCAGACAGATAAAAAAGCGGGGGCAGTGGAGGCCGCATTTGCATTGTTTGAGATTTTCGAATTCGCGTTCATCTCTATTACTCCTGCGCACTTTCACCGAGATACGCTTCACGTACCTTGGGGTGGCCTTTGATATTGTCTGGTGTGTCTTCCACAAGCGGGGTTCCCTGAGCGAGAACCGTGATACGTTCCGCGAGCGAGAAAACAACGTGCATGTCATGCTCGATGATCGCGATTGTGATGTCGCGCTCTTCTTTGATCTGTTTGAGCAGGTCGATGGTGTTGTTCGTATCCGCACGGGCCATGCCGGCTGTTGGTTCGTCCAGCAACAACAAGCGGGGTTCTTGGGACAGGCACATGCCAATCTCAAGACGACGTTTGTCACCCCGGCTTAGCGACGCTGAATGCATCTCGCGTTTGTCGGCCATGTTCATCTCTTCCAGCATGTGTTCAGCACGCTCGATGATGTCTTTCTGACCAAAAACAGACCCGATTGCATTCAACTCGAATGCACCGTCGCGTTTGGCAAAGCAGGGAATCATCATGTTTTCAAGAACCGTAAGGTCGCCGAAAATTTCTGGTGTTTGAAACACCCGAGAGATGCCCATCTGGTTGATTTCGAACGGCTTTCTGCCAAGCACAGACTGGCCATCAAACATGACAGAGCCTGTGTCAGGGATAAGTTTGCCCACAAGACAATTAAGCAATGTAGACTTACCAGCACCGTTTGGTCCAATAATGGCGTGGACAGAGTTTTCTGCAACTGAGAGATTTACATCCCCCAGAGCTTGCAGGCCGCCAAAGCGTTTGCCTACGTTTTTTACTTCAAGGATACCCATATTCTTGTTTCCTTATTCCGCAGGTGTCGTTGCATCGGCGTTTTTCGCGCCACCATCATCTTTTTTGCCGCGCTTGAAGAGCTTGGCAATCTTCTGGCCACCTTCAACAAGGCCACCGGGAAGAAAGATAACGATAAACATGAACAACAGTCCAAGCGTGAGGTGCCAACCTTTACCGATGAATGGATAGACCATTGTCACCAACAGGTTCTCTAGGCCGTCAGGCAAGAATGCGAACCAAGTGTGCAGGATGTCACTGTTGATCTTGGACAGGATGTTTTCCATGTATTTGATCAAACCTGCTCCTAGAACGGGGCCGATTAACGTGCCAACACCGCCAAGGATGGTCATTAGAACCACTTCACCTGACGCGGTCCAGAACATGCGTTCCGCACCTGCAAGAGGGTCCATAGCCGCCATCAAGCCACCTGCAAGACCTGCATACATGCCGGAAATCACGAAGGCCGCTAGAGTGTAGGGGCGTGTGTTCAGGCCTGTGTAGTTCAGGCGTTGCTGGTTGGATTTGATTGCGCGCAGCATCAGGCCAAACGGCGAACGGAAGATGCGGATAGCCAGATAGAATGACGCGAGCATCAAAACAGCCGAGAAGTAGTAGCCGATATTGAACGTGAATTCCCAACCGCCCAATACAAGCTGTGCACTGTCGCGCATCTCTAGTCCGAACAGGCCCGGTACAGGGATGTTTCCTGCCGCGGCCGCGCCACCATCCAAGATACGTGGATCGTTCAGCGCAAGTTGCAGACCTGTTTCACCACCTGTGATGGGGGTTAGAACAGAATAGGCAAGCGCGAAAGACATCTGCGCAAAGGCCAGTGTCAGGATCGAGAAGTAAATACCCGAGCGACGCAGGCTGATAAAACCGATCAGCAGCGCAAACAGTCCTGACGTGATCACCGCAAGTGCAATCGCAGGCAGCACGTTCATGCTAAGCAATTTGAACATCCAGACCGCTGAGTAAGATCCTATGCCCAAGAAGGCTGCATGGCCAAAGCTAAGGTAGCCCGTCAAGCCAAACAGGATGTTAAACCCGATTGCGAAGATGCCAAAGATAACAAAGCGTTGCATCAAGTCAGGATAACCCGCGTTGAACTGTGCCCAGCCTGATCCTTCAGGGAAAGGGTTCAGCAGGAAGGGTGCGAACATGGTCAGTCCAAGAACCAACAGCAGCAGCATTCCGTCTTTTTTGTTAAGTCCGAACATCTCTTAATCCTCCATCACGCCTTTGCGGCCCATCAAGCCACGCGGTCGTGTCAGCAAAATAATAATAGCAACGAGGTAGATAATCACCTGGTTGATGCCGGGAACAATCTCGATCACTTCTTTCATGGATGCGAAGCTTTCAAGGATCCCGAGGAGAAATCCAGCCAATACAGCGCCGGGCAGGGAGCCCATACCGCCCACAACAACCACAACAAAGCTAAGGACCAAGAAGTCCATGCCCATGTGATAGTTGGGTGAGTTGATTGGCGTATACATTGCACCAGCTAGGCCGGCCACCGCAGCTGCGATACCGAACATGATCGTGAAGCGCTTGTCGATGTTGATCCCCAGCAAGCCAACTGTTTCACGGTCTGCCATACCCGCGCGGACGACCATACCGAATGTGGTGAACTGCAAGAATGCGAAGACAGCGCCGATGATCACAGCGGCAAAGGCAAAGTAGACCAAACGCCAGTAGGGATAGATAATCTGGTTCGCTTCCATTCCAAGCAAGGCGCCGAAGTCGAAAGAACCAACAAAGGCTGAAGGTGCAGGCGTTGGGATCGGGTTTGCACCGTAATAGAACTTGATGACTTCTTGCAAAACAATCGCAAGGCCGAAGGTCACAAGGATCTGGTCCGCATGGGGACGTTTATAGAAGTGCTTGATCAAACCGCGCTCCATGATGACGCCAACTAGGATCATCACCGGGATCGCGAATAGAATAGATAGGGGAACAGCCCAGTCGATGATCGCTTCACCGGCTGATTGCCCGAACCATCCGTAAACATATGGGATATCAACCTTCAAAGGGTTTCCCAAAAAGTCGGTCTGGGTTTCGTCGATAACCGTGTAGCTGAACGACAAGATCCGGCTGAGCGTGACCGCGCAGAATGCGCCGATCATGAACAACGCACCATGCGCAAAGTTGACAACGCCGAGCGTGCCAAAAATAAGAGTAAGCCCCAGCGCAATCAGCGCATAGGCAGAGCCCTTATCGAGCCCGTTTAGAATTTGAAGAATAATGGCGTCCATGGCCCCACCTTTTTGCGGTCGGAGTTCTGATATTAAGGCGCGCGCAGCACAGCCTTCGAATTAGGAGAGTGGTTTGTACTAGGTGCGCGTTACCGCGCACCTAGACTTAGGGTTTATGCACCGTTGTTGCATGAACCCAGATCGCCACCGAAGATGCTCGCATCATATGTGACCTGAGCAGCTGGTGTAACTTCTACGATTTCGAGAAGGTCGAACTCGGATGTCGGGTTCTCTTTACCCTTCACGACAAGCACGTCTTTGAAGCACTGGTGGTCGTCGCCACGATACAGCGTAGGACCGTTGCCCATGCCGTCGAACTGGAAGTCCTCAAGTGCTTCGCCAACCGCACAAGGTGCGAACGAGCCAGCACGCTGACATGCGTCAGCATAAAGGATTGTCTGAACGTAGCATGTGTGTGCGGCCTGTGATGGTGGGAAGCCGTACTTTGTACCAAAGGACTTGACGAATGCTTTGGAGCCTTCGTCGGTCAAGGACCAGTGCCAGTTCGTGGAACCGAAGATACCCTTAACGTTTGCGCCCGCACCCTTCGCCATCAGGCGAGAGTAAAGTGGAACAACGATTTCGAAATTCTTGTCGTTGACCAACTTGTCACGAAGACCGAACTGAACAGCGTTTGTCAAAGAGTTAACCATGTTTCCGCCGTAGTGGTTCAGAACCAGAACGTCGGCACCGGACTGAAGAACAGGCGCGATGTAGGAAGAGAAGTCAGTCTGTGTCAGTGGTGTCTTTACCGCTGCAACTGTTTCCCAGCCCATAGCTTCTGTTGAGTTTCGAACCGCTTCTTCAGTTGTGTAACCCCAGTTGTAGTCCGCTGTCAGGTGGTATGCCTTACGGTCTTTACCGTAGTTTGCCGCCAAGATCGGAGCAAGAGCAGCACCAGACATGTAAGAGTTAAAGAAGTGACGGAAACCGTTGGCCCGCTTGTCTTTACCCGTTGTGTCGTTGGAGTGTGTTAGGCCTGCCATAAAGATAACGCCAGCTTCTTGGCAAAGCGCTTGAACAGCAACCGCAACACCAGAAGAAGAACCACCAGTGATCATCACTGCGCCGTCTTTTTCAATCATGGACTTTGCAGAGGCACGCGCCGCGTCAGATTTTGTCTGCGTGTCGCCTGTGACGTACTCGACTTTCTTGCCGAGGATACCGTTACCCTGAAGCTCTTTGGAGCTAAAGGTGTTCATCATGCCGCCGTCGCCGCCGCCGTTGAGGTGCTCTACAGCAAGCTCATATGCGCGCAATTCGTCAGCACCTTCGTCCGCGTAAGGACCAGACTGTGGTACGTTGAAGCCTAGTGTAACCGTGTCGCCTTGTGGCGCGTTGGTATAACCAGAGTGGTTTGCAGCGGACAGATATGTTGGCAATGCCAGACCTGCACCTGCGACGGCGCTTGTCTTTATCAGACCGCGACGTGTGAAGTTACCTGTGGACATGAAAATCCTCCCAATTTCAGAAAAAGCGACGGCAAGCTCCTCAACATGCCAATCACAATATGCACAAAGTGCTTCCTTATAAGAGGCTGCGCAAGAAAACTTCGCAACAACTGCTTTGAACGAAAGGATTATTTTGTCAAGGAATGCACAATACGATAGTATGCTTTGTAAATAAATTATTCTGCGCTGCAGAAAGATGTTGAAAGTGTGAAAGAAATTCTATGAGCCGTGACACATTAACAGGCACCCGCATTCGCGAACGCCGTTTGATAATTGGGATGAAACAAGCTGAACTAGCGCGACGCGCGCAAATTTCAGCATCCTATCTAAATCTGATCGAGCACAACCGTCGCAGAATCGGCGGCAAGTTGTTGTTAGATATGGCCGCTGCACTAGAAGTCGAAGCCACCGTTTTAAGTGAAGGGGCCGAATCCGCGCTTTTGGCGTCTTTGCGTGAGGTGGCTGCAAGCTATCCCAACCAACCAACAGAACTGGATCGAACCGAAGAGTTCGCCGGGCGCTTCCCGGGCTGGGCGCGACTGATTGAAGATTTGGCGCAGCGACAAAGCTCGCTAGAGCAAACTGTTGTGTCGCTGACCGATCGAATGACCCATGATCCGCAACTGGCCGAAGCGTTGCATGATATTCTGGGGGCCGTGACGGCCATTCGTTCCACCTCATCTATCTTGGTGGATACTGAAGCACTTGAACCCGAATGGCGCGATCGCTTTCATCGCAACATCAATGAAGATGCGAAGCGATTGACCGAAGGATCACAAGCTTTGATGTCTTATTTGAACAGTGAAATTTCCGAAACCCAGCAAGTGACGACACCGCAGGATGAAATCGAAGCGTTTTTCAAACACTACGGATTTAGTTTCGCAAGTTTAGAGGAGGAAACAGATCCCGAAAACGCGCAAAATGTGATCAATGCGTTGATTTCGGAAAAGCAGGATCTTGTGACCTCAAGCTCTGCACGTGCGCAGGTTGAACGCCAGCTTTTGCGGTATTGGCAAGATGCTTGTGCGCTTGCGACCGACGCGCTTTTGGATGATGTGTCACGATACGGGATTGAACCTGCGCGTATCGCAAGGGCGCACACTGTGGATCTGGGGCTGGTGATGCGACGGCTGGCCAGCTTAAGCGGTCAGGTGCTGGTGCCTCTCATTGACGACCCATCCTATGACATTTCGGAAGAAGGGTTGGGTTTAGCTGTGTGCGACAGCTCTGGCACTTTGACTATGCGCAAACCTCTCAGCGGGTTTGCTTTGCCGCGTTTTGGTGCGGCCTGTCCCTTATGGACTTTGTACCAATCGTTATCGCGTCCTTTGATCGCTCTGCGCGAACTTGCTGAAATTAGCGGAAGAGAAAGGGTGCATTTTGAAACTATGGCGATCGCGGCACCTGTCACCGCACCTCAATTCGGCGCTGTGCCCTTGCTTGAAGCGCATATGTTGATCATTCCGCTGTCCTCTAGTGCTGTAGATGTGACTTCGGCCCGCTCTATCGGAACAAGCTGTCGTATTTGCCCGCGAGAAAGCTGTGCAGGGCGCAGAGAGCCGTCAATCCTGGCAGGCGGGCTTTGAAAGCAATTTGTTCGATTGCAAATTAGTTGGACATGCCTACAGTCGTAACACGCGCATCCAAAATTTACTGTGCATCTGGATTGTCTGTTGATGCAATCTGGCGAAAAGGGGCAAAATCAGATGAGCAAACATGTGCTGCTGATAGAAGACGAGCCAAATATTATTGAAGCCGTCAGCTTTTTGCTGTCGCGCGATGGCTGGACCGTTTCAACCCATTCTAACGGGCATGATGCGGTGGATGTCATTAACACCAAACAACCCGATCTTCTAATTCTTGACGTTATGCTGCCGGGGCGAAGCGGATTTGATATTCTAGCGGATGTGCGCAGCACTGAACAAAGTGCGGATATCCCTGTTTTGATGCTGACAGCCCGCGGACAACCTAAAGACCGCGAAATGGCACAGCGGTTGGGGGCGACGCGCTTTATGACCAAGCCGTTTTCCAATGCAGAAATTATCGAAACCCTTAATGAAATGTGTGTGTCTTGACTGAAGAAGAAACCAAGACACTTCAGAATGGATTGCAGGGGCGCGTTTTTCTTGAACGCCGCAGCTATCGTCAGCGCCGCATTGTCGATGCTGCCCGTATTTTACCGGTTGTTGGGCTATTGCTTTGGTTCGTCCCTTTGGTTTGGCCGGATGCAGACGGGGCAGGCGCGATCAAAACATCTACGGCAACGCTTTATCTTTTTGCGATTTGGGTCGGCCTGATCGTTGTGGGTGCGTTTTTGGCGTGGAAGATGGCACCGTCAAAAGAAACAATAACCCAAACCCCAGATCCTTTTGAACGCACCAGTGACGAGATCCAACGCACCCGCGAGATCGAGCGGTGAATGTCCTTATTCTGGTATCGCTTGGCTATGTCCTCGCGTTATTTGTGGTGGCTTTTGCCGCCGAGCGCGCGGCGCGCACTGGACGGATCAAATGGCTGCGCGCGCCCTTTGTATACACGCTTTCCCTGTCAATTTATTGCACGGCATGGACATTTTACGGCGCAGTCGGTTTTGCGGTGCGTTCAGGGCTTGAGTTTGTAACAATCTATTTGGGGCCATCGCTTGTGGTGCTTGGCTGGTGGTGGACCGTGCGTAAGCTGGTGCGCATCGGGCGTACGCAACGCATCACCTCTATCGCGGATTTGATTTCATCACGCTTTGGGAAATCCAACTTGCTGGCTGTCGGTTTGACCCTTTTGGCGGTGACAGGCACGACGCCCTATATCGCACTGCAATTACAATCGGTAACGCAATCCTATGCGGTCTTCGCGGAAGCATCACAAAGTGGGTTTAGCGAGGACAATCAAACTACGATTGCCCTTTGGGTTGCGGTGGGGCTTGGTTTGTTCACGATTTTGTTCGGGACGCGAAAACTGGATGTGAACGAGCGCCACGATGGCGTGGTCATGGCGATTGCCGTGGAAGCGGTCGTTAAGCTGATTGCGCTGATTGCGGTTGGCGTCTTTGTGGTTTGGGGCCTGTCGGGAGGCATTGGCCCAATGCTGGAAAAAATTGACGCCTCGGAAATCGGAACATGGGACGTCAGCGGCGGGCGATGGGTGGGGCTTACGTTCTTGTCGGCCGCTGCGTTTTTATGTTTGCCGCGTATGTTCCATGTCATGGTTGTCGAGAACGATGATGAACGCCATCTGCGCATGGCTTCTTGGGCCTTTCCTGCTTACCTGATGTTGATGAGCTTGTTCGTGCTGCCTATTGCCGTCACGGGACTAGATATTTTGCCCGCGGGGTCAAACCCGGACATGTTCGTTCTGACGGTTCCTTTAAGCCAAGGCCAAAACGGATTGGCAATGTTGTCGTTTCTTGGTGGCTTTTCTTCTGCCACGTCGATGGTGATCGTCGCTTCTATTGCGTTGTCGACGATGGTTTCGAACCATATTGTAATGCCGATCTGGCTGTATCTGACAGGTGCCGGAGCAAGCGTATCTGGCGATGTGCGCTATATCGTATTGTTGTCGCGACGGGTGTCTATCGGCGCAGTCGTGATGCTGGCATATTTCTATTTCGTGCTGTCTGGCGGTGGATCTGCCTTGGCGGCGATTGGTCTTGTGTCCTTCGTCGGCGTGGCCCAAGCCTTGCCGGTGATGATCGGCGGTATTTTCTGGCGCGGTGCCACGCGGATTGGTGCCCTAAGCGGTTTATCAATCGGTTTCGTTGTCTGGGTCTACTGCCTTTTCGTTCCAAGTCTTGGAACAGACGTCGTCTTTTCTCACGCGATGATGACGCAAGGGCCCTTCGGCATCAGTTGGCTGGCACCACAAGCATTGTTTGGAATTCAAGGACTAGATCCGATCTTGCATTGCTTCTTGTGGAGCATGCTTTTGAACAGTGCCGCTTTCTGCATCGTATCGCTGTGCACGTTTCCGGCCCCGCTAGAACGGTTGCAAGGTGCGCAGTTTGTGAATGTTTTTCAGCACGCCAAATCTGCACGTGGGTGGTCAAGTGGCGCAGCACAATCCGAGGATTTGATGATCATGGCGCAGCGCATATTGGGTGCGCGTGAAGCCCAATCGCTTTTTGGTCTTGAAGCCGCAAGGCAAGGCGCACAGGGGCTTTTGCCGGAACCAACGCCCGAATTTTTGGGCGTGCTAGAGCGTCAATTGTCAGGATCGGTCGGGGCGGCGACCGCGCATGCGATGGTGGGGCAAATCGTCGGTGGTGCGTCCGTGTCTGTTGATGAATTACTTGCGGTGGCGGACGAAAGTGCGCAGATGATGGAGTATTCCAGCAAGCTGGAAGCGCAATCATCCGAGCTGCGCCGTACCGCAGAGCAACTCCGACAAGTGAACGAGAAACTGACGCAAATTTCTGTGCAAAAGGACGGATTTCTTAGTCAGATCAGCCACGAATTGCGCACGCCGATGACATCAATCCGGTCGTTTTCCGAAATTTTGCGCGACAGTCAGGATATGCCTGCGCGTGATAAGGCACGATATGCGGGTATTATTCATTCCGAAACGCTGCGCTTGACGCGGCTATTGGACGACCTGCTTGATCTTTCGGTTCTGGAGGCGGGGCGCGTATCGCTAAATTTGACGACCAAATCACTGAGTTCTGTGATTGATGATGCGATGTCTGCTGCCGGACTTAGTTTGGAAAATACGCTCGAGATTATTCGCAAACCAGAACGTGAAAACATAATGCTAAACACGGACGTGGATCGCTTGGCCCAAGTGTTTATTAATGTGATTTCCAATGCCAACAAATATTGCGAGGCAGATCCGCGCCATTTGCAGATCAAAGTATTTCATACTGACACCCATGCCACCGTTGATTTCGTCGATAATGGGCGCGTGATTGATCCTGACATGCGTGATGTGATCTTTGAAAAATTCTCGCGCGTTGGTGAAACAAAGGCGGGGGGGGCAGGGCTTGGTCTTGCGATCTGTCGCGAAATCATGACCCGCCTTGGGGGTGAAATCATGTATTTACCCGGACAGGGTGGCACTGCGTTTAGGGTGCATTTTCCTGTAAAATGTGACCCGCCCACGCTTTCAGAGTAAGCGTTTGGTAAGACTTGAGCTTTATTGACTCTATCAACATCGAACCCGAATGCGACATTCGCAGATTTGGAACCGGTTGGAGGCAAGGCAATTTTACCTAATTCGAATGTACTTCGTCGCAAATTGCGCAGTGATCCGAAAGGGTCTGCTGATCAAGCAGTATCGCCTGCAAAAGCTGCGCGTGTCAGTTTAGCGCGCGCCGCCGACAAAGCATTCAATCTTCCATTGCGCGTAAACGGTATTCGCCAGAGCCGGCTTGATCTTGCGGATGTTGTCGATCAAATCGAAGAGGACTGGGCATTATTTCCGCTTTTACATGATGATGGATCTGTCGGTGTGATGTGTTTGGAACCAGCTTGCATCATTGCATTTGTAGAACGACAAACGATGGGGCGGGTCAACCAAGAGCTAGGTGAAGTGCGTCGCCTGACCCCCACTGATAAAGCATTGGCTGTCGCCTTTTTGGACGTTTTTTTACGTCAATTCGACGAGACCCTTGCAGGTGCCCCGACAGGATACTGGACATGTGGGTATCGCGCTGAGGATGCTGTCGCGTCGCGTCACATGATGGTTTTGCAACTGGATGGCACAGAGTACCGTGGCTTTGATATGCAAAGCGAAATTGTAGAAGCGCAACGCTCTGTCAGTATGCGGTTATTTCTGCCGATCAAAGAAAAACCGTCTTCGCAAAGCGGTCAGAAAAAAGTTCAAAAAGTTGGATCGGCCAAGACCGCCCCAAGCGATGGGCAAACCATGCGCAGTTCTGCGTTAGCGGCAAGTGTCGAAATGGATGCGGTGATGTGCAAAGTTCTGCTGCCCTTGTCTGAATTGAATAACCTCAGACCGGGGCAATTGGTTCATTTGCCTCAGAATGCAGCGCAGCAGGCACATTTGGTCGATAGAACAGGTCGAACGGCGCAGACTGTACGCTTGGGCCAGCTTCATGGAATGCGCGCTGTGCGCCTTGTTCGAGAAAGCCCGCAACCCGGGCAAGACATCGCACCCAATCAAGCCGCGACAAAACCTGAACAGCCGCACAAAAGAAAAACAAAACCGGCAGAATTAGAACAAGTTACACAAACAAGCGGCGACAGCGATCAAAATCATCAGCAGTCAACGCAAAACGCAGGCGATGATGAACTTGATCAGCTTCTCGCCGCGAGTAAGTCTTAAACTCGAATTAGGTTAGGCTAAGGCACCGCGCAGACCTGAAAGATCATAGCCGGCCCTTGCGGTTTGTTCCAAGATCGCATCGGCGCTTTGCTTACCGGCTTGATGCAACGCCCAAACAACGGAACACCGCGTGCCTGAAGCACAATAGGCCAGCACAGGACCACCTGCGTTTTCGACCATCTCGAACTGCTTTTCGATGTTTTCAGGCGTCATGGTTTGATGTGTTAATGGCAGAAATTCAAACTTCAGACCAGCTTGCATCGCTGCTTCGGACATCACAGAAGCCTGCAAGAATGGCGGGTTTTCCACGTCAGGACGGTTGCAGATAACTGTCGTAAATCCCGCCTCGGCAATCGCGGGAAAGTCTTCGGCGCTGATCTGTTGGGAAACTGAATAGGTCGGGGTGATTGATCTAATTTGCATGGTTTACCTTTAACTCGTGGACACTGGCGCGTCCAGCATTTGACGCAGTCGAGGGGTAAGCGCCATGCCAGCCAACATCGCAAGAATAAAGACAGCGTTTGCCCAACCGCCAAAACCGATGGATGCAATCGTCGGACCGGGGCATAGGCCAACAAGTCCCCAACCCATGCCGAACATCACTGATCCGACAATCAGATTGCGACCCAGTTTAGGTTCTGGCGGTGTTGGAAACGTACCACCAACCAAAGGCGTGCGCCGTTTGGTCAATTGCCATGCAATCGCCATAGGAATAATTGCGCCACCCATTACAAAGGCCAGTGTCGGGTCCCAATCACCAAACACATCCAGCCAACCTTGCACTTTATTTGTATCGGTCATGCCCGATAGCAAAAGACCTGCGCCAAACAGGCCGCCGGCGATAAATCCCAAAATATTGCGCATCAAATCCACCCCAACGTATGACGGAACAAAACCATCGTAATGCCACCTGCGAGAATATAGAAAACCGTGGCAACAATTCCGCGCAACGACAGTCGTGAAATCCCACACACACCATGTCCAGAGGTGCAGCCATTTGCGATGCGCGTTCCGATACCAACCAGAAGACCCGCTGCAATAAGCAGAACAGGATTTTGTGTCAGGTTGGTTTGGGTGCCATTTAGGAAGGGAAGCAGCAAGATAGGTAAAACGACCAAACCAGTTAAGAAGGCACCGCGCTCTTTCCAGGAGTTGCGTCCGCTTCCGTCAACCAATCCGCCAATGATGCCACTGGCCCCCATGATACGTCCATTGCCGAGCAAATAGACTGATCCGGCTAAGCCAATCAGCAGGCCTCCAATGAGGCCCATGATCCAATCTTGTTCCATTCGTACGTCTCCATCTGCTATGTACGGTGTTGATACTTCAGAGTTTATTGATCGGGACTTTCAAGAAGACGTCCCCCTGATCGTCTGGTTCTGGCATGTTGCCCGCACGCATGTTGACTTGTAGCGACGGGATGATCAATCGCGGCATTGCAAGTGTCGCGTCGCGCGTTTGGCGCATTTCGACGAAATCTTCGGCACTGCGCCCGCCACCGATGTGAACATTTTTAGCCTTTTGCGCACCAACTGTGGTTTCCCAAGCGAACTCTTCGCGACCTGGTGCTTTGTAATCGTGGCCGACGAAAATACGGGTGTCATCGGGCAGGGCAAGAATGCGCTGGATTGACGCGAAAAGATCTTGGGCAGATCCGCCGGGGAAATCGCAACGTGCGGTGCCAAAGTCCGGCATGAACAGTGTATCCCCCACAAACGCAGCATCCCCGATCACGTAAGTCAGGCAAGCAGGGGTATGTCCCGGCGTGTGCATCACATCCGCACGCATCTGGCCGATGTGAATGCTGTCACCATCTTTGAAAAGGTGACCAAACTGGCTGCCATCGCGTTGAAACTGCATACCTTCATTGAAGACTTTGCCAAAAGTGTCCTGAATAATGGTAATGTTGCCACTGATCCCGATCTTACCACCAAGTTGTTCTTGCAGATAAGGTGCAGCAGAGAGGTGATCGGCGTGAACGTGGCTTTCCAAAATCCAAGCAACCTCTAACCCTTGGTCTTTAATATGCGCAATGATGGCATCCGCGCTTTTCGTATCGGTTGAACCGGATGCGTGATCAAAATCCAAAACACTATCAATGATCGCACAAGTGGATCCGTTAGGCTCTTTCACCACATAAGAGACCGTATTTGTCAGATCATCGAAAAAAGCAGTTACGTCAGGCGTCATGGCAAGTCTCCGTTTAATCAAAGCATATGTGCGTCAGAGAAAAAGTTGCAAGTACAAGTGATGCTTGACCTGCACCTCAGCGTGTCAGCTCTTTCATGCCACGCTCTAAACCTGCGAGGGTCATCGGCACCATTTGATCGTCAAAAACCTCTTGGATCATCTTGATGGAATGGGTGTAGCCCCAATGCTTTTCGGGTAGGGGATTGATCCAAAGATTGCTTTTCCATTGCTCGCGTGCGCGCGTCAACCACGTCTGGCCGCTTTCAGCGTTCCAATGCTCGGACGCTCCGCCGGGATATGCCACCTCATAGGGGCTCATCGACGCATCGCCAACAAATATGCATTTGTAATCAGGGCCATAGGTGCGCAAGACCTCGTGAGTTGGGACTTGTGCATCCCACCTGCGACGATTGTCGCGCCATACGCCTTCGTACAAGCAATTGTGGAAGTAAAAGTATTCAAGATGCTTGAATTCCGCGCGCGCTGCCGAGAACAGTTCTTCCACCACTTGGATATGTGGATCCATGGACCCGCCAACATCAAGGAACAACAGAACTTTCACAGCATTGCGCCGCTCTGGTCGCGTCTTGACGTCAAGATAACCGTTTTCAGCCGTCGCGCGGATGGTTCCGTTTAGATCAAGCTCTTCTGTCGCTCCATCGCGCGCCCAACGGCGCAAACGCTTCAAGGCGACTTTGATGTTGCGTGTTCCCAGCTCGACACTGTCATCAAGGTTCTTGAATTCACGCTTGTCCCAAACTTTCACCGCACGCTTATGACGGCTTTCGTTTTGACCAATGCGCACGCCTTCAGGGTTATATCCATACGCCCCGAAAGGAGAGGTGCCGCCAGTCCCGATCCACTTGTTGCCGCCTTGATGGCGGCCTTCTTGGTCTTTTAACCGTTCTTTCAGTGTCTCCATCAGCTTTTCAAAGCCGCCAAGAGAATCGATTTCGGCTTTTTCTTCCTCGCTCAGGTGTTTTTCAACCATCTTGCGCAACCATTCTTCGGGAATTTCGACAGCTTCCAGCATCTGTTCAGTGCTGATCGCTTCAAGCCCTTTGAACGTGGCGGCGAAGGCACGATCGAACTTGTCGATGTTGCGTTCGTCTTTCACCATGGATGTGCGCGCAAGGTAGTAAAACGCATCAATATCATAGGTCGCCAGTCCACGTTTGACACCCTCAAGAAACGAGAGATATTCGCGCAGCGAGACGGGGATGCCACCACTGCGTAAATTGTCAAAGAACGGGAGAAACATGGATCAAAGCGCCATGCGGTGTACGATCAGCGTTGCGATAAAGCCGATCAATAGAAAGGCGATTCCGTGTCCAGCGGCAAATTGGGCCATATCAGCCAGATTGCCGCCGCGTTTTTTTGCACGCCATGCGCCCAAAGCGATGCCAAATAGCCCCGCGATTGTATATATCATTGCTTATCCGCGTCCTCTTTTCAGCGGGCTAAGCGATGAAATTTCACGCAATTTGGCCCGCACAGCCCAGTCTGGACCAAAGCCGTATCGCGCCCATCCCAAACTGTCCATACGAATGGTACGTGCTTCCGAGCTTCGACCGGCAAGATCCAGTGCTTCGGCACGTTGTAACATCAAAGTGGACATGAGGGCGGCGTTTTCATAACGCCCTGCGGTATCAAGGTGGGGACCGATCTGGGCCAATGCCGCTTCGCCATTGCCTTCTGCAATGTGGAAAGAGGCAAGTTGCGAGGCCGCATAAGCCGCATGCAAGCGGGTAGAGGGGTTTTGGCCGTAAAGACGTGCGGCAATCGAGAAGTGCTCGCGTGCTTTTTTCAAGTCCGTCGACATGTTCAAACGGCCCATTGCATAGTGACTGAACGCCCGGCGGTGATCGTTCCAGCCCATCGCAACTGCGATTTGCATCGCTTCATGAGCTGCACGCAGACGTTCGTTTTGGCTTGCACCAGGTCCAAGCGCGCGCTGGATCGAGTTGATCCAAGACCGCGGCGTGCGTGTCAAACGGCGGGGCGCAAACTGCGCTCCACGTGGGTTGATACGTGACAGGATGCCACCAATGCGTTCTGCAACTTGTGGTTTGGACATGCCGTTGAGTAGGGACGGATCGTAGTAGGCACGCAAAATGAGCATGTCAAAACCGGTCAAGACCGTGTGCACGTTGTCATCGTTGAAGACCGAATCGGGTAAGCGATAAAGGTCATTCAGCGGGCCAAGGGCTTGTGCCAGTTCTTCGTGCAAACAATCGCGGACTTCTTGTGGGCTTGCGTCGTTGGGCAGGAAAATCGAAAGGCGTTTACGTTCTTTCAAGCCAGTCCAGTTGACCAAAGATGTACGACGCGACAGGCGATACTGGGCCAAGCTGGAAACGTTCGGCGCGACAAAGCAGGCCGCTTGCGGCAACATTGCGCGAATTTCGGCGCGCGATACCGCTTCGATTGTAATGTTGGCGGTTTCCGATTGATCTTGGCGAATGTCGATGCGCGCTTCAGTGCGAAGACGGTGCAACAAACGACTTAAGTCACTGCCAAGTCCTGCGGAAGGTTTGCCTGTGACACGTACAGAAATCGGCCCTTCAAAGCGGGTCAGGGTCTGCAAGCTGCGACCGCTTTCCAAATTGAAGGAAAGATCCAGAAAATCACGCGCAATATCGGAATTCGCGCGCAGTGACGGTGTCGGGCGCGGTGCACTAAAGGCTTTGACTGCTGGTAAATTTATTTCAACCGAACCAGTTTGGGCCCGCGAAGGCATATCAATCGGGGCTGACGGAACACAGCCAGAAAGTACCAGATAAAAAGGCAGCAAAAATCGACGCATTTATGTCCTCAAACCCCGTTTTGCCCGCAAAGCTCTGCGGGTAGCGGGTGTTACAAACGAACACCCGGTTAAAAAGGCACCCAAAGGCGCGTTGCATAACCGAAATGAAGAAGCCGAAGCAGAGACTGTGGTCCGGCAGTCTGCCGAAGTCCTCAGAAGACACATATGTGTATTCATTGCCTGCAAGGTTTAGCTCCCGTTCGCTCATTAAGGTGCGATCCGTATGACGGCACACCCAGTCGGGTTTAAGAAAACAAAGTGGCAAAATTAAGAAACTGCCTCGGGGACACTAACCCGATACAATTTCAAGGTGTTATAGGGGGTTGTTCACGTTTAGGCATTTGTTGCTGGCCTGCCACCTAGATATTGGGGCAGAGGCAGGCCTTGGGCATACAAACCCTGTTTATTTCTGAACGAGCTCGAAATTAGCCACGTCGCGCCATAAAGGCCAAGCGTTCAAACAGATGCACATCTTGTTCGTTCTTTAGCAATGCGCCATGTAGTTTCGGCAATGCATTTGCGCCATCATGTTTCAGATCTTCCGGGGTAAGATCCTCTGCCAGCAATAACTTTAACCAGTCCAACACCTCAGAGGTTGACGGCTTCTTCTTCAAACCCTGCTGTTCTCTGATATCGTAAAACTGTGTTAAAGCGGTGGTAAGCAAGGCTTCTTTGATACCGGGATGATGCACTTCAACAATTTTGCGCATGACGTCAGGCTCTGGAAAGCGAATGTAGTGGAAGAAACAACGACGCAAGAAAGCGTCGGGTAATTCTTTTTCATTGTTTGAGGTGATGATCACAATCGGGCGGTTCACCGCACGAATGGTTTCGCCGGTTTCATACACGTAAAACTCCATCCGATCGAGTTCTTGCAACAGATCGTTCGGAAATTCGATGTCTGCTTTGTCGATTTCGTCGATCAGCAAGACGACCTTCTCATCGGCATGAAAGGCTTCCCACAATTTGCCCTTACGAATGTAGTTCGCCACATCGTGAACGCGCTCTTCGCCAAGTTGGCTGTCCCTCAAGCGACTGACAGCATCATATTCATAAAGGCCTTGCTGGGCTTTTGTTGTGGATTTGATATTCCATTCGATCATCCGCAGCCCCAGACCGGATGCAACCTGACGGGCTAATTCGGTTTTTCCAGTGCCAGGTTCGCCTTTGACCAAAAGCGGACGTTCTAACGTCACAGCTGCATTGACGGCAATTGTGAGATCATCCGTGGCGACGTAGTCCTGCGTTCCGGTAAATTTCATGCGAAGTCCTGCTTGTGAATGAAAGTTTCGCGTAGTCTACCGCGCCCTAAATATGGCCGCAATGTGCGTTTATTCGCTAGTGACAAGCCTTGTTCCTTGGGGTAAGCCGCCGAAATACGGAGCTTAGCACCGAAGGAGGTTGATCATGGGTGATAGCCTTAAAGTAGGAGTAGACATGAAACCTGAAGTTTTTCTTCCGGAAGATTATCGACCGGCTGAAGATGAGCCGTTCATGAATGAACGCCAAACAGAGTATTTTCGCAAAAAGCTGACGACATGGCGCGATGAGTTGCTTTCGGACGGGCGCGACACAATCGAAACGCTGCAAGACGGTACACGCAACATCCCTGACGTTATTGATCGCTCTAGCGAAGAGACGGACCGCGCATTGGAATTGCGTACGCGGGATCGCCAGCGCAAACTGGTGGCAAAGATTGACGCCGCTTTGCGCCGTATCGACGAAGGCGAGTTCGGATATTGCAGCGTGACAGGGGATCCGATTTCGCTCAAGCGTCTGGATGCACGCCCGATTGCAACGATGAGCCTTGAGGCCCAAGAGCGCCATGAGCGCCGCGAAAAAGTCCACCGCGACGATTAATCGCCGCTCAACAATGATATTTTGAAGCGCCGGGGCTTTCGCTTCGGCGTTTTTCTTTGCACACGTTTCCTATGAAAAATCTGAAAGAGATATGTGTCGTGGGTGGCGGGATCGGCGGTTTGGCCGTCGCCATTGCTTTGGCGCAGCGCGGAGCAACGGTAACAGTGTTCGAGCAAGCGGATGCCATCCGTGAAGTCGGGGCAGGGCTGCAAATCAGTCCTAATGGTTTGTGTGTTCTGCGCGCGCTTGGACTTGAAGACGTGCTTGCAAGCCGATCAAGCCAAGGCCAAAGCGTCAGCCTGCGCCGCGCTGAAAGTGATCTGGAAGTGGCGCATCTTGATTTGTCGCGCTTGCCAAAAACGCAACGATATCACTTTGTCCATCGCGCAGATTTGATCGCGCTTTTGTTAAATGCTGCGCACCAAGCAGGTGTTGCAATAGAGCTTAACCAAAAGATCAGCGCTATCACACCGGGGCAGCCTGCGCAGATCGTATTTAGCGATGGTCGCACGCGACGCAGTGATCTGGTGATTGATGCCGGCGGTTTACACAGCATCTTAAGGCCCGATTTGAACGGGCCGGCAGAACCGTTTTTTACCGGCCAAACCGCATGGCGCACTTTGGTGCCAAACCTTGAGAACCGTGTTGACGACGTTCAGGTTCATATGGCCCCGCAGCGCCATTTGGTCAGCTATCCGGTCCGAGGTGGCACATTTATCAACATCGTTGCCGTGCAAGAACGCATGCAATGGCAAGGTGAAGGTTGGTCACAACGCGATGATCCTGACAATCTGCGCGCGGCTTTCAAAGGTGCCGCGCCGCGCGTGCGCGCACTTTTGGATCAGGTGGATGAGGTGCATCTTTGGGGATTGTTCCGTCATCCTGTTGCTGACCGATGGTATGGCGTCGGATGTGCCTTGCTTGGTGATGCGGCGCATCCAACCCTTCCGTTTTTGGCGCAGGGGGCGAATATGGCGTTGGAAGACGCATGGGCGCTGTGCGTTTGCGTTCAAGGCGGTGCGTTGCAAGGCGGGCTTGCAAGGTATGAAGCCCTGCGCAAGCCGCGCACGCGCAAGGTCATTGAAGCGGCGAATAACAATGCATGGCGTTATCATTTACGACGCGGTCCTTTGCGCTTGGCCGCGCATCTTTCGCTTGGTGTCGCAAGCCGTGTCGCGCCAGGTTTGATGTTGAAGCAATTCGATTGGCTATACGGCTACGACATCACATCTGAGTTAGGCCCAAATTAACGGTTCCGTAGAAGGCTCTGACACCTTATACTAAGCACAATGAAACGAGCCGGAAAAAGGCCGATGATCAGAGCAGCATGTCTACTATTCGCCGTCTATATCGGCACGGTCGCGACCGCATTCGCCCAGCCTTTCACAGGGCTTGCGCGGCTGGATGCAAGCGAAAGCCGGATCACGACGCGGGGTGGGGCATTCCAGCTTGATCTATCGCTGAGCCAAGGCGTGCCTTACCGCGTTTACACGCTTGATGACCCGGCAAGATTGGTCATTGATTTCCGTGAAGTCGATTTTTCTGGCGTAGACGCCAAGACGTTGATGCCAGACGGTGCAAACACAGCGTTGCGTTTCGGGGCTGTGCGCCCGGGTTGGTCGCGCCTTGTGATGGATTTGCCTAAGCCGCAAAGTATCAAACAGGCCGGATTAAGTGTTGATGAAAACGCAGGTACAGCGCGCTTGAACGTGTCTTTGATTGTTGTCGATCAAGCAGAATTCGAGCGCACAGTAGGCGCGCCACGAAACGCAGATTGGGACAAGTTGACACCAAGCACATTGGCTGTGACCCCGAACAAAGACACTAGGTCTTTGACCGTTGTTCTTGACCCCGGGCACGGGGGAATTGATCCGGGCGCGGTGGGCAACGGCATTACCGAGGCCGAATTGATGTTCATATTGGCCCAAGAAGTACGTGATGCTTTGCTGCGCTCTGGCGACTTTAACGTGATCCTTACGCGCGATGGTGATGAATTTGTATCCCTTGAACGTCGTGTCCAGATTGCGCGTGCGGCCGGAGCGGACCTGTTTGTATCCTTTCATGCCGATGCCCTTGCCAGTGGAAAAGCCAATGGCGCTGCGGTGTACACCTTGTCAGAGGATGCGTCTGATGCGGCCTCTGCGGCGCTTGCGGAGCGTCACAACCGTGCGGATTTGTTGGCGGGTGTTGATTTGTCAGGTCAAGACGACGAAATTGCGTCGATCTTGATGGATTTGGCCCGGTTAGAAAATACACCGCGTTCCCAAGCACTTGCGCGGGGCATTATTCTGGGGATCAATACCGAAGTAGGTCACACTTACAAGCGACCGATCCAGTCGGCCGGTTTTTCGGTCTTGAAAGCGGCAGATATTCCATCGGTTTTGATCGAAGTCGGCTTCCTGTCCAGCAAAGATGATCTAAGTAAATTGATGGACCCGTCGTGGCGCGGAAAAATGGTAAATGGCATCCATAACGGCATTCAGGCATGGATTTTGAATGATGCTGCGGATGCGCAGTTAAGACGGAAATAAACGTCGCGGGTTAGGGCGCTGAAATGCGCGAGAACCTGCTTACATGTTTAAAGGTTGTGTTTTGACCATTCGATCAGACCCGCGTATAGACGGGCTATAAAAACGGGGGCCGGCACGTGCTCAGAGCAATACTATCATTTTTCGGATCAATCTTTTCCCTTATCACGATGGGGACTATGATGGTTGCGCTGACCATCGGCGCGATTTTCTGGATATATGGTCGTGATTTGCCTAGCCACGAAAGCCTTGCACAGTACAAACCGCCGACAATTTCGCGTATTTATTCCGGTGAAGGACAGATTATTGACGAATTCGCGCGCGAGCGTCGCCTATTTGCGCCCGCTGATGAAATCCCAGATCTGGTCAAGAACGCGCTGATTTCTGCGGAAGACAAGAATTTTTACACCCACGCAGGCTATGACACGCGCGGTATGGCCTCTGCATTCCGGGATGCTGTGGTATCACGTGGTGAAAATGTGCGTGGTGCCTCGACGATTACGCAGCAGGTTATGAAAAACTTTCTGTTAGATGGTTCGCGCCGCGCCGAACGTAAGATCAAAGAGATCATTCTTGCCACGCGCATTGAAGGTACGTTGAGCAAAGACCAAATCCTTGAACTCTACATGAACGAGATTTTCCTCGGTCAAAACAGCTTTGGTTTTGCGGCTGCGTCACAGACCTATTTCAACAAGACCATGGGCGAGTTGGCACCACACGAAGCTGCCTTCTTGGCATCCATGCCCAAAGCGCCGAGCCAGTTTCATCCGGTCCGTCGAAAAGAGCGTTTAAAACAACGTCGTGACTTCGTTCTGAAAGAGATGATGGAGAACGGTTATATCACGCAAGCGGTTTACGAAAGCGAAGTCAATCAGCCGTTAAGATCAGTGCAGAACGGTGATTTTGACAGCTTCAAATCTGCTTTGCCACCGCGCGACTATTTCACCGATGAAATTCGTCGTCAGCTTAGCCGAGATTTCGGCGAGGGCGAGTTTTTTACGGGCGGACTGACTGTCCGTGCGACAATAGATCCTGAAATGCAGGCGGAAGCCGCTGATGCGCTGCGTCGCGGACTTGAGCGATATGATCGTTCGCAAGGTGTGTGGCGCGGTACAGGGCTAAAGATACCTGCCGAGCAACTGGGAAACGAAGCAAAATGGCGTGAAGCGCTCGCGGATGTCAAAATCGCGCGCGATATCCATCTTGATAACAAATGGCATGCGGCTGTGGTTCTCGAAGTGGGCTCGAACGAAGCACGGGTTGGTCTGGAAGATGTGCCGGAAGATAGCGATGGTCACTGGATTCCCGCCAAGGACGTGCAGTGGGCGCGCAAGCGTCTTTCGGATGGCAAGCTTGGACGTAAAGCGCAGGTTGCGGGTGATTTACTTGAAGTTGGTGACGTTGTGCACGTTCGGCAAATGACGGATGACAACTCGGGTGCTTTTATTCGCTGGACGCTACGCCAAGTACCTGAAGTGCAGGGCGGTTTCATGGCGATGGACGTCAATACAGGCCGCGTGATCGCGATGCAGGGCGGTTTTTCCTACCAGCATTCTGTCTTTAACCGCGCCACCCAAGCACAACGTCAGCCGGGGTCTAGCTTTAAACCGTTTGTCTATGCCTCTGCATTGGACAGTGGCTACACACCTGCGACGATCGTCGTCGACGCACCGATTGAGATTAACACACCTCAAGGCCTGTGGCGCCCGAAGAACGCTTCAAAAACATTCTACGGCCCGACACCGCTTCGCACGGGTATCGAACGCTCGCGTAACTTGATGACCATTCGCCTTGCACAGGAAGTGGGGATGGATGTCGTCGGGGCCTATGCCGAAAAATTCAGAGTTTATGACAAAGGCGAGTTTTTGCGCGTTCTTGCGAACTCGCTAGGCAGTCAGGAAACCACGTTGTTCAAGATGGTCGCGGCTTACGCCATGTTCGCTAATGGGGGCGAGCGTGTCGAACCGACCTTGGTCGACCGTGTACAAGACCGGTACGGCAAAACCGTCTACAAACATGATTTGCGCGAATGTACAGATTGTAACGATCCTGCGATTTCACCAACACGCAGTCCACGCATTGTGTCTGACCGCGAACGTGTGATGAACGCTGTGACCGCGTATCAGTTAACTTCGATGATGAGCGGCGTAGTTGAACGTGGAACCGCCTCTAAGACAGTCAATTTGGGTGTTCCAACTGCCGGTAAAACGGGTACGACAAACGACGCGAAAGACGTTTGGTTTGTAGGCTTTACCAACCGTATCGTTGCAGGGTGCTATATTGGGTATGACACGCCAAGAAGCCTTGGCAGAGGCGCATCAGGTGGTGGCATGTGTGGCCCGGTGTTCAACCAGTTCATGCGCAAAGCGACACAAAAATACGGCGCTAGCAAGTTTCGCGTGCCGGAAGGTTGTCAGTTTATCAAGATTGATCGCTTCTCAGGCGCGCGCCTGTCTGACGGGGCCTCTGGCGACAATGTTGTGAACGAGTGTTTCCGCGAGGGCGAAGAGCCGATCTTCGGCGTATCCTATGATGGTGGTTTTGCGATGGGTGGCAACCTGTCCCTGATCCGTCCCGACGGTGAGGTGGCGCGGCAAGTGACGACCTCGACCGGTAAAAAGGCGGTCGTAGGTCCAAGGGCGACTTTCGGAACTCTTAGCTCTGGCGGCCTGTACTAAGGCGCACCAACCCTTGTGGGTGGCTTGGCGCTGGTTTATCACGCCAGTACTAGCCATTTAGACGGGACGCCCCATGCGCGCAGACGCTCAAAACACGGTCGAAGATATCGAAAAATCCTTAGAGCTGTTGCGACAGCGTTTGGATTGGGACACAGCTGAATTCCGGTTAGAGGAATTTAATGCGCGTGTCGAAGATCCTGATCTTTGGAACGACCCGGACGCAGCGCAAAAGCTAATGCAAGAACGCCAGGCGCTGGTTGATTCCATGACCACTTATACGTCTATCAAGCAAGAGCTGTCCGACCATGTCGAAATGATCGAGCTTGGCGAGATGGAGGGAGATGAAGACATCGTAACCGAGGCTGAAGAAGCGCTGACTGCATTGGCCAAGCTAGCGGCCGCGAAAGAGCTTGAAGCCTTGTTGGACGGCGAAGCGGACAGCAATGACACCTTCTTGGAAATCAACTCAGGGGCAGGTGGCACCGAAAGCTGCGACTGGGCTTCGATGCTGGCACGCATGTATGTGCGGTGGGCTGAAAAACGCGGCTACAAGGTCGAGTTACAATCTGAAAGTGCGGGCGAAGAGGCCGGGATTAAATCCGCCGCCTATAAGATTAGCGGTTTGAATGCTTATGGTTGGTTAAAGTCCGAAAGCGGTGTGCACCGTCTTGTTCGTATTTCGCCCTTTGACAGTGCCGCCAAACGTCATACATCGTTTACTTCGGTGAAAGTCTATCCAGTTGTGGATGACAATATCGAGATTGAAGTGAACCCGTCTGACCTGCGCATTGATACCTACCGTTCATCTGGTGCGGGTGGTCAGCACGTAAACACCACCGATTCCGCGGTTCGGATTACCCACGCGCCTACGGGCATAGTCGTGACATCGTCTGAAAAATCCCAACATCAGAACCGTGACATTGCGATGAAGGCGCTGAAATCCCGCCTCTATCAAATCGAGCTTGATAAACGCTCGGCTTTGGTCAACGAGGCGCATGAAAATGCCGGGGATGCGGGTTGGGGCAACCAAATTCGATCTTATGTCTTGCAACCTTACCAAATGGTTAAAGACTTGCGCACGAACTTTGAAACCTCAGACACCAAAGGTGTGCTGGATGGCGATCTGGATGGCTTTATGGGGGCCACGCTTGCAATGAATGTTGCTGGCAAAAGCCGTGCGGAGGCGCAAGGCGACGATTAAACTCGCTTGGGAGGGCGTGTCATGACGGATCAGCTGTATCAAAGTGCAACCGAGCTTGCCGCACGCATCGCGCGCAAAGAGTTAAGCGCGGTAGAGTTGATGCAGGCGTCGCTTGATCGCATTGATGCGGTGAATGGCGCAGTGAATGCCGTTGTTTCCCTAAGAGATCGTGACGCTTGTCTGGCTGACGCGAAAGCCACAGATCAATCTGTGCCAAATGGCCCGCTACATGGTCTGCCGGTTGCGATCAAAGATCTCGCGAATGTTGAGGGCATGTTGACGTCGATGGGCTCGCCCATTTTTGCCAATAACATCGCACAAAAAGATGATTTGATGGTTGCGCGAATGAAAGCGGCAGGCGCGATTGTGATTGGTAAGACCAACACGCCTGAATTTGGCCTAGGGTCACACACCTTCAACCCTGTGCATGGCACAACGCGCAATCCTTATGATCTAAGCCGCTCTGCTGGTGGTTCGTCCGGTGGGGCAGCGGTAGCACTTGCGACGGGTATGATGTCTATCGCTGACGGGTCTGATATGATGGGCAGTCTGCGCAATCCCGGGGCTTGGAACAATGTCTACGGGCTGCGACCAACTTATGGGTTGGTGCCGCTCGACATGCCCGGTGACATGTTCAGTCATCAACTCGCGGTCGCTGGCCCTATGGCGCGTGAACCGCGTGATGTGGCGTTGCTTTTGGATGTGCAAGCTGGGTTTGACGCCCGCCATCCGCATAGTTTTTCGCAAGCGCCGACCTTTGATCAGTTAGACGGCGATCTTAAAGGGATGCGTTTTGGCTGGTTGGGCGATTGGAGCGGGGCGTATCCGATGGATTCTGGAGTTCTGGACACCTGTGAAGCGGCTTTGAAGAGTTTCGAGACACTTGGCGCCACCGTTGACCAAATCGAAGCACCCTTCCCGGCAGAGCAGATCTGGGAAGCATGGGTGAAACTGCGCGCATGGGCCAATGCCGGTGGCAAAGCGGCGCTTTATGAAAGCGAAAACACCCGAAAAATGTTGAAAGACGATGCGATCTGGGAAATCGAAACCGGCATGGCCTTAGGCGCGATGGATATTCATAAGATGAGCGCAGTTCGCACCGCATGGTTCACCAAGTTGAACGCGCTGTTCACACAATATGACGCTTTGATCATGCCATCTGCGCAAGTTTGGCCGTTTCCCGCAGAGTGGGACAGCCCGAAAGTGATTGCAGGTCGCGAGATGGATACCTACCATCGCTGGATGGAAGTGGTGATCCCCGTCAGCCTTGTTGGCGTGCCAAGTTTGAACATTCCCGCAGGTTTCAGCGAAAGCGGTTTGCCGATGGGAGTACAGGTTTTTGGACCCCGCCATAGCGACGCAAAACTGCTGCGGATCGGGCAACGCTGGCATGAGGCCACTGATTTCACTGCGCGCAGACCTGATATTGCAAGCCTGCAGAAAGGATAAGTCATGGCATTTGAACCTATTCTCGGCGTTCCGAATTTTCGGCCTGTGAAAGCGGGTGATTTCAAAACGGCACTTGCCAAAGGATGGAACGATTTTCGCGCGTTCCCGAAGTATGGCCTTATTTTTGCAGGCTTTTACGTTTGTGCCGGATTGATGATGGCTTGGGTCACCTACGTGACCAATACGACGTATTGGCTGGTTTTAGCGGCTATCGGCTTTCCACTATTTGGCCCCTTTGCGGCTGTTGGGCTTTACGAAGTCAGCAGGCGGCACGAAAAGGGGATCGGCATGTCGGATCCGGGCGTATTCGGGATCGTTTTGCAGCAACGCTTGCGTCAACTCCCCTCTATTTGTTCAATTATCGTGTTTATATTTCTGTTCTGGTTCTTCATCGGTCACATGATCTTTGCTTTGTTTCTGGGTCTTTCAAAGATGACCAATATTCACAGCAGTCTTGATGTCTGGCTATCCTCGCAAGGATTGATGATGCTTGGATTTGGTAGCGTTATTGGCGCGCTGATTTGTTTACTGCTCTTTATGATCACTGTCTTTGCTCTGCCGCTTTTGCTGGAACGCGAAATTGACTTTGTCACGGCAATGATCACAAGTTTTCAAAATGTCAGCGGGAACTTTGTGCCGATGGTGCTTTGGGGGATTTTCATCGCTGCAATGCTGATCTTGTCGATGATACCGGCGTTCTTAGGCTTGTTGATTGCCTTGCCTGTGCTGGGCCATGCAAGCTGGCACCTTTACAGCGCAATCCGTATCCCCGACGACGCCTAAACCTATTCTTCGCGACCAGCCTGTTTAAGCCTTGCGTGTAATGTCTTGGCGTCAGGATGTCCAAGCTCCAAAGCAAAGATATACGCATGCGTTAGGTAGAACCCTTGGGCATCTGCATCATTGGCACCATCCGCAGCCTCGCGATAAAGCGTAACCAAGGCAGGGCGGTCATCGCGCGCATGTGCTTGCAACAAACGCGCGTCTAGACTGCTCATTCAGCTGCGTGCGCCGTGGCGCGATGGCTTTCGATCTTACCTGCGACCCAAGCGTGGAAGCAGTGCGTCGGACTATCCATCACCGCAGAAAAACGCCCGCCGTCAAAATTTGGCGCGTGACGCCCTTTTTGCATGCCTTCAACGACAAAGATATCTTCTTCAAACACCAATTTCCATTGTGCAGTATTGGCCGCGCGCATCGCGTCATCTGTCTTAGGGGTCGCGTAATACAGGTGGATATTTTCCACAGTGCGCTCTGTTGTTTCAGGCACCAGAACAATTGCAAAAGCATGATCGCGGTGCACGCCAAGTAGCACATTTGGATAGACAGTTATGTATTCCGCGGCTTCATTCCACTTTTCGCCAACATCCTCAAAGTCTTCAAACACCTGTCCGTTGTCACCTTTTAGTTGGCGATAGACCAAAGTTCCTTGGCCGGAATAGGCATCTTGCTTTTCAATGTGATAGTGATCTTCAAGGCGTGAATAGCTGTTAAGGCCTGGGTGGACCCAAGGCAGGTGATAGCTTTCGCAGTAGTTCTCAACCGCCAGCTTCCAATTACAGTTAACCGCCAATTGAAAGGCACTGTCTGGACCGCCGTGGTACAGAGGTTTGTCAAACTCGGCCCACCGCGCGATGAGATCTGCGTTTGCGTCTTCAAAGGGCAGGGCGGTGCCGTCAATATTGATCCAGATGACATCACGCCAGATATGGCTGCGCACTTCAATCAGGCCCAATAGGTTGCGATCAATGCTTTCATGGGTGTTTTGCCCGGGTCCACCGACATGAGGAGTGCTTACCAAGCGTCCTTCCGTGCTGTAACACCAGCTATGATAGGGACAGCGAATGGCCCCTTCGATTTTGCGCGCTTCTTCGACAAGGATCATACCACGGTGACGGCAGATGTTCTGGAAGACGCGCACAACACCGTTCTTATCGCGTACAAGCAAAAGTGGCATGCCAAGGAACGTCAAAGGTACGGCATCTCCGGCTTCTGGCACGTCGGCTGTCACGGCCAAGCCTGACCAGGATGAAAACAAGACCGCTTTCTTTTCTTCTTCAAACACCTCTGGATCAACGTAGTGGGGGTTTGGCAGGCCTTGGGCCTCGCTTACAGGGCGACGAACAGCAGATAGATCAGTGATTTGCGCAGACATGGCCAAAACCTCCCTTAACAAGTAATACGCTACCCTAGCTCTTTGAGAGGGTCGTGTTTGTTCGCAGGCGACGCCAACTTTTCTCACTGCGACGAGTGATCTAGAAAAATGGCTCACCAATGCGCAAAAGCCGTTGATGGTAAGGGGGAAGGTTGTCGGGGTCGCAAAACCCGGTCTTGCGTGCTGTCGCTAGAATCTGTTTCGTAGAATTGCCCAGAAACTCGTAAGCCAGACGTGTTGCGCGTGTCGTATTCATGGCTTCATTCACCGTGCGCGTTGAATAGCCCTGCCAGAAGTTGCGATCGAACGACGCCACCGGTGTGATAAAGCTATAGGTACTGGTCATAGCATTACGCCGAGACACGACAATGGCGATGCCGTCTTCGATCTTTTGCGCATAACCTTTGAACTGGCGCACGTTTGTATCATTGGACAAGCCTTGTTCGCGCAAGGACTGGCGCGCTTCCGAGCCTTTCAAAAAGGTCCATCCATCTTTGCGATACAGGTACAGCAATCCAACGATGTAGCGTTCTGGAAACAGAAAGCTTTGACGCGAGAACCGGTAAAACCCATTTGGCATCACGTCTTCGGAAACGCGGGTCTTCTCTAGCGCAGTAAAATCGCGAATTTCAGGATGAGACAGCAGATCAGGCTGGACTTTGGCAACATCTTCCAACGGTTCGGTCAAGATACGCGCATCGGTTTCAAAGAAGGCACAGATCCGTGCAAGCATATCAGGGCGTGGATAGCTTTCACCGTTCAAATAGCGATTGAATTGTGCGCGATTGATGTCCAGTTGCCTGCAAACCTCAGACACAGACGGATAGTTCTCGCACAACAACCTCAGGTTACGGCCAAATTGCGCGCGTAGTGCGACAGGGCGAACTATCTTATTCATGGGCAAAGCTTTTTAACCATCATTTTGGATTTCGTTCACTTCATAAGTTCAAAAACAGATTGGAAAACAAAAGTCTTATACAATTACGGTACAAGCAGAGTCAAAATTGATTCAGGTTTACGCAAATTGATCACTAATTGCATGCGAACGATGCTGGAAAAGCAGTGGTGATCTATGTGATATCGTTCATAATTATCCCTAGTTTGGTGGAGAGGCAATATGCTTGGGGTTGTAATTTGGACTGACGCTGCTGAGTGCAAAGCGATAATTTGGTGCGAAGATCACGGCGAATTAGCTTATTTAGGCCAGCACACCCATTCCGGTGGGCTTGTGACATTCGATCAAGGTGATCTGATTCAGTTTGATCTGGCGGAGCATCGTTCGATGCGATTGGCGCAAAACCCACGCAAGATCGCGCATCACTATTGCAGCGATTTGGGGGATGTTTTAGAGAAAGCGCAGACCGTAAAAACGCAAATCGAAGAAGACCGCAGCACACACGAAAAGCGCCCGGGTGCATTGCATCGCAAAAACAGGTGTTCGGTCATTGATTTTGCGAAAACGCGACAGAAGATGGCTCTGTCGCGTTAGAAAATCAAGCGCCGCGCGAAAGCGCTGCGACGCCGGTACGTGCGAGCTCTGACAGTCCCAAAGGGCGCATTAGCTCCGCAAAGGCATCGATCTTTTCGGATGGGCCCGTAAGCTCGAAAACAAAGCTTTCCAGCGTGCTATCTACAACATTGGCACGAAAGATATCTGCCAAACGCAGGGCTTCAACACGTTTTTCGCCAGTTCCTTCAACTTTGAACAAGGCCAGTTCCCGCTCGACGGTTGGACCTTCTACGGTCAAATCGTTGACTTGGTGAACGGGAACGATACGTCCCAGTTGCGCCTTGATCTGTTCGATCACTTGCGGCGTACCTGTTGTGACAACAGTAATCCGGCTTAGCTTTCCTGAATGATCGACTTCTGCGACTGTCAGGCTTTCGATGTTATATCCGCGCCCTGCGAACAGGCCAATGACCCGCGCAAGCACACCTGCTTCGTTGTCGACAAGAACAGCCAGTGTGTGGGTTTCCTGAACATCCGAAAAATTCGGACGCAGGTTATAGGCTGAATGGCTTGTCGCGCCTTTTTTGATCTTAAGAGGTGACATCTGATGTCCTTCTTTGGTCTTGAAATACCTTCGGGTGGCATGGGGGGCAGACAGCCCCCCACCTTTAAATGATTAAACCAGCACAGAGCCTTTAGCGTCGATCACACCCTGTGTGTCCGCTTCGCCCAGGAGCATTTCGTTGTGCGCTTTGCCTGACGGGATCATCGGGAAGCAGTTTTCGTGCTTCTCGACAAGGCAATCAAACAAGACCGGCCCATCATGCGTAATCATTTCCATGATCGCATCATCCAATGTATCTGGATCAGAGCACAAAATACCTTTCGCACCAAACGCTTCTGCCAACTTAACAAAGTCAGGCAGGGATTCAGACCAGCTTTCAGAATAGCGTTCACCGTGCAGCAATTCCTGCCATTGACGGACCATGCCAAGACGTTCGTTGTTCAGGATGAACTGTTTGACAGGCAAGCGATACTGCATCGCCGTTCCCAGCTCTTGCATGTTCATCAGCCAGCTGGCTTCGCCTGCCACGTTGATCACCAAGGCATCTGGATGCGCCATTTGCACACCGATCGAGGCGGGGAAACCATAGCCCATCGTACCCAATCCACCGGATGTCATCCAACGGTTTGGATCTTCAAAGTTCAGATACTGCGCCGCCCACATTTGGTGCTGACCCACTTCGGTACAAATATATCTGTCGTGTTTTTTGGTCAGCGCTTCAAGACGCGCAAGCGCATGTTGAGGTTTGATGACGTTTCCTTTTTGCTCGAACTTCAAGCAATCGATCTTGCGCCATTCATCAATCTGGCCCCACCACTTTTTGACAGCGCCAGCATTGGTTTTGCGTCCACGGGCTTTCCAAACGTTCAGCAAATCTTCCAAAACATGCGCCACATCACCGACAATGGGCATCTCGACACGGATCACTTTGTTGATCGAAGACGGATCAATATCGATATGGGCTTTGCGGCTGTTCGGGCTGAAATGATCAAGAACACCTGTGATGCGGTCGTCAAAACGTGCACCGATGTTGATCATTAGATCGCAGCCATGCATCGCCATGTTGGCTTCGTACAATCCGTGCATACCTAGCATGCCAAGCCATTTGTCGCCCGATGCCGGGTAAGACCCCAAGCCCATCAGCGTAGATGTGATCGGAAATCCTGTGCCTTCAACCAATTCGCGTAGCAACTGGCTGGCTGCCGGGCCTGAATTTATCACGCCGCCGCCTGTGTAGAAAATTGGTCGCTCTGCACTCTCGATGGCTTCAACCAATTCAGTGATCGTTTCCAGATCGCCCTTCATTTGTGGTTGATAGTGACCCAGATCAGCCTTCTCAGGAGGGGTGTAAATGTCTGTCGCGAACTGCACATCTTTCGGGATGTCGATCAGAACCGGGCCGGGACGCCCTGTGGTGGCAACGTGAAACGCTTCGTGCACGGTGCTTGCCAGCTCGGACGTTTCTTTCACCAGCCAGTTATGCTTTGTGCAAGGGCGGGTGATGCCAACGGTATCGGCTTCCTGAAAGGCGTCAGATCCGATCATGAATGTGGGAACCTGACCTGTCAAAACAACGATCGGGATAGAATCCATTAAGGCATCCGTCAAACCAGTCACGGCATTTGTTGCACCTGGGCCAGACGTCACAAGGCAAACGCCCGGCTTACCTGTGGAGCGTGCATAGCCTTCTGCCGCATGCACCGCACCTTGTTCATGGCGCGCAAGAACATGGCGAATGCCATTTTGCTGAAAGATTTCGTCATAAATTGGCAGCACAGCGCCACCAGGATATCCAAAGACTGTGTCGACGCCCTGATCTTTCAGAGCTTTTATCACCATCTTCGCACCGGTCATTTTCTGGGCCATGCGCCAGTCTCCATCTAAAAGGCGTTGTCAATTCTGTTACACATAAAAAAGCCCCCGTCCTCACTGGCGGGGGCGCATGGGGTCCCTTACGGGTGCCTTACGGCTTCATGCGCTTGAAAATTCCGACGACGACAAGGTCAATCACAGCTCAAAGCTCCTTCGTGTGTCCGGGGACATTATGTAAGTTGAAAAGGAGGGTCAACAGTTCCGGCGCAGAAAAAATGTCCTGTGTTGGGGTTTTCTTTCCATTTATTGCGCAATGCAGGGTGTGCGGCGAAATAAGATGGAATTTTTATGTATTGGGACGCAATTTTTCTGGAAAATCCGGAATATTACGCATCGCGCCATGTTCCGCTTGCGATCCCATCAAGGGTCCAGTCTCCCACTGACCAACGCACCAATCGCAATGTTGGATGACCAATCGCGGCTGTCATGCGCCTTACTTGGCGATTGCGTCCTTCGCGAATGGTCAGACGCAGCCAGCAATCAGGAACGGATTTGCGATATCGCACTGGTGGATCACGGTCCCATAAAACAGGGGCAGCGATCTGTTCAACGTCAGCAGGGCGCGTAATGCCATCCTTCAAAGCGACTCCGTTGCGCAGTTTTTGCAAAGCGGCGTTGTCTGGAATGCGTTCTACCATAACAAGGTAGGTCTTGGGTTTTTTGAATTTCGGATCCGCGATCTGCGCTTGCAGGCGACCATCGTCCGTAAGCACCAACAACCCTTCGCTGTCGCGATCAAGGCGACCTGCGGGATACACTTTTGGCACGTCAACATATTGTGACAAGGTCGGGCGGGTCGAACCTTCGCTGCCCTTATCAGTAAACTGCGACAAAACCCCGAAGGGTTTGTTCAGCAAGATTACGCGGTTCATAAAAATGCGCTAGTGCCTTGCAAGACGCCATGTTCCATCGCGTAGCGTGTGAGTCCTGCGGTCGACGAAATCCCGAGTTTGCGTTTGATGTTCTTGCGATGTGTTTCAACCGTGCGCACAGAGATATTAAGCGTTGCGGCCACTTCTTTGTTCGAGCGGCCTTTGGCCAGTTGTAAAAGCACCGTTTGTTCGCGCCCTGTCAAAGCATCGCGCGCATCTGTGCCTTCTTCTGGCGTAAGCGAACCCTTTGCGCCCGTACACAAGTACCGCTGACCGGTCATCACCGTTTCAATCGCAGTTTTGATTTCCTCTGTTGGCACATCTTTCAATACATATCCCATCGCGCCGTGATTAAGGGCTGTTGAGATGTACTCGGGGCTGTCATGCATGCTTAGAACTAGAATGCGCATTTCTGGATGGGCTTCGAGCAACAGCTCTATCGTGGTCAGCCCGTTCATACCCGGCATATTCAGGTCCATAAGAATGACATCCGGTGACAGCGTGCTTGCGGCGTCAAGGATGTCTTGTCCGGACGAAAAGGTAGCGATCACATCGATATCATCGAAGCTTTCCAAAATCGCTTTGATCCCTTCAGCGACCATCGGGTGATCGTCAACAATTACGACGCGCGTGCTCATGGGGCCAAGTCCTCTGCTCCGTTGCCTTTCAGGCGATCATCAGTTTCTGGAGGCAACATATGACTGAGCGGGGCGCGTGCTTCAATAGTTGTGCCGCTTTTGCCGCTTGTGATGGCAAGCCCTCCGTTCAATTGTTCCATGCGTTCTTGCATATTGCGCAACCCGATCCCGCCACGCGGGGACGCATCCGCTCGTTTGCGTCCGTCTTCCAACCCTTGACCGTTGTCCGAGATTGTCAGGATCGCACCACGTCGGTCGCCGCGCACAGAGACGCGCACCATCGAAGCGTCTGCATGGCGTTCGATATTTGTCAGGGCTTCTTGGGCAACGCGGTAAAGTGCGATCTTAGCTTCTGCATCCAAACGGTTGCGAAAAACCACCGTGGAAAACTCTGACGTCATGCCTGTGCGTGCTGTGAAATCGTCAGTCAGTGCTTTTAGGGCAGGGCCTAGGCCCAGATCATCCAACACACCGGGGCGCAAATCTCGACTGATGTTGCGTATTTCCTGAATGGCGCTTGCCAAGCCTTCGATGCCTTTGTCGAGCGTCTTGGGAACATCGCGTTTGTCGGTGCTTAACTGGCGGCGCGTTACTTCCAAAGCGTAACGAATGCCCACTAAGGTCTGACTGATGCCGTCGTGCAATTCGCGCGCAACACGGCCACGTTCTTCTTCTTGCGCATCAAAAACACGTTGCGTGAGCGCCTTTAGTTTGGTGTCGGCAAGACGGCGTTCGCGGATGTTCAGCAATAAGCCCGAGCCGAAAACGATCAGCAAAGCGGCCAATGTAATCGCACCGATGTAGAGGAATGTTCTGCGCGTGCGCTCCTCAACTTGCGCACGGCTTGTCGCGACTGTTGCAAGCACATCATCTATAAAAACACCGGTGCCCACGGCCCACTGCCAATTTGGAAAGCTGGTCACATAGGTGATCATGCGCGCGGGCTCGCCGGTCGAAGGTTTGGGCCAAAGATAGCTGTGATATCCTGCCCCAGAACGTGCGATGCTGATCAACTCGTCCACGATCGGCGTGCCTTCACTATCTTTTAAGCCTGCCCAGTTTCGGTTGATAAGCTGGGTGTCTCTTGGACTGACAAGATTTAGGCCGTCGTAGGTGTAAACGAAAAAGCTGCCTTCATCGCCATAGATCATCGCGGCCAGAATTTGCTTTACCTGTTGTTTGGCGCCTTCATCATCCGGCGGGGCGCTGCCGTAAATAAAGTAAAATCCGTTGCGTGCTTGGGTGACGTAATTGCGAAGTTCGTCTTTCTTGGCCTCAATCAACGTGGTTTCAAGCGTGGCGATCTCGCGCTCTGCCAGTTGGCGCGATTGATAGGCAACAATAAGCGAAATGGCAGCCACGGCCACGATCAAGGGAACCGTTCCGAGCAGGAACAGTTTTTGCTTGTAGCTAAAGGAAATAGATCGGCGCATCGGCATGCCTCTGTGCTAGCGCCGAATCGAATGCGAATCAAAGAAATAGACGGAGTCACACAAGCGCTCTGCGCCTCAATGATCTGGAAAACTGCCGTAAACATGTTGGAAAATGCGGTTTTATTTTAAGAAACACACGAAAAAATCTGTGTTCTACGCATAACTTGGTATTTCGTCTTTCCGAATTGCTCAGTAGGGTTTCACCACTTGAAACGATCCGCGCTGGGAGGGCTGATCCATCTTGCCTTTCCACGCATCACCACATCTGGGAGGATTCTAAATGGATCGTCGTTCTTTTCTAAAAACATCTGCACTTGGCGGCTCAGCGGCTGCAGCGGCAACGCTGGCAGCGCCAGCTTACGCACAGGGCAAGCGCGTTCTGACCATGGTTCAGTCTTGGCCACGTGGCTTTGCTGTTCTGGATGATGCGGCAACGTATTTCCAAGAAATGGTTGGCGCGATGTCTGACGGTCAGCTGACCATCGACAAGAAAGCACCGGGCGAGCTGGTTGGCGCGCTGGAAGTGTTTGACGCTGTGTCTTCTGGTCAGGCGGACCTCTATCACTCCGCTGATTACTATTTCATCGGTCAGCACCCTGCGTATGCATACTTCACCGCGGTTCCTTTCGGTGGCACAGCGCAAGAGCTGACAAACTGGTATCACCACGGTGGCGGCCACGAGCTGCACAACGAGCTGGGCGAGATCTTCAATCTCAAGTCCTTCCTCGCGGGTAACTCCGGTTCGCAGTCCGGTGGCTGGTTCCGCAACGAAATCGCGTCCGCCGCGGACTTCAACGGCTTGAAGTTCCGTATGCCAGGTCTTGGCGGCAAGGTTCTTGGTAAACTGGGCGCATCTGTTCAGAACATCCCGGGCGGCGAGCTGTACCAAGCGCTGTCCTCCGGTGCTTTGGACGGCCTTGAGTGGGTTGGCCCGATGGCTGACGAGCGCGCCGGCTTCCAGGAAGTTGCGAAAGTCTACTACGCTGCGGGCTTCCACGAGCCGGGCTCCGGCCTTTCGGTTGGTATGAACCTCGACGTCTACAACGATCTGTCTCCTGCACATCAGGCGATCGTGTCGAACGCGTCGATGGCGACAACGCACATCCAGCTAGCTGAAACACTTGCGAACAACGGCGCGGCACTTGCACGTCTGCAGTCGCAAGGCGTTAAAGTTCTTCAGTTCTCTGACGATGTCTGGGATGCGTTCGGTAAAGCGTCCGCAGAAGTCATGGACGAGAACATGGGCGACGAAATTTTCGCGAAGACACGTAAGTCTTTCGAAGAGTCCATGGCAGCGTCTTCTTCCTGGATCAACAAGTCTGACGGCTACTACGTCGCTCAGCGTGATCGCGTTTTGGGCAACAACTAAGCCTAATTGTAAAACACCTAGACGGGCCTCTGCATTCGCAGGGGCCCTGTCTGAACCTTGATCAAAAAGAGCAGCGCATTTTTTCTAAAGCGTGGCCAACACGATAGGTTTTCTTAAGGGGGGACACCGATGACGGACGAAGCGTCTCGCGGAGTATTAGCGGCAATTGTCGATGGATTGCTCTGGTTTATTCAGAACATTGGTATGGCGATCTATAACTTCGGTTATGCTGTCACCCATCCGGCAAGTTGGCTGGACTGGTCCAATAGCGAAGCCATGATGCGGTTCATCTACTATGGTGGTTCGGTCGAATTTTTCTTCGTCGTTTTCACGGCCTTCCTGTTGTTAACAGCGGCAGGCATGTGGCGCACATCGATCATGTGGGGCACCGTTCGCATTCTTGAAGGCTTTGCCAATTCGGTTGGACGTTTCTTCGCTTGGGCGGGTCTTTTGATGGTTATCCAACAAATCGTCATCGTCTTCATGCAGCGTATCTTCACGCGCCCCGATATTTCCTTTGGCTTTGGTATTCCGCTTCAGTTCGACATCAGCTGGTTTGCCGAAGAATTGAAGCTTTACAACGCTTTAGTGGTTTGCCTTTGTGTAACGTACACATTCGTTCAGGGCAGTCACGTGCGCGTCGATCTTGTCTATTCCGCAGTGAAATACCGCACCAAGAAAGTGATCGACATGGTCGGTTCGCTTATTTTTATGATGCCGGGCGCTGTGTTGATCTGGATGTATGGTTGGTACTTTATGTGGCGCCATCTGGTCACGCCAAAAGTGTCTGCATCAGATAGTTTTGAGCTTTTGATGCGCAAATCCAAACTTCTGAAATGGAACGTAGAAACCATCGGTTTCTCACCCAACGGGTTTACGGCGTATTTCCTCTTCAAGATTCTCCTGGTCGCCTTTGCCGCGATGGTGTTCTTGCAATCGATCGCCTTCTTCTACCGCTCGTACCTCGAGTGGAAGGAAGGACCTGAAAGCGAGGGCAAGTACCTCGACAAAGACACGCTCGGTGAGGGCGAAGAAGCTTATGAGGGGACGCATTAAATGCTTTTCGGACTTGATGGCGTAGAAATCGGCCTGATTATTGTTGCCTTGTGCCTGTTCGGGGGCATCTTGTCAGGTTTCCCCGTGGCATTCGCAATTGGCGGTGCTGGTGTTATTTCTTTTGGCATCATTGCGATGCTGGATGGGGCCGGCCTGCTTATTCACCAAGCGATTGATACCAGTTCTGCAATGTATAACGATCTGGTGAATTCAGGGGTGAAACCTGATGCGATCTCGATCTTCCGATACCCGGATTTACCCCGCATGGAAGAAGCGGTTTTCCCCCGTGGTTGGGAATTCGCGCTGGATCGCAACGTATCCTTCATTGTGAACCGCATGAACGAGCGGGTTCTGGCAGGACAATCCATCGAAACGCTTTTGGCGGTTTTGATGTTTGTTCTTATGGGGATCACGCTTGAGCGCTCTAAGATCGCGAACGATCTGCTAACCACAATGGCCAAGGTTTTCGGACCATTGCCAGGTGGTTTGGCTGTCTCCGTTGTTGTGGTTGGTGCGTTCCTTGCGGCGTCTACTGGTATCGTAGGTGCAACGGTGGTGACGATGGGCTTGCTGTCGTTGCCCACCATGTTGCGTAACAACTATTCGCCGGAAATCGCAACAGGGGTCATTGCGGCCTCTGGTACGTTGGGACAAATCATTCCGCCTTCTATCGTGATTGTTTTGCTTGGGACGCTGGCGGGCGATCTGTATTCTTCCGCGCAAGAATCCCGCGCAATCGAGGCAGGCTGCACAGATGCACTTACATACTTGGGCGAACCTGCGGTTCTTTCGGTCGGTACATTGTTCCAAGCGGCTTTGTTGCCCGGTATTCTACTGGCACTTCTTTATGCGCTTTATGCCTTTGGTTACGCGCTGGTAAACCCGAGCAAAGCCCCCGCTGTTGAAATGGGTCCAAGCAGCAGCGAAGTCATCACGCGCTCCGAGAGCTTTACGTGGTTCTTGGGAGTTCCAGTGGCGTTGATTGCCGGTTTGATGTTGATGAGCAATCTCAACATCGTTGGAAGCCAAAGCATCTCGGTGGACAGCTATTCTGACATCGGGCAAGGCGCGAGCTTGCGCACCAATGTCGGAGAAGAATGCCAAGCGTCCATGATCGACCTTCACGGACAAGAGGCATGGGACACCGCAATTGCGCAGTCCGTTGAAATCGAAGCGGCAGGGGGTGTTGCTGAAAGCGTTAAGCTGACAGAAGACGAACTTGCCACAGCGATCGCAGCAAAAGAAAGCGCGGCAGCTCCAATCGGTACAGGCATTGCGATCCTTGCGATCATCTTCGCACTGATCCTGACAACAGCGCGAGGTGTGCGCCCGTCTGCGGATCACCGCCCGATCTATATCGGACTGTTTGGTGTCGTCTTGGGATTGATCGTGGATATCTTGTTCATCCGCCCGTCTACAAGCGCGGGTTTGACGGTGGTGTTTATGCTTATTCCATGGGCGATTGCGCTTTATGGGTGTACTCATGCAGCGATCATGTTGGCCAAGAACGAGCTGATCCGCGTGGTCTTTCCACCGCTGATCCTGATCGTGGCTGTGCTTGGCTCGATCCTTGGCGGAATTACCAACCCGACGCCTGCCGCTGCACTTGGTGCAGGTGGTGCGATCATGCTGGCCGCTTATCGTCGTTTGCGTGACGAGGACAAGTCAGGCAGGGTCGTCATCTTCTCAACTTTCGCGGTCATCCTGCTGATCCTGATCGGTGTGAATTTCGACCTGCGCGTGAACCAAGGCAGCCCGAGCTTTGAGACATGGGTCGCCTTTGGCCTTGCGTATTCAGCGTGGCTATATGCGTTCTTTGGTTTGCTGTTCTCTTGTTATGTTTTGTTCAAGGCAGGTATCTTACCGCCCGTCGTTCGCGAAACGGCCAAGGTGACAAGCATGGTCTTCACCATTCTGATTGGCTCGCAAATCTTGAACCTTGTGGTGATTTCTTTTGGTGGAGAACACTATATCCAGCAATTCCTAAAGAGCTTTGACAATGAGCTGACGGTCTTCTTGATCGTGATGCTTGTTCTCTTTGTGTTGGGCTTCGTTCTGGATTTCCTTGAGATCATTTACATCGTGATCCCGATTGTTGGTCCGGTCATCTACGGCGGCACGTTCGATCCTAAATGGGTGACGATCATGATCGCGGTGAACTTGCAGACATCCTTCCTGACGCCGCCCTTCGGCTTTGCGTTGTTCTACTTGCGCGGTGTTGCGCCGAAAGGGGTTACGACGGGCCACATCTATCGTGGTGTTGCGCCGTTCGTGTTGATCCAAGTTGCAGGTCTTGGATTGCTTTGGATGTTCCCGGCTATCGTGACAATCATTCCGGATTTGATCCCGAACTGATCTGAGCGATATCGCTTAAAATAGAAAAGGCGGGGCTTTCGGGCCCCGTTTTTTATTTGAGTTTATTTGCAAGATGAAGACAGTGCGAACCTGGGGATTACTCTGGTACGGCCTTGTTGCCACCGGGCAAGGAGATGTTTGCAACCTGCTCGGCAATGGGGGGCGTGGAGAGCGGATGCAATGTCGGCTCGAACTCCGCAGGATCGCGCATTTTATGCCATGTGCCACCTGTAAACACCTCAAGCCCTTTGAAGCCGGCTTTGTAGCCCATCTTCGGACTGCCCGGCACCCAATATCCAAGATATACATATGGCAACCCCGCAGTGCGGGCGATTTCGATGTGATCCAGAATGATATGTGTCCCAAGGGATTGGCGGGGTACATCAGGCGTGTAAAACGAATACACCATGCTGACCCCATCATCGAGAACATCGGTCAAGCACACCGCTTCCAGCGCGGATGTGTCCTGATTTGCATATTCAATAACGCGGGTGCGGATCGGGGTTTCTTCGATCATTGCGGCAAATTCGAACACATCCATATCAACCATCCCACCAGAAGCATGGCGAGATTCAAGATAGGTGCGAAACAGATCATACTGTTCTTCTGTGGCCCAAGGAGACGTCGCACGGCGTGCCAAATGGGAATTGCGTTTTGTGGTGCGTTTCTGGTTTTTGCTTGGTTCAAAGGCGGCCACTTCAATGCGTGCGGACAAACACGCAGAGCAGTCTGCACAGGTCGGGCGATACAGTACATTCTGCGAGCGACGAAAGCCTTGTTTGGACAGGCTGTTGTTCAGCGCTTCGGCCCCTTCGCCTTGCAAGGCTGTGAATAATTTCCGTTCCATCCGGCCCTCAAGGTAAGGGCAGGGCTGTGGCGCAGTTACATAGAACTGTGGTGCAACAGGAAGCGAATGGCGCATAGGTCAGGGATCCTTTGGGATCAGGCTAACACTCTATTTGCACCTGATCCAAGCCTAGAAATAGGCAAAGTGCTGGATCCCCTATTTGCGATTAATCATGACAGAGCCAAGCGCCATATCCGTTAAACCTTGGCCGCGTGCCGAACCTGCCATCATGATCATCGACACAACCTGTATCAAAAAGAAGGCGATCGAAACTGAATACCCTAAAGTGTGCATCAGTGCTTGACTGAAATCAAAGCGTTCACCGCGTGCATCGCGCAGTTCAATGGACATAATGCGCATTCCCCAGGTCGCAGAGGACCCCGCAATTGTAAGGGTGCGATAGGCAAATCCGATCAGCATCGCAAGGACAGGGAAAAAGAATAGCCCGACAAACGCGGTGAAAGGGATAACAACAAGCGTAAGCGCGATTGTAATCGCGCAATCTATGATCCATGCAATCAAGCGTTTTCCGGGCACCGAAGCGTAGAATTGCGGTGCGCGGATCGGGTCGGGGTGGTTGGCAAAGCTCTGTGTCATGGTCCTGCTACTTGGGCTGGGTTTGGAGAATATATGTAGGACTTGGGCCGCCCCAAAAACAGGGGCGGCTGGTCATCATCTTAGAAAATCGCTTAAGCGTCTTCTGTTTCCCTTGGCGATGCTGCTGCTTCGGCGCGATCTTCCATGAATTGATCAAATTCTGCTTTGTCTTTGGCATCACGCAGACGCTGCAGGAAGTCTTCAAAGCTGTTTTGCTCGTCTTCGAGACGGCGCAATGTGTCTTCTTTATATGCATCAAAGGCGGAGTTGCCAGAGGGGCGCATTGCAGAAAACCCGTGACGGGCAGTGGATGTGCGGCAAGAACGACTAAACATACGTTTACTCCAGATCATATAGAACAAAAGGGCTAGGCCAACGGGCCAAACAAAAATGAAGCCAAGGACCATCGCCGCTATCCATGCGCCTTTGCCTTTGCTATCAAGCCAGGCTTCAATGCGCGCAAACCAACCTTGCGGCTGCGTTGAGTAGGCGGGGGCCGAGATTTGGTCTTGTGCGAGGGACGTCATTGAATACTCCTGTTCTGGTTTGTGCTGTAATGTGAATGTCTTTCACGTTAAATAAGATGGCTATGATCCGGAAAACCGCAAGATGCAATGTGAATGTTTTTTACATTAACTTATTTTATGACACGAAATCAGATAGTTGCGCGTTTGATTTTTTGCAAATTTCTTGCGGTGAGGCGCTGAAAACATGTCTTGGCGTGCCCGCTGCGCCCCAAATGGCGTCGAAATCCATCAATCGTGGATCAAAAAATGCGCGAGGCGGGGTGAGGTGCCCAATGGGTGATACACCCCCAATCGCAAAACCTGTCTGTGCGCGAATGATTGCGGCGTCAGCTTTGCACAAAGGCTCTCCGGCGAGGGCCTTGGCTTTGGTGGCGTCAACTTGATTACCACCTGCTGTCAGGAACAAGATACATTTACCGCTGTTTTCGCCCAGAAAGATGATTGATTTAACGATCTGGTCCACGTCACACCCGATTTCGTCCGCCGCCATTTGAGCGGTCGTGGCTTGGCCCGTTTCAATGATGGTGTCTTCCATCGCAAAATCCAACAATGCAGCGCGCACACGTTTTAACGATTTGCTCATAGTTTCGCTCTCCTAGCCTCTGGGTCGAGTAAAGCGGATCAATTGTCCACTTGCAAATCACCGCGCTGCGCGCATTGATAAACTGATGAATGATTTCTCGAATATAAGCCGTGTGCCTCAGGCATTTGATCCCAGTTTAGGTCAAGATGCATTGAATGCGCTGCCGTCTCTGCCTGCGCAACAGGGTGAATTGATACACGGTGCCGCAGGATGCAGTCCTTTTTTGAAAAGCTTGATCGTCAAAGAAGCCAACTGGCTTGAGCAAGCTTTGGCAAAGCCTGATACAGCCGTTTCCGACGTGTTTGCAGACATCACACAGGCGGACGCGAAAGCATTGCCGAATAGTTTGCGTCAAGCAAAACGGCGCATTGCACTTGTGTCGGGGCTTGCGGATCTTGGCGGTATTTGGGCGCTTGAAAAAGTGACGGGTGTCTTAACTGACTTTGCGGATCTCGCTGTCACTTGTGCGCTAAGGGCGACTGTGGGGGCAGAGATCGCACGCGGCAAGCTGCCGGGAATGGACGAAAGTAATATACATGATGCGGCTGGTATGACGGTTCTTGCGATGGGCAAGATGGGCGCGCATGAGTTGAATTATTCCTCTGACATCGACTTGATCTGTCTGTTCGACGAGACCCGTTTTGCCCCAGAGGATTTCCAAGATGCACGCGCGTCATTTGTGCGCGCAACACGGCGCATGGCGGCGATGCTGAATGATCTGACGGGCGAAGGATATGTATTTCGCACTGATTTGCGTCTGCGCCCTGATCCGGGGGTCACGCCGGTTTGTATGGCGATGGAGGCGGCAGAGCGGTATTATGAAAGCCTTGGGCGCACTTGGGAACGCGCGGCCTATATCAAGGCGCGTCCGTGTGCGGGCGATTTGCAAGCAGGGGCGGGGTTCCTCAAAACGCTGACGCCTTTCGTGTGGCGCAAGCATTTGGACTTTGCCGCGATCCAGGATGCCCATGACATGCGCCTGCGCTACCGCGAACATAAGGGGTTGGGCGGTGCGCTTAAGTTGCCCGAACACAATATAAAATTGGGTCGTGGCGGTATTCGAGAGATCGAATTTTTCACTCAGACCCGTCAGATTATAGCAGGGGGGCGTGATCCTGATCTGCGGGTGCGCGGCACTGTCGAGGGTTTGGACGTCTTGCGCTCTAAAGGCTGGGTGCCAGATGATGCAGCCGCTGCGCTGACGGATCATTACCGCGCGCACCGCGAAGTCGAGCATCGCTTACAAATGATCAATGATGCCCAAACCCATAGTTTGCCCAAATCCGATGAAGGCTTTGCGCGTCTTGCCGCTTTTATGGGCCGAGAAGAGGCGGAGATGCGGGGTGATCTGATGGACCGCTTGCAAGCGGTGCATGATTTGACCGAGGGTTTTTTTGCGCCTGATGCCGCCCCTTTGCCAAAAGATCACAGCTTTGATGAAAGCATTCTGGAGCGCTGGCAATCCTATCCTGCGCTGCGTTCTGAGCGTGCGGTAGAAATTTTCGAACGTCTCAAGCCTGATGTGTTGAACCGCCTGTCAAAGACCGCAAAACCCAATGAAGCGTTGCTTGCTTTTGACGGTTTCCTTGCTGGGTTGCCTGCAGGCGTGCAGCTGTTTTCGCTGTTTGAAGCAAACCCGCAGTTGATTGATTTGCTGATAGATATCGTCGGTACAGCACCTGCGCTTGCCCGTCATCTGTCGCGCAATGCGGGGGTGTTTGACGGGGTTATTGGTGGTCGCTTTTTTGGTGAATGGCCAGGTGTCGATAAACTTAGCGTTGCACTGTCAACTGTTCTTGAACGTGAAAGTGATTATGAACGCAAGCTTGATGCGACACGCCGTTGGGCAAAGGAATGGCATTTTGGCGTGGGTGTGCATCACCTGCGTGGCCTTGCGGATGCGGATCAGGTGGCTGGACGCTATGCCGAGCTGGCAGAGGCAAGTTTGCGCGCGTTATGGCCGCATGTTGTGACGCAGTTTGCCGCGAAACACGGTGACATGCCCGGACGTGGGGCGGTGATTGTGGGGATGGGCTCGCTTGGGGCGGGGCGATTGAATGCGACGTCTGATCTTGATCTTATCATGGTCTATGACGCGGATGTCGTGGAGATGTCGCAGGGTAAACGCCCGCTGCCTGTACGCCAGTATTACGCGCGCCTTACGCAAGCGATGGTGACGGCAATGACTGCGCCGATGGCCCAAGGGCGTTTGTATGAAGTGGATATGCGCTTGCGCCCTTCTGGCACGCAAGGACCAGTTGCTACCTCTTGGCAGAGTTTTGAAGACTATCAGAAAAACAAGGCCTGGCTGTGGGAACACCTTGCTTTGACGCGCGCACGGGTCGTAGCCGGCAGCGACGCGCTTGCACGCGATGTCGAGGAATTGCGCGTATCGATTGTTGCGCGCGCGCGCGATCCCGCAATGGTGCTTGGCGAGGTTGCTAAAATGCGAGCGCGGATCCAAGCGGCGAAACAGGCTCAGTTCTGGGATGGCAAGCTCGGAGCAGGGCGTTTGCAAGACATCGAGCTGCTGGGGCAGGCCGGACTGCTTGGCTCTGGCAGTCCTGCACGGGATATTGAAGCAGGTTTAAGCGAATGCGTCGCTTTGGGCTGGATGAGCGCCGCACAAAGCGCAGCATTGGTGGCGAGTTACAGGCTCTTTTTGCATATGCAATTGGCAACAAAGCTTCTAAGTGAATCGGTGATTGACGATGACGCGCTTCCACAAGTGATTGGTCAAGGTGGACTTGCCTTTCTTTTGCGCGAAACAGGTTTCGACACGCTGGATGATTTACGCAAGGGTGTTTCAAGCATTGCACAAGATGCAGCTAAGGTATTGGTGCAAACGCTGCCCAGAAATGAGGATACGATATTGAGGATACGATATTGAGGATACGATATAATGCGTTCCCTTAAAGGCGATGCGCTTGATCCTAAGGGGTTGGTCGCGGAAGCTTACAAAATTGATGGAATTACAGCTGCGGAATGCCGCAGTATTTTTCTGGATTGGGCTTTGAACTTGGAAGGCGACAGCGCAACAGCGTTGACCGTTTTGCTTGAACGCCACGGGCAAGTGGATCACCCGATGACACAGGTGATGCGCGAAGGTTTGACTGCACCAGAACGCCCGCGCCGCCGCGGTGGATGGCGCAGTCGCGAACGTCCGTGAGTGTGTTTTTGCAAAAGGGCCGATTGCGCGCGCGACAATCCCGTGCGCGCGTCGATATATCCAAGGCCCAAGCGTTGCGTGCCTTGGCCTTTGGTTGCGACGATGCCGATCCCTTGGACGAGATTTGCACCCATATTCTGGTGGAAGACATCGAACGTGACGTTGTCTTGTGTTGCTTTCGCATGCTTTGCATGCGCGGGGATGCGCTTGGACAAAGCTATTCTTCGCAATTTTACGACCTTACAGCACTTGCCCAGTTTAATGGTCCGATGGTGGAAATGGGTCGCTTTTGTACACATCCGAATTACAGCGCGGACCCGGATGTCTTGCGCATGGCATGGGGTGCGATGACGGCTTATGTGGATGGCAACGGGGTCGAATTGCTTTTTGGGTGTTCGTCTTTTGCAGGAACAGAAACCGCGGCTTATCTTGATAGTTTTGCAATGCTCAAAGAGCGTCACCTTGCCCCCAAGCGATGGTTGCCGCGTGTTAAGGCACCGAATGTGTTTCGCTACGCCGCCAGTTTAAGTCGCAGACCTGATCCCAAACGCGCGATGCGCGCGATGCCACCGCTTCTACGCACGTATTTGATGATGGGCGGTTGGGTCAGCGATCATGCTGTGGTGGATGAAAGAATGAACACGCTGCATGTGTTCACAGGTGTTGAGATCAACGCGATCCCTGCTGCGCGCAAGCGGCTTTTGCGCGCTGTTGTAGGTTAGGGCAGGACGCTCCGCGAGGAGTTTATTTGGCAAGATGAACAGGGGCCGTTGACCTTTGGGCGTGCCTTGCGTAGCTGGCAGATATGGCACGCGCACCGATACTTCAGCTCTCCGATATTTCCCTCACGTTTGGGGGCGATCCTGTATTTGATAACCTTGATCTGGTTGTTCAACCGGGCGACCGTGTCGCTTTGGTGGGGCGTAACGGATCAGGCAAGTCCACTTTGATGAAGGTCATGGCCGGATTGGTTGAGGCTGACAAAGGCTCTGTCGTGGCAGGCCCGGGGGTAAGTGTGGGTTACATGGAGCAAGAACCCGAAATGAAGGGGTTTGCAACGCTCGGCGATTTTGCCTTGAGCGCACTTGATCCATCCGAGGCTTATAAAGTCGAACGTGCTGGCGCTGGTCTGAAATTTGATCCTGCGCGCCCTGTTGCTACGGCTTCGGGCGGAGAACGTCGCCGTGCAGCGCTGGCCAAACTGATGGCCGAAGCGCCCGGGCTGATGCTGCTGGACGAGCCAACAAACCATCTTGATATTGAAGCGATTGGGTGGCTTGAGAACGAGCTGAAAACCACGCGCACCGCCTTTGTACTGATCTCGCATGACCGCGCGTTTTTGAACGCTTTGACCCGTGCCACCCTTTGGATAGATCGCGGTAAAGTGCGTCGCCAGGAAAAGGGTTTCGAGCATTTCGAAGCGTGGCGCGATACGGTTTGGGAAGAAGAAGACATGCAACGCCACAAGCTTGATCGCAAGATCAAGTCCGAAGCGCGTTGGGCAGTCGAGGGAATTTCAGCCCGCCGCACGCGAAACCAGGGTCGCGTGCGCGCTTTGCAAGATTTGCGCGCTGAACGCGCTTCGCAAATTCGCCGTCAGGGTACGGCTGCCATGGCGCTGGAAGGTGGGCAGGCGTCTGGTAAGAAAGTGATCGAAGCGGTCAAGCTGTTCAAGGAATTTGACGGCAAGCAGATCGTACAAGATTTCACGCTAACCGTTCAGCGCGGGGATCGCATTGCATTTGTTGGTCCTAACGGCGTTGGCAAAACAACACTGATCAAGATGCTGATGGGCGAAGAACCCGTAGATAGCGGCACGGTCAAGCTTGGCAGCAAGTTGGAGGCGGCGATCTTTGATCAGGCGCGTTCGCGGCTGGACCCGGATATGACCCTTTGGGACAGTCTTACGGGCGATCCTGAAATGCGCGTGTCTGGCAAAGCGGATCAGATCATGGTGCGCGGCATGCCCAAACATGTTGTGGGCTACCTAAAGGAATTCTTGTTTGACGATGCGCAAGCGCGCGCACCGGTGCGTTCGCTTTCTGGCGGGGAAAAGGCGCGGCTGCTGCTGGCCAAGATCATGGCGCGCGAAAGCAATCTTTTGGTACTGGATGAACCGACCAACGATTTGGATGTGGAAACGCTGGATTTGCTTCAGGATTTGCTGGGCGAATACCCTGGAACTGTTTTGCTGGTAAGCCACGATCGTGATTTTCTCGACCGTGTGGCAAGCACGACTGTCGCCATGGAAGGCAACGGGCGCGCCACGGTGTATGCCGGCGGCTGGAGCGATTACCAAGCGCAACGCACACAGATTGCTGTTGAGCCGCAAGAGAAGAATGCCGGAAAATCCGTCAAAGGTAGTGCTGAGAAATCATCTGGTGCGGCGTCTGGCAAGCTGACGTTCAGCGAAAAACATCGCCTTGAGGAACTGCCCGCAGTGATGGAGCGTTTGAACGCAGAAATCGCCAAGCTAGAAGAATTCATGAGTGATCCCAACCTGTTCACTGATGAACCTGTGAAATTTGCAAAGGCCAGTGATGCGCTTGTTGAACGTCACACCGCCCTGAGCGACGCAGAAGAAGAATGGATCATGCTTGAGGAGAAGGCGGGCGGGTGATGCGGGTGTAACCTGCACTCATGATAAAAACCGTCAGCGCGATGCGATAAACATGCGCGATTGTGACCAGCGCAGGATCCGCCGCAAGGCTTAGTGCAACCAGCGACATTTCATTCACACCGCCGGGGGCAAGGCTAAGCCATGCAGCCGCCAAGCTGACGTCTGCGAAATACATGATAACCAGGGCCAACGCCGCGCCAAGGCTTAGCATCATCGCAGCGGATCCGATGCCAAGTGTAAAGCCTCGGCGCAAGACAGCGCTGCTTAACCCGTTAAAGCGCAAGCCCAATGTCGTTCCGATGACAATTTGCGCCAGATTGATCAGCCAATTCGGTAGCGTCAATGGCAGCCATCCTGTCGAGGTCAAAAGACCAGCCAGTATCATTGGCCCGGTCAATTGCCCTGCTGGGAGGCGCAGCAAAATTCCTAACGTATAGCCTGCAGCACCGATGGGGATGATGTGCCAAAGCGGGCTGATGGCACCTTGCGCGAACTGGCTAAGCCCTGCTGCACTTCCCACAGGATGGCCCAGCCAAAGCGACATCGCGAGGGGGATGAGCGTGACCACAAGCACGATGCGCAAAAATTGCTGGACGGTCAGGATAGCGAGATTTGCGCCAGCGCGTTCGCCTAACGTCATGGCCTCTATCAAACCGCCGGGGGCCGCACAGAAAAAGGCTGTGGGCCGATCATACCCACCGAAACGGCGCATGAAGCGGTAGTTCATCCAATGTGTAAGCGGGGTAAAGACAGTGACAACCGCAAAGATTGTCACAATCGGCAACCATGACGTCAGCGTCTCCAAATGCACCTGCGCGCCGATCAGCAATCCGATGCAAACAATGAAAGGCGTACGCAAATGAACCGGAAATTTGAAGCCCTGCATCACGCGCTTTGGAAAGTAGCCGACAGCCAGCGCGCTCGCCGCCATAGAGCCTAGCATATAAGGCAAAGGCACAGGGAAAAACGCGAATACCAAGCCACCCAAAGCACCAAGGGTCAAGAACAAAAGCGATTTCAAGATCGTACTTTGTGTCAAACCGGCTTTCCTATCGTGCCCTAGAACCATGCGCGCGAAAGAAAGACAAGTGGAGCGGGTAACGGGAATTGAACCCGTAACTAAAGCTTGGGAAGCTGCCGTGATACCTTTTCACCATACCCGCGTCATTCTTGAAATACGCGGGCGTCTGAGGTTGGTCAAGGTAGCTTAGCCGCGCCGTTTACGTCTGCGCCCGCCACCTGCGCTGTCACCACCGCCTGTATTGAAGCTGACATTGGGCAAGGTGGTGATCTTTGCCAGTTCAGGGAATGGGTCCGTCTTATGCGGGATCGCGCTTGCGTTCACGAAATGCTCTTGGAACTTCGGCTCAATCGCGGTTTCGACCTTGGTGATCTCACCCACGGTTTTTTCAATGTCCGCGCGCGAGGTCACATTGCACAGAGCAATTCGCGCACCTGTGCCAGCAGCATTACCCGCGCTGGTCACTTTATCAAGTGGCGCATCAGGGATCATGCCCAAAACCATCGCGTGTTTGGGCGAAATATGCGCACCAAATGCGCCGGCAAGGACAACACGGTCTACTGTGTCGACACCACGTTCATCCATCAAAAGGCGTGCCCCTGCATAAAGCGCTGATTTCGCGAGCTGAATGGCGCGAATGTCGCCTTGGGTCACAGTGATACGCGGTCCACCGTCAGCAGTTGCGTCATGGATCAGGTAGCAATGTGTGCGCCCTTCGGGGATGCTACGTTCGGTTCCGGTTTGTTCAGCAGAACCGATCAAGCCACTTTCATCCAGCAAGCCAGCCATACGCATTTCTGCGACTGCTTCGATAATGCCAGATCCACAAATACCCGTGATGCCCGTCGTCGCTGTTGCAACATCAAAGCCGTCTTCGTCAGACCAGATATCAGAGCCGATCACGCGGAAACGGGGCTCTTTGGTGTCTGGATTTATTTCTAAGCGCTCAATCGCACCGGGGGCCGCGCGCTGGCCAGAGCTGATCTGTGCGCCTTCAAAGGCAGGGCCAGTTGGGGAGGAACACGCCAGCACGCGGCTTTCATCGCCAAGCAGAATTTCAGCGTTTGTGCCGACATCAACAATTAGCACCAAGTCTTTGGATTTGCCCGGTTCTTCCGACAAAGCCACCGCGGCCGCATCTGCGCCAACGTGACCTGCGATACACGGCAAAATATAGACGCGCGCATTGTCATTCATTGCGTGCAAATCCATTTCATGGGCATTCAAGCTCATCGAGCCAGAGGTGGCCAAGGCAAACGGCGCTTGTCCAAGTTCGACCGGATCAATGCCCAAAAGCAAATGATGCATAACAGGATTGCAGACGAAAACCGTTTCGTAGATCGCCTTTGGATCAATCTCGGCTTCGGTCGCAATGCTTTCAGTCAGCCCGTTGATCGCAGTGCGCACGGCGGTGGTCATTTCTACATCACCGCCGGGGTTCATCATAACGTAAGAGACACGGCTCATCAGGTCTTCGCCAAAGCGGATTTGCGGGTTCATCAAACCGGAAGAGGCCATAACTTCGCCTGTCACCAGATCGCAGAGATGCGCCGCGATGGTTGTCGAGCCAAGATCAATTGCAAGGCCGTAAATGCCGCCTTCATAAAGACCCGGCCAAACGTCTAGAATGCGTGAATGGGTTTCGTCATGACCTTTGTACAGCGCCACAGTGATTTGCCATTTGCCTTTGCGCAATGCGGGTTGCAGTTTGCTTAAAACGGGAAGGGCGGCGCGTACGTCGTTGATCTTCCATTGTTCTTGCAAGGCGCGCGCGACACGTTCTAAATCGCCGGTCGGCGTGTGCATGTCGGGTTCGTCAACCTCGATAAAATAAAGCCGTGTCGCAGGATCCATGGTGATCACGCGGTTAGAGGCAGCTTTGCGGATCACTTGCTTATGCACTTGGCTTTCTTCCGGGACATCGATGACGATATCCCCTTGGACAGTGGCCTGACAGCCTAGGCGGCGGCCTGCCTTCAATCCACGTTTGTCGTCATAGCGTTGCTCAACCGAATTCCATTCGGACAAAGCATCTTTGTGCGCTGTTAGCCCGTGTTTGGAGAATTCACCAAAAGACGGCGTGATTTGACATTTGGAGCAGATACCACGCCCGCCACACACGCTATCAAGATCGACGCCAAGCTGGCGCGCCGCTGTCAAAACAGGCGTTCCCACTGGAAAATGACCGCGTTTGCCGGACGGAGTAAAGACGACGAGGGGATCAGCGGACATGAATATCACCTGTATATAAAGGTTTGATTTCGCTTACCTTAAGACCCCAAGCAAGAAGGCAAAAGCGCACAAACGTCATAAAGGTCGCTAACGGCGTCATTTTGTGAATGTTCTCATAGTGAATGCGCACACGTAGAAGTTTCAACGCAGGACTTTCCACATCTTCATACTGTTGTTAAGCATACGTTAACTTCTTTAGGCGCGCTGTGCCAAGTCTCAAGGGTCGTAACGATGTCTCTTCAAACACCTGATCCAATTCCGGCAGAGGTACGTCTGGAATTTTGGCGAAGCACGCCACCTGCTTTGTTTCCTTCTATGATGGGTCTTTTGGGGCTTGGTCTTGCATGGCGTGCTGCGGCTGAATTTGCGCCGTTTCCCGTATCACTTTGGATGAGCTATGCGATCTTAGGCGTTGCCTGTATTATCGAGTTGTTTGTTGTGTCGTCGTACTTGTCCAAAACAAGCTATCGCCCGGCTGTCGTGTTGAATGACATGGCGACCGTTCCCGGACGCGCAGGGGTTTCGGCCATCACAGTAAGCCTATTTCTGTTTGCCGCTGCATTGGCGCCGCTTGCCCCAACGGTCGCAAGTGTCACCTTACTGATCGCCTTGCCAATCCATTGCTTAACCACGCTATTCGCCCTGATAATTATGACGCGCGCACCAGACGGGTTGGTGGTGTCTCCGGCGTGGCACTTAAGTTTCGTAGGATTTATCGTCGCATGTCTTGCGGGCGTTCCAGTGGGTTACATAGGGTTGGCGAAGGTCATCTTGTGGTGCACGATCTTTGCATCGTTGGTCATATACCTAACCAGCCTGATCCAGTTGTACGCCAAGGACACACCCATGCCGCTTCGCCCGATGCTTGCGATCCATTTGGCCCCTGTCAGTCTTTTTGCGACCGTGTGCAGCTTGCTTGGTTATACCTTCATGTCTTTATTCTTCATTACCTTGGCCATTGGGGTTGCCGGGCTGCTCGTTACCCGTGCGCGCTATCTGACGCGCGCAGGATTTTCGCCGTTGTGGGGAAGCTTTACTTTTCCTATCGCGGCCTTCAGTTCGGCGCTTTTTCTGATCAGTGGCGATGTACCTGTATTCGCGTGGCTTGCTATGCTGCCTTTAATGCTTGTTACATGTCTGACCCCTTTTATAGTCTTGCGCGTCCTTGTGATGTGGTCGACTGGGGCTTTGGCAATAAAAACCGGTGCTGCAACTGCATAAAACCAGTCGCGCCTCTTTCCATTCATACAAAGCCGTGAAATAGAAAATTGCCAAACGTCCCTCCCAAGGAGAACTCTGATGGAGATTCGCGAGGCTCTTACTTTTGATGATGTGCTACTGGTCCCTGCGGCCTCAAGTGTGATGCCCAGCACCGCTGATACGCGCACATATGTAACGCAATCTATTGCTTTGAATATCCCGCTGCTTAGCTCTGCTATGGACACAGTCACCGAAAACCGGATGGCGATTTCCATGGCGCAATCGGGCGGCATGGGGGTTATTCACCGCAATCTCGATATTGAAGAACAGGCGCGCCAAGTGCGTCGTGTGAAGCGCTTTGAAAGCGGGATCGTGTATAACCCGATCACGCTGACCCCTGATCAAACGCTTGCAGATGCGAAAGCCCTGCAAGAGCGCTATCGCGTCACTGGTTTTCCTGTGGTCGACGAAAAGGGCCGTGTCTTGGGCATCGTGACCAATCGCGATATGCGTTTTGCCTCTGATGATAAGACACCTGTGAAGCATATGATGACGTCTGATGATCTGGCGATCTTGCAAGAACCGGCTGAGCTGGAAGAGGCGAAAAGCCTTATGAAAGCACGTCGGATCGAGAAATTGTTGGTCACAGATGGGGCCGGCAAGTTGACCGGTTTGCTGACGCTGAAGGACACAGAACAAGCCGTTTTGAACCCGACGGCGTGTAAAGACAGCCTTGGCCGATTACGTGTCGCTGCGGCGACGACCGTTGGCGATGCTGGCTACGAGCGCTCCCAAGCCTTGGTAGATGCAGGTGTCGACATGATCGTGATCGACACGGCACACGGCCATTCTGCTTCTGTTGCCGAAGCTGTGACGCGCGCCAAGAACCTCTCGAACGATGTACAAATTGTCGTGGGTAATGTTGTTACGGGTGAAGCGACGCGCGCGTTGATCGACGCGGGTGCAGATTCAATCAAAGTGGGCATTGGTCCGGGATCCATTTGCACAACGCGCATGGTTGCTGGTGTTGGTATGCCCCAGTTAAGCGCGATCATGGAATGCGCAGCTGCGGCTGGCAAGGTTCCGATAATTGCGGATGGCGGCATCAAGTTTTCGGGTGATTTTGCTAAAGCAATTGCCGCAGGTGCGTCTTGCGCGATGGTTGGATCAATGATTGCAGGCACAGACGAAAGCCCGGGAGAAGTTATTCTTTATCAAGGTCGTAGCTTCAAAAGCTACCGCGGCATGGGGAGCCTTGGGGCAATGGCGCGCGGTTCTGCCGATCGCTATTTCCAGAAAGATGCCGCCAGCGACAAGCTGGTTCCCGAAGGCATCGAAGGGCAGGTTCCCTACAAAGGCTCTGCAAGTGCAGTTGTCCATCAATTGGTCGGTGGTTTGCGTGCCGCAATGGGCTACACGGGCTGTGCCACGGTTGAAGAAATGCGCAAGAATTGCACCTTCGTGAAGATTACAGGTGCTGGCTTGAAAGAAAGCCACGTACATGATGTGCAGATCACGCGCGAGTCGCCGAATTATCGGGTCGGGTAAGCCAGAATATGACCCCCGGCGCGCGTATTTCCGCGGCAATTGAATGCCTCGATCAGATATTTGCAGGCATGCCTGCGGAAAAAGCGCTGACAGGATGGGCGCGACGGTCGCGCTTTGCAGGCTCGAAAGATCGCGCCGCGGTGCGCGACCACGTGTTTGATGCGCTTCGATCTCGCGATACCTATGCGCATATCGGCGGGGCGCTGACGGGACGATCTGTAATGATCGGTTTTGTGCAGTCGCAGGACGATCAAAACTTTGATGATCTGCTCAACGGCCTTGGGCATTCGCCAGAACCATTAACTGATGCTGAAAGAGCGACACTTACCAATGTGATGGCCCCACAATCTCACGGCGATCGTGAGCCTTGGTTAATGTCCGCTAATTGGTTTTGGGATATGCAAGATTGGTGCGCTGACATGTTAAAAGAGGCCTATCCTGAAACCGCGTGTGAGATTGCACAGAATTTGAAGGCGCGCGCCCCGCTTGATGTGCGCGTAAACACACGTCGTTCGTCCGTGTCAGAGGCAATTGATTTGCTTCAGGCCGACGAAATCCTTGCGCAAACTTGTGATATTTCGCCTTCGGTGATTCGCATTGTGCAAAATGCTCGTAAGGTAAAACTGTCTCGTGCGTTTCTCGAAGGTCATATCGAAGTGCAGGACGCGGGAAGCCAAGCGCTGGTAAATGCCTTACCACTTTCGGGTGTTGCGCGGCTTTTGGATTATTGCGCTGGCGGTGGTGGAAAATCTCTCGCAATCGCAGATATTTGTGACGCTACGGTTTTCGCGCATGATATCAGTGACGCACGAATGGTCGATATTCCCGTTCGCGCGACCCGGGCCGGCGTGTCGATACAGTGTTTGTCGACGGATAAAATAGGTCAGCAGGCTCCTTTCGATCTTGTCTTGTGTGATGCGCCTTGTTCGGGATCTGGCGCGTGGCGACGCAGCCCTGATGCAAAATGGCGTTTGACGGCTGAGCGTTTTCAGGAACTCCTTGATTTGCAGTATGAAATCTTAACGAATGCTCGCAAACAGGTAAGCGAGAACGGTTATTTGGCGTACGCAACATGTTCGTTGTTCGCACAAGAAAATGAAGATCAGGTAAACCGCTTTCTGAAAGAGTTTCCGATGTTTGAGAAAAAATCTCAATCTTCATGGACACCCTTAGACGGTTGTGACGGGTTCTTTATTTGCGTGATGCAGCTTAAAGGCTGATCGTTCAACCTCAAATTGCATTAAGGTGCTTCTTAAACTAGTGTTAACACATTCGCTTTAATGCGGTGGTAACGAGGTTTGGGAGTTCAACTTGGCGAATGCCGCTGTAAATCAAACTGCGACTGGAAAAATGACACGCACTGGCGTGGTAAATTTTGCTGGCCTTCCAGTTTTGGCGGCCGTCTTTTTTGCCTTTGCAGCCGTGTCGCAGGAAAGGGCGATTGCGCTGACTTTAAGTGCTTGTGCAAGTGCGTTGTTTTTCCTTTGGAGTATGCGATTGATCATAACCTTTGGTGGCCAGTCTTTGCGGTCTGAGCAATTGCAAAATATCCAGACACTTTGCGAAGACGATCTATTGCCGACCTTGTTTTGTTCATCCCAGGGAGACGTTATTTGGCTTAATCAAAGCGCTAAAAACGTGATGTCGACCTTGAAATCTACCAGCCTGACAGCGGTTGGGTTTCTAGAAGATCAAGTGCCAAACGCCGCTCGAACAGTTCGAAGACTTGCGCAACATGCGCAAGACCATGGGAGTTTTACCGAGCGTTTGGTTGGCCTTGAAGGACGGGTTGATGTTCACATTCAAGGCGTCGGATCGAATCTTCTTTGGCGGTTTGATTTCAAAAATATACCCCCCAGCGCAGAACAGCATGAAACCGCGATGTTAACCGTCGCCCGAAAGGGGACGATTTTATTCATGAACCAAAGCGCAAGAACCTTGATCGGTCGCCGAGTGAAATCTGTTGACCGTTTGTTCAGTGCTGGGCTTCCAGTGACAGGTACGATCCAGAATCTACAAACCTCTGACGGACCTTTGCGCGTGCGCGTTGACATACAAAATTTGCAAGCAGATCGGTTTCATCTGTTTCTCTCACCCGTGAACGACAAAACATCGACCGATAATTACGCGCTGAAAGATTTGCCAATTCCGCTCATACAATTGAGCTTGAAGGGTAAGATTGAGCAGGCCAACACAGCTGCTTTGACATTACTTGGCTATACCCAGCTGCAAAACGTCTGCTTGAGCGAAGTTTTTGAAAGCCACGGTTTGCTTGTCAAAGAGTGGATTGAACGCGCTACAGAAGCGCATGCGACCGTTGACGCCGAATTTTTGAGAGTGAAAGGGGCCAAAAAGGAAACCTTTGTTCAGGTTGCATTGAAACACATTAAAAGCCGCGAAGAGCCTTGCTTGGTTGCGATTTTGACTGATGCAACAAAGCTGAAGTCCCTTGAGGCGCAGTTCGTTCAAAGTCAGAAAATGCAAGCAATCGGACAACTTGCAGGCGGTGTCGCGCATGATTTCAACAATTTGCTTACAGCGATTTCGGGTCATTGCGATCTAATGCTACTGCGTCATGATCAAGGCGATCAGGACTATGCTGATTTGATGCAAGTCCACCAAAATGCCAATCGTGCGGCCGGTTTGGTCAGCCAGCTTTTGGCATTTTCACGCAAGCAGACATTGCAACTTGAGCATTTGGATTTGCGCAATACGCTTTCGGATCTTACGCATCTTTTGAATCGCCTTGTGGGGGAAACAGTCACTTTAACACTGATTCATGATCCAGTTTTGCGCGCGGTTCGGGCTGACAAGCGCCAGCTTGAACAAGTCATAATGAATCTTGTCGTGAACGCCCGCGATGCTATGCCAGATGGTGGGGACATAACGATCCAAACCGAAAGCTTAACACTAACAAAGCCTTTGAAACGCGATCGGGTCATAGTGCCGATCGGGGATTATATTGTCGTGCGCGTACGCGATGTCGGGGTTGGGATCGATGAGGAAGCGCTACAAAAAATATTTGAACCATTCTACACGACAAAACGTGTCGGAGAAGGGACCGGGTTAGGGCTGTCTACAGCTTACGGGATCGTCAAACAAACCGGTGGATTCATTTTTGCAGATAGCAAGCCTGGAAGCGGAACGTGCTTTTCACTTTTATTCCCAGCAAGTGATAGATCAGAACAAATTGAGACGATAACCAGCGTTGAGCGCGTGAAACACTCAAAAGAGCTGTGTAGTGGCGTGGTCTTACTCGTTGAAGATGAAGCACCGGTTCGCGCATTTGCGTCACGCGCATTAAGTATGCGTGGCTTTGATGTCATCGAAGCTGACTCGGCAGAGCAAGCGCTTGCGTTGCTTGAAGACAAAGCTTTGGCCGTGGATGTGTTTGTGACCGATGTGGTTATGCCTGGAATGGATGGACCAACTTGGGTCGAAAAAGCAATGGTTGATCGCCCGAAGGTAAAGGTCGTCTTTGTGTCTGGCTACGCTGAGGGGGCATTTCAAGGGAAAAGCCCACAACTGGAAAAATCTGTATTCTTGCCCAAGCCGTTTTCTTTGGCTGAATTAACGTCAACGGTTCAAAGTCAGGTCGATGTTTGAATGCTGTTCCAAAGATCGAATTCTTCCGACATTTTCCTGCGAAACCGTTCTGCTACTTTTTGAGAAAGTTCAGGTGCAGAGCCGCTGGAGACGTTCAAACGCTCGAAGGTCAACTTTTGTTTGAATCGGTCTTCCAAAAAACTGCTCCAGCCGTTCACATCTTCATATCGAAAGAGATGATCGACTTTTGTACCATTCGGGCGAGGCTCTAAGAACCTTGCCTGCGAACCGACATTCGCGAAAGGCGGTTTGTCACCTTTCATATAGGCAAGCACAAAATCATCGAAACTCACACCAGCCGTCGATTTTGGACGTCCATCCAGAAACGGGCGTTGCCGATATTTGTACCAGCTTCCTAGCCAACTGATCGGTTCGCGCATCATCGCAAAGGTTTCCATCTCTGCTTTGCAGGCTTTCTCGAACATCGGGCGAAAAAAGCGGTTATAGCGATAGACCGGCGCATGTTTCAGTTCAGGTGGATCGGAAACAATCATCGAAGCTTTGTCCGAAAGAGCGGCTTCAATCGCGGTCGTGCCTGTTTTGGGAACAGACAAGAGAACCAGTTTTTCTTTCCAAAACACAAGCATAGAGTGAAAATCCAACATCCGTAAAAATCTATACGTATTCTTAACCGATCAGCCACAATCTACCACTACGAAGATTTAACTTGATTTGTTCTCTTTTTGATCTCATGTAGGAACGAAGAAAGAACATGCGAACCGATTGCTGCGACCTGCGGCATATGTGATAAGGAAGCGGATATAATGGCAACGGCAGATTTATTGACCATGAGCAGCAAAGCAACAGCAGATAAGCAAAAGGCGCTCGACAGCGCTTTGGCACAGATCGAACGCCAATTCGGCAAGGGATCTATCATGAAATTGGGCGACGAGAATGCCGTCCAGAAGATCGAAGCAACGTCTACTGGATCGCTTGGTCTGGACATTGCTTTGGGCATAGGTGGCCTTCCAAAAGGGCGCATCATCGAAATTTATGGTCCTGAAAGCTCAGGTAAAACGACTTTGACGCTGCACACCGTTGCGGAAGAGCAGAAAAAAGGCGGCGTTTGTGCCTTTGTGGATGCAGAGCACGCGCTTGATCCACAGTACGCTAAAAAGCTGGGCGTCGACATTGACGAGTTGCTGATTTCGCAGCCTGACACTGGTGAGCAAGCGCTAGAGATCGTCGACACTTTGGTGCGTTCCGGCGCGGTTAACATGATCGTTGTCGATTCGGTGGCAGCGCTTACGCCAAAGTCTGAACTTGAAGGCGATATGGGTGACAGCAGCGTTGGTGTTCATGCCCGCCTAATGAGCCAAGCAATGCGTAAACTTACTGGCTCGATCAGTCGCTCCAACTGTATGGTTATCTTTATCAACCAAATCAGAATGAAGATTGGCGTTATGTTCGGCTCGCCCGAGACGACGACTGGTGGTAACGCGCTCAAATTTTACTCTTCTGTACGTTTGGACATCCGCCGCATTGGCGCGCTGAAAGATCGTGACGAAGTTGTGGGTAACGCGACCCGCGTGAAAGTTGTGAAAAACAAAGTGGCACCACCGTTCAAGCAGGTTGAATTCGACATCATGTACGGTGAAGGCATTTCAAAAATGGGCGAATTGCTTGATCTAGGTGTTAAGGCCGGGATCGTGGATAAGTCTGGATCATGGTTCAGCTACGGGGACGAACGGATCGGGCAGGGACGTGAGAATGCCAAGACCTATCTGAAAGAAAACACGCGCATTTCTTACGAGATCGAGGATAAAATACGCGCGTCTCACGGGCTTGATTTTGATATGCCCAAGCCTGAACAAAAAGATGATGACGATATTCTAGAGGCGTAAAGGCACGTCACACCGGAAAACGTAAAAAGCGCTGCCAAATGGTGGCGCTTTTTGCATTTCACCTTTCAATCATAGAAGGACGTGATCGCGCTGTGGACAGTGGCGAAGCAGGCGGGTATTTCAAATCAAACGCAAATTTGGCCCAAAAGGCGCATGTTCTATGGCAAGTCTTAACGATATTCGATCAACTTTCCTAAACTACTTTGAAAAGCAAGGTCATCAGATCGTGGCCTCTAGCCCGCTTGTGCCGCGCAATGACCCGACATTGCTGTTTGCCAATTCGGGCATGGTGCAATTCAAGAACCTGTTTACGGGTTTGGAAACGCGCGATTATGCACGCGCCACGACGTCACAGAAATGCGTGCGTGCGGGTGGTAAGCACAACGATCTCGATAACGTCGGCTACACGGCGCGCCATCATACGTTCTTTGAGATGCTCGGCAATTTCAGCTTTGGTAATTATTTCAAAGCCGAAGCGATCGCTTATGCGTGGGAATTGCTGACCGTTGAGTTTCAGATCCCAAAAGAGCGCTTGTTGGTCACTGTGTATCATACGGATGATGAAGCTGCGGACATCTGGAAGAAAGTTGCAGGTTTAACCGACGACAAGATCATTCGCATACCAACGGATGACAATTTCTGGCGTATGGGGCCAACCGGCCCTTGTGGTCCTTGCACCGAAATTTTCTATGATCACGGTGACCATATTTGGGGCGGCCCTCCCGGTAGTCCGGAAGAAGATGGTGATCGCTTTATCGAGATTTGGAACATCGTTTTCATGCAAAACGAGCAGTTCGAAGACGGGACCATGAAACCGCTTGAAATGCAAAGCATCGACACGGGTATGGGATTGGAGCGTATTGGCGCGTTGTTGCAAGGCAAGCATGACAATTACGACACGGATTTGATGCGCTCGCTTATCGAAGCCAGTGCTGACGCCACAAGCGTTGATCCCGATGGCCCGACCAAAACCCATCACCGCGTCATTGCAGATCACCTGCGATCTACGTCGTTCTTGATTGCTGATGGTGTGATGCCTGCGAATGATGGTCGCGGATATGTTTTGCGCCGCATTATGCGCCGCGCGATGCGTCATGCACATTTACTCGGTGCTAAAGATCCGCTGATGCACCGTTTGGTTCCAGCATTGGTTCGCCAGATGGGCGCGGCTTTCCCAGAACTAGGGCAGGCACAAGCCTTGATCGAAGAAACACTTCGCCTGGAAGAGACACGTTTCAAGAAAACGCTGGAACGTGGTTTGAAGCTACTGGATGACGAGTTGATTAGTTTGCCCGAAGGCGAAGTCTTTTCCGGCGACGCGGCGTTCAAGCTTTATGATACCTTCGGTTTCCCCCTTGATCTGACGCAGGATGCTTTGCGCGAAAAGGGCCGTGAAGCTGATGTTGACGGCTTTAATCAAGCGATGGAAGCGCAGAAGGCCAAAGCGCGTGCGGCTTGGTCCGGCACGGGAGAGGCCGCAGATAGTGCGATCTGGTTTGACGTAGCTGATGCTTATGGCACCACAGACTTCTTAGGCTATGATACTGAAACGGCCGAAGGCCAGATTGCCACTCTTGTTATGGACGGAGCGCAAGCAGAGCGTGCAAGCGAAGGCCAAGAAGTACAAATCATTCTGAACCAATCGCCTTTCTATGCGGAAAGTGGCGGTCAGGTTGGCGACAAAGGTCTCATCAAAACCGAGACCGGCACAGCCGTTGTGAGTGATACCAAGAAAAGCCAAGGCGTCATTATACATATGGCGACTGTGCAAAGCGGTGAAATCACCAAAGGCAGCGCTGCTGTTCTTGAAGTGGATCACGCGCGGCGCACTGCGATCCGTGCAAACCATTCCGCAACGCATTTGTTGCATGAAGCTTTGCGCGCTGCCCTTGGGGATCACGTGGCGCAACGCGGCTCTTTGAATGCCGAGGATCGTTTGCGGTTTGATTTTTCGCATAGTGCGGCCCTTTCTTCCGACGATATGGCCAAGGTCGAGAAAGAAGTGAATGCCTACATCCGTCAGAATGCCGCAGTTGAAACACGTATTATGACACCTGATGATGCGCGCGCCCTTGGTGCGCAGGCGCTGTTTGGCGAAAAATACGGTGATGAAGTCCGTGTTGTGTCGATGGGTGTGCAAGCAGGGTCTGGCAAAGGCAGCAATGGTGAGACTTATTCGCTTGAGCTTTGTGGTGGCACACACGTGCGCCAGACAGGCGATATCGGGGTATTCGTTTTGCTGGGCGACAGTGCATCCAGCGCAGGTGTGCGCCGGATCGAGGCGCTGACAGGTGAGGCCGCGTTGGACCACTTGCGCATGCAAGATCAGCGACTGGCACAAGTGGCTGGTGATCTGAAAGCACAGGCTGCGGGTGTACCTGCTCGTGTGAAGGCGCTGTTGGATGAGCGTAAAGCACTGTCTAATGAAGTTGCTCAACTGCGCCGTGAGTTGGCGATGTCAGGTGGGGCAGGGCAGAGTGGCGGTAGTGAAGCCGAAACCGTGAATGGAATTAGCTTTGTTGCCCAAGTCTTGTCTGGTGTTTCAGGCAAAGATCTACCCGCCTTAATCGACGAACACAAAACGCGCATCGGTTCTGGCGCTGTTTTGTTGATTGCGGATGCTGGTGGCAAAGCTGCGGTAGCTGCTGGTGTGACGGATGATACGACAGATAAAGTGTCCGCCGTTGATCTGGTGAAGGCCGCTGTGTCCGAACTGGGCGGTAAGGGCGGCGGTGGTCGTCCTGATATGGCACAAGGTGGCGGCAAGGACGCATCTAATGCAGATGCTGCGATCGCAGCTGCAAAACAGATATTGGAGGGCTAAGAGATGCCTACAGCACTTTGGATTGCGAATGTTCACGTTACTGATGATGCTGCGTACAAAGAATATGCCAGCCGTGCGACAGGCGCGATTGCGGATCATGGCGGCGTCTTTCTGGCGCGTGCTGGTAAATACGAACAACTCGAAGGCCGCGACCGGGCCCGCAATGTTGTTGCGCGCTTTCCATCGTTACAGGCGGCACATGATTGCTATCACTCCGACGCCTATCAAGCCGCGCTAGAGTTCGCACGGGGCGCGTCAGAACGTGATCTCGTGATTGTTGAAGAAGCGTAATTCTCTCGGCCATTCCTTGCTTGACACATTGTAACACCGGCAGCTTTTTGCCGGTGTTTTGCGTTGCAGGGAATTTGAAATACAATCACGCACTTCAATGTGACAGATGGTGATGTGGATAACTGTTCGGAATCCCTTAGCGATTCGACCCGCCGACTCCTAAATCCAGACAAAAAAGTAAACAATCCTAATAAGACAGTCCGACTGTTTCGTTAGCTTCACTAGTGCGCCTTTATTGAATAATTTTGCTGCAAATAAAACTGATGCGGAAAGATCACATTTTTTCGCAATAGCAAGTAAAATAAGGGTTTTTGGTTAACCACACGTCTGAGAACCCTGTCTTCCCTATAGCTGCGTCGAACGACTTCGCGTTAAGTTTTTAATACGTGAAGGGTAACCTGGAGGATATTTCAATGACTAAGACCCTAATTTCCGCTGTAGTAACAGCAATCGCATTCGCAGCACCAGCAATGGCCTGGGAAGGCAAAACAGTAGCTTGCTATGACAAGCACCTTGTTCCTGCGAAGTATTCCGCAGAGAAGGTTCTTATCAAAAAGAGCAAGCAGCAGTACGAGCACCGCAATCACCGTATCGAACTTGTTAAGTACCCAGCTGTGTACAAAGAAGTTCTTACGAAGACTGCTGACTCTCACTATGTGATGCGCGAAGTTTCCTGCGGCCACTAAGTGATGCATAACGACCGGTCTGCGTTACGCGCCGATCGTTAAGTCAATTGAAAGCGTGAGACTTCGGTCTTGCGCTTTTTTTGTTTTGGTTTTCCAAAATGGCAACGAAAAGACTTTTTTGTCGAATTAGACAAAAACACAATTAAAACACGAACTATGCAAAATCTCGCCCCGAACTATTGGTCAAAGGTTCATGCCTTAGTTGAGCAATACATATTGGAGTGTTAAACATGAAAAAAACCCTATTTACATTAGTTATCGCAGCAATCGGTTTCGCAGCGCCAGCAATGGCTTGGGAAGGCAATACAGTCGCTTGCTACGACAAGCATCTCGTGCCAGCGAAATACACGTACACAAAGCACATGGTTAAAGACAGTAAGAAGCAGTACGAGCACCGCAATGGTCGCATTGAGCTTGTTAAGTACCCAGCTGTTTACCGTCAGGTAGCGACACTTAAGAAAGAGGCCCACTACGTAATGGTTCAGGTCAAGTGCCATCACTAAGGAATTTTAAAATGCGCAGATGCCATTAGCTCCGCGCATTGGCCTACCCATAAGAAAAGCGCGTCGGAATGATCCGGCGCGCTTTTATCGTTTTAAAATTGAAGGTTATGCTTTACGCACTGCCGCGCGCGTGGCGCTTGCGTTCGTGCGGGTCAAGGTGACGCTTGCGCAGACGGATCGCATTTGGTGTGACTTCTACCAATTCGTCGTCGTTGATATAAGCGATTGCTTCTTCAAGGCTTAGTGTCACAGGCGTCGTCAAACGTACCGCTTCATCTGTTCCAGAGGCACGCACGTTCGTAAGCTTCTTACCTTTAAGCGGGTTCACCTCAAGATCGTTCTCGCGGCTGTGCTCGCCAATGATCATGCCAGTGTATAGATCCACCTGTGGGCCGATAAACATCTTGCCGCGGCTTTCAAGGTTCCAAAGCGCGTATGAAACCGATTGACCGTTCTCCATAGAGATCAAAACACCAGCGCGACGACCCGGGATAGATCCCTTGTGCTCGGTCCAGCCGTGAAAAACACGGTTTAGAACGCCCGTTCCGCGTGTGTCGGTCAGGAATTCGCCGTGATAGCCGATTAAGCCACGTGACGGTACTTGCAGGATAATGCGGGTTTTGCCTGCTCCAGCGGGACGCATTTCGACCAGATCGCCTTTACGCGCACCGGTCAGTTTTTCGATCACAACGCCTGAGTATTCGTCATCTACGTCGATTGTTGCTTCTTCGACTGGTTCAAGGCGCTCGCCATTCGGGCCTTCTTTCATAATAACTTGCGGACGAGAGATCGAAAGCTCGAACCCTTCGCGGCGCATGTTTTCAATCAGAACACCCATTTGAAGTTCGCCACGTCCGGAAACTTCGAAGGCTTCACCGCCGGGCGTGTCGGCGATTTTGATCGCAACGTTTGATTCGGCTTCTTTGTGCAGGCGGTCACGGATCACGCGCGACTGGACTTTTTTACCATCGCGGCCAGCCAGTGGGCTGTCGTTGATGCCGAAGGTCACTGTGATGGTGGGCGGATCAATTGGCTGTGCGGGTAGGGCAGTATCAACTGCCAATGCGCAAATCGTGTCTGCAACAGTTGCTTTGGACATGCCCGCGATGGAAACGATATCGCCTGCCATCGCTTCTTCGATGTCTTGCTCGCCAAGACCACGGAACGCTTGAATACGTGTCACGCGGAATTGCTCGATCTTTTGGCCGATACGGCTTAGCGCTTGAACCGTCGCACCTACTTTCAATTTGCCGCTTTCAACGCGGCCCGTCAAAAGGCGACCAACGAAAGCGTCAGAGCCTAGTGTTGTCGCCAACATACGGAAATCTTCGCCTTGGCGGGAAATTTGCGCAGGTTTTGGTACATGGTTCACGATCAAATCGAACAAGGCTGTCAGATCTTTACGTGGACCATCCAGCTCGTTGTCGGCCCAGCCATTGCGGCCAGAAGCGTACATATGCGGGAAATCAAGTTGGTCGTCATTTGCATCCAAAGACGCAAACAGGTCGAAACACTCATCCAACGCACGATCAGGCTCTGCATCGCCTTTGTCGACTTTGTTAAGTACAACAATAGGGCGCAGTCCCAAAGCAAGTGCTTTGGAGGTTACGAATTTCGTTTGTGGCATCGGGCCTTCAGCCGCGTCTACCAGCAGGACAACGCCGTCAACCATGGACAGAATACGCTCAACTTCGCCACCGAAATCGGCGTGACCGGGCGTGTCCACGATATTGATGCGTGTGCCTTTCCACTCAACAGAGGTTGGCTTGGCGAAAATTGTGATTCCACGCTCGCGCTCAATGTCGTTGTTGTCCATGGCGCGTTCGGCCACAGCTTGGTTTTCACGGAAAGCACCAGATTGCTTAAGAAGTTCGTCCACGAGCGTCGTTTTGCCGTGGTCAACGTGTGCGATAATCGCAATATTGCGAAGGTCCATTAGAGTCTGCCTTTAACTGAGTTGGGCCTCCGTTATAGGCACTGCTCTTAAAAGGCCAGCAAAATAGCACCGCGCGCCAAAAGGGCGCACGGGTTCTGGCTTCATCTTGCTTATAAACTTACATTACGGCGCTAGATGTATGGTGAATTTTTTGCGTAACGCGCTGTCCAAAGCTGCATCGAATCTTGCGGCGGATTTCCCGCCAAGAATCTCTTCTTTGCGTGCCTTAGCTTTTTCCACCAGGACAGGTTTGCCCAGTTCGACCCATTCTTTGGGCGACGTGCGATCCCCGAATTTGGGATAGACGTGATCGGTTTCCATCCGTCCCAAGGTCTGTTCGGTTCCAAGATAGTGACCCGGCCCGCCCATACAAACTTGCGCAATCTGATCCAGTGCAAGGGTTTCATCATTGACTTCAATCCCGCGCACACAACGCATGGCTTGGCCAATCAAATCGTTGCTTAGGATCAGGCTTTCATGACAGAACCCAAGCAAAGATGAATGCATACCAGCAGCTTCGTATACCATGTTCAGCCCTGCAAGACCTGCCATAACGTTGGAACACATCTGCTCCCACCCTGCTTGCATGTCGGGCATTTTGGCATCCGATGCCCCGCCAGCTGCGCCGCCGGGTAGCCCGTAGAAAGCATGCATTTGTGCGCATCCCGCGCTTAGCAATGCTTGCTCACCCGAACCAACCGACATCGCGCCTGTACGTAAATCAAGGCCAAAAGGCCAAGTTCCAAAGATTGCAGGATGCCCCGGTGCAATGGCGTTCACATAGACAAGTCCTGCCAGACATTCGGCTGTTGCTTGGGTAATAGCACCGGCGATTGTGGACGGCGCAGTTGCACCCGCCATACCCGCAGACAGCAACAGCACAGGCATGCCGCCCGCGATGCAAGCTTCCATGACTTCACAGGCTTCGGTGGCAAATTTCATCGGCGGTACGACAAAGCAGTTGGAATTGCTTAGAAACGGGCGCTCGCGCCATTTATCTTCGCCACCCGCAATCGTGTGCAGCATTTCAAGCGCATGTTTGACATAGCCCGGTTCGGTAAAGGATGTGCCGATGTGTTTGGTTGTCCCGCTGGTACAGGCATAGATGGTGTTCAGGTCCATTTCCAGATTGTCTGAAATATCGCGGCAGACCATAGGACGTTGCACAAAACTGATGTTATCCAAAACATCACAGATACGCGCCGCGTCGTGCAAGTCTTGCACAGTGGATTCGCGGTATTCATTGCCCTCGACGTCGACAACATGCACCGCAGCACCGGCCGTCCCATAGTGAACCCGTTGCCCCGAAAGATCGAGATCGTTCACGCCGTCGCGGCTGTATAACACCACATCGCGGTTGGCCTTCGTCAAAGCATCCTCGACCAGCGCGCGCGGAAAACGGATGCGCCCGTCATCGCCCAGAATAGCACCGGCATCCGTTAGAATTTGCACGCCAGACGCAGGCGCATCCGCCAGTCCGATAGTTTCCAGCGCTGTTAAGGCCGCTTGGTGGATTTTTTCAACGTCCAGATCGTTAAGTGGTTTGTACTGACCACCTTCCATGCCCGGACGAATTGGGCGCAGATGGTCAGCAAGTTTAGCAGAGCGGGCTTCGCGCCGAGCTGAGCGGCCACCAGCGCGGCGGGTAGGGGATTGATCGTTCATCAGGATAGGCTTTCAATTGGAATACAGTGAAGGGCGAAAATTGCCCCGTGGCCGTCCGCGCGCAGCGCGTCCGCGCCGTGCTCCAATTGTCACGCGCGTAAGCGTGAGCACCCAAATGCAATTGTTCAAAAGTAGTCCTCCAACGCTCTTGGTCTGAGTGAAGAAGGAATTTCGTGGCGATTCTAAGCTGAAAGCGACGAATGGTCGCTTTCAGACTATTTCACCACTTTCCGCTGGCCCCGCCGCCACCGGATGAACCGCCGCCAAAGCTGGACTTGGACGATGATGAACTTTTACGGCTGATCGTATAGGGCACCACATCGCGGTAAGAGCAATTGGAACATGCCGTAATCATATCGCCATTGCCTGCACTGGTTTTGGTGGCCTGTTGTCTGACGTGGCGCGTCCGGTTCAAGTGTCGCTGACCGCATTCCGGACACTTCTTCATCTTCACAAATTTGTCTCTGTAAAGCAGTGCTGTAATCGCGCCAAAGACAGCTAGAACAATCGCCCAAACCCAGTTGTTGGATGCATCACTCGGGGCCTCTTCGCCGGCAAGAAACGGTGTTACAATCGTGTTGATGGTATCCGTAACGCCCGCTTCGATGCCGTCTTGATAGCGGTCTTCTTTGAATGCCGGCAAGAACGAACGGTTGATGACCGTTGCCGCAGTGCGGTCCCAATCGCGCCCATATGCACCGCCAAGTTCGATCCGCATGGCGCGGTCGGTCTTCAACACCATGACCAATACACCGTCATTGCTGGTTTTATTGCCAATGCCCCATTCATTAAACAGGCCTGTCGCAAATTTTTCGAGCGTGATGTCTGGCGCAAACATGTCTTGACGCGACAAAGTCAGGACAGTCATTTCGACTCCTGTGTTTTTGCGCAGGTCTTCTAATTGTTTGGACAAACGCGCCTCTGATGCATCATCTAACAGGCCTGCGTAGTCGTTGATTGTTGTTGAGTTATACTCAGGGAAAGACTGCGCAATTGCGAGATTTGCACTGAAAACCAGCGCTAGAAGTATCAAAATACGTTTCATTTTAAATATCTCTGCTTCGTGAATGGGCAGAGCCTAACGTAGTTTTACTTATTCACAAAGCTCCGCTGCATATGCGCAGAGATCACGCAAAGCCTGGGCATAGGCGTTATCTTCAATCGTCATCGCGACGCGGATGTGGCCTGCGGCCGCTTGGCCAAAACTTTCTCCGGGCATCACGGCGATATTCCGATCGTCCAAAAGACGATTGGCAAAGGCTTCACCACTCAGACCCGTCGCACGAATATCAAGCATGACATACATCGCGCCGTCCGCTGGGATCATTTTGACCACGTTTTGTTCAGTCAAAATCTCGATAGTCAAAGCGCGACGACGTTTGAACGGCGCTGCGATCCTGTCTTCAAAGGCAGGACCTTGTTCGAGCGCGAAAAGGGCGGCGTCCTGAACGAACCCTGCAACGCCGTAGGTCGTATGCGTTGCAAGATTGGTTAAATGCGCGATTGCCGCGCGGGGGCCGACAATCCAGCCGACGCGGCTGCCTGTCATGGCGTGGCTTTTGGACATTGAGCCCACGACCAATGTACGCTCTGCCATTCCGTTTAGCGCGCGCGGGGAGATATGTTCGCCCTGCCAAACTTGCGTGTCGTAGACTTCGTCAGAGATCAGCCAAAGATCGTGGCGTTTGCAAACCTCTGCGATCCCTTCAAGCGTGTCACGGGTATACACAACGCCTGTCGGGTTGTTGGGCGAGTTGATCAGTAGGCTGGACGCGCCGTTTGCAGCGGTTTCAATATCGCCGGCACACGGCTGAAACCCGTCTTGCGCGTAGGCTTGGATAGATTTCGCAGTCGCGCCGATGCTGCGCAAAGTGCCGGGGTAGGTGGCATAATAGGGATCAATGTATAGCCCTGTGCCGCCTTTGGGACAGGCTGCAAGATGCGACGCAAACAAGGCTGATTGACCGCCGGGAGTGATCAAGACGTTCTCAAGTGTTGTCTTCACGCCAGTTCGTTCTTGCACGCGGCGTGCCACTTCCTCGCGAAGCGCGACAATGCCCGGAACCATCGCATAGCCTGTGTGACCGCCACGCGCAGAGGTATCCATCGCCTCCAGAATGATCGGGTCAGTGCGAATATCATGTTCGCCAATTGTCAGTTCAGTCACAGGCGTGCCCTCTTCGATCATCGAACGTGCGCGCGTGAAGACTTCCCAACCGTCTGATCCGCCAGCGGTAATTTCTGTTAACGTCGTGGATAGAACAGGCATTGCGGTCTCCAAAAGGCGTCTTGCCACTTGGACGCGCGTCACCAGATTCGTCAACACTCTGGACATAAGCGCATCACTTCGTTACCCAAATGTCATGAACCAAGTACAGAACATCACAATTATCTGCTGTATTTCCCACTAACTTCGTTAGGCGGGCCGGTTTCACATTTCCTCTTTTGATCTGAGTTGCTAAGTCCGCCGCACCATTTGCGCGCGTATTTAAGGACGAACGTCATGACAAAGATTACCCTGCACAACACCAAGACCCGTTCCAAAGAGGAATTGGTGCCGGTTAAACCCGGTGAAGTGTCGATGTATGTCTGTGGTCCTACGGTCTATGACCGCGCCCATCTAGGCAATGCGCGCCCTGTGATTATCTTTGACACGTTGTTTCGCTTGCTGCGCCATGTCTATGGCGAGGACAAAGTGACCTACGTGCGTAATTTCACGGACGTTGATGATAAGATCAACGCACGCGCGGCTGAAACGGGCCAGTCCATTCGCGAGATTACCGATGGCACAATTGGACTTTACCTTTCGGATATGGACGCCGTTGGCGCGCTCCACCCGAACCATATGCCACGCGCGACTGAGTACATTCAGGCGATGGTGGATATGTCAGCTGATCTGATCGAAAAAGGCTTTGCTTACGAAGCGGAAGGCCATGTCCTGTTCGCCGTAGAAAGCTACGCTGACTATGGTAAGTTCTCTGGTCGCTCTATTGATGACATGATCGCAGGCTCGCGCGTGGAAGTCGCGCCCTATAAACGCAATCCGATGGATTTCGTGCTGTGGAAACCCTCTGACGCAGAGACGCCCGGTTGGGATAGCCCGTGGGGGAAGGGTCGTCCGGGGTGGCATATTGAATGCTCTGCCATGGCGCGTGAGATTTTGGGCGAAAGCTTTGATATTCACGGCGGCGGCAACGATCTAATGTTCCCGCACCACGAGAACGAGATTGCGCAGTCAAAATGCGTCGGCCACGGTTTTGCGAATATATGGATGCACAACGAGATGTTGCAGGTCGAGGGCAAGAAGATGTCCAAGTCATTGGGCAATTTCTTCACTGTGCGGGATTTACTGGATCAGGGCGTGCCGGGCGAGGTGATCCGGTTCGTCTTCCTGTCCACGCACTATCGCAAGCCGATGGATTGGACGGCTGAGAAGGCAAACGAAGCAAGTTCGACGTTGCGCAAGTGGCGATCAATCACGAATTCAGCGGAACCGGGTGGAAAGATCTACGACTCCGTAAAGGAACTTGTATCTGATGATCTGAACACCGCCGGTGCATTGAACGAACTTCGCCAAGCAGGAAAAGACATTCTTTCAAGGCAGTCGCACGATGTAACGCAAAGGGAGATAAATGATTTCGCAGCGTCGGCCCGTTTTATTGGTCTTTTGGAAGACAGTGCCACTATGGGCGCATGGGTTTTCGATGGGATTGTCGAAGAATTGGCAGCCAAGTCGCTTTTGG